>JAJECH010000028.1 GCA_022822135.1 Pseudomonadales bacterium
GAGCAACACGCATTCGTATTTCAATGACCGCCATAGTCGTTCGATCATGACGTTATCGCGCCAGCGCCCTTGACCGTCCATGCTGATCTGAATGCGCCGATTTCGCAGCACGTTCAGAAACGCCTCGCTCGTGAACTGCGATCCCTGATCGGTGTTGAACATGGTCGGCCTAACGAAGCGCTGTAACGCGTCCTGCAAGGCGTCCGCGCGGAAACCAGCGTCCAGCGTAATGGCTAACCGCCATGCGAGGATCCGACGGGTGTTTCAGTCCATGATCGCTACCACGTAGACGTGACCTCGCGCAATTGGAATGCACGCGATATCTGCCACCCAGACGTCGTTCGATGCGTCGATGGCGTGTCCACGAAGCAGGTATGGGTACGTCTTATGGGCCTTGTTTGGCACACTCGTGCGAGGTTGTGGATGCAGTGGCGACAAGACCAGCTCCCGCATCAGTCGCCGGATCCGGCGGATGCCCACCGCCCAGCCTGCGTCCGCCAACGCCAGCTGCAGACGCCGACTGCCGTAATAGGGATGCCGTTCATAGAGCGACGTCAAGGTCTGTTTCAACATGACGTCCACATCCCACGGCGCCCTGGAACGATAGTACGAGGCTCGCGAGATCGCGAGCAGCGCACACTGGTGCGTGATCGACAACGGTGCCGTCGCATCGATCATCGCTTGTCGTTCGGATCGATCCAGGGCGACAGCTTTTCCTGCAGAAAGTCCCGCGCCATCGTCAGTTCCCCGATCTTGCGGTGCAAGGCATCCGGGTCTGCGGTCGCGTCAGGCTCCTTCGCCTTGCCACGACGCTCGAACACCGACGCGCCGTCCTCGAGCAACTGCTTCTTCCAGTATTGAATCTGCGAGGCCTGAATCTCAAACCGTGACGACAGTTCCGCGAGCGTCTGTTCGCCTTTCACCGCCTCCAATGCCACCTGAAACTTGAACGCTGGCGTGAACCGCCGGCGACTTCGCTTGCTGATCATGTGTTTCTCCCGTTGTATCAAACATCACGGGTCTCACACATCTTAAACGAATCGATAAAACTGTCTCATTTTTCGGCACCACTTCTGTTGCAAACCCGATCGATTTTGTATTGAGTTTTTTAGTGCGACAATTGTCAGAAAATAGTGTCGATCATAGAAGCAAAGCGAAAGCTCGGACAGGAGCTTCGTTCAACCGTCGGGTTTGTAGGCGTCGGTCTCGGCGAAAACTCGGAGATTCGAGTCTACGTTATCGAAGAGGGTGTAGAGGCCGCGCAGATATTGCTCAACGATTGGGGCGGAACTTACGAAGGGTTCCCAGTTAAAGTGGTTCTTTCCTCCGGTTTTTCGTCTCCTACAAAAGACTCTTAGTGCACCTATGAATCAGGGAAGCAACGATTCGTAACAATCATTTTCGCGCCGTGAGATGCCCACATGACCTTATGTCGCTTGTAGGCTATGCATGAAGCAAATTGCGTCTGACGAAGCCGCGTTTCGGATCACCGAGCACGATCCGCAAGTATGACCCTTCTATCACAGAAATCCGAGTCGCATTCAAGCACATATCGCCATCACGCTCAAGTGCTTGGAGTGTCCACACATCCTGTCCGACATGGTCGACACCAATACCTTCTCCGAGCGGCGATACCACAGAATGACCCGCGTGTTGAATTTAGCGTCACGCGACTATAGCACCGGCAACTCAATCATGCCGACCTTTATTTTCAACTACCGTCGATAGTGATCTAACAGTACCGGCGTAGACTGCGCGTACATTAGTCTTTCGCCACCAAGAGATGGTCAGTCATCTCAGCTTTAAGTTATGTCTGGGTCGTTTTCTTCGCCAACCGCTAGATAAACGCTTGATCTCCAGCGTAAAAACTAGATATATGTACACTATAAACTTGATAATTTACCAGATGACCCTATATTTGAAGGATGGAATCACAATTCCGATTCTATGAACTTCAGGCTCAGTGCGAATCGTCGCGTTGGGTGGTAATCAATAAGGATGAAAAGATGTTGAATAAAGTTCTGAGATATCTAGGCGTCGCGACCGCGACGGTCTTGGTGATGAGTGTCAGTACACAAAGCGATGCTGCGGAGACTCCAAACAATACGCTAACAGTGTCAAGTTCCGAACGGAGCTACGATATCGACGATATCGAAGAGGTATACGTCGAGGGTGTGCGTATCAAACCCGAGTCCATGGCAATCCACGAGATGGAAGCAATCTATCAACGGAAGCAGAGCGCTGCGAGGAGCTTTAAGATCGGTAAATACGAGGAAGCATTTCCGAAGTTGCTTCAGCTTGCGAGGCTAGGTTTCAAAGATGCTCAAGCACGCGTGGGTTTTATCTACCTTCACGGACTTGGCGGTCAGCAGAAAAGCAATCTCAAGGCACTAGGATGGCTTGGTGTCGCTTCGCAGGGCGAGACGCGCCCACAGTACCGAAATATCTTCAATCAAATGCTGAGTGAAGTTCCGGACCCGCAAAAACAGCTCGTTGCTACGACCGTCGCGAACTATCGCGATCGCTACGATAGCGAGAAATTAGGGGTCCAGTGTAAGAGATCACGCACAGGACATCTTGATAAGTTCACGTGTCGGTGGGAAATCGAAATGCAGAGACACTCGGATCGATTGATGATGCTCCAAGCAGATGTTACCGAGAACTTCCCATGGTAACGCAGAACGAGATCCGTTCATAGTAAGGCCTAGGGACCAATACCGCCTTCGTCCTCGCAGATGTAGCCTGTAGGACCGTTCCCGCACTCTTGATTTGGTCCCGTGCAGATTGAACCGCCACCGTACCACACCTGAATCGGATTAGAACAGTAGTTCCCTGGACCAAAGCAAGCGCCGATTGAACCCGTACACACCGGTATCGCTTCGTAGTAGCACTCGTGCTCAATGACCACGACTGTCCAGTGAGGACCCGGGATTTGATCTTCGGGAAAACCAACTCTTGGCTTCGGCGGACACCTCCACTCGATCCTATCCGCGTACTCGTCAACGATCGGCGTCATCGTGGGACAGCAACAATTCGGATACGCGTTCCCATTGGCGCAACTGACGGGTTTGGCCGGACATTCCTCCGCACACAGCTTGACCTCGTCGTTCCAGCACGTCTTCTGACACGAACGCGTGATCGTGCATTGCGTCTCCGCGGTCGTGACGAGGTTGCAACCAGCGGCGCATGAGGTCTCGCCGAGCTCGGTCTTTGCAACCGGTGGACAATCGTTCGGATGAGTTACCAACGGACCGTCGCAGGGACACGCTTTTTGACACGCGTAGATATTGGCACATTGGGTCTCAGCGATCTTCGTACGCGTGTAGCCAGCCGGACAGCTGGCGGGTCCACTCTCGTCTTTCACGATCGCAGGGCAAGTCGCGGGATGGGTGACCCAACCACCCTCGCAGGGACAGTTGCGCTCACACGCGTACGTGATATCGCATTCGGTCGAAGATTGCACAATCCGCACGTAATCAGCCGGACACGTCGCAGGTCCGAGTTCGTCTTTGACGACCCTTGGACATAGATCGGGATACGTGACCGTGCCGTTACCACAAGCACAATCTGCCTGACAGGCGTAGGTGATCGAGCATTCGGTTTCCGCGATCTTATGGCGATCGTAGCCGCTTGGACACGATGTCGGACCGAACTCAGTCTTGGTCACGGCTGGACAGGTGGTTGGATGCGTTACGGTACCACCGCCACATGGACACGTCTGCTGGCATTCGTGCGTGACCGTACAAGCAGTCTCTGAAACCTTCACACGATCGTAGGTGGAGGGGCAAGAAGTCGCGCCCATCTCGGATTTGTCGACGCTTGGACAGGTGCCGTCGGATTTTCGCGTCTCGCCGCACGGGCAGGCGTCGGCGACGCAATCCGCCGAGATCGTACACGCGCCCGGAGTTTCAATGAGGCTAAAACCTGAACTGCAGGATGTCGGACCCGTTCGGGTCGGTGTGTCGCAGGTATCGAACGGACAGACACTCGGACACCCGCTTGGACACGATTTAAGTGAGACGGCGGGACAGTCTGCGGGCGTAGGCGCAAAACCCCCACACTGACAAGCTACCGGACACGATGCCGACCTCGCGATGTTGGAACCGTCAGGACAGTCCTTGCACTCGGTCGCTCGATCGGTCACGAGGGTACCGTCGCCGCAGCTGGGCTGTGTTGGACAGGTCTGTGCAACCGGTATGTTGGTACCGTCCCAACAGTCTTTGCACTCTCTCGAAGCATCGACCACAATGGTGCCGTCTCCGCATTGCTCAAACACGGGCGGAATCGGACACGTCGCAGTGTTGTGGATGTTCGTGCCGTCGGGACAATCTTGACATTCGGTCGCCCGGTCGGTCACGAGGGTGCCGTCGCCGCAGGTCTCTTCGGGCGGCGGTGGTGGTGGCGGCGACGATCGAGACGGGACCAGACGCCATTCGCGATCTGGAATCGAAGTGCCTGGTGCGATGCGGACGCATGTGACGGGACGTCCGGTCGATTCGATCGCAATACCGCCGCTGTGAATGCCGTCGGGCGGTAGACATGGATCCCCCACCGTAACGATCGCACCGGGACCAAAGTTCAGACGATCCTTCAGGTGCGTCCCATGCGGACCACTGACGTGCATTGAATGTCGTTGAATCAATTCCGTGAGTGTCGGCACGCGTGCGGGTCGATAGAAAATCCGAAAGCCATCCGATTCTGCGACGTACGCAGCTTTACCTGGCATTTTCTGCACGATATGGGAAGCCTGCGCTTCGTTCTCGACGAGTGTGGTGAGGACCTGTTCACCGTCGATGGTCTGAAGTTCATACGGACGCCCAACCCCGTTCCGATGCGCCGAGGTCGCTGAATGCACCTTGACGCCAGGCATCAGCACCTGCATCGTCGTGAAATCTATCGGGCCAGTATGTCCTGCGCGTCGATACGACCGTTCTGCCTCGTGCATACGCGCGAAACCCGCCACGGTCCCCCAGACCGCCGTATAGTGATCGGCGATCCGGTAGGCGTAATGCAGGGTCGCGATGACGCTCGCAACGATCACGAGCCCGATCATTGCGTCGATCAGCAGACTGCCTCGTTGACGTGGATTCACGCTACTGACTCAGTGAGTCTGCCAGACATCGCCATCGCACCGCATGAGATTACCGCTGCCGTCGACGCCAAATCCGTTGCCGGTACACGCATTACCCGCTGAGACGGTATCCTGCAACCAGAGCGGTCGATGCATCTTGTTGGTGCCGTCCGTGAGAAGCGTCTGCTGCATGAGCGAGATACCACCAGGTACCGGTACGGCTACTTCAATCTCATAGCCGTCGGCTGCAGTGGCATAGCTGCCGTTGGCACCGAATTCACGGATCACCGCCTGTGCATGCGCTTCCTCTGCAACGACGGTGGTAAGGGTCAGACCTGTCGCGGTGATCGCCATTTCATAGCGACCGCCCTCGCCGTTCGCGCCAGCTTTCATTGGATCAACACCGTCAATGTGCAGATTAGGGAGATGCGCGGTCAGTGGCGTGAACGAGGTCGGCCAACGCGACACGTTGTCCGTTCGGAACGCATAGATCCCTTCAATCAGCGTTAGGTACCCTTCGACCGTTCGTCGAGATGCGTTGAGGTCTTCGGTCGTCCGCCACCACTGTGCGCCGATGGCGACCAGCGTGAAGAGCACGGCCGCAAGCAGGATGCCGCTGAACATCTGCATTACGGGCAGATCCTCGAAGCGAACACCGCGTCGAAGAACTCGTGACTTCGGTCGCCACCAGCGACCGGCAATGTCAACGTATGCGAACGCTCGATGCTCAAATCGCTATCCAGTTTGAATACGGTCACCGCCGATTGCCGGTTGTCGCCGCCGTCAAACGACATCCGCCAGGAGGTTTCATCCTCGATTACCGCAAACGTCAGTCCTTCACTTGCTAAGGCGCTACGCACCGCGGTCAGGGTCAGCGGAGTGGCCGGGATCGTGCATCGCGAAGCCGTCATGTGATCGCGATAAGCGAGTGCGACCTTAAGGACGTTCTGCATGTCGCGCCGGTCATCCAATACATCGTCGATCGCCCATGCGCTCACGGCGATGATGCCGCTGAGCGCTATGGACAAGGCGATCGCTAACGTCACCGACCAGACCGACATGCTGTGGTGTCTACTCGATGATGAGCGTTAACGCACCCGCGGTACTACAAACGGCACCAGCCTTGAAGCCTGAAACGTGCTCATCTGCAGCGGTGGTTGCGGTCGTACCTGGATCGTCGGTAAACGAACCCATCAGCGCAACGCAGTCTTCCTGCGTCGGTGTGGTGTATACGATCGTGGCATCAGCGCCACCGGCGGTCGTCGCGATCGTCGCGGACAAACCGTAGATGTTCACGCCGTTGTTCCCGTTGAGTGCCATGCCGCCGATTGGATAGCCGTTGTCGACTAAAACCTTCACGTTGGTCAAGTTCGTGTACAGACCGCCTTGTGCGAACGACGAGCGGAACTGACGTGCACTGGAACCCAGTGCGTTGATCTCGCTCAAGGCGCGGGTTTGGTTCGCGCTGTCTTGGGTATCGGTGAACGCTAGAAACGCAATGACTGCGATGATGGCGATTGCACCGATGGCGAGACTCATCTCGAGCAGCGAGTAACCCCGCTGACGAGCCGCCGCGACCACTGCGCGGCAAGATTTGGATGCAGAATCCATAAAGTACTCCAATGTTTAGGGTTAGAAAACGCCGACTTGAGACGCAACGGTCTGTGCGGCGTTGAACAAACCGTGAAACATGAGGACGAGAAAACCGGCGGCGGTCGCCATGAAGACGAACTTCAGACCACGCGCACGCACGGCGTAGTGATTGGCTAATTGCGCTTCCTGCATGGCTGCAAGGGTTTCGAACGCGTTGGGATAACGTTCCCGGTCTTCGCCGGGTACCAGCGCTTCGAGCAGTTCGGCGATATCTACCGGTAAGAGTCGATCCGCAAGACTGGCGGCGTACGCACGACCGTCCATCACGTCCCGTGTCGCCTTTGGGGTCATGGCGTGGACGTACGACGATCGGTACGCATCCGAAAACGCTTGCAGGGTCTGTAGATGAGTGGCGCCTTGGCGCGTCATCGATGCACCGAGGCGACAGTACGCGATGGCCACTTGGTCGAGCCAGTCGCGACTGAAAATGGTTAAGAGCCAGCGCCGTTCGGTGAGTCGCGATCGTCCCCACCAGCAGAATCCAGCGAACAGCACGATGACGATCCCGACGGTCGGTCCGAATGTCTGTAGCAACGTCGCAACCAAGTGGAGGGGCATCGCTTCGCGCGCGGCTTCGTCCTGCACGATGTCAGTCAGTAGTTTGGGACTTGCTGTGACCATGCCGACTGCGACGGTCGCGGGCACCAGCTGAAACGCCGCAGGTTTAAACACCCCGCTGAAGAAACTCCGTGCCTGACGTTCTTCGTTCGTGAGTTCTGCCAGAGCGTCCGGCAACGTGTTGTTCTGTTCGGCGACTCGCAAGATACCAGTGTCGGTGGCAGGCAGATAGCCGCTTTCGGCAAATCCGTCGCTCGCGAGACGACCTGCTTGCGCTGCTTCGGCGCCTGCTTTCGCGAGTCGCTTGACGCCAACGTTGAGTTGCTTCTTGTCTTTGAGCATCTGGCAGATCGTGAGCAATCGGACACCGCCACGCGTCTGCGCGGCCAGGATCTTGTAGAACATCGTGCGGGTGGTCGCGTCCATCTCAATGTGGCTGCGCCACCAGTCGCGTACGGTCCTAGTCAATGCCACTCTAGTCACTCCTTGATGGTGAGGATGTCGTCAGTGCGACGATGTCATCCGGCAGGGCGTCTCTGGTACCGATTCGACCAATGACTTCCTCGGTCAAGACCGGATCGAGTTGGCCTTGTCGGATCTTCGTGATGGCATGGGCGGCTTTGCTCAACATGCCTTCCTCGCGCATACAGGCCGCTAAGCCCGCGAGGTCGTGATCACGGATGAACTGCCTCGCAGGATGAGCGGCGTCGCGGGAAAAGGTCATGATTTCAGCGACCACCGTCTGCCCGCTGATACCGCGGATACAGACACTGCACCCGTCCGGGTTATGAAACCGCAGTTGATCCGACTGGTATTTCTGCCGCAGTCGGCTGGTGAGGTCGTGGTCATCGAGTTGTGTCGTGCAGCATTGCTCGCAGACGATGGGTACCAGACTTTGGTTGATGACACCGTTCAGAAATCCTGGCTGCGCCAGGAGATTCACCTCGATGCCGAGGTGTTCAAGGCGCGCGATCGTGGTCAGGCACGAATGGGAGTGAACGGTTCCCCATACCCGCTTTCCCTGTAGCGACATGTCGATCGCTGCCGTTGCGGACTGGAGGTCTCTTACTTCCCCTATAAAGAGGGTGTCTGGATTCTGTCGGACCAGACCGCCGAGGATGCTGCGGAAGCGACTCTCAGCCGCTTCGGCATAGTGGTCGAACTCCACGTGGGTCACGTGATCGAACTCGATTTCAATCGGATCAGCGATCTCGATGATCATCTCGGTGGCCGGCATCCCTGCCATCAGGGACGTCAGCGTCGTTGACTTACCGGAATTGGTCTCACCTGAAATCACGGCAAGTCCGCCCGCGCTCCACTGGAGTTCGTCGATTTGTTGTTGCTGAACTTCGCTGTAACCAAGTTCTTCGAGGGGTGGGATAAACCCTGGATCGCGTAATCGCAATACGATGGAGTTGCCTCGAACGTCGCGCATCGAATTCGCGCGCACGCGGAAGCCACCAAAACCAAACGCCGTATCGGTCGTTCCGTTTTCTTCGTACTGTCCGGATCGTGCGAGCGACCATAGCGCCCGCGCCATTTCATGCCCGTCGGTACGAGAGATTTCGGAATGCAAATACCTCACACCATGGGTGCGGAAATGGATCTGTGTACGGTCGGTGTGGATGGCGATGTAGACATCGCTTGACTTCCGGCTGATCGCGTCATGCAGCACCATCTCGACCAGGTCGTTGTGCGATACCGATTCGTGGTGTGAACGCACGGCCTGACTTCGCAGCTTGCTGTACGTCATGAGCGATATGGGTTTCGCGATCGCGCGTCCGAGTTCTTGCCGAACGAGGTCGAGAAGTTGCTCTAGAGCACGGACGCGGGCTGGATCTTCGACGTGATAGACCACGCCGTCCTTGGTGACGAACACCTTGAGCGTCTGCATCGACGCCAGCGCTGCCGCGATGCTTGAATGCTGTGCGCACGCATCGACGAGCATGCTGAAGTCGATGTCCAGATCATCTTCTGCGTTTGGTATTTGTCCGTCGTCGGCGAGGACCGAGCCGACCGCCTTCTCCCTACAGTCGAGCTCGGTGCACTCTTCGGTGATTTTTTCCCACGCCGATGTCGGTTCGTGACGTGTTTCGTCTCGAAGTAACGGTGCGACGCGGCGTCTAGAAAAGATGGAGTTCACGCCGTTCTCCGTTGACTTCAATGACCAGATAGTTGCCGCTCCGATTGGACGAGACAGACTCTATCTTGATGGTGTCTGCGCCGATCTGCCAGTGTTCGCCCACGTACGTGACCGCCCGTTCTTCGCTCTCGAGATGACGCCACCCGACCTTCTGACCGCGAGCATCGCGCACGATGTACACGAGTCGCCACGCGTCAAATCCGTCCACTTTCTCCGCATCCACTTCTTCCGGCGAAGCGGCAGAGGAGGTCTTTGTGTCCGAGTGAGTGGGAGACGCCACCGCAACCGCCGGTTGCGCGGTTTCGTGCGCCGCCTGTTCCTGAGCTTTGATCATGGTCGCAACGACCTCGTCGAGCGACGCGTCCTGTAACAGCTCCGCACCGGCTTCGCCGAACTTGGCGACGTGCTCCGCCGCTTCTAGTGTGGTTCGTAAAGCGATGGCGAGACGTCGTCGTTCCGCGAGTCGAGTCAGCAAAGCCTCCCGCTGTAGATGCGGCGTCTCGCGAATCTGCCTTAATAGTTCGTCGAGCGTGATCGGCTCAACGTCGTCGATCGAAGACGATGTATCTGTATCGGGATCTACCCCTGGACCGTTCTCTTCCACCTCTATAGAGCCGGAGGTGTCGGTTGTGTCGAGGACGGATTCGGTTTCCGGGGATGCACTCACTTCATCCTGCTCATCGGTAGGTTCATCCGATGGACTGGTGAGTGAAGAACTGAAGTCCGAGGCTTGTGGACCCGTTTCGGCAATCGCCTCGTCAAATGCGCGTTCGAAGTCAAACGACTGCGGTTCGCCTGTGGCAGTAACGCCGCCGTCGGATGCCGTGGAGGTCGCCGCGATCAAGAGGCAAACGGCACAAATGACCTGTGTCATTCGCTTAAGCCCCTGATCGCGAAGCTCAACTCACACGCGGAAACGTTGCCTTCGGTGACCTTGCAGTCTGCTCTGTATAGCGTGATCGGTAAGCGGACGAGACGTTCGCTGAGGTTGACAAGCGCTGCCGCGACCGAAACGTCGCTCGATGCGTCTTCTTGCGTTATCGAAATCGTGACGTGCTGTTCGAGCTCGGAACCGAGACCGAGTGGATACGGATCACCGAACGTGAAGGTCCACGTCGGCGACGCAAGATGTGCAGCTAACTGCGCTTGAAAAGAATGAAGTGTGTAGGGTTCGAGAGGGACCGTATTCGGCGCTGCCGATCGTCGACCGATTTCGGTCTTCACCAGTGTTTCGGATGCGGTGTGCAACTCAAGCACCCCTGCATCCGCGTCGAAGCTCAGCTCCGTCGCTCCATGCGTTCGCCACAACGCGACGTCATGCTCGGCGACAACCAAAGCGAGTTCTGCCAGTTCTGCACTGGCTGTATGGCGAACCGGTGCGGCAGGTTCGGCTACAAGCGCGGCAACCCGTTGGAGCGGTTGCGCACGTTGCGTACCTTCCCACCAAACGAACGCCAAACACACCACGATGGAGAGCACAGCAAGGACGAGCGCGATCACACAATCGCGCCACCGCAATAAGCCTGCCGAAATGAGCGCAAACGATGCGTGTCGAAAGATCATCGCGTTCGTGTCGATGTCGATCGGTAACTGCACGGCATTAGGCAAGCTGGGTTGAAGCCGTCCGCCGCCGGTCAGTAGTGTGAAATGGCGTCCTTCTGCGCGCCATGTTTGCACATGGCGGTCGAGTGCGTCGGGATACAGGACCCACTCTTCACGGACGAGTCCTTTTTGTAAGTTGGCAACGTAGATTCGCGTATCCAACGGGAACGCCACGATGGACTCCCGGAGCGAATCGTGCCCAATCGCCATACGCTCGATCCCTGCGGCTAGCGAGGTGCCAGCGACACCGGCGTACCAGATATGTTCGGTTTTGTCGGTCGCCTGTAGGTGCAATAGGTGTGTGGACTTACCCAGGAGGCGATTCAATGCCCGACATCGGTCCCACCAGCTCGTTGCGGACGGCTGTGCCCAAGCGACCGCGTCGATCGTGATCGTCAGCGGTTGCCCGTTAATGCCGTCTTCGTACGCGATCGCCATCAGATCAGCTCCACCCGCATCAATAACACCGATTCGGTGTTCGACTGGCTTGAACCACGACGGGTCACCAGACCCGCGAACTTGCTGCGGTCTTTGCGCTCATCGAACGCTCGCAGCGCGGTGATGATGCGTGATTCACCGTCTGCAAGGGACACGGTCATCGCACGGACCTGATCGTCGGTGACAAAGTTCGTGCCGACACTTTCGCCGAACTGGAACGGCCTTTCTTCTACGAGTGAACGTCGCGCCAGCGAGAGCCGGACCGTGACGACATCGTGTCCGATGGTCGGATGGACGCTGATGGACCAACCCGTGCGCAACTGCTCTCGTTGCACTTCCGTGCGCTCCCTCCCCAGCGTATCTTGTTGCCGGGTAATGGAGGAGATATATTGGTAGGTTCGCGTTGACGAACTTGCTGCGATCTGGTTGTTGCGAACCTCGATCGAGTCGTTGAAGTTGATGGTGGCATCCCCTTCCCGGTTCAGCCACTCCAGCAGTGCGTCGGTACCTACATAGCGCTTGAGTGGATTTAGGAGTTCAAAGGCAAACTGCTGATCAGATTCGACTGAGCGCACATCCCAGCCGCCAATAAATGCGGCGGATGGATCCGCCATTACAGCTTGCAGACGCGTACCGACCGACTGTTTCGACGATGAAGTCACTTCGTATACCGTGATATGAATTCGGACGCTCTTCGAGACACGTTTGTTGTAGGTCTCTACCAGATCCGCGATCCGTCTGACCGTGGATGGACGTGCCGTGACTAACAGCGCATTGGCATTAGGTAACAGGCGCACCGTCGAAGGTACGTTGCGTTCCAGATCGCCTGCGAGAAGTTCCTTGACGACGGGTTCAAGTTCGGTGCGGTACGGGTCACTCGCATGTTCGACCGAACCGCCGTCGCTCTCTCCACCGTCGCTGCCTGAACCTGTATCAAGCGCGTTCACGCTCATCTTGGCTTCTACCGTTCCAGGTTGCGCCAGCAGTAACAGTGTCCGCGTCTCGAGATCTTGAACATGGATCGCACCGTCTACAACCGAATACGTCCAATCGGCTTGTGTGACGATCGCATCAAGGGCGTCTTTCATCGTGTGTTCGGACGTGCTCGCGTAGCGAACCACTGGCATTTCGTCGACGCGAAGATCGAATTGCACGGCTTGTCCGCCCGCAATGAGTGTGATGGCTTCAGCTGCGTCAATGTCGCGCAGACTAATTTCGATCCGTTCCAACAACCAAGGTGCGTCCGCGGGAAGTGACACCGGTTGCATCGTCGGGAAGATCGGTATTGACTCGGAAAGCTCATCTGTTTCGGGTTCCACCGGAACGCTGACTGGAACGAACCGAGAACTGTCTAAAACGCTACCGTTCGTTGTGCTCTCACGATCTGCCACCCCGCAGCTCATGAATGACATCAGCGGTAGCAGCGCGAGCGTTGACCTACAGACTCGAAGGGGTCTCATCATTTATGTAACCGAATACTCAGAGTTTTGGCCTCATGGTCGAGGTTAATTTCGAAGTCAAAGGCGACCGTTAGCGCATGTGCTAGTTCCTCAATTGAGGTAATTTCCAGCGTTTGCGACATCGGTACGAGCCAGTCGAGTTCGTGGTTTGGTTTGGAGTGATCTTGCGGCCACTCGACGAGCTCCCAACCACAGGTGTTCAGGATTCGCTTGAGGTTTCGCTTGAGCGAACCTTGAGTAAGGGCAACAGGACCGCACGCAAGCTTGTTAGCGTGAGTCTGAGGCGATCGCCGAACCGCTGGTTGAGCGATTGGCGTCTCCTGAGACGCTATAGCTGCTGCCAACGACAATGGAGGCGTGTTTCGATCACGACCTTGTGATTGCACTTCTCGATGTACAGGGAAGTACCTTTTAAGGGCATCTCTCGACCGATCGATATGAAATGCGACGTCGGATGGATCGACCCGTTCGAAGTGGAACATGCGATCCAACGCGTGATCGTTGTCCAGCATTAGGGAGACGTATACGCTATCGGGTCTGACATTCGTCACGGCGACCTCAATTTGCCTCGCCGTACGAGGATTCGCGGAGACCGCGTACTGTCTCGAAACAAGCTCGTCCGTCAGCGCTTCTCGCAACCAGTCGTCGCTAGATGGTGAATGAACATAAACCGCGCCCTTTTTGCCTTGCCAATGGATCGCACTTGCATTAGCAAGCTCAACTGCGATCGCTCGCTTTAGCGAATATGGAAGGTCGGTGGCTGAATCCGAGGCGGAAAAGCCACATGCGGAAATCAGTTGAGTGCACGCGAAGTAGAGTGCTGCGAGAACAACTGGGTTTTTGAACATGTGGAGATTGTCGGAACGCGTGTGTTCTCGCGTGCCGAAAATCAAATCATGTGGTGTAGGTATTTTTTAAGTCGGCACCACAAGCATCACCTGAACCGAAGGCATACAACCGATCAAGCTGCTTATCCACAGCGCCATAAAACCCCGTCAATCATGTGGGGGATCTAACGCTCACAGGTTGATCGTTTGACTCATTGTGTCTAAATAGGAATTCGGTCGAACTCATGTGTCGCGTCGATCCAAGATCTTGCGGACCTCAATGGGTCCAATCGCTACGAGAACAAACCGATGTTGCAATTTCGTTATGCGCGGCTACTGCCCAAAGATTGAGAATGCAGCAGCGAGTATTGCGAGAGTGAAGAATGCGCTCTTTATCGGTAGCAGCATCTCCATGGTCTTCAGCTGATTGTCGATCGCGTTAAACCGATTGTCGATTGCTTTGAAGCGTTCGTCGATAACATCGAATCGCGCATCCATGTCTGAACGCAAAGACTCAATGCTTCCTAGCACGCGGTCAATTCCGCTGGCAACCATTTCATCCACTAGCAAAGTGCCATTCGCCTGTTCGGCGTTGAAGTCGTGTTCTTCTTGCAACTTTTGTCGAAGTGCATCGGCGATGTTAAGCGACATCATGACACACCTCCACGAATGCAACAAGGAGCATTCTAAGTTGAAAAAGCGACGGGCGCATAACCGATTTCTCCGTCATACGTGAGCGTAAATTCGTTACCCGCGACGTGCCGTATGTGCGCGAAAAATCCCGCAAAAATGAAACCTGAAATAGCGCTTGAGGTAGTGAGTTAACCGTCGTCGGAGCATGCGGATTCACGTCTTCAGTATGAACAGACGGGCACTTGACGCTGAAACAAAGTAGCGATTGGATCCTGATGAATCCGATCGCTACGAGAACAAACCGATGTAGCTACTTCGTGATGCGCGGCGATTGCCCAAAAATCGCGAATGCTGCTCTGAGAAGCTGCCAAAGCGCATTTCGGGTAGGTTCAATACGGTGTCCTTTTAGCCATTACCAATCGCGCGGGTTCAGGAATTTACCTCCCAGATTGGAGATGGTAACGAAGACAAATTTCGTTTCAGCGTCTGCGTTTAAATAGAAAACACACATGTAGATTCGCACCCAGGTCCAGGTCTTGGGTGCGAAGCGAACAGACTAAATAGGTATCAGCCACCGTACTGAACTCTGCGCGTCTCCGAAAATCGCAGATATTGCAGCTAGCAAGATGACCGTAGTGAACGCACTTGTGAAACTAAGTAACACTTGAATGAGATTGACATCCTCCCCTCCCTGAAGGAAGAGGATTCATACCGCGCTCAAGCATGGCATGGAGCCATCATTTGAGTCGCATCTGTGGGTTCCTGCTGCTGACGACTACGGTCGTTCACTTCACAGGCGAACCGGGCATGCCCTGCCCTTAACACGTTGATCGCGCCGACCACGTCGGCGTTGCCTTCATAACCGCAGCGCACGCATTTGAACTCTGCCTGCGTCTGACGGTT
>JAJECH010000041.1 GCA_022822135.1 Pseudomonadales bacterium
TGGTAGAAGGCACTACCAGCCTCGACGTCAACCTAGCACTCGGCCGTGTCGAAGAGCGCACCGGTGCTAGCAGCGGCAAGATCGGCTTGAACGCAACACTGCGCTTCTAGGTCGTTTACGCCACGCGGCGGTCCTGATTAGATCGCCGCACGTCTCTTCTCCAGCCCCGGCACTCCTAGGAGTGTCGGGGTTTTCTTATGAATAGCAGTTAACGGAGATTGAATTTGGCTAAAAGTGCATTTCCGTGATTAAACGCTTCTTAATACGAGACCAAAAATGAGTGAATACGACATACCAATCGTTCGAGTAGTGGTAAAAGGGAAACCGTCACTAAAAAACGCACCGGACAATATTGAACGGGCCTCGAACATGCTTCATGCAGCATTTACCTCTCGTGAGTGGCCAGGTAAGGCTCTATTCGCTGTAACTCCAGGCGGTTTCATTAGAGGCAAAATCCCTAAAACTTGGCACGGTGAGAAAGGGTGGAAGAGTCGGAATGTAGACTTCGAATCACTTGTAGAACACGCTACGCCACTCGTTAGTGAGGTGTTGAGAGGGAGAGTACTGAGAGTTGCAAGACCTCGCGCACGTTACTTGACCCTTGGTATCGATCTTCTTAGAGAACCGAACACCTGGAAGTTAAGGAGAAAGGGGATGGGTGTCCACATTGAACTGGTATGCGTCGTCGACCTTCAGACTGGCAATCCCATTCATTGGACCGGGAAATCCTACCCAACACAATACCAAGAAAACTGGTTAGTTCAAGTGGTTAATTTAGAGTCGCACTTGTTTCGACGCTCGCGCAATCGGGTACTGATTCTTGGGTGTCATGATCTGAATATGTTCAGTGAGAGATCTAAATCTCTAATAAGACGTGGTTCGCATAAGTACAAACGAATTAAGGAAATGCAGAAGCTCGCAAAGGACTTTCGACTGACGATTGTCCTACATCACCCTCATTCGACTGATTCACCGAGAATTTGGCAGACGGCTTGGAGTGGTGTACGCAATCTACTAGCGAATAACAACGGTGCCTTACGTTATTGGGCTTCTGGGATTGCCTTTTTTAATGGACTTGGAGTTAGCACAAGAGTGAAGAAGATTGACAAGGTATTGGTAGGTACGCGAAGTTGTGATGAACACGTAAAGGATGTGATAGTGAAACCGTGAGGGGGAGTATTCAAGGAAACGCGTTTACATATTAATTTTCTTCAAACCAACGAGAGTGTTTACGCCGGTAGAAGGAGACTTAAACAACCTCGATTCGATGATTAATTAGTAGTGAAGAATCATTCGAATGGACCAAATATAGAGTAAATTACTGAAATCCTGCTGCCAAAAGCGCAACCGCCTTCGATCGACCCTACGGAGAAGATCGGATGTTCGAGTTCACCATATTGATGTCGTATTGCATTAAAGACGTTCGTTATTGAAAAGTCGCACTTTCTTTTATGTAAATAAGGTAGATACTTAACGACACCATTCCAATCCGTTGCAATTTCGTTTGGCGTGTGGATATGGGTCAGAAGGATTAACGTCAAAAGCTCGGGCGCATCTCCGCAATGCGGACCTTTATTCAAGAGTTTCACTTTATCCTCTTGACTCGCTGGAAGGACCTTCGGATTTTCAAAGTAGAGATCATCGGTATACCAGGCTTTGGCCTCTAAGAGCAGTTCTGCCCTTTGTGCATCGTTAACGATGGCAAGGTCGAATCTCTTCCACTCTCGTGCGACCGCTCGCCGTACTGAAAGGCCTTCGCTCGCAAGACGCTTTACTAGCCTATATGCTAGACGGTCTCGGATCGGAAACTCAATCTTTGAGGTTACTGCTAGGTACGCTAACTCATTTTGACTAAATTCGTCGCCGAGAGATATCAGTTCTTCTGCGACTAATCTAGCAAGCTCGGTAGATTGTTGTGTGCTTGTTAAAGACATGCGTAGGATCCAGTAAATTAAACACTTTGAGGTACTTGATTATTAGTGGTACCGAGCTCTTTCTACAAACGCCGTGGCGAGAGAGGTTCTCCTCCGTTAGAATGGATTTGGTATCGAAGGCTTTCCCACCTGCCTAACGAGACTCAAGGAACATCTCCGACGGCTGAAGTCCGGGGCACGGCAGCGTCGCTCGGTAAGGCTAGGAAGAGGTAAGACCGAAGAAAGACCTTATGTCCTTTGAAGTAAACTCTGGTCATGTGTGATATCGTGTCGCTAGGATTCGCAAATGAGGAAAAAAGTCTAAATTCACTCCCATTTTCGCTGGATGTAGTAGGGAGTTTAAATCTACCATAATCTTCCAAAAATCAACAGCACACGCAATTAGCCCCATGTGGTTACTGAATTTAACGTCAATTTCCTGGCGATCGATCAGAAGCGCAAGAATCTCCATACGGTATGCGATATAAAAAAGCGAAGACTCATGGTCCTCTATGAAAGCTACAGCTGATTCAGTATCGGTAATGCCCTTTATACGGGACATAAGCTGAAACATCTCTGACCAATCTTTACCAAACTGAGTCGTAATCTCTCGAAAGACCCTCTTTCGTTCAATCTCTTTTTGCATTGCGATAGTAAGGATCGCGACCAAAATTGCGCCAGCAAACCCACCGAAAACTACCGAAACCATGTGCGAACCTCCGATTGCTAACCGATCTCGATGACTAGGAGGACTAAATCGTACTAAACTAAGGATCGTTTTGTTAGCTGACTAGGTGATCTAACTGAACTCTGAAAACTGCGTATCAGATCGTGAGTCACTAATCCGGTAATCACAATTGAGCATTTTCCATTTTCATATGGGCGAGCGCCGCGATAAAAGATGCTGCGAACCGAGGTCGAGGCCTAACTAGCGAGTATTCAGGGAGCAACTTCCATAAAGAATGGCTGATCCCTTCCTAACACATACCAAATTAACACACGCGATACCCTCCGAAGATCAGATTCGTAGCCACTATGATCGAGTCGGAGTCGACTGTCGGTGAAAATCAAAACTAAATTGTTAAGATTTCGTTCTCGCAGATTGTGCGTTGGCGGACGGACTTGGGGGGTTCGGATGACGCGCTTTCAATGTGCGGTTAGCTAGTAAACTGAAAAACGCCCTAACTAAGTAGATACGTACACCGACAAATAAGCAATTGAGGTGTTTCTTTGTAGTTGCCTCTAGGAGTATTCGCCGTGCCTTACACGACCACTGAAATTGACTTCGCTCGCATCAATCCTCGTGACGGGAGCCGATACGCTGCGTTTGAAGAGTTGTGTTGCCTACTTGCGAGCCGCGAAAGTGGTGACGGATTTACTCGAAAACAAGGCAAGGGTGGAGATGGTGGTATCGAATGTTATGTTGAGAGTTCGGAAGGACTCGTCGGATGGCAGGCGAAATACGTGTTTGAAGTTGGTCCGCTCATTACTCAGGCAAGTAAATCGCTCACGACAGCGTTAAGTGTTCATCCGAACCTCACGAAATTCATCCTTTGTTGCCCATTTGAATTAACGGGTGAAACCGCCCGTGCAGGTCTCAGCGAAATAGAAAAGATGAATCTATGGATAGAGGAACGAGAAGAGGAGGCTTCCACTCTAGATCGTTCACTGACCATTGAATATTGGCCTAAGTCAAAACTCAATGAATTAATCCTTAAGCACGACGATTCAGGAACGATCAGAGAGTATTTTTTCGGCGAAATAGTTCTGGATTCCGGTTGGTTCAAGAAACACGTCGAAAGTGCTTTCAAGTCCGCGGGTCCTAGATATACGCCGGAATTAAATGTCGATACGGCAATGTGTGAATGGTTCGCCGCTTTAGGTAGGCAAAAAAGCTGGGAGCACGCATTCCGCGCCAGATTGCGACAAATGGACAGTTCGATTAAAGAGCTCAAGAGAACACAAACACTCTCGGGTAAAACGCACGAATTAGATCTCGATTGGCCCCAGGAGACATACGATGACACTAAAAAATCAATTGCCGAGCTAGAGCAAGTTATCGAACCACTCAGTACACCTGAATCTCTCTTGAAGAACGGCTTCCTGCGTGCACTCGAGCAACTCGATTCACTAAGAAGTAGATTCAGTGAGATTACCTTCGACCTAGCACGGGCAATCGATGAACGCCATGGAAAAGGCAAGTCTGAATCGGCTGAATGGCGACAGTTCAATATGGAGATTGCGGTTGGATTCCCTGCACTGCATCTTGATCAAGCAAGAGAACTCAACGACAGGATCTCATCAGCTTTGGAGTGGTTTAGATCGCCGAGCTGCTCTCCAGCATTCGAAAAAGCGCTTGTTTTAACCGGCGAACCTGGCACAGGAAAGACACACGGTGTGTGCGACATGGCGCGGCGTCGGTTGGAAGATGGAGCCGATAGTTGTGTTATTTTTGGGACCCAATTCACGAACGAGCGGAGTCCGTGGGTTTGCATAACAGAAGCACTTGGACTCTCAACTACGATAGATCGTGACTGTCTATTGGATATGCTGAATGCTGCTGGCGAATCGAGTGGTTTTCCGTTTATCGTATTCCTCGATGCAATTAACGAAACGAAACCTCTAAAGTACTGGCAAGACAATCTAGCTTCGATTGTTCACGAATTTGAATCACGTCCTTTTTTACGCTTATGCGTCGTATGTAGGACCGGAATGGTAGAACGTTGTGTCCCCGCACACCTAGGTTTATACGATGCCGAACACCAAGGCTTTGAGAACAACGCAAGGGAAGCTTGTGAGTCTTTCTTTAAACACTACGGACTAACTCCACCAATTTCACCCATACTCCCACGCGAACTCTCAAACCCGCTATATCTTCGATTGGTATGTGAGACGCTTAGAGACGGCGGTTTGACAGCATTGCCGGTTGGTTGGAATGGCGGGGGTGTAGAGATTTTCGCGAAGTTTTTGGAAGAGAAATCAAATCGCTATAGCTCTGAATTCGAGATGGAACGGTCACGTGCGTCTAGTATCTGCCTGAAATGTATCGCACAGACCATTGCCTCTGAAGGTGTTAGCTCAATTCCTTGGGGTCAAGCTAAATCAAGCATTTCATCACTTGTGAGTTCTCCTGACGCTACATTGCGCTGGTTAATCAATGAAGGACTCTTAATCGAAGATGCTTCAACTCATGGTGTTTGGGTCACAGACTCAAATATACGCCTTGCGTTCGAGCGACTCGGTGACTTCTTGGTCGCATCAGCGATTCTTGATACGGTCGGAGATGATGATGACGTTAATGTCGCTAAAAGCAGAGACGGCGCGATCTATCCATGGCTCAAAGATCACAACGCGATTGCAGCGAACCGAGGGATACTCAGTGAACTTTCGTCGCTCATATGGACGAGATTCCAAGGTGTCGAGTTAACAGATTTCGCAGTCGACGAGCAACACTACATCGAGCTAGCTGATATTGTCATTGACGCACTTATGTATAGAGAGACAGAATCTCTTACTGACTCTACAAGATCAGTCATTTGCGAAGCGATAGCTGATATTGATCGTAGAGAACGTGCTTTTGACGCCATGCTTGGGTGCGCATGGCGCAAGTCCCACATTGACGCCGTTTGGATGCATGAGTTATTGTCAAAATTGCCGATGGTTAGTCGAGACTCGTTCTGGGCACCGTTCCTTCACAAACGATATGAATCAGATGCAACAGTCAGAGTCTTAATTTCTGCCGCATTCGATTTGTCCCACGAGACGATTGAGCACGAAGTAGCAGAACTTTGGGTTACGACTCTGTTGTGGTTCACAGCAGCATCGGATCGACGCGTAAAAGACTACGCTACACGCGCCGCGACGACAATCCTCAGAAATTGCCCGGAACTCATCCCTTCAATAGTCGAGAGATTCATCGAAGTAAACGATGATGAAGTTCGTGAACGCTCGTTGTTGGCTTGTTATGGTTCTTTGCTGCTTTCGAGAGATGCGCAGGTAGCGCAGCATATTGCTATTTTTCTCGTTTCGAAGTTCAAGCAATCCCCGGCGGATTTCGATAATGCACTACTTCGTGATCATATGAGGTGTATATGTGATTTAGCAACGAGACTAACCGGTGCCGATGGTCATAGATTTCAACCTGACATTTTTACAGAAACCGTTGTACCATCGGCATGGCCTCTGCAATTACCTAGTAAACGCGATGCCGAAGAATGGGGTAGATTGCTTCGATTCGATCCAAATGAATTCTCCAGTGATTTCTTTAAGTACACCATGCACTGTCTTGATCCTTGGAAAAGAGGTATGTCAGGACCGAAAATGGCAAAGTGGATCGCGCAAAGAGTCGTGAAAGACTTTGGCTACTCGCTTGAGAATGTAGACGATTACGAAAACCTATTACTTGAATCTTACGGCGGGGGTCGAGGAAAGCCGGTATGGGCGGAACGATTAGCAAAAAAATACATGTGGATAGGCCTATACCAGCTCGCTTCCCGCCTACATAATAATGTGCAGCGTTACGATCATATGGGCAATCCTGGCTCACGAGAAGGGCAACTCATTCTTCCTTCAATGAGACAGCTCGACCCTACGGTTCCATTTCAGTCAATGGAAAAACGAGCTAGTAGCGTGTCATTTCCTTTCGAGATGAGCGAAGACCTAGAGGCAGTAGAGTTCGATGAGTTTCCTGACTGGATTTGCTCAGAATCGGTTCCTCAAATATGTGAGCTAGTCCGATCTCACGATTACAACGGTCAGCTGATGCAACCCGTAGTAATCAATCACGTGATGACAGGCAAAGAAAAAGATTCCAAATTAGAAAGTTCATATCGAGAACAGTGGATCTGCTTGCATTCGTATTTAACTACGAAAGATCAACTAAGGCAGATACAAGATCGTCTAGATGGACAAGATTTGTTTGGGGACCATCTCCCCAATCCCGGTCACTTTTATGATGGGTTTTTAGGAGAATATCCTTGGGGTATTGCATTTGATATGGAACAATACGGAGAGTGGGAGGAAGACATGCTTAATGACCCTGCGAAGCTTCCCCTCAATCCGATTTGGGCTTCTGTGTCGTGCGACCGTGAGTATGACGCTACTCAGGTGACGAACTCTGTATTTGTACCGTCTCCTAAAGTAATCGTCGATGGAATGGTGTGGGATGGTCTTGGTGGATTCAGAAACTCACACGAGGAATTGGAGTTTTTAGACCCTTCGATCCCTAATTCGCGATTTCCTGAATCCCTCTTAGTCCGAGATGGCTACCTCACTGAACTGTTAGATAAAGACAAGGTGGTTCTAGTCTGGACGCTGAAAGGACAGAAGACAATCGTGGAGCCTTACTCAACTCGAGGCGAACACACCGACTGGGGAAGTCAAAGATTCTGCCAATTCGGTTATACAGAGGGAACGGATGGTTTTTTTGGTGTTGTATCGTTTTTCAACTACTGACGTTCTAGTAATGGGGGTATCAGCTACGTAAACGCTCCAAATCTAAACGTAGATGGGTTCCTTTGGAGTTGTTCTTCCCGTTATCGTCACACCGAGTGATTTTTAGCCGTTCGGGTAAGCTGTATTTAAGGATTCGAAATGTGTCGCCGTTGCGCATGAACTTCGGCCACTTTTCCGTTTCAACGTTTTCGATATTTCTACCTGTCATCAGTACGAAATGCGGCTCTACGGACGGGTAACGCTTACCGTCACTCCTGAATATTTCTTCGAGTCGCGAAGCTTTTGATATTAGCTGTTTGTTATTCCACGACGAGAATGCTTTGGCTTCGATCAATACAAGATGCGATTTGGTGTTACCAGTTTCATCTTTATCCTCGAACGCGATCATTAAATCGATATCTTGCTGGTTACTGTTGATCTCTGACGCCCGGTCATAAGGGAATCTCGAACCCAATGACGATTTGCTATTGTGAAGATGAAGCGCAATTTCGATCCAGTCGAGATGGTAATCCATAGCAAGGAATACTTGCGACGGTATGGACAAATCGATGCTCTCACTAAGGTTTTGACGGAACCGCTCCTCCAATTGGATCTTGTTAGGGTTGAATCCCATGGCTTCCCTTAGTACGGCAAAACGTTCCTTCCGTTCGAAGCTGCTTAGCCTTTCTAATAAACTAGACATTGGGTTGTTTCCTTCAAGCTAAATCGCGCGAATTATGCTTAGGAACACGAAAACGGATTAGATTGAGTGATCGATGTTCGTGTGGTCGAACTGCGCACGACCGGCCGCGTGGTGGACACGCCATGCTAATCGTCGGGTATGACCGTTCTGCCCCTGTTCCGTATTCTGTATGCAAGAATAGTTGGGGAGATACAAAGGGTGTCCATGGATACGATTATTTATCGTATGGCTACTTGATTGAGTACGCCAAATATGGCTATCTCACACTTACAGTCCGAAATGACATGACAACCTAATGAATGCTACTCGTCTCAACGCTCTCCTACATGATGGAGTCCGTTCCAAGTACCGTGCGGTAGTTGGTTCAACGGTTAACGTAATGCTTCCGCGGCTCCCTATCACGGCCGACACTGAATTCGTCCAACTTGATCTCGACACTTCCGCATCTGCCCCGTTCGAGGCTACCGTTCCAGACCAGGGCGAAGGTAACGCGCTTCCAGATCATCTCCACGCTCATGTCCTCCGACCATGTTCAGGCGTGCTCCGCGTTACGGCAATTGACGTATTCACCCAAGAACCAATCCCGAATGTCGAACCTCTTGAGATAGAAGTGACGGTCGTTAGCTAATACATGACTAATCGCGGACTGCCTACGACTACTCGATATTCAGGCCGAGCTATTTAATCGGCGAGATCTGGTTCATCCAAGTTGGTGAAGTACATACCGAATCGTGGACGAAAGCGCGATACTTGGTGAGTCTAACTAGCCCTCCTTAAGCGAATCGTCGGGTTACCGGTGACGACGGACTGTAAAGAACAACGGACATGGCGCAGACGAAAAAGAACACCGACGCGCCCACTTTAACATCGTTACGCTACCCTCGGCCAGAACTAAACGGGCTAACGCCAATGTAGATCTACCGTGCCTAATGGTCTAGGGTCTTCGAACCACGATGCAAGAACACAACCACACGTTAAGATTTAGGCGACGACCTTCAGTCGCTAATCACCAGCTTGATGGAAAATCGGTGTGGAGAATGGAACGAAAAATGAACCTGCCTACTGATTTCGAATCACAAGCGAGTTTTCTGAAATTTCAAGGCTTTGTTAAATCGGCTCAGCTAGTATCAAGTACTTACCAACGTCTAGTCGAAGAATTCGCACCACAGTGGATCGGCGTCTACCGAGAAAAGGTCGTCGCGAACGCCGGAACTCTCGACGAATTAATCGAACGCTTAGAAGAGAGGGATATTCCGCTGGGAGAGACGTTCACACGGTTCATCAGTGAAGAACAGCCAATGTTGATACTGTAGCATGATTTATGGTAGGTTTGACGCTGCATCTAGCAGACCTATATAGAAGCAGGAGTAACGGAAACCTTACAACGCTATAGTTGCGACGCGATCAGGACTCAGGCGATGGCGAAATCGATTCAGAATCTTCGCTTACATTCCCAAGACAATAGGCGCACGTTTAGGTTAACCATTGGTGTTACTTCTTGATCAGAATTAGTCAATCCAGTCTTCTGGACGGCAATTTGCGGATTTATGGGACAGACAGAGGATCGCCGGTGTCCGCATCCTTTACTCCATATACAAAAGGGGGATTCTCTGAGTCAAATATACACTCATCAAGTTGCTCCTGCGTAAAGTCCTTGGCACTGTCGTACTCATCTAAGTAATCTGGATCTTCCGGATCGTCGGTAACAGAATGGAATCCCTTCCAGAAATCATCCTCAAAACTCTCATACGGGCTCGAGAACAAAGTCCCCGATATATGTGCTCGTTTGAAGCTGGTCTCCTTGAGTCTTGCTCCTCTTAAACTGACAGACGATAGATCGGCATTTTCAAACGATGCCCAAGAGAGATCTGCAAGAAAGAACTCAGCGCCCCGAAGGTGTGCGCCAGCAAAGTTCGCTCCCTCGAGTCTCGCCCGATTGAAGTCTAGCTTGAAATTGCGTTGACTCTCGATCGCTTGTTGCTCCGATGTTCGATTGACAATCAAAGTGACTATTTCGCGTACATCCTCTCGCAAATGTACCTGGTCACGATTCCGTACCGGTTTCAGACTTTCGTCTTTGGTCGGATTGCGCACGAAACCGCAAAAAAGTTGAACGATAGGCAGGTGGAAGCGGTCTGGATGCTCTTTTGCCAAACTCCCCAGTGTATAGATACCTCCTAATCTGACGGAGAGTCTTTCGTGCCCTAACATCTCGGCAGATCGTTGGAATCGATCGTTCAAGAGCGCCTGGAGTGAGGTGTCAGATTGTTGTACGGATGCTTTTGCTTGGCGGTCTGCAGCGTAGCCACGCCATATAGCGAGTGGAAATGCTAAAAATGCAGCTAGTATGAGAGCAAGATTTCGTAGAGTTGCCCCGTTTGACTCGCTACCAGTAGGAGGTGTATAGCGCAACCACTCCCAAATCTCTACGCCGAAGCAAGCCACGACTATAAGGCCTCCGAGCGTAAGGAGCGCGACACTCACCCACAGTACAGACCGACCGAGATTTCGCACGAGAAATGCCCTCTATGAAAGAGATGTTGACTTCGTTAGGAAGCCTTGAATTGTGCTACGAGCAGTAAAACGGCTGGTGATACAAACGGGTCTACGAATACGCGTCGCTCGACTCACATGATTAGAGTATGGACGATCTGATGCTTCGTTCATTTAACGATCGAGGTTGTACTACGTAAGCTGTGGCGAGATTCAGCATACTTACGGATTGCATCAGCGATCGGCGCTAAATGAGCTGGTCCGCGAAATGCACCATGTTTCAGAGTCTTTTCTATCTTATCGTTATCCATCGAAGCAAGGAAAGAGAAGACTCGTGGGATGGCACTAGCACGCGATACTGATTTAGGTAATTTAAGATCATATACACGCGAGAATTCTTTGATGTCTGCAATTGCCGGCAGAAATCGTTTCTCATCGTATAACTCCGCCGCACGCGTTAGTGTAGGGACTTTTTGTGGCGCTAGCTCCATTCGTTGAACGTATTTAGCTGCCGTCGGTTTGGGTTTGGTGCGCTTGCGGGACTTGACATTAACTTGAGGAGCACTAGTGTCTTTGGCAGAAGTGATTTCAATCAGACTAGCTCGGACTGCGCTGATTCCGTAATGAGTGACGAGATCACGTAACTCTTCGGTTACGTCAGGATCCGTCATTGGTTCTCTCCTGATAGGTCAAGGCGATTAAAAAATCTTGCGCAAAGCGAGTGAATATGGATTCAGTTGGCGGACAGTCGATGAGCACAAGATCTCGATCGCCGATCGATGATCTGCAGAAAACATGAGATGCTGTCGTTAGTCGCGTAATCCGGAGTGAAAATAAGGGTCGCCAAGATCTCATCAAAATGAAGATCACGTCGCTTGGCCCCTCGTAGGCGTAGTCAAGTCTCGGCGTGCGATCGAGCATTAGAACCGAACGCTAAGGGAGAGTGCTGTTGCGAACGCGGATCAGCAAGCCCAGGAGCGTTCTTATTGACGTCTCTATCGTGCCAAGGAGAGATTTGTGGACATTCTAAATTTCGATTCTGTTGATATTAGAGGCGGCTTCGTCTAGTGTTAGTGGGTTTCCGACCGGAAGTGTTGGATCGATCGCGATTAAGTCTGCAAAACGACGCTTGGGAGATGCTACTTCGACGAAATGGGCAAGCTGAGCAACCGAGATCATAATCACAGGATCTTCAGAGCGACGGCGCACGAGCTGGCACTCACCATCGCGCACGCGGTCGAGAATTTGGCTAAAGTGGTCCTTTGCTTCGACGACACTCCACACTTCAGCAGTGTCAGTGGTGTTCTCACTCAGTAGACGACGAAGAGCAACAGCAAAAGTGGTGCCAAAACGAGCGTCGAGCTGATCCAAATCGACGTCTTTCATCTTGAATCTTCGCAGCAAAGTGAACGAAATCTTAACGTGTTTCATGGCATATGCGTGAGCTCGAGGTACTTTGTCTCACTGACCGGTTGAGCTGAGACTCGCGAAGTCCGACTATCTCGGAATTCGATCACAGGGATCGCCAAGCTAAATGTCGGAATTAGCGTTAAATATCGATCCGGACAACAAGCCGGTATCCGCGGCTCCCGTTGCAATGCCAGCGCTTGTTTGAAGACGAACCGACACGACTCGGTCGTTTTGCATCAAGTATCGCCCTATGACATGCTTGTTATACTTTGGTTACGAATTGCATCGTATAGGTGAGGGGAGACGAACGGTGATGTCGAACAGAGGTAAATCGTTACGTGGGCATGTAAAGTTCACTAAATACGACCATAGACCCTACGTTGAGGCTACCCACTTAGTCAAGAGTGAGAATTTCAAAAAGATAGTTAAGAAAGCTGCCGAAAAGAGAAGGCAAGCACTAGGAAGCACCGAAGACTTCCGCGACGATCAATGAAATCGAATCATTCGCTGTGATTCAGAATGGGTCCGTTTTATTCTTCGTCGTCGTAATAGGTTACATCCTCTTATCCCGATCAAATCAGTATCGTCACCGATTGCTGACGGGTTCTAGAAACGCTGTACTTTATGAATCAGCGTTCGTGGGCGGCGGGATTTTCTTGTTTGTGTTGTTTGTGATCGAAGGAATAAAGACACAGTTCTTTGGTTGCACAAGTTTTCAGTTTGAAGGTTTGGAAGAGGCTCGTTGCAGTCTCGATCGTATATATCCGCTTCCATTTTTAGATGTACTTGCCGCGACCATTGCTTTCGTATTGTTCGGCATTCGTGTTGGAAACATGGCATTTACTGATCGTGAAATGGATGAGCAAATCGCGAGAAAATCAGGACTGATTGCAAATGTGGTTCTTGACGCACTTGCAGAGGACCATCTTGTGCAGATTACAACCACACGCGGGAAGGTATATGTCGGTTGGGTCATCCTAGGACCTGGTATCTCAAGAGAGGGCAAAGTTGAAGATGTCGCTGTTGTACCGTTATATAGTGGACATAGAGATCCAACGACACAGAAAGTCACGCTTGACATTGATTATTCGCTCGCGCTCGACGAATATGACGAGATTTTCCAGAATGAGTCAAATGTAGTAGACACACAATCGCCACACAGACCAGAGATGAGCGTCGTGATTCCGATGGGGGAAATCGCTCTAATTCGCCTTCACAATGACGAGATTGAACGGTACTTTTTCCCGATGAATACTACCGTGAATTGAGATACTTTGAGATCTCACTACACAAGATCGAAATAAGAATATCGTACTTCAATCCCGTATCGATTGTCTAGGTTGTATCGTGTAGGGTACGATCCTAAATCCATACTGCCACCGGTGATAGCGCTTACGCCTTCGATATTCATGACATGGCAACGATGCAACAGACGGTTCAGTGTCGCACCCACCATAACCTCGCCGCGGACTCCACCGCCGATTCCTCGAGATTCTTGTAGGTGGTCAGGATCGTCGAACCGCGCTCAAGCCGGATAATGACCAGTTAGAAGAAGAGACGACCGTTGTCTTCCGCCAGGGGTGAGTAGCGGATTTCGTTTACGGTCAACAACACCGAAGCCTACCGTGCATGTTGCGATTACCTCTATAGAAGTCAGCACGACAAGGATGACGCTTGAAGATGTAACAATTATTGACGTGCACATAAAGCCTATAGAAATACATAAAGTATTGAACTACGGGAATGCCAGAGGGGAGCCGCTGCACTACTTTGGCGGCCAGCTCGCTCTCCGCGTTGTCTCTTGCTCGGATGAGTTCAATAAATCGTCGGCTAATTGATAGTATTGTCTTCAAATTCACTTTCAGCACAGCAAATGACAGGGAACACCAATTTCATGCCGACAGGAGGCCATGTCCGTAATGATTCCGCATGGGTTGAAGTGAGCAATTCTCCAGGTAATGAATCATTTCTGCGACTTATTGACTTTTTAGATCTTAGTCACGATTGGGATAACGAGGGAAGTGATGCCCCTTCGCTTGATAGCGTATTAATGGCGGCGCGTATATTGTTTGATCACGACGATCTTCGTTCTAGGTCACATGTATACCCTACTCACGATGGTGGAATTCTGATTGAATGGGACCACATTGGCTGGGGATACTCACTTAGAGTTCTTAATGCAGGACACTTTGAGTTTTTTGGTGTTGAGTATGGCGGAAATCTCGAAAAGGACGCGGACCCGATTGCATATGGCGACTATTTGGTGCTCGTGGGACATATAGAAGACTCACTCAAAGAGACGTGTCATCCTAGTTGAGACGTCAAACCCGCAGAACGTGTTAACCGCACAATAACGGCAACCTGACTGGATTCTGGAGATATATCAAAAAGCGCCTGAACGATCTGAACTCTGTAACTCGGATCCCTAGCGAATTCCGAAGTGCGTCATACCGTCCAGACCGACGGTGTTTCATACGACATGTTGTGTCTCATGTTGGTTCATTAGGCTAAAACTGTATTCACCTCTCAAGTATTTCGATATATACTCCCTCAAGGAATGCTTGTTTAATAGACCAGACACCTATGACAAAAGAACACAATCGACCCGCAGGGAGTCGCGTTAAATGGACAAAAGGAGATGAACGACCATACGTGACAGCTCACGACCTGTTCACAAGCGAATCGTTTCGAAGAGCGATGGAGAGTCCGATATCCGAGCGAAAACCTCCAACACGCCCTAACCATCCGAGAGATACGAACACATAACGGCTAACCCCCAACGGTCTAGCAATGGAAAAACAACCACGACGACATTTCAAATTACTACTTGGAAAAACGCCATCCCTAACGTCAACTCGAACCTTTCGCGCGAACTGCGCCATCACATTGGACGATACCGCGACCATGTGTCGGTGCAGCAGATCGGCGCTGATCTCAAGTTTATCGCTTGCGTATTTACCATGAACTCCATTTGAACGGCGACGGAATCGTACGCTATGCCACCACGCTAACGGTACCGATTCATGGTTTGTGCGATGAACGATTGGAATAACGAGTTGCACTAATGAAATTCCTTAGGACTTTGATTGAATATATCAAACGAGATGATTCAAAGACCACTGAAGACGGTGAGCCAGAGATCCATATTGATAGACGAGGTCGATTGTACGTTGACATCAACGAACTCTTCGAAAGTCCTAGTTTCCGGCGACAAATTGAGATCGCTGCAAGTATCGATATCGCAGGTAATACCAAAAATTCATAGGATTGAACGACATCAGGGATAGGTGTGTCGCCATTTTTAATTTGATATCTCTTTACACGCCGAAATAGAACATGAACCTTGTCGACATGGATCCAATCACACTGGCCGATTTCGTAGTGGACGACGAACATTTCGTGATCGACCCACCACTACGTTGTGAAGTCGAATACGATGAGGATTCCGGATGCTATGGACTGCGAGGGGACTTGGAATTGGATTTGTATGCATATTCAAAGTCTGAGCTAGCGGAAGTGCTTGAGGAAACACTCCAAGATTGGTGGCTCGTCTATGTTCTCTCGGGTGAAGATGATCTATCCGAAAGTGGAAAGGAAAAGCGAAGACGAATCATCGAAAGAATCAAACCGGAGTCGAAGAGCGACATATCGTAAATTGCCTACGCCTCATCAGGGATCAGTAACACGGTATTTCGAGGGTAAATTCAGCCGCTGAATATTCGTTTCCGAGTTTTGCGAAACGAACTCTAGAATTTTGGTACGCGACCTCATGCTCAACGCTGACCGATGCGAAGAGACGCAATTCCCGCCTGTACAGATCATTCGCTCATTGAACAAAGTTTGTTCTAACCCAAAGATCAGCAGGGAAGGGGACCTTCGTCGATCGTGCGCTAAGTATGACTATCTCGTGCTTCCAGTCCGAGCTGACGTGACGACCGAATGAATGCTACTCGCCTAAACGCTCTCCTACATAGCGGAATCCGCTCTAAATACCGTGTGGTAGTGGGCTCAACCGTCGAGGTAGTGCTGCCGCGCCTCCCTATCACGGCCGACACTGAATTCGTCCAACTTGATCTCGACACTTCCGCATCTGCCCCGTTCGAGGCTACCGTTCCAGACCAGGGCGAAGGTAACGCGCTTCCAGATCATCTCCACGCTCATGCCCTCCGACCAGGTTCAGGCGTACTCCGCGTTACGGCAATTGACGTACTCACCCAAGAACCAATCCCGAATGTCGAACCTCTTGAGATAGAAGTGACGGTCGTGGGTAATACATGACTAATCTCGGACTACCTACGACTACTTGATATACAAGCCGAGCTATCTAACGGGCGAGATCTGGTTCATCCAAGTTGGTGAAGTACATACCGAATCGTGGACGAAAGCGCGATACTTGGTGAGTCTATCTAGCCCTCCTTAAAGAGAACCGTCTGGTTACCGGCGACGACGGACTGTAAAGAACATACGGACATGGCGCAGACGAAAATGAACACCGACGCGCCCACTTGAACATCGTTACGTTACCCGCAACTCCGTACGAGAATGCCAAGTCTTTCTCTGGCGGTGACGTAAGTGCGTGAAGCAGTAGATCGCGGATTGACTCGGTGCGTCCGCCAACCAGGCGATCTCACCCGGATGATGCCGCTTAGGCTAATCAACCTCGAACTATTTTCACAATCTCGCTACGAAAGAAAGGAAACGAAATTAGATTCATCGAATAACCGCACTCACATTAAGATTCAAGGATCACAGAAAGTAAGCGCGGCTATCAACGTATCAGAGGTTGAAGGAGTGAGCGTTGGTTGACACATCTCCTATTGAGATCGCTTACCTTCAAGTCGGAAATGAGCATCTGAAAGCGACTCCACCATTAGTAGTATTCCAGGTGAACTTTGATCATGATGCGTCTTGTTATATCCTAGAGGGTGACCTCGATATTTTTTGTATGCATTCTCCAGACGAGAACTGGAGTCTGTATTAACCGAGCATCTCCAATTCTTGTGGCTTGATTACGCACGTGAAGAAGACGATGCCAAACTTGCTCCTAGTGGCTTGAAATTAAAGTCAGACTTACTACATCGACTCAGCACTGAATAAGTGCAACTCATTTGTCTTGGCAGACCGGTTTAGATATCCAGAATCCGCCGGTGAGTGCAAGGCCAGCTACTCGGAGCGTGTAGTGAATTCCTCGCTCGTCGATCTTTCGACCCACCCACCGACCGACATAGACCTTCTCAGGTTAGAACGCGAAACAGTTGATTGATCAAATGATTCCTTGCGAACGGAGAAAACCCGTAGGCAGATGGTCAGCGTGGCGGCCGTACGAAATAGTGCAGCACGCAGCGATTAATCGTCCACACCGAAAAGTCGATTAAAAGCCTCTTTGGATCGCTCGAAACCTTCCTCGCTGAAAGCAACGGACTTAGCTTTGCCGACTGGATTCGAGATCAACCCCTTCTCGTGGAGTCGTTCCATTGCGTCCCAATCGAATGACTTCCATGTCCTTGCACCATCATTGTGAGCGCCGAGGTAGAGGAGTGCGAGTACTGCTTCGTCGACCTTGTCTATATCCATGTCGTCTGATTGGCGTGGTTCGAAGTGGAAATCCTAAGCGTTAAGCCTGATAAGCGATAGAGTATCTGGTAGGGTGTCTTCGTCGAATGAGCGGATGTCCGCATCGCTTTTGGAGTTCGAATATTCTCATTCGGATTGAGGTCTGACAATGCATTCCGCATCGCTCGAACAAAATCTCGATTTCCATTTTCTAACGAACTACCGCACGCGTTAGAACATTCGTCGACGTAACTCACTAATTGGTTACGCCGTTTTAACGAGCTATTGCGGGTCAACCGTCAATTCACGCGGATATTCCAAGACCGCAATGCACTTCCGAGGAGCTCCTGGGTAATCGACAATGACTTTCCGCACACGATACGGTGGATTCCGCGATCGAAGATAGCGATATTGAGTTGGTTGGTGAAGCGACTTCGATATAGCAATCCATCGACGGTCGGCATGTTAGCGTACACGAACGTTGCAAAATCCTGTCCGTCGTTATGAGCTGAGTAGCTTGCCACGTTGCTAGGTACTCCGTGTCGGGTCGAGTTTCCGTCGGTAAGGTCCACTACCGTGATTACCTCATCGTGCAAAGTGGAAATGTTGACTGCTACGTGGGTTCCGTAATCTTCAGGTAAAAGAACACGCGCTAGATCAAGGTCGAATCGATCGCGAATCAAGGTTTCATAAGCTGCGGTCGCGAGGTCAGCGGCCATATAAGTGACTTGGAAAAGAGGATTTTGTGGAAGTGCGTCTAGTGTGGAAAGGATAGGACTGAAACGACTGGGTCCTGAACCAGGACTTAGAGGGTTATTCGCGTATCTTCGACGGAGTATTCGCACGTAGTTCGAAATGGACCGAACAGTTATAAGCCCTGCGAAAAGTCCTGCGACCGCGTCGCGCTGCGTTGGGTCTAGCGTCGAGAGATTTGCGCCCATTAAATATGATCGCCGCGGTCGAGACTCTCCTTGATTCGAGTTAGTTCCAAGATCACGTCGTGGCTCGCTTTACTTCCCACACACGCTTTCAACAGGTCGATAGGACGCGGTGTGGTATTGCCTGGATAGACCACAGTATTAAGGAAATACCAAGCGCCTCTGTGATCCGTATACGGTTCGCCGTCAATCGCTTCTTCCGTAAACATCCCCAGTACGTCTGGAATACCGGTAATCACCGTTCCGTCAACGAACTGTTCTGCAGGGATACGAAGCGCATTCGTAAACGCGCGAAAGCCAAGCACTTCGTTCTTGTCTACTTTTCGCGTGACGGTTGACTTTGCAACTCCCAGCAAATTCGCCGCCTCGGAAGCAGATAGGAACGTACCGTCTCTCGTTTCCGATAGGTGAATCGTGGCTAACGGTTCCGGAACCTGCCCTTGAAGAGCTGCCAAATCCTCACCTTCAAGAGACATTGCTTGACTAGCATTGAGCGTCACGTTCCCAGAGTCGTCAGCCACGAGATCAATGCTTGCGACAGCAGCGAGAGCCTTCTCTCCGCTCTCGGTGTTTGATAGCGAACTAAGGATGTCTAGCGAAGTTGCGGGAAAGTTAACTGCGTTCGCTAGCTTCAGGCATACATCTTTGATTTCTTCGCCTTGAGGTATCGAGGACTCGACCATCGCTGATAGACGGTGATCGTTCGATTTGAACATTCGGACGCGAACAACCTTTAAGGCGAGAAATACTGCCAAAGCGAGTCTCCGTTGAGACGGCTCGAGCTCATTTAATTCGGTAATGTACGCCTCAAGGGTCGAGATCGGATCCTCTTGTTCTGCGTGGGTCGTGGTCATCTTCTCAACCCTTTGAGTTTAACTGAATGAATTTTAAGAGTGTGTTGCATCTGTTGCATTCAATTCAATCGGTGCATAAACACTTTCGACACCCAACAGATAAAAATGCTTGCGACTTCGTAGGGCAACGGGTGAACGACTACATACACGATTTCCTTCGGTACCGATCCAGTGTTGGTTCTGTATAACGGCAGACGTGTAACATCGGTGCCAAACTAAAATCTCGATTTCCACCTAATCACCCTCCCTAACCAAACCCCGACCATGAGCACAAATCCAGTCGGTACACGCCTTTACGTGTGGTCGACCATTCGACTGGGTCTTCAAGTAATAAGAAAGAAGGCAATTACGATCATAGTAATTGCCGTGATCGCGAGGTTCATCGCCTCCCAACTAGCGTCGGGGATAAATGACTTCAGCGAAACCGCATTCGGTCTCGAATTAACTTCCTATCTGGGAACCTTTGTTTTCTTGACGTCGATGCTATTGATGTGGCTTGCGGTTGTTCCGATGGTTATCCGTACCATCGAGTCTCCAGCTGAGAGCACTGACGGAACATTTCTCGACACGACTTGGAGCGCGGCGATCTCGCACCTTCAGGGTTTTACGCCGAGGCTTCTTATCCGTTCGGTTGGGTTATATTCAGTCAACATTTTGTTAGGCATATGTTTAGTAGGTCCACTGCTTGTTGCTGAGTACTCCTCCAGCATAGAGTTCCTGATAGTTGGTTTTTCGATCGCGATCTTTGCGTTTTGGCTGTCGCTTAGGTGGACTGTCGCTTTCCCAGCTTTGGTTATGGAAGACTTGTCGATACGTCAAAGTCTAGGTCGGAGTTGGCAGCGAACCAAATCTCAAACACTTAGAGTTCTATGGTTGACCGTACTACTATCTACTATGACGTTAGTATTGAGTGGTCTCCTAGGAGGGATCGTAGGTCTCGTATTTGGCTTGACTTCCGATATTCAGAACTATTCTGAAAAACGTGTACTTATGATCGGTCTCGCATTGGGTCAGACAATTGCATTGGTTGTATATGCGCCGATAATCACGGCTTGTTACTACAAGCTAAGCGGAACACTGCGCAAATGAAAGACACGCTGACGAGAGGTTTCTAATTTAAGTTTAGGACCTTTGGTTCCTGCATAAATTTGTCGACGTACTCCCTCATCAGTTCTTGCAGATGTTCAATGACACTGAAACTGAGGGTCGCTTTAAGGCGGTGATTAGGACGCTCGCGATGCTCTGCCCGTCAAAGGACGAAGTGGTACAAGCTGCGTTGCGCTTGATAGTAGCGACCGCTGCGTACATCCTTGCCTACGTCGCCTGGCAGACGCTGGCATGAACGCCGTTCGCCTTACGTGAGATAACGCGGGATGTTTGCTACAACGGGAGAAACCCATGATCGGCAAACGAAGCCAACATCGGTTCGCGCCATTGTTGAATTTTCAAGTAGCGTTGGAGGCAGTGGAGGGCGAAAAGACGTTAGCGGAATCGTCATCACGATTTGAAATTCAGGACTTTGCTCAGGTAGCGAGAAACAGAAAACCGAGTGAGTGAGAATCCTTCTCAAGACGATGAATCGGACGAAATTCCATCGTGTCGAAAGAACCTACATCATCAACGAAAAGAGGAGACGTTGGTTAGGTGCCCTGTGGGGTTAGTTAATAAACCCATCACTACGATGGGTTGGTCGGTTGATACGCCAATAACCCATGCACCTGCCCCAGGGCCGAGCGACCCGGTTAATCCTTCCTCTCCTTGTTCCAGAGCACGCACTGAGATATCTCGTGAGGTAAATGCAGCAAGCGTTAGTCCTATCCTACCGGAACTGTATTTGTGCTCTTCATCAAATCCAAATATCGTCACTGGCACGTCTGAAGACCCCGTATTGATGAGCCGAAACGAGCTGACGTAATCGGTGTTCCCCACCGGAGTAACGTACGGTACGAGATATACACCGGAACTGTTTCTTGGCGCGAAATCGTGCATGTTTGAGAGCAGTGCGTCATTCCGAAGGTGCGTATAGGCTAGGACGATGACGTCAAGCGCAGTCGTCAGTTCCAACCACCAATTACCTTCGCCCGAGCCCGTGCCGGGGGACAGACCTATCGCGGTATTTCCCATCTCAAGATCGTGAGAACTGAATTCGACCGTTTCTCCCCTCCCGATTGTCAATGTGGTCATGCGAGCTTCTAAATCTGTATCGTCTCGAGCCGCGATTTGAATCGTTCCGGGATCGCCTTTGTTAATCACACGAACAAGCCCCTCAACCGATGACGGGTCAGACGTCGTCGGCAAAAAAGGAACGAGGTGGACCGATTCGCCGTCGTCAGTCTGCGATATGCTGCTGGCGCCGATCGACAGGTTTGTGATATATCCTGCCGAGTTTTTCATTAAATTGGAGACGGCCAAATTCTGATCGGAATTTACGAGCAAGCGCCATCTACCCTGTCCACTGCCCAACGCTCCGTTTAAACCATCACCCGACTCTAGATCCTGAGCGCTGAGCGTACGAGAAGTACCCGGTTCGAGCGTGACACTGACCTTACCCGGCGAAGTCGTACCTTGATCATCTATCCCTTCGATCGTTACATTGGCTGTGGTCGAATCCAAATTGATTAACCTTAAAAGGCTGATTTCGTCCATGTTTTCCGCGGGATTGAATATCGGAACGAGGTAACCATCCGACGACTTTGAAACGAGATCGTGCAGATCAGCGATAAAGCCTTCCTCAGTACGTGCGTAAGTTCTAACGAAGAGGCCGTCACCGCGGACCTCGATCCTTTGATCGCGATCATCGATTCGATCCCGTAGCCGCCGTACGGTGTGTTCGCGCATCACGTCTTGCAAATCAACACGCCTCGTTGAACCGCTGATAATGGAAAATGGCACGGAGACGCTTCGACCCGCATCATCGAAAACGTTTAAGTGTCCGACTCCGTACTTTCCGAAATTAAAAATCCGTAAGAAACTCTCTCGAGTCTGATTCAAACTGTCTGGAAAAAAGGGAACGTGCGTGACCAGACCGTCTGGGTCTACAATGATTCCGGTCGCGCTACTGCGTTCGATTTTCACCCCGCCGCCACCACCTCCGGGAGTCGTAAGCGTAATCGAAACGCCCTCGACCGACTCCGAGTCGTCGTCGATATTCGTAGGTAGCACGACCTCAGCAAACGTACTGCGTGCTGACACCTCCAACTTCCCCGCGCCACTATCGACAAAGTCTGCACCTTCTTCGGCCGAAAGCGCGTTTAGGCTGTAAGGCACCTCGAGATCTTCGGTTGATGGCAAGTCGAGAATGACGGGAAATATCAACGGCTGACCTTCGATCGCGGCGCTCGCTAATATGGACATTTCGATATAGGTAATTGTGACGCCTAATGATCTCAGCGTTGGGATACCAGTGTTTAGCGTCTCGTCATTGAGAGGATTACCAGTGATGTCCAACGTGTCACGATTGGTTAAGGTATTTCCTGTTATTAATGGACTAACGTCAGCGATGTTGTTGTCAGCGAGGTCAATGTACCTAGACAAGAAAGTGGGTAGTGGCTTAAGCCTACTGAGCGGTTCAATGTCCTCAATCTCATTGTTCGCAAGATTGAGATACAAGAGGAGTTCAATGTCTGCTAACGCATCAATACTTGATATGCGGTTATTCCACAGGTCGAGAATTTGGATGAGTGTTAAATGTTCAAGAGGTCCGATGTCCTCAATTCGGTTGTTCGCCATTTCCAATCTCGAGAGTTGCCGAAGGTCTGCGAGAGGCGTGACATCGACAACCGCGTTGCTGTTTAGGTTCAGCCTGTTTAGGACTTTGAGATTCGAGAGCGCACCAATGTTGGTAATCTGGTTCACTTGAAGATCTAAGTGTCGCATTGCGGAAAGTTCCGCGAGCGGGTCGAGATCTGAGACGAGGTTGTTCGCTAAATTGACAAATGCCAAATGCTCAAGGTGTCGCAACGGAGACAGATCACTGATCGCATTACCAAAAAGATCTAGTGTGACTAACTGATCCAGATTCGCCAGTGGCGATATGTCCGTAATGCCGTTGGCAACGAGCGAGATCGAGCGTAATTTGACAAGTGGCGCTAATTCCGTTAGATCGGTGAATCCCGCGGTGTCGATATGCAGTTCACGAAGGAACGGGAGTTTCCGTAGCGGGGTCAAGTCGGTCACTGGATTGCTGTTAAGCCACAGCTTTTCTAAACGAGGTAAGTGGCGAAGCGGCGTCAAATCCGCGATTGCGTTGGAGTGAATAAAAACAGAACGTAGGTTAGTCGCAGATTCCAATCCACTCAGCGACTCGATGTCCCTCCCCCAAGCTCGCAGCTGGGTTAACCTAGTCATGTCGGTCAGCGAGATCGGGTCGTGTTGTAGCTTGTGGAGTTCGAATCGGACCGCGTCTTCAAGTTGCGGGTCGACGAAAGTCGGTTCGCCGTCATTGTCCGTGATGGTTCCGGTCGCTAGCTCTTGGTCGACACGAATCGCAACTCCCGCATCCGCCAGTTGACCGGTATTGAGCAGACGTACGGAGAACGTATCGTCGCCGTCGACCACGGCGTCGTCGATTGACTCCACGTGAATCTTCGCGTTAGTTTCGCCCGCTGGAATCGTTACGAGCGAAGTTTCATTTAACCGGTAATCAACCCCTTCGGACGATTGCGCGGGGAGCACCTCAAACCTGATCTCTACGTCGGAAGGTCGGCTCTCTGACAACGTTACGTCAAACGACACGGGCATTCCTTCAACGTTTTGAGCATTTGCGATGGACACGGTCGGTCCAACGGTCACGCGTAACCCAGTAGAACAGTTGTTGGCTACATCCTCTTCGTCAGGAGCGGAATCTATGCATAGACCGTAGTAGTGATCGCCGAAATCATCCGGTGCGACAAGATCGATCGACTCAATGATCACACTCCTTCCCGGAACATCTTGCAAATCGATTGTTCCCAATACAGAATCTTCAGATCCGATGGACGCATCGCTCGATCGGTACCAACGTCCTCCGATTGCGGTTGAGTCGATACCTCCTTGATTGGCAATCTGTGCCTCGATCGTAAAAACGTCGTTAGGCTGTAATGTCCTGACGTCGATTGTGGTTTCGACACGGAGATCGGTAACCTCGGAGTTGTATTCGGCTACCTCCCAACGCACTTCGTTAAGGAAACGTGCGGCATCTGCTGGTCCTCCCGCTCCTTCATTCTCTGTGTCGACGCCGACACCTAAGGGGTCTCCGAGGTGCTGGTGTTCTGCATTAGAGAACCGCGGCAACAGCGAGCAATCGATTGAAACCGAATGACACTGTGAGGAATACGCCATGATCGTATGCCAGCGGCGTAGATTGTCCGCGGAAGGGGCGAGCCCCGCTTGGTTGACATAGCCATGAAAATATACCGAGTGCGGCGTACCCGGATACACGAACCGGTCGTGTTGAAGACCCATGTTGTGTCCGATTTCATGTGTCGCGATCATGGTTCCTGCGTAGTACACAGCCACGCTGAACGTGTAAACCTCCCCTTCTGCTAAGCGCATATCGTCTGGCATATAGGCGGTTCCGCCAATATTTGAATCTGCCAATTGAAGATGTACTACATCTGCGCCGGTTGCGTTGCGCCATTCGTGAATGATGTCCATATAGCCGTCGCCGCGTCGTCGAAGTCGATCCAGATCAACCTCACCATGACCGGTCTCCTGATAATCAACTTCACCCGTGCGTGTAAGGAACAGGCGCATGTCGACGCCGCTTTCCTCAAACGCGTGGTTGGATTCAGCGATGATCAGGTCCATAAGTGCTTCTACCGCACGCTCCCCTCCCATCGCTTTGCGGACAGCAGGTGTGAAAACCAGAAGAGTGTCGACGACCGCGATACCCTCACGTGACGCTGCCGAGGTGCTCCGTGAGACTGCGATACGCGAAGGTCTCTTTGAAGCCGTATCGTTGGACCCCATTGACCCTTGATGTGCTGGTATAGGTTCACCGAGAGGAGGAAGGTCAGATGGATCTACTTCTCGAATGTAAACGAAACCTCTCCCAGCCGGATCGATAGAGTACGTTCCTGTGGGTGTGCGAACGGTACCGATCACTGTGTCGTCGTTGACGACCAACGTGACGGTCCCAAATGGAACGCCAACTAAGCGTCCGTTTAGCGAGTAGCCTCTTGCGGTCTGTGTGGTGCGAATATCCTCTACATCCCAAGCCGCATCCTGAAACAGCTCCAGCTTGAACGATGCTCGGCCTTCGTGTTCCCTTTGGTGAGATGTCTGAACTTCCCGCAGTTGCGAGAAAGAAACCCCGGCATGACGTTCTCGTAAAACGGTTCCTCCTCTTACGCGGTGATGGCCTCCTTTTGTGGTGTCTTCCTCGAGTGTAAGACCCGACTTAGCAGTGGTCGGTGAGTGGTTGAAGAATACGCCTGATTCTTCACCGGAAATGGTGAGTGCCGGAAGAAGCGCTATTGAGAAAATACGTAGCAGGTTCTTCATGTCAAGTATGAAGTGAGTCACCTATTTACATAAAGATTCTAAAGAATATAAAATGAATATAAAGAGAAATAGGATATATTAGAATGAATATAAAATGAATTTAGGGTATTACGGTCAAAATTCACCCTCGCTCTGAGTCAGTGTAATGTTCAAACCATGCCGTGAAACATTTTCTGACCGACAGCAACCCCACGACGAACGCAGCGCGCGTCAACTCTAACTAGACTCTAATTTCCATATCCGTCGCAATGGAAGACGAGTTCGCTTAACAAAGCGAATCAACAGACAACAATTACGCCTCAGATTTGCACCATTGAGATACGAAAACCACGGTCACGAGAAATCTGTGAAGGCTGCTACGGTTTGGGACGCTGGAATGAGTCTCTACCTCTTTTCTAACGCAGCCTCCGATGAGTCCGCCGTTTCCACCAATCTCAAGATCGGTTTTTTGGCCGTATTACGGTAGTTGTAGTGTTCCCACGTCTCATTCGTACTGAAGTTGCCTCCTCGAACAACGTGAAGTAACTGCATCGAATTCTGAACCTCTATTAGAATCGTTTCGGTGAAGTCGTAGTTCCTTTGATTCCGAGCTCGATCATGCGTACGCATTGATGCGAGTCCCCAATTCCCAGGAAGTGAGCCGGGCGGAAGGATCCAATTCGCCTGCCGCTTGTACCATTTATTAGGTTCGGTTCTAGGATACAGAGAGAAGGGATCGGGTCCTTCGTGCCATTGAAAATGTTGTCCACCTAGTGGGTCACGAAGGCGCATTGCGACATGTCGGAAGCCAGAGTTATCATCTCTGATGTAGAACGTGATGTTGACGATCGTTTCACCATTTGGTTGCTCAGGGTTAGTGGGTTCGGCGTCCACGTAAATCCTATTTATGTCGATTTCAGCCGGTGTCAGATCGGGATTCGAAGTGACAAGAGCCAAGGTTTTTATTGGCTCATTTTCACCGTTAAATGTGGTTCGCCCTTGGTTTAAGCCAGAATCCGTCATTACAACAAGCCGGAGCGAATATGTCGCAGTCGGCATGTATTCTGGCATGACGAATTCAACCAAGCACACACCGTCTTCGTGGTCTCCAAAATGATCGTAATAGTAGGAGTTATCCGTTGGAATCGTCAGTCGCGCATAACACGGCGCGTTGCTTTTCATGGTTCCGTCTTCATCGACCTGCCAAGTAACTTCAATGACTTGAATGTCATACTCGACGCCATGTTCGGTTACTGTTTCGTCCCGCTTCGCCAATCGTGCTGATCCAGGGACGTAGCGAGGTTCGGTGTAGTCTTCAAGTGCGTTGTCAACGTACATCTTCCAACCGAAGTCGTTGTCGCGTTGGTAGCGATTGTTGCCCGCTAGATCTCGAATCACCATCTGAAGCGGATACCAGTACCCAGCCTTAGCCTCCTTTGGAATAACCTTCGAACCAAATAGCACAATGCCTTCATCTATATACTCGCCATTCTCGTCGATTGGATACAAGTACAAATCGATGTGCGTTCCAATGTCGTTCGTGATCCGAGTGTATGCGTGCGACGCACCTTCCTTCTCGAAATCTATTGCATGTAGCTCAAGCGTGACATTCAATTCCTTGTCCGCTTCAGACTCACCGGCAACTTCGATATCAATGCGTTTTATCTTGCCGGGAAAGACATAATCGGGGAATAGGTTGTAAACCTCGAACTGCAAATCCTCGCGAATCTCCGACACGTAGATATTGCCTTGCATTACGCGGTCGCGAACGAAATCGTATTTAAGACTCGCTCGGCTCCGGAGGACATCAGGATTAATAACAAAATCTGCAACCGATTCCGCCATATCTTCATTCGGATTCTTTAAGTGAGCGTATGCAGAGACGAACTGAGTGGTTAATGTTGTTGACCAGCCCGATCGAGCATTAGGATCTTCGTACCATCCACCTAACTCGATCCAATCTGCTTTCAATTGATCATCGAAGACATGTGACCAAAGGAAATGAGACTTTTCGTGAAGAACAAGGCGGTGAATATCGTCGACTGAAGCATTAAAAAATGCGCTGTCCATGAACTCAACGTACCCTTGTTCTGGCCACGCGACCGCAGGCGCTGTCGGATAGAGGGGATGTGGCATTCCGTCGATTCGGCGTATAAAGTATTTCAATTCCGGAATGACATGAAATCCTCGCGGCATGTCCTGTAGTAGATTGATGATCTGTACTAGCTCCTCGGAGTGAAACGCTTGAAAAGAAGCGCTTGTTTCGCCCGTTGTTGGTCCGGTAAGAGCCGCATAGTCTCGAACCATCTGAGACATACCGAAGTTTTCATTCATGATGTGTTCGACTCGGTCTCGATCTCTACCTCTGTCAGTGATGTAACGCGTGACCGCATGATGCAATCGATTCGAATACCAAAAACCACGTTTACCGTCAACTTCGACGACACGAGGATTCGCATTGACGAAAACAGCATTTGAAATACGAACAGAGCTGCTACCGTCGTTGTTAGACTCGATTTCGATATCGTTATGGAGTTCATCTTCGGTGATCGTCCACTTACTTTTATTCAGATCGTGTATAGGGATCGAGTCAAAGGTCATGAGTAACCTATATGCATGTTCATGCGACCAGGTCATTTCGTCGTTTACCAATGAGACATCGAATTCGCGTTCAAGCTCTAGCGATGCAGCGGTATCAACAATCGCGTACTGACGATCCAAAAACGTTACCTTTCGCGGCGTAGCGACACTGGCGGAATACTCAAAGCCGGCAGTACTTTGATCTTCTTCCCAATGAAACACGAATGGCTGCGTGGCAATCATCTCTAATCGAAACGGCTCCTCTGGTTCGTGTAGAGGGATGGTGACAATTCGCGCCGGTGTCGTCTTATGACCGGGCGCACGAACCTTAACAGCGTACTTCCCAGGCGCGACATCCTCGAATGTAAATTTGCCGGAGGTATCCGGTGATTCCACTCTCAAAACGCCTCGTGTCTCGAGGATGACTTCAACTTCTGAGGGGGAGCTTTCGTAACCTTCGACGTAGCCATCGAAGTCTTCTGCGAAGACCGAAAATGTCAACAACACGAGAAGGGACACAGTCGTCGTCAAGAGAGTATGTTTCGGTTTCACCATCATCGCGAAAATCACCTCCTAAATTGAAGCTGCCAGGTGCCTACGAAACACTCAAGTGAGGATCGGCAAATAATCCGAAAGGGGACATCGAAAACTCCCGATCGCTCACTCGAAGTGGTAGGTATCAAAGACTGCGCTAGTGGAGCAAACCACTCTAGATTCGTCATGTCGTTTTACATCGCGCAATCGATATAAAACCTGATTCTAGAGAAAATTAAATGAATTAGTAAAGAAAAAGAACCTTTATTAGTGAATTTAATAGGAATTTAATGAAAAACCTAAGATGTTTTGGTCCTTTTCACTTCTGAAACAAGGTATAGAAGAAACTGACGTCAAACCTCGATAGCAACACGAAAACGGCCCGGTCCGCTATGGATCTAAAAACACGTGCTACGCATTGTGGACCAGCAACCTGTCTTGTTCTACAAGATTGCGGCCCTACTCAGAAAACACAGAACAGCTAATCAGTAGAAGCAACGAGAGTCGAGAGAGAAGACACTAATTAACGATCGCGATATTTCCGACTAAAAACGCATCTTCTACTTTGTTATGTGGTCGGTTCGTACTGATTGACTCTTACCACGTGTCGATTGAGAACCTACTTCGGATCTGCAACACTAAGAGACAGTGCGAGGGTCAAACGGAAATCAAGTGGCCACTACCAGAGAACGGGACCATAACCGTCGGCGATGGCCAGCTAAAAACTGAATATTCACACATTATTCACTATTTAGATTTTCCTTTCTAAAATAATTCATAATTTTCTGCGTAATATTTCGCAACTAGGTGTGCACAAGAAACACATGCCTTAATCATTTTCATTTAGGAGAGTGCGATGAGACGAAATATTGCAGCGTGGATCGTCGTTGGAGTCGCGATAGTGTTGGTCCAGTCATCCGTATTTGCTTCAGGTTCCATTCGGCCAGGTGGCACCATTAGTGCGCGCGACGCCTACACTCAAGGTAAGGCGTTGACTTTTCAAAAACTCGTGTGTGCGTCTTGCCCGATTTCGAGCGGTGAGTTGAATCGTGATCGCGCAATCAGCTTGAAAAACAGCCTTGAAGCTAGAGACGAGAGCGACAAACCCGGCACGCCAGACGACGAACATATCAAAGTTCTCGATCGAGATGAGCAGGAAATGGTGCACTACTACTTGCTACGCCGATTCAAGCTGTAGCACGTTAATAGAAGGAATAAAGAAATGAACAAAGTAAGAATCTATCTTGCTATAGCGACAGCTGGCTGGTTAACCACCGCACCTATTGTGGAGGCTGACGGGTCCGTATGGCTTCCCGCACCTGGGAGCGGCACGATGACGATGTCATACGTATCTCAATCGGCGGACAATATGTGGGTTGGCAAGAACGGACCCAACCCTATACCTTTTCAAGGTCTGGATCAAAGTACCGTGACGCTCAACGGCACGTACGGATTCTCTGATGCTGTTTCAGTGGATATCAGTGTGGGTAGATCCGAAGTCTCTCCGAAGCATGGTAGACCGATTCCTCTTGAAACTGATGGGATCACGGATACAGAGGTAGGACTTACGTGGCGATTTCGTGACGAAATCGTAAGCGGGGGACCGAGCGCCGCGGTTCGGTTCGGTGCCGTTATTGCCGGAAATTACCCGACAGGAGGTCCGGGACCTGCTGAGATCGGGGGTGATCCAACGCGCGTTGGTGCTGGTCCTACTGCGATCGGGGACGGCGCGAGTGGAATCGAATTGTCAGGTGTCGTCGGTAAGGTCTTCAATAATCGCGTAGCACTATCCGCCGAACTAGGCATTCGAAACCGTTCGGGCGATGTGCCTCGGGAAACCTTTATGAACTTCGACGCGCACTTTATTGTCGGTGAACACCTCGTACTTAGTACCCAGTACCACATTCAATCGTCGTCAGGTGATATTGATATCGGTCCGCCGCCAGGACCTGGTGCACACGGAAGGCACTGGGATCAGTTCCCGAATGTGGCAGAAGACGTCAATCGCGTTTCCGTTGGCGGCACGCTACTGTTTAATAAAGTCGATATCGGGTTACATTGGTTTAAGGTGCTTGATGGACGAAACACGGCTGAATTCAAAGCGTTTGGCGGCACACTAACGTACAAATTCAATCGTTAGTCCTTAACCTTAAACAAAATTCGTGACGCTCGGTCGTCATCGCGACGGTGAAATACGCGAAAGAGACGCAAACTACAAGATTGTGAACAGTCTCATTGATTTCTCTGTCTCTTACGGGATATCGAATCTTGCATCACGAGTTTCACGATCATTCCGAGGATACCGATGCTAGCTAGTACGACGCCTCGGACCGTACCGCCAATTTTGGATTTGCCATACTTCCTTTTGAGGGTGTCAACAGGGACTTCAACGACTGTCATTTTGTGCTGAAGCGCTTTGATCTGCATCTCGATGGTCCAGCCGAATGTCTCGTCCGTCATCTGGAGCTTGGTGAGAGCTTTAGAGGTAATTGCCCGAAAGGGACCAAGATCTGTCGTCCGTTGTCGCCAAAGCAATCGAATCAATAACCCCGCCACCTGATTACCGACGACTTGAGGCAGTGACAGTGCGCCTGGTTCCATCTCTCCGAGAATACGGGATCCGATGACGAGGTCGGCACCTCGCTCGATCGTCTGTAGTAGGAGAGTCGCTTGTTCTACTTTGAATGCTTGATCGCCGTCCACAAACAACACGACATCAACGGGTTTTAACGCCGCAATCGCGGTCAAACAGGCGATGCCGTATCCATGCTTGCGTTGACTAACCACACGAGCGCCGGCTTTACTGGCTCGTTGCGCGGTTGCGTCATTCGAGTTGTTGTCGCAAACGACGATGTCATCAATCAAACGATTTCCGTCTGGACCACGCAGTGCAACTAGATCTTCAACTACCGATGCGATGTTGTCTTCTTCATTTTGCGCGGGAATGACCGCCCCAATGCTTGAGTTACCTAGCACTTTCTAGCCATGGTAGTTTCTGATACTCTTTTGTTGAGGTTGCCTCGTTCAGGATTCATAAATAACAGGAGGTGCTACTCGAGAACGCATGACAACACGGTGAATTCGTTTAACAGATCTCGCAATGACATTAGGATCAAAGTCCGACGATGCCTATTGCCCAGGATATGAATTCACGGCCCAAATTGCTGAAGAACTAAGAATCGTACCGGCAACTCCTAAATCTCGTCGGCTGTTGAACTCCCGCATTGGCGATGTTCGACGTGATGATCTGCACGTCGCGATTGCCCTTTCTGATTCGATTTTCGCGGGAATGAACGCTAACCGTCTTCGGGACCCGGCATGTAGTATCCGACTCCACGTTGGTTAAAAATCCAACGCGGATTACGAGAGTCGTCACCTAACTTGCGACGAAGTTGCTTAACGAATGCTCGCACTAGGTCGTCGTCGCCATCGCCACGCCAGACGCGGTGTAGGAGCGTGGCGTACGTTAAGACCCGACCTGCACCAAACGATAGTACGCGCAGGAGATCAAATTCAGTCGCAGTGAGCTCGACTGGTTCCCCATCCACGGAGATTCGACGTTCGTCGTACTGAATTGTCAAACCATTCAATTCGAACGGTACAGATCCGCCACGTCCCCGTAACGCGACCCGGATTCGTGCCACCAATTCAGTAGGCGAAAATGGTTTGACAATGTAGTCTGCCGCTCCGCTGTCGAGTGCTCGTGCGATCGTCGCATCTCTTCCGTAGGCTGAGATGAAAATCACAGGTAAGCTGGCAAGCTCGGTGTTGTGCTGCAGTAGCTCGATACCATCCATGTCTGGAAGCACAAGGTCGAGCAATACAAGATCGGGTTTTTCCTTCTCGATCAGCTTCGGTATATCGTGATGGTCACCCGTCACTAGCACAGTGTAACCGGATTCAGACAATGCCTCACGGACGAATCGAAGTGCTTGCGGATCGTCATCGACTACCAGAATACGTGCCGACTTGCCATCGTTCTTACTGTACCGTGGCTGTTCTAAGTTGTCGAATGGTGTCCTTTCTGCTTCGGTCGCTACAGGTACTGTAAACGTGAAACATGCGCCTTGCCCAACGCCTTCGCTCTCCACACTGATACGTCCTCCATGCGCTTCGACAAGCCCTTTACAAATGGAGAGACCAAGACCGCCGCCGACACCTCCTTTATCTCGTCCTGAGTGTTTTTGGAACAATTGAGTTAAGTGTTCAGGTGCGATGCCACGACCTTCGTCTCGGACCGAAATCGCTACATGGGGACCATAACCGGAAGCACTAATGTGAATTGGAGAGGTTTCTGGTGAATGACGCGCGGCGTTCGTCAATAGATTTGTCAACACTTGCTGGATTCGTCGTCGATCAGTCATGACACGAGGCAGGTCTGGTGCTATGTCAATCGAGATTTCGTGACGTCTCTTACCACTTAGGAACGTGTTGCGCGCCCTGTCCACCAACGCAGATACTTCGGTTGGTTCAGGAGAAACTGAGAGCGTGCCTGCATCAATACGTCCTGCGTCAAGCAAATCGCTGATCAAACTGCGCATGTGTTCCGCTTGTTCGATGATGATGCGGAAAAATGCGCTCATCTCAGCTCGGTCGAGGGTCGCAACTGTGCCATCCAACGTAACAGCGGATCCAGTGATTGCCGCAAGAGGTGCACGCAACTCATGACTCACCATGTCGAGAAACGCTGCGCGCTGCTGATCGAGTTCTTCAAGTGGTGCAAGATCCTGCATGGTCACGACGACCGTATCGACATCACCGTTTGTGGATTCAATAGGCGTCACGTTGACGAGTGCGGACACGTCTCGCCCCTCTGGAATCGAAAACACAATCTCCTCAGCGCGCAGCATTTTCGCACTCGTAAGCTGGTGTGCTAAGGGGAGCTGACCCAGCGCGACCTCACGACCGTCAGCGAATCGGCATGTCATTGAGTCAAGTAAGTGTTCGACAGGGTTTCCCGGTGTTCGCAGAGTTTCGAAGATCCTTCGCGCCTCATGGTTGAACGAGGTAACTACCCCGCTTCGGGCATCGCAAACCGCTACGCCAATCGGTGAGGTGTCGATCAGAGCTTCAAGATCAGCGCGAGTACTTTGCTCGGCTTGATGCGTGCGCGCGTTGGCGATCGCTACCGCCGCCTGCGACGCGAACAACGTCAGAATCTCTTCGTCTGCGTTGCTGAACTCGGTTCCTTCGTCTTTTTCCCCGACAAAGAAATTGCCGACATGGATCCCTCGGTGCCGCAAAGGCATACCGAGGATGGGCACGGACGGCATGAGGTCGGTCGAAAAGCCGAGCTCGCGCACCCACTCGGCGATATTCGTCAATCGTAGTGGCTCAGGGAGATCGCGCATGTATGCAAACAGGTGTGGTCCGTCGGACCAAGTCGCCATACCGTGGCGTTCCCCCTCGGAAAAACCAATGCTGATGTACTCAAGAACCTCACCCAGTTCATCCACCGTCGTGATGATGCCGCGACTGGTCGAGGTAAGTGAACATGCGCATTCGACGACCTCTTGAAGAACCGTGTTGAGATCTAGGCTTTCGTTGATACGCAAGATCGCCGCACTGAGACTAGAGATGCGTTGCTCAAGTTCGTCGATCCGTTGTTGTTGCGCTGCCGTCAAGATTCGGCTCCGATGAGGACTTGATCTACGCCGTTATGAGCATCAAACTTAAACATGCGTGCTACAACCCTTCTAGTTTCACTATGTATTCATTCATTTTAACATATATTCCCTAATATTTCATTTTATTTTCCCTAGAATCCATCGGTAATTCGTTGCTAATCAGCGACATTGACCGCTGGACGCGAAGTGATTGGTGATTGGATACTCGCTCGCATGCCGTGCTGTACTGCAAGAACTTGATCTTCACGACTAGTATGCATTGCAGCTAAAGAAGCAGCGCAGATGGAAGCCCCACATTCACGAGTCGCGTTATTCGCTGGCTCTCGACACACTAACTAAGCGAGTTTCTACGGTGCCACATATACACGAATCGAATAGCCAAGTCAACAGAAGCTCGCTCAATCCGCGGTTCATGCTCTACAAAGGAAGTTCACTACATAAACGACTAAGCACGCTCTCTATTGCGAAGCAACAGTTCGCAATCTTGGTAATTCTGTTCGCTGCGTCGCTATTAGGTAGTCCCGTCGCATCGGCACAGACATCGGAAGTGTTAGTGAGCAACATCAGTAAGTCATTATTCGATTATTTTGAATTCTTAAGTGAGGATTTGGCCCAGTCGTTTACAACCGGAACGAACATCGCCGGATATACGCTAGAAAACGTCGAGCTTAGACTAAGAACCTCATCTGGAACTACCCCACCCACTATTACCCTCCGCGTTGGTGCTGCTGATGGCAGAATAGTTTCCACGTTCGATGGTCCCTCAGCGTTAACCTTAAACGTAACTGAAAACTACACGTTTACTCCGGCCAGTACAGTGATTCTCAACAGGTCATCGACATACTGGATTGTAGGAGAAGGCGGAGCCACGGGAGCTACGTGGTCAAGCACTCCCTCGAGCGACGAAGATGCTTCATCGGCGGAAGGTTGGAGCATCGGTGATAAGTACGAAGCTCGTAGCGCTAGTTCAACAGGATCTTTCGGGTTATCGCCCGACTCTGTTTCGCTGCGTCTCCGCGTCAATGGCACGATCAACACGGCAACATCAATCCCTTCAAATTGGAGCCTTAAACCGTCCGCGATAACATCGGGAAACGAGTTCCGTTTGCTGTTCCTCTCCAATACACTACGTGACGCGGATTCGACCGACATCGCGACATACAACACGTGGATTCAAGCTAGAGCCGCCGCAGGACACGCCGACATTCAGAGCCACAGTTCGGGTTTTCAGGTTGTAGGTTGCACGGCAGATGTAGACGCGCGTGATAACACCAATACGCGATTCACCACTTCTGCCAAAGGTGTCCCTATTTACTGGCTCAATGGCTCCAAAGTCGCTGATCAGTACGAGGACTTCTACGACGGCTCTTGGGACGACGAAGCCAACGACAAGAACGCATTGGGTACGGACGGTCCAGATACGTCGTTAGGAGCCAACTTCCCATGGACCGGGTGCGATCACGATGGTACGGAGAAAACAACCTCAGGAGCTTCGAATGCCCTCGGCGCTAGTGCTGGTACCTATTTCGGAAGACCGAATTCCACCACGTCAGGTCACGGTCCCCTGAGCGGTGCCGGCGCCGATGGAGCTAATGACGGGACTTTCTACGGACTTTCCGAGGTCTTCCGCGCCAATGCCGCCCCCACGACCGCTGATGGATCCGTCACCACGCAGCAGGATACGGCTTACACATTCGTCTCCAGCGATTTCCCGTTTACCGACACCGACTCCGGAGCGGAACTGCAAAGCGTCAAGATCACCTCCATCCCGGCAACCGGCACGCTCAACCATGACGGCACGGCGATAACCTCCGGTCTGTTGCCACGAGCCGTCAGCAAAGCGGACATCGATGCCAATAAACTGACGTACACGCCCGCCTCTGGCGCTTCCGGGACCGTAACTTTCAATTTCAAGGTGAATGACGGTACGGAGGACAGTGCCGAAGCTGAGATGACCATCACGATCAACGCGACGACGGTTACCAATCGTCCTCCTGTAGTGGCAAACGAGATCGAGAACCAGTCGGTGACGGCAGGGAGTCGCCTCAGCTTTACGTTCCCATCGAACACTTTTCACGATCCAGACGTCGGCGACCGCCTTACCTATCAGGCAACGCTGGCGAATGACTCAGCGCTCCCCAGCTGGTTGTCTTTCTCTCGAGACTCGCGGACGTTCGCCGGTACGCCTCAGTCCTCACATATTGGCACCATTTCAGTCAAAGTGACCGCGAGCGACGGCAACGGGGGGTCGGTGAGTGACACCTTCAGCATCTCGGTCGTCACCGCTGGGAACAGCGTTCCGGTCGTGTGGTACGGCATTCCAGACATGGAGGCGCGGATCGGGCAAAACTTCCGCTACACGGTGCCTACCACGACGTTCTACGATGCAGATGGTCTTCATACGTTGACCTACTCTGCAACGCAAACCGACGGTTCCGCTCTACCCAGTTGGCTGACCTTTACGCCAGGTAACCGCGGATTTACCGGTATACCACAGGCTTTGGATGAAGGTGACGTCATACCGGTGCTGGTATCGGTCGATGACGGCGATGGCGGGTCCGCCAGCGTGACGTTCACGATCACGGTGATCGATCCGAATGACCTGGTCGTGGATTTCGGCACTTCGGCAAGCTCCGCACCCATCACGATCACGGAGGGTGGGGTCTCGCATCACTTGCAGCTCTTTCTCAGCGCGCCGGCACCGAACGCGTTAACCATCCCGATCGATGTAACGCACACGGGCGGTGCGACATCGGCGGACTACACCTTGCTTCCGCGGACGGTAACGTTCGCCCAAGGCGCAACCACGGCGAGTTTCTACATTCGCGCCGTCGCCGACAGCACGACGGAGTCCGGCGAAGGTCTGCGCCTGGACTTCGGCACCTTGCCTTCGAACGTTCGGAAAGGCACATGGGGTCCCTACGAAATCATCCAGATCGTCGAAGCATTGGACACCCTGATCGTGCGATTCGGCGCCGCGTCGTATACCGCTGTCGAAGGTGGCGCTGACGCTGAAGTGGCCATCAATCTTCACGCGCCGGTAGATGTTGAGCCTGTCGACGTAGGCTTGGATGTCGCGTACGGCGGCACTGCTTCGGCCGCAGACCACAGTACGATCCCTTCGAGCGTGAGATTCGCCGTGGGTGAACAGCGAAAGACGTTCACGATATCGGCGACTGACGACAGCGCTAACGATGACGGCGAAAGCATTACGCTGTCGTTCGTATACGATCATAGCGGTCGCCTGGATACGACAGACTATCCGTCGACAACGACGGTGGCGCTTGACGACAACGACGGGGTTGCACCCGTCACGGTGTCATTCGGATCGGCGGCTTACACGGCGACAGAAGGTGGTGCCGGTGCGACGGTAAGCGTCAATCTGGACGCCGCGCCTGGACGTGCGATCGACCTTACGACACAGGTAACGTATGGCGGCGGCGCTTCGAGCTCTGACACCTCCACGATTCCCGCGACCGTGAGTTTCGGTGCGACTGAAACAGCCAAAACGTTCACCGTGACGGCGACGTCGGACGGCAGTAGCGACGGTGGCGAAACCGTCGTGATCGGATTTCGGAATCTTCCTGAAGGCGTTACGACCGGTACCCCCGCGACGACCACGATTACGCTCGCCGACGGCACCGAACAATCGCTAGTAGTGGATTTCAGTACGGCGGCCAACTCCAACCCCATCAGAATGCGCGAAGCCGACGTTCTCTATCGGATCGGATTACTGCTAAACACCGCAGCGAGGCGACCGGTCACGATTCCGCTTGTGGTGACGTACGTCGGCGGCGCGACCGCAGACGATCACTCGGCTATCCCGGAGACCGTGACCATCGCAGCAGGAAGAACCTCAGGCGGGTTCAACATGCGCCTGATCCCGGACCAGGAAGATGAGACCGATGAGGGCGTACGCCTCGATTTCGGCACACTGCCACCTGGCGTCCGCAAAGGTACCTGGGGTCCGTACGAAATCATCGAGTTCGTGGACGAACCTTCAGCCAGCATCTCGATCGTTGGATCAGTGCTGACGATTGGTTTCCCGGATGAACTCGACACCACGTCTATCCCGTCGCCACGCGACTTCGTCGTGCTCACGAAGATAGAGGACGGCGCACACGAAACGGTGAGTATTAAGTCCGTCAAGGTGAACGGATCAAACGTACGCTTGCATATCAACCGTCCGGTGACCCCCGACGAAATCGTGACGCTGAGCTACCTCGACGCTGCGATGCATCCGATCCTCGATGTAACGGGTGTCGCCGTACCCGCTCTGATAGAACAATCGGTGATGAATTTGACGGATGCGCCAATTCGTTACACCAGCATGTCGTCGAAAGTCAACGACACGCGCACAACTACGTCAGCTTCGCAAACGGACCTCGCTTTAGACAGCACGGAAGTCACTCGTCTCGATCTATCGTCACAAGACCTCTCGGATCTTTCGCTATTGGCGGCGTATACCGGTCTGAGTGAATTGATCCTGCGCGACAACAAGATCACGGACTTGAGTCCGCTCGCACGAATGACCCATCTTGAAGTACTTGATCTAGGCAACAATGAAATCTCCGACCTTAGCCCGTTGGCGTCGCTGAGCGAACTGCGCGTTCTCAACTTGGCGGACAATCGCATTTCGGAGCTGTGGTCGTTGGCGTCGTTGCCGAACTTACGACGACTGAATCTAGCGGATAACGACATCGTCGATATCAATGCAGTCGCGGACATGGATGGCATCCGAGTACTCGAGCTCTCCAACAACTTGATCTTGGACCTGTGGCCACTAGCGGCACTGATCTCAATAGAGCGACTTGGGCTCTCCGGTAATTACATTGAGGACCTTCAGCCGCTATCAGACTTGGAAACGCTGCGCGTGTTGCTTCTCGATCGCAACCAGATCGTCGAGGTCATGTCACTATCGAAACTAGTGGAACTTGAGAACATCGGACTCTCCCAAAACCGAATCAGTGATGTTCACGCATTGGAGGGAATGACCAAACTTCGTCGACTCGATCTGGCGGACAATGCTGTTCAGGACCTGGCACCGCTGTTAGACGGTGCGAGCTTACTCTGGCTTAGGTTAAGTGGCAACCCGACTTCCGACGCGTCTCCGTTGAGACATCATGAGAACCTACGTTGGTTATGGCTCGAAAGGTAACCACCTCAAGCGAATGAGCCACTAGCGCCGCGTTCCTTCATGTACGCAACCGCTAAACGGATGATTTATTTGTAGTTTAGTATTCGAACCGTCGGTGCCGGATGCGAAACGGAGAGCGATAGATCCGTCAAGGTGAGCGGATCAAACGTGTTGTTGCGACTCAGTCGTCCGAGGATTAATGGCGAAATCGTAGCCCTGACCTATCTCAATGCCGCAATGCACATGAGTCAGTCAGAGGAGGTGAAATCCCCAAATATCTTCGAATACGGGCAAGAAAACGAGAATTCCCAAGAGTCTATGACGCGAAGGCTAAGGATCTCTACCAAACTGCTTTCCAGCACTCGAGGGAGCCGATCACATTCACACGTCTTGTACCGTCTTCGAATGGAGATTCACGAACTCGTGCGGATGCGATCATGTGCAACACGCTCAAAGCGACTGTTATAGCCATCGTACCGAGGCATTGAATCGCGTAAATAAAACGCAAATTTCCCATACAATTCAAATTAGCGAAATAGGTTGCTTCGGGGAGCAAATCATGCTAACCGTAGCGATACGCGACGCTTCACGAAGTTCGTGGATTGCATCGCGATCGACTGCCAGTAGACAACTTCGCAATCTGGCGTCGTTGGCTTTGTTAGCTCTCCTTACTCTTTTCGCGCACCCGATCGGTGCGCAATCAGCCGATCACGCATTCTCGCAAACCTCGCTCTCCATCGAGTGGAGCGAATCTCAAGATCAGCTAGTAGCAAACCTCCAAGCCCTTAATACCGCGTTTCATGCTGCGAAAGGCGCACAGGGCAGACGCTTCGCAAATTACTCCATTCGCAATCCCAACCTATCGCGATTCGAGCTACACGACCAGGAAGGTCGTTACATCACGGCACAGGATCGCCAGGATTACTCGCACGCGCTCGAACTTCGGCTTAAATCGACCAGTACGATCGACTTTGAGGCACTGCCTGAATCCAAGCACATCACGCTCGTTGTTGACGCCGTCGCGAAGACTGAAACCGAGATTCGACGACTCGTCCATTCCTCGGAAGTCGATGCGGCTTTGTCGGCTCGAGCCAGGCTAAATACCCCATCATCGCTCACGATTTCGATTAACGTGACCGACGTGGATGAACGGCCGGTGGTTGCGCCGCAGTACGATCCTTCAACCAATCATCAGCGCGGATTCTTGTTGCGTATGAACGCCAACGGCGGCGCTCAACGCATTCGTGCCGATCAGCTATTCCATGATCCGGAACGGAAGGAGTTGTATCTCAAACCGAACGCTGAAGACATTGAGTTACGTGAGTTCTTGGGTTATTCACCTAATTTCGACGATCGCACGGTCAGCATCGGTAGTACCGAGCTGGATACGAACAGCATCGCCGGCAACTCACCTTCAAGAGACGGCACGATCGTCCGCGTCAGTACAGCAGGCTCAACGATCGTTATCACGCCGATTGCGGACGATCAAGACGGGATAAGAAAGGTAGAGATATGGGTACGCGGCTGGGATCAGCGAGGTCCGACGGCCGTGTTACCGCGTTTGGATCCCGCGACCGCCGAGTCGCTCGCAAAGATCACCGTGCTCGTCCAGACCGGTAACAACCGCCTGCCAGTATGGCCAGGTAACGCAACCGGGTTCTCCCTCAATTTGGATGAAGGCTTCACGGGACCGTTGACACCGCAGTTCGGTTCCTGGAACGCGACGGATCCCGATAACGACCAAATCACCTATTCGTTGTTGGATACCTCCACTCGTGATGCGTGCTCGGCGTCAACGGTAGGTGAGGGTATCAGTTTCGCTAGCGCTTGCATTCGTTTGGAATCGACCACGAGTGTCATTTTTCAGGTATACGGCGAGTTCGACTACGAGGCAGTGCGCGCCAACCCGATCGGACGCTTCACCTTACAAGCGACCGACTCCCGCGGGGCGGTCGCGGAGGCCATGTTCACCATCCGACTAGCCAATGTGGATGAGCCGATCTCGGGTGGCTTCAAGACCAACGCGTTAAGCATTTACCTGCCGACCACGACCGTCAAACGCTTCGACTTGAGCAAGCTCTTTATTGATCCCGAAGAGACTGAGACGCTGACGTTTCGTGCGGTTAGTGGTAACACCACGGTCGCCACCGTGAATGCGACCCCGAATCCAGTGCTTCAAATCACGGCACTAAAGCTCGGTCGAACGACCGTACATGCATGGGCAACGACCCGATCGGGTGAAACTCGACATTCTTCCATGACGGTCGTCATTAAGGACGATAACAATCCACCTGAATTTCCAGGCGGCGTAAGCCGCTACCAAGCGAACGTTGCAGAGAACGCCCCAATCGGGACGAAGCTGTCGACGACGATTTCAGCAACGGATCCAGACTACGGCGATGTGCTGAGTTTCAGTCTGCAGGAAAACGCTCATTTCAGGCTAACCGATGAAGGTCTGGCCGTCAATCAGATCCAGCTCGCCACCAAGGCTCTTCTCGACTTCGAGACCCGAGCCAGTTATCTCTTGACCCTTACCGTCAGTGACGATGTGGAAAGCGCAGACGTCCAGGTATTCGTGAACCTGCTCGACATTGACGAAGCGGTCCGCGCCACGTCCGCCTCGATCCCAACCATCAGCATGAGTGTTAACGGGACGGAAATGTTCGACGCGAAGCCACACTTCATCGACGACGAAGGTAAAGTGCCGAATTTCCGTGTCACCGCGTTCGATTCGACGATTGTCGATATTTTTGTGCGTACTACCGGCAAAGTACAGATCTTTGCGAAACGCAACGGCACAACGGATGCGACGTTGACCGCGACGGATTCCTCTGGCGGCGTTGCGGCAAAACGTTTCACGGTCGTCGTTGAGACGACCGAACCACCGGTGGTAAGTCGACCCGTTGGCAACCAGTCGATGCAGCCGGGCTTGATGGAACTCTCATTGGCAGGCGTATTCTCGGACCCGGACAGTGAGGTATCGGTCGTTGAAGCGTCGTCGAGCGACGAAGAGGTGCTTTTGGCGATCTTACCGAGTAACGAACCCGATACGCTCGTGCTCTATGCCTGGAAGACGGGGACAGCCGACGTCAAGCTCGTGGCGCGTGATCCGGCCGAAAACGAAGTAACCCACACCTTCCGAGTAACGGTGACCGATGAAGAGGCTCCCGTTACCAGCGCATTGATTTCCGATCAAACCCTCACCGTGGGTCAGCGCCTTGGTTCGTTGAGCTTATTAGAGGTGTTTTCGACCCCAGAAGAACAACCGAGTTCTTTCTCCGTCAGTTCGAGCAGCGCATCGACTGTCAATGCCGTCGTCGCGAGCTCGGACGTGATTGCCTGGTGGGAGTCGTTGAACTGTGTGGAGAAAGTTGCTGCCGTCGGTGATACGGGCATGGCAAATGACTCGAACCCGTACTGCCAGAGTTTCATATCGCTAAGTGTTCAGCACAAGGTCATCGTTCGAGCGGTTGCCGCGCATCACGCGTTGTTGCACGGTCTTTCGGTAGGCAGCGCGGAGATCACGGTATCGGCAACATACGCGTCTGGAGCCATTACCTCAACCACCTTCACCGCAACGGTTGAAGCTGTGGCTGCCAGCGTTGTCGCTTCGATACCGCAGCGGGTTGGTTATCTGGACGAAACGCTCACATTTCAAGTTCAGGAACTGGTCGGATCGGATATACCTGTCAATGCGATCGAGATCGCAGTTCGCGAATCGGATGTTGCGAACGCGCGACTGTCTGACGACGGGCAAACCGTCGAGATTCACGGTCTGGAAATTGGGTCTACGAGCATCGCGTTGATCGGAACGGATACCACCGGCGAGTACCGCGTGATACGTTTCAGCATTCGCATTGCGAATCGAGCGCCACAGCTTCTGGCATCGGAACTTAGTCTGACGCTCCAAGTAGGAGAAGAACCCACTATTCAAGATCTCTACAAGGTCTTCGACGATGCCCAATCGTTGCGTTTTGAATTGATCGCTGGCCATACGGACGTCCTTGACGGGAGCGTTCAAGGCTCAGACCTGGTCCTTTCACCGTTGCGCAAAGGATCCGCCGAAATTTCTGTTCGAGCCACGGACACCTACGGTGCGTCCGCAGTCGCGGTGTTCATCGTGAGCGTGAGCGAAGACCTTCTGAACGAGGTCGCATCTCAAGCGCTCGCTGGTTACGGTCGCGCAGTCCTGAACAGTGTCAGTTCGGTGATTGGATCGAGATTAGAGCAGCCCCTCAATGTGCCCGTTTTGCGGACAGATCGAGTCTCACAGAATGCTAATTCGCTTGAGTGGACGTCGTCCGGTAGGGGGTCGGAACCGTTTGATGCGCTGCTCGAAGACGACCCTGCATTGGGAGAGTCTTCGACATGGACGAGCGCTTCTCCACGTGTCCATTCGATCCCACGGCTTTCACATACATTCGCAAGCGCTGACGACTCGAGGTATTGGACGCTTTGGACGGATTCGGACACGCAGTCTTATCGGGGCGACGGATATCGGGGACAGACGCGCTCGTATTACATAGGCACGGATGTTGTCATGAACAGCCGAACCCAGGTCGGCCTTGCCGGATCGCAAACGAAAGGCTCGGGTGACTACACCTTCGGTAATGCGCAGCGTTGGGTGGAAACGGAACAGACCTTCCTTTCGCCATACATGCGTTACCAGGTTCACGACAACGCATCGATTTGGGCAATCGCGACGATGGGTAGTGGGGAAATGGCGACAACGTCGAATCGGGAGGACAGACCGAACTCCACACACGGCTTGCGCACTTCAGCAGTTGTCCTTGGCTCGACGAGTGAACTCGCGAGCTTGAAACGCGTTAATCTCACCTGGAACAGTGATGTCGCTCATCTGTCGATAGCCGCCGATTCGTTGAATCCGGAGCGGGATTCACTGACCGCAGACGTCCAACGAGCGCGCAGTGGACTGACCACAACGTTCAACGTACCACTCAACTCGCGCCTCGCCGTAGAACCATTTGCTACCCTCAATCTACGATACGACGGAGGCAGCGATCAAGAAGGCGTGGGAATGGAGGCAGTCGGCGGTGCGCGTTTGTCAACTGGCACGTTCAATGTCGAAATCCGCGGTCGTCGATTCGAGCTTCGCGACGAACAGAGTTACGTCGAACAAGGTTATTCGCTCTCGACCACGTACAACCCATCGAAGGACGCCACAGGTTGGTCAGTATTGCTGGCTCCGACGTGGGGTAACTCGGAACAGACCGTCGATCCGTTCATGTCCAGCCAACGCGTTGGTTCACGTTTCAGTACTTGGCATGAGTCCGGTGCGAATGTGGAGGAATTTGGTCTTGAAGGGTCCTTGAGTTATGGCATCCTCGCCAGTCACGAGCGATTCATCGTGACACCGTATCTACAGATGCGAACCCAAACGGTTAGCGATCAACGTGTGGGTGTGCGACTACAAGGAACGACCCAATCCACGCGTAGATTAGAGTTGGATTTCCTGATACAGCGTGCGGACCTTTTTCGGAACGATGTTGGCATCGCAACCACTGCAACATTACGTTTTTAATCTGAGAGATCTCGGATAGTTGGTTACCAAGCTGCATTCATTGGTACGTTGGCGTAACGGAAGTAATATATTGAGAGATACCTTGTGGTGAGATGACACATCATATAAGGATCATTAAATTGGTATAACACCCTATATATAGGGTATAAAGTTAGGACATCATGAGGCAGCTTACACCAGGAGCGAGTAGGGCAGTTAAATCGTTAGGGAGCGCTTTGAAAACTGCGCGGTTGCGCCGTCGACGGTCGCAGAAAGATATGGCAATGGTCATGGGGGTCTCCCTAGGCACGGTTCAGCGGATTGAACGTGGAGACCCAGGTGTAGCTATCGGTAACATCGCTATGGCATTCTTATGTCTAAACTGCCTCGACAAACTAGCTAACGTGCTAGATCCAACGGTTGATGAGATAGGAGCCGCCGCTGACTCTCTTCGTGTTCCGAAAAGAGTGAGATCCACGAGCATCAAACAGAAGAATATGGATCGTGATGACTCCTCGTCGGATCCAGTCGCGTTTTAATGGGAAGGATTCACTGAACACGCGGATATACGCCAAAAGGCGATAAGTCAACGCGATCTGACCTTCAATCACCGTATGATGATCGTCGTTTTAGCGATGGGTTAGGCAAAGAGATCCTCCCGGCGAGCAAAAGCGCTCAGCGCGCAGCATCGGCCAATCTAACTAGGACCTGACCGGATATGCCTAACAGTTTGGCTAGCTCCAAGAGGTGACCGCGAGAGATTAACTCTCTTCGATATGCCTCGATGGCCAAGTGGGTAACTTCCCTTTGAATTTCAAGAGCTTCTCGCCCTTTTTGTTCAGTACCTTCTAGATCCTCCAACATTTTGAGTTCCTTCAGGTATTCGAGACCGTATCGTTCTTGATCTAGAAGATGAGCTGATTCGGGGGAACTGATATATCGCAGACCTTTCAATCTAAAAACAACGACCTGGTAACTAACACCATAGTGGTGGGCGAGAGTGGCGATGTCTTTGTGGTTGATTTGTTGTGAGCCAGATGGGATGCGGATCTCGCAATCGATCTGAGCTTCTCCAGCGACATCAAACACAGATTGTTCGTGACGAGTCGAAAATCCTTTATTGAACCTTTGAAGTGCCTCAAATACGCCGTTTTTAGGCATCAGAAAGGATGCTGCAAATGCATTTGCTCGACACTCGGTTAGTTCCGAAGAATTCTGCGTACTAGAAACTCTTATTTCGTGGTTCGGGTCAAGTAGTGAGTGCGCGTACTCATGCGCTAGCGAAAAGCGCACGCGGGATCTGAAGTGCCTTGAGTTGGCCAAGATGAGCTCATGGATGTCGGGGTGTCGAACGAACACGCCGGACATTCCGTCGGGTAGTTCAACGCTGGAAACCCATATCCCCTGTTGTGCGATAACGCTTGAGATGTCGACTATGGGCGCATGACCAAATCCGATCCGTCGACGTTCTTGCTCGGCCACATTTTCGGCTTGTAGTACAGCTTCCCCAACACTTCGCGGGGCGGAAATGTCGTAGGTAGGCGGGATCAGTCGATCCTTCGACATGACTATTCGTTTAAGACGTACACCTTCTATGCAGAGTTCCAAGCAGTGTTCAACCTGAGTTTGAGCTTCGCTGTCCTGGTGAAGCTCCGGTGCATAACGGACTACGGCGGCAAATACGTTTTCGCTCTCCTGCGCCGTATCCACATTGAGGAGATCCTGAATCGTGTGGCGATACAGGTGTGCGAGCTTCGACAACTCGAGAGTTGATACTTTGCGATTGCCGTTTTCAATCTGGGTGATTGCAGTTCTAGGCACACCGATCTCTTCGGCTACGGCTCTCTGACTTAAGCCTCGCGATTCACGAGCGTTGCGTAAGCTGTCGCTAAGTCTTGGCGGTTTCATATGGATGATCGCGGTTACGTACAACAGAGGACTAGAACAATTCTATTCTGAAAAACAAACAACAATGCTTGATATATCCATAGTTGTTTGAAAATAGAACATCAGGTTAGGAGTTTGCTACTTCAAACCAGGGCTAATTCACTAGGTTTCTTGAAATACGTAATGCGCGATTTCTTCTTGCGTCTTACGATTTGCGCGATTGAGACACTAAGCTTTCAAATGTCTTCTGAATATATTGGCATTCGTCTAAAAACACTGCGCGAATCAAAATCGATTTCGCTGGAAACTGCCGCAGAGCTACTTGGAATTACAGCTCGCTACAGAAAAACTTGACGTCCCGGTGGAGTACTTTATGGACCCTTTCAGGCTTGAAGGCGAAGGTCAATTCTCGTGGCGTTCGAATGGCGCTGAACTGAAGGAGATTCAAGAGTGGGAGGGACGTGTAGGTAGCTGGATCGCGTTGTACCGCGTATTGATTAAGCAACTGAACGTAGAACGACCATTGCTTCGGCATGCGATGAACCTCTCTAAGCGATCAAGCTTTGACGATGCAAAAACAGTTGGCGAACGCTTCGCTACAGAGTTTGGATTGGGTGACAATCCCGCAAAACGGCTCAGTGAATTTATGGAAACTCATTTGAACTTCCTAGTGCTTTTTGTAGATATGGGTTCGAATATCTCCGGTGCGGCATGTCGCGTTTCAGATCTGGATGTAGTACTCGTGGCGCGTAATGACATCGCCGGTAGTCGTAACTTCACGCTTGCTCGCGAGCTCTTTCATTTGCTTACATGGGATTCGATCCCACCAAAGTATGTCGAGGATTTGGGTGAAAGTCGAAAAAGCCGAGTCGAAGCACTTAGGGATAACTTCGCTGCCGCACTCCTGATGCCGTCAGACGTACTCCATCGCTATGGACGTTGGAACGATCTATCAACCGAGCAACTTATTAGTAAGCTCAATTCGACCGCGACGGAGTTGGGAGTTGCTTCTCAAGAACTCAAATCGCGCTTGGTAAACCTTGGTTCAGTGAACCGAAAGGTCGCGGACGCGATCCAGAATCGCGCACTGTGGAACAACGGTGGTGAGGTAACGAAGATCGAAGAACCGCCTAAGTTTTCAAAGGAGTTCGTTAGAGTAGTCGGCGATGCGATCAACAAGGGACATATTTCGGCGCGACGAACAGCGAAATTGCTGCAAACGACGATTGATGACATGCAAGACCTCATCGACGTACACGGTATCGACCGCGTGATTGGACTGTAGAGTCGATAAAACGGATTTTGGGTGATCAGTGATCAAACGATCGTTTCGGGTAAAGACCGCCGCCCCCAGAGAGGGGCGACGCTAACTAGGTATACCCGAATCTAAAGCACGTCAAATAAATGCGTGTACTTAAGAACCAACTGCTTCCGATTCGCGCCGAAGCCGGTACGTTGGTCAAACTCGCTATAAACGAGGTAGAAACCCGTATTCGCGGTTCGCTGCCAAGAGAAGCGGACGTTGGTCGCGAACATGTCCTCCGCAATATTGTGTTGGACAAGCGCGCTGATTCGCGCTTTTGCCGAAAACGTGTAAGTGACGCCTAGCCGAGCTAAATCAGCTGTAAACGCTGAATCCTTTGTTGGCAGATCGATGTTATTGTGGTTGTACGACGCATGGATATCCCACTTGTTTTCAACACGGTACGCGAGAAATAGGCTCGCATTGAAGCGGTCGCCGTTGTAGAACCCGCCTTGCGACATGCTGAGCGTCGCGCGCAGAGGTTTTGTCGCTGGTGAGGTCGCGTTGATTGAATACGCGACGTTGTCATAGTCCCCGGCCGGAACCGTGACGCCGACGATATCGAAGTCGCGTTTGACACCTTCCGAAATTAGATTCACCACCGGCCAGAAATCCGCGCCGTTTTCCCATAGCCACCAAGTCTCGAAGTGAGCACTCCCACTTTCTAGGTAGCCATCGAAGTCCTAAAATCCATCAAGAAACATGATCTGATTCCATTCCTTCAGGCCACCTTCGTCGGGAAACGAAGTCGTATGGTGAACGCCTGCGAGCAAAGCTCGGTAGCCGACACGCGAGGTGAATCCAACTTCTGGATTGAACCCGCTGCCGACTTCAGCGAGACCTAGATTGAGATTCCAAACAGGGGATCGATAGCTGGAATTGAAGGCGAATGCATGATCATCGTCGGTGATCCCAGCGGTATTCGTCTTCCCAGCGTAGCCGGAGATGTCTGTATGCTCACCAATTCCCCATTTTCCGTCGACGCCGAAGGTTTGGTTTTCCGAGTCTTCTCCTTCACGGTTAACCACGATGAATCCAAGCGACGAACGGTTTTTCATCTCACGATTGAATCGTCCAACGAAAAAGTCGTTTTGAGGTAGATACTCGCCGCTCTCGGCGCGTACGAAGAGCATTCCTACATTGTTCGAGGAACCGACCTTTCCGGTAACGCGAGCGCCTCCGGTGAGCGGGAGTTTTCGCCCACCGGGCTCGATGCCGATGTTGCGACTGTGAAAGAGCCGTAAACCACCATATCCAACCTCAAACATTCCCGCGTTCTCGAGAAAGAAAGGTCGTGTTTCAGGGAAAAACAGGCTGAATCGACCTAGGTTGATTTGAAGCTGATCTGACTCCACCTGAGCAAAGTCCGTGTTGTAGGTGGCGTCGAGGGTGAGACTCCGCGTGAGCGAGTATTTCAGGTCGAAACCAACGTCGTTCTCTTTCTCCGTTGTCGAGTAATCCGTACTTTCGGATTCGACGATGCCGGAGAGCACATACGGCGTGATTTTTAGGTTTTGGCGATAGGCTGGGACCTCGATACCGCTGATTCTTCCGGCTAACGACAAGCGGTATGTGGAGAACTGAATGGGCAATGGTGCCCAATGCGACTGTTCGTTGATTTTTCGGCTGATTCGGGCGAAATTCACACCCCATGTCTGTACTTTCTCGCTACCGAAGCGAAGCGACGTGAACGGGATCTCGAATTCGGCGCTCCATCCTTCGTCGATGTACTTCGTACGTACTTTCCAGGTTGTGGACCAATTCCAGTCAGCGTACTCGTTATCTAGTGCGGCGTCGTACTCGACTCCGATGGGATTCGTACCGAACATAAACCCAGTTTGGCCATTGAGGAACGTATCGAGAGCCATCGCAAAGGAGTCGGATTGGAACCCGTCGCTTGAGAGGATGATGTCATCCTGGCTCGGTTCGTGGCAAATGACACCGATGTGCACGAATTCATCCGAAAAAGCGAAATACACCTCGGTCTTGCGTGTCGCAGGCGCACCGTTGGTCGGCTGCCATTGGGTGAAGTCCGTGATGGGTGTAAATGCTTGCCAGGCGGGATCGTTTCTGACTTCACCGTCTAGTGTTGGTAGTGTCGTCAACTTCGTCGCGACGGCGCTGGGACGAGGGGATTCCTGACCCCAGGTTCCAACGGCGATCAAGAGCGCTAAGGCAATTGCGCTCTTTGCGATCAGAAATCTAGCGGCTTTGTGGAGCTTCGCGGCGCTTTGTACCAGCGACCGAAACCACCGGTGCATGTTTTGCGTGTAGTTATCATGCGGAAAAGCCGCGTACCGAGCGTGACGATACTCGGTGTTAGCGTTTAGATAGCGTGTTCTTCTGCCAGCGGGCGTAGCGAACATGGAGGGTCTTTCCTTCTGTGGAATGAGAGCGATGATCGAGTCGGTTGTGTGCGAACGTCATAACAAAGACCCTCCTACAAAAGAAAAAGGCACCAAGACCTAAAAGGTACCTGATGCGTCGGTCGCGAATTCTAGAAACATCAATCGCGAGTAGCAACCAGTCCTTTCGCTTCTTCCTGGTGATTCCTAACTTCATTGCGAATCTCCGCCACTTGTCGTGAATGTCTTGCTACGAAACGCTCTTGGTTTCGCCAACAGAGCAAAGCAATCGGATGTGACGTTGATCAAGAGAGAAGGGAAGGTCAGGCGAGGGTCTTTGAATTTGAGACGGACGCGCGCTAGGCTAGTTTTTTAGGCAAACCAAGCGTTCTGTCTTATTGAGTCGAAACGCGAGCGTCTTTTCTTCCCTGATTCGTCTCGGCGAAAGGAGTATTGATTCCGGAGACGGTGGAACGTGAATGTATGATCGCATCAATGAAGGTAGTGTTTAGCCGTAAAGGCTTCGACAGTGCTGCGGGTGGTGCACCGTCACCGATCATCTCTGGGCGACCTACCAGTATTCCCATACCCGCTGACGATCGTTCCGAAACAACATACGGTGACTTGGGCTTAGGTTCTCGCGTCGAGCAACTCACGGGAGGCAAACTGACCGCAAGCTCGCTCTGCCACTGTGATCCGATGTTTGAGAATGGTCGTTGCGCCTTCGGTCAAACGGGAGCTTCGTTGACCCACCTTGCCAATAACGGCGTGGAGGTAGGTGATGTCTTTCTTTTTTTCGGTTTGTATTCTGACGAGGATGGTGGCGATCGACACCATCGTATCTTCGGATATTTAAAGATCGAGGAGATTCTGAAACTAGGATCCGAACCGACGAAAGCACGCCAGCCGCCCGGCTTCTCCGTTCGCCACCCTCACACGATTGGGAACTGGAACAGCAACAACACGATATATGTAGGTCCAGGTCAGGTCGCTTGTACCGACTCGTCTGGTTTGCGGTTAACGGCTCCGGATAGTCCAGTAAGTCACTGGCGGATTCCGAATTGGCTACACGATACGGGTTTGAGCTACCACGGAAATCGCAAACGGTGGCTTTCTAATGGCAATCTCCACACGACCTCCCCGGGTCAGGAGTTCGTCGCTGATATTTCAGGTAACCGAGCAGCCTCGTCATGGCTTAAACGTATCCTAGGTTTGATCGCTAGCGAGGCCTAGGAGCACGATGCTATGGTGGGAGATGAAGGTAGTAGCGTGAACGCGCAGAAACCAGAGATTGATGAATGGTCAGAGGTTGGAGACTTGCTAGGCGAGCTCTATAGGATCGTAAAGCGACTGGAGGAAATGTTCCCAGGACGAAAGTTCACACCCGATGGGCACTTGGTCGGCAGCATCGGCGAAGCGCTGGCGAAATTCATGTTTAACCTCTGCTTGCTACCCGCTTCGGCACCAGGACATGACGCGACTACCGCAGATGGTAAAACTAAGATTCAAATCAAACTAACGCAAGGAAAAATGATCGCTCTTAGATCAGAACCGGAACACTTAATCGTCCTTAGATTGGCTGGTGATCTTGGTGTAGAGATCGTCTACAACGGTCGCGGGGTTTCCGCTTGGTCGGAGACCGATAAGATGAGTAGCAATGGCACGAGAATGATCTCAATAGCAAAGCTGCGTCAGATAGACTTGATCGTTCCGTCCGCAGACAGACTCCCGCTCATCAACAAAATAGACCTGCGTCGCTGAGGAGCCGTCAATGACATCGAACGAGGTTATTTTTGAAGTATCAGAGTCTATGGACGGGGGTTTTGAGGCGCGAGCGCTTGGATTCAGCATCTTCACCGCAGGGGACGATTGGGATGATCTGAAATCAATGGCAAGAGACGCCGTTCTTTGTCACTTTAATGAAGACGAACTTCCTAGCGTTATTCGGCTTCATTTCGTCCGCGAGGAAGTCATAACTGTATGAGATAGCTTTGCGATGTTTCGAGTGAAGCAACCCGTCACGTACGATATCTAGAATGGGCTAAAGCTTTGCCGCGGCGCGGCGAGGTAACAAAAAACGACATTGCGATAAACCCCATGAAGATTACCGAAGCACGCCATTACCTCGTAGATAACGTCGCACCCTACCGCGGCGGACGTCAATTCCTCTTTTTCGAACTCTACACGGACGAAGGTATCGTCGGCATCGGCGAGAGACCGACCGGCCATGCTAGTAGCCTGAAGTCCCAAATCAAGCTCTTCCACGAACTCGTCGATGAGTTTCTAGTCGGTCAAAGCCCATTCCACATTGAAGCGATGTGGCAGCGGATTTACGGCTCACGCCACGACTACCGGCATCCTAGCCTGTTCATGACGCCGACGTTGAGCGCGATCGAGATGGCGTGTTGGGATATCGTTGGTAAGGCGACAGGGCAGCCGATTTACGAGTTGTTAGGCGGACGCTATCACGAGAAGATCAAGGCGTATGCCTACATGCCGGCTGAGGGTATTTGGGAGAATCCTGAGAAAGCGGGTGAAGTCGCTGCGCAACTGATTGAGGAAGGTAATGGCGCGTGCAAATTGGATCCTTTCATGCCGCTTTACCCGTTGCCACGGGACTTCACGCTACAGACCATTAACCATGCAGCGAAGATCTTTCAGTGCATTCGCGATGCTGTAGGAGATACGCTTGAAGTTGGCATTGGCACCCATGGGCAGTTTTCCACTTCTGGCGCGATCCGTGTCGCGGACGTCTTCGAGCAGTTCCACCCTATGTGGTTTGAAGAGCCAGTACCACCCGAAAACGTGGACGAAATGGCTCGAGTCGCGGCACATACCAGCATTCCGATCGCATCGGGGGAACGCTTAGTGACCAAATACGACTTCGCTGAACTGATCGAGAAGCAAGCTGCGCAGATCATCCAGCTAGACGTCGGTCAGTGTGGCGGGATTCTCGAATCGAAGAAGATCGCGTCGATTGCGGAAGCACACTATGCGATGATCGCTCCACACATGTACGTGGGTCCGGTAGCTGCAGCCGCGGCGGTACAGTTGGATGCGTGTTCGCCGAACTTCATGATTCAGGAGTACAACGGTGGACCTTTGCACGAAGATCTGTTCGTCGATCCGATTAAGTTCGCTGATGGCTTTATCGAGCTGCCAACAACACCCGGGCTAGGGCTGGAATTCGACCGGAACGTACTGGAGAAGCAGCTGGCGACCCCTTAACGGTTACGGCTAGGGCGCGGTGTTTCTCGCATCGCGTTTACGTTCGCGCACGATGATGTCGAATGCGTGCTCGTGGCGTTCGTCAGCCGCGTGGTGCGTGCGCGAAACTTCGATCCAATCGTTCGCGTCGTATTCCGGAAAGTAGACGTCACCAGGGATTTCTGCGTCAATGATCGTCTCGTATAGACGATCGGCGACTGGCATCGCATTTTCGTAGATCGCCGAGCCGCCGATCACGAAACACACGTCTGCGCCATTCTCTTGAGCAATCGCAAGGGCTGTCGTCATGTCTCGCGCATGTCGAACGCCATCGTCCTGTAATTCACTCCTTGACATCACGATGTTCTGACGCTTCGGAAGGGGCTTACGACTCATGGAGTCAAACGTCTTCCTACCCATGATGATCGGATGACCGAGCGTCGTCAATCGGAAGTGCGCCATTTCATCGGGCAAACTCCACGGCAGCGCACCGTCTCGGCCGATGACCCGATTCCGCGTCATCGCATAGATCAGGGAAACGATCAAACCGCGATCGGCGCCTTAATTCCAGGATGCGGTCGGTAGTTTTCGAGTTCGATATCGTCGAACGAAAACTCAAAGATGTCTGTAACATCAGGATTTACGGCCAGATGAGGTAACGCCCGTGGCTGCCGACGCAGCTGCCGTTCTGCCTGCGAGATGTGATTGTTGTAGAGATGTGCGTCGCCGAACGTGTGCACGAATTCGCCGGGCCGTAGATCGGTCGCTTGAGCCACCAAGTGGGTCAATAACGCGTAGCTGGCGATGTTGAACGGTACGCCTAGGAAGATGTCCGCACTCCGTTGATAAAGCTGGCAACTCAGTCGCCAGTTCACAACGTAGAACTGGAATAGCGCATGGCAAGGTGGTAAGCGCATCTTGTCGATATCCGCGACGTTCCACGCCGAAACGATGTGTCGCCGAGAATGTGGTTCCTCCCGAATGGACCGAATCACGTTCTCGATCTGGTTAATGACACCGCTTCCTGTTGGATCCGGCCATTGAGTCCACTGATATCCATACACCGGACCAAGCTCGCCACGCTCGTCAGCCCACTCATCCCAAATATGCACGTCGTCCTTTTGCAAGTCTCGGACGTTGGTGCTGCCGCTCAAGAACCAGAGTAGTTCATGCACGATTCCGTTAAAGAACACGCGTTTGGTGGTGAGCAGTGGAAACCCCTTCTCTAAATCACAACGAAACTGGTACCCAAAGATGGATCGTGTTCCGACACCGGTACGATCGCTACGCGGTACACCGTCGGTGAGAATCGTCTCTAGCAACTCAAGATACTGCTTCAACTTTGTGTTCTCCCTTGTAAATATCTAGCGGACATGGGTAGCAACAATACGACCCCGCCTAAGACCATTAGTGTGCTCAATACTTGACCCATCGACAAAACACCAAACAGGACAAAACCGAGTTCAGGGTCTGGCTGACGGAAAAACTCTGTTGCGAAGCGAAGTAACCCGTACGCAAGCAGGAAAAGACCGGCAACTTGACCGGACTCTTTCGGCTTCATTGAGAAGACCCACAGTACAACAAACAGAATCACGCCTTCCGCGCAGGCTTGATAAAGTGACGAAACGTGGCGTGTTACGTCCTCGAATTGCCCGACACAGAGGAAGTTGTGATCCACGACGCTGAAACACGGGAAGTGGACACCAAGCGCAGAATCGGTGACACGTCCTGGTAGCTCTGTGTTGATGAAATTCCCTATTCGGCCAAGTCCGAGTCCAAGAGGGACAAATGGCGCAACAGTATCCATCGTTGTCCAGAAGCCGTGACCATTGAGCTTGCACCAGACAAAAAGTCCTGCGATGACGCCAAGCAGACCACCGTGAAAGGACATGCCGCCTTCCCAGATGCGAAATAGCCAAATCGGGTCGTCGAGGAATTGTTCAAATCCATAGAACAGTGCATAACCAGCGCGACCGCCAATGATCACACCCAGCACCATGTAGAAGCATGCGTCGTTGAGCTGACTGATGTTCCACGAAATCCGCTCGTTGCGAATTCGGATGTAAGCCAACAACCAGAACGTCGCAAAGGCCAGTAGATACATGAAACCGTACCAGTGGACTTGGAACAATCCAAAATCCACGAGAACCGGATCAATGATCGGGTAATTCAATGTCGTCGGTAGTCTGACGAGTGGTCTGAGTAAGTCGATTGCATTTTACGGCTTGTTAGTGAGACAGGGAGCCACCATCACGCCTGTCAGATTCATATGCGTCATGTTCGAATTTAGTGATCTGAACCGTACATTAGTAGTGCGTTCTCACGAGATTCGTATCTGTTATTAGGATTGTCGAATTGCATCGGAAGTCGGGACACATGAAGAGATTGAACATTAGGAGAATTGAACCAGTAGCTAGTCCTCGATCTTTCTGGGAACCCGCATCGATTGACGAGTTAATTAAGGAACAGCGCGTAGAACCTGTAAACGATTTGTCTGTCTTGTACGGTTCTTGGCCAGGCGAATCGGATGACGGATTCGAAGAAGCGATTGATCGATTGAGGCATGGCGACTCAAAAATTCGTCGGTAGCATTGATTTAGTCAAACACAATCTCTTCATGCGGATTCCGAAACTAACTCGCTCACTACATTGGATGGGATTTTGTGTAACATTGAGACATAACTCGCCAGATTTGTCGAGAAAACGAATACCGGCCGGCAGCGTGCTGTCGGTCCAAGGGTCGCTAGAGATAGCGGCCCTTGCGTTTTTGGTCACCTAAAGAATCAATCCAAAGATAGGACTTGGCGCCGAGTTAATTCCTAATCGATAGCCGCGATTACACTTCCCCGCTCTTTACGACTGGGTACACGACCCCTTGGTATGTGCCTGATACTGATTGGTTATCGCGTTCGCGATGACCATCCACTCGTGATCGCGGCAAATCGCGACGAGTTCTTTGAGCGTCCTACCAAACAAGCGCACTTTTGGAATGATCATCCTGACATCTTTGCAGGTCGGGATGAAGAGGAACATGGGACTTGGATGGGTGTGACTCGTTCCGGTCGCATGGCGGCCGTGACGAATTGGACAGAAACAGAACCAAACGGCGACGCAGACTTGAGTCGTGGTCATCTAGTAGCTGATTTTCTGCGTGGTGTTGAGAGTGCGGATGAGTTTGTCGAAACGATTGAAGGACCGCGTTATCGGGGCTTCAATTTCATCGCCTTCGACGGTCTGGAGCTCGTCTACTTTTCGAACCGAACATCGGAACGTCGTACGCTTAAGCCAGGTATCTACGGTCTAAGCAACACCCGTCTCGGCGACAAGTGGCTTCGCGTGATCAAAGGCGAACGCAAACTCTCAGACCAGATCGAGCATCCGGTTCTTGAGACACTTATTCACACGTTATTTGACCCCCATGGCGTGGAGTTCCATCCTGCGCCAGAGAAGCACAACGCGCCTTGCTTTATTCTTGGTGAGCGTTACGGCACCCGTTCAACGACGGCTATGATCCTGGCTGAAACCACCATAGACGTGCGTGAGCAGACCTACGGACCTATGGGTAGAGAATTGGGCGTAGTAGAAGAACATTTTGAGTTAAAGGAGCACTGAGAACATGGATTTATCAGGCAAGAACGCCTTGATTACAGGCGGAAGCATGGGTCTAGGGAAAGCGATGGCGAAAGCGTTCTATGGCGCGGGAGCCAATGTCGCGATATTTGCGCGCCGCAAAGACGAGCTGCGGGCAGCTAGCGCAGAAATCGTGTCGAGTGGCGATCGAGATGGCAAGCTTGCGGCGATATCTTGCGACGTGACTCAAGCAGACCAGATCGAATCTGCTCATGCAGAAGTCGTTGATTCATTAGGTCCTGTTGACATTCTGGTCAACAATGCGGGCAAGTCGGAAGCCCATCCTTTTATGAACGTGACCGATGAGATTTGGCAGGGCGATTTGGATCTAAAACTGTTCGCGGCGATCAGGCTCGCGAGGCTCGTATTCCCAGGCATGTGTGAACGACGGTGGGGTCGGGTTATCAACATTCTGAATACTGCCGCTAAAGCACCAGGTGCTCGATCTGCTCCGACATCAGTAAGTCGCGCTGCTGGAATGGCATTGACGAAGGTTCTCGCCGGCGAAGGTGCGCCACACAACGTCCTCGTTAATGCGTTGCTTATCGGTCGCATCGAATCGGACCAAAGCCGACGAGCATACGACGCGCAGTCTCGAGAAGAAAGCTACGAGGAGTATCTGGCAGCAAGTGGGAAATCGCTTCCGATGGGTCGAATGGGCGAAGCGCATGAATGTGGTAACGTCGCGCTCTTTCTCGCATCTGAATACGCGTCGTATCTGACCGGATGTGCCATCAACATGGACGGTGGTCTCTCACCCGTTACCTAAGAAGCCGATGGTCGAACTGTGAGTCAATACCTGCTCGCATGCGATGAAGGCACGAGCAGTGCGCGTAGTGTCTTATTTGACCGCGAAGGTCAAGTTGCAGCTAGTGCGCAGATTGAATTGCAGAGCATCTTTCCTAACGACGGTTGGGTTGAGCAGGATGCGAACGCAATATGGGAAGCCCAGCGTCAAAGCATCACCGATGCGCTTGAGCAAATGGGGACGACAACGTCCGCGTTACACGCGGTCGGAATTACCAACCAGCGTGAAACCACCTTGGTGTGGGACAAATCGACAGGTAAACCAGTTGGTCCAGCGATCACGTGGCAGTGTCGACGTACCGCCGATCAATGCGCCGCAATCAACAGTTCGAACGACGCTGAGTGGATCTCTGCCCGTACCGGATTAAAGATCGACCCGTACTTCTCGGCGACGAAGTTGCGATGGATTCTGGACAGCGACCCTGATTTAGCGCAACGAGCAGTGAACGGGGAGCTCGCTTTCGGCACCGTGGATTCTTGGTTGATCTTCAAGCTCACCGAAGGTCGCTTGCATGCGATTGATCGCACAAACGCCTCAAGAACGCTCTTGATGAACCTCCGCGAGGGCACTTGGGACGACGACATACTCAGTTGCTTCGATATACCACCTTCGATGCTGCCGACCATTGCTCCTTCCTCTGGCGAAATTGGGTACACCTCAGGAGATGTTCTAGGTGTTGAAATCCCGATTGCCGGAGTTGCAGGCGATCAACAGGCAGCATTGGTGGGTCAGAAGTGCACCACAGCAAACTCCGCCAAGCTCACTTACGGTACGGGTGCATTCTTGTTAGTGCACACGGGATTCGAAGCTAAGGTCTCAAACTGCGGATTACTAAGCACGACGGCGGCAAGTCAGGGCGAACGTGACGAGTTTGCGATCGAAGGATCGGTCTTCTCGGCGGGTAGCGCCATTCAGTGGTTGCGCGACAATCTAGGACTTCTCGCGACGGCCGCGGAGTCTGAAGATCTCGCAACATCCGTCCCAAACTGCGGCGGTGTGTACCTGGTTCCTGCGTTTGAAGGATTAGGTGCGCCTCATTGGGCGGCGAATGTTCGTGGCGCGTTGGTGGGATTGTCGCGAGCGGCGGACCGACGCCATATCGTTAGAGCAGCACTCGAGTCAATTGCCTTACAGTCATACGATCTTATCGAGGCGCTTGAATCAGATACAGGCGATCAGATTTCGGAACTACGGGTCGACGGCGGCGCCGCTGCGAACGATTTTCTGCTGCAGTTTCAGGCCGATTTACTGGATCGACCGGTGGTTCGTCCCGTGGATTTAGAGTCGACAGCTCGAGGTGCTGCCAATCTCGCGGCTGCTGCGACTGACTTCTGGCTCGAAGCAAGCTACGAAGTAGATCGTCGATTCGAACCAGATATGACAGCGACGGATCGAGATTCCAAGTTGGACGAGTGGCACGCGGCGTTAGGTGCCGTCCTGTAGGGGCTACTTAGAAAATGATCCCTTAATCCAATACGAGCCCGCTTTCTGGCTTTCCGTTCGTTTTAAGGTCAGGACGAGACACGCTTGTGGGTGCACGCTTCTGGAATCGAGTCGGCCTATCGATAGCGGAAGAGTGCGTTGAAACAAAATATCGACTGGACTCGTCTATAGGGGTACAAGAGCCACGTTAACCTCAGAAAAACTTCAGACCGTCAGCCTCTAATGCCCGAATCCGACCTTGATCTCTTAAATCGGTTTTATCAGGAAGGTGATGCCGATGCGATCGAGGAATTTATCAGTCGCAATCGAAAGGAAGCTTGGCGGTATGCACAAGTTTTCACCGATTCTGATTTAGCCGAAGACATCGTTCAAGTCGCCTTGGTACGCCTCATGAACGCGAACCCAACCAACGACAAGGTTTCAAATGCAAAAGCGTGGCTGCGAGCAATCGTTCACTCCGTCGCAGTTGATCAGATTCGAGCAGATTCGATGCGCGCCGATAGGGAATCCGGTGCTGTGGTCGACTTGAACTTGATGCAGCGGGACATGGATCTAGAAAGTGACGCGATGAGAACGCAGCTGATAGGCGTCCTACGCGACGAAATTGGTCAGCTTGCGCCTCAATTTCGTGAACCTCTCATTCAAAGGTACTTCACAGGGCTCTCGTACAAGGAAATCGCGAAGACGTTGAACTTGAAGACCAGTACGGTTTCAACACGTCTCGCGCGAGGTCTGCATCAGTTGACACTCGTCCTTTCGCAGAAAGGACTCATTGAGCTGTCGGCGACCACAAACTCCAATCCACGCCAGCCTCAAGAAGGTACAAACATGACAAAGTTATCTGCAAAGACCATAGAAGCCAATCGACACCTCGCAGAGAGATGGAACAATCTGTGGGCGGTTTCCAATCAAGGTCTTGGTCGATTCACGTCTATCCAAAACGAAGATGGTACAACGAGTATCACCTGGCGCGAGGATTGCCCGGTTGGTAAATCCCGCGGGCTCCTAACGGAATTTCCAGATCACGCAGAAGAGAAAACGTGGATCGAAAGCACAATCCAATTCACTGATGCGGCAACGCTAGATTGGTCTAGTCTCGTTTCGGAGCGCGGGCGGATAGTAGATAGCTCGGTGACGTCGTGTGAGAAATACGAAATCGTTCCTGCGGGAGAAACGCTGAGTGTTTCCTTGAACGACCATCCCAACGGGACGATCCATCTCAACGCGAGCGGTCCAATCATCACAAATCCACTGTTACCAATCCTGGTGCGTGAACACGGTCAAGATTCGACCGCGCAATGGCCAGCAAGGTTGATCGGATTGATGCCCGAAGAGTCACGGGAAGCCGCGGATTCAGATTGGGCGATGGTTGCGGTGTTTGGTCGTTACGCAGGCCAAATCGGTAAACCGATGTCGCGTGGACACCTGTATGAGTTCGGGTCAGAGTCTACCGTGCACATGGAAATTACGATCCTCATTAATAGCGGAAGGGAGCTAACCGGGTGCTTCTGGGAAGAGGAAGGATTTGCGGTAGTTGGTGATGAAGAATCTGCTCGAACTGCCTATCTCGCGACTCAAAGCTGATGGATAACTAAGTCGATACATTGATCGTTAGAGCGCAGAATCAGAACAAGCTTTCTTCTTGATGAGCATGACATGATTCTGCGCTCTTTTTGGAAGCCATCTGAGAATAGTTAGCGAAATCGAAATCACGCATAACTCAAGCCGTGTTTTTTAGACCGCGAGTAGTTTCAAAGCTTTCGTCTCCGTTCGCACTGGATGGTGTATCTGAATAGGAGTGGTGATCCCTAGGGACACTTTGGACTTTCCGCTTCGATTCTCCGTCAAGAAGAGCGAGACGGCGATTTGGTACCAAAATCCTGCTTTCGTGTGAATTTGGCTAGATTTACTGTGAATCTAACTATGAAATTTGAGCATTTCTTAGCACTTCATAGTAGACTTCATACCTATGGATCTTACTCAATTACTGCGTCGACCAGAAGGTAAGACGCTCGAATTCAAGCGCGACCTATCTTCGCCTGCGCCAATCCTGCGCACCATCGTCGCATTCGCGAACACATCCGGTGGAACGATTTTGATCGGCGTCGACGACGCTTCTCACGACGTTCGTGGCCTACCTAACGCTCGCGAGGAAGAGGAGAGGCTCTCGAACTTGATCTCTGACTCGGTTACCCCACAATTGGTCCCCGATGTGGAATTACTGCGATTTCGCGAAGAGATGGTATTGGGAGTGGCAGTTTATCCGAGTCCTAATAGACCTCATTACTTACATGACTCACCCGAGACTGGTACATACGTACGAGTCGGTTCTACTAATAGAAGGGCTGATGGGAATTTAGTTTCAGAAATGCGACGAGTGTCGCGCGGAGAATGTTTTGACGAGCAACCTCTACCGGGACTTGACTCTGAAGCGATTGATATCGATGCGGTCTCTGAAGCGTTTTCTGAGGTGCGAAACATCTCGGACCGCGACCTTGACGTATTGGGAGTGCTTACGACTCATCAAGGTCGTCGCGTTCCCTCTATTGGCGGAATGCTACTTTTCGGTAAAGACCGGCTGTCACATTTTCCAGATGCGTGGATTCAAGCTGGCAGATTTTCGGGATCAGATAGGTCGAACATATTCGAACAGATCGAATTTAAACAACCACTACCTAACGCGATTGAAGACGCGTACGGGTTCATCGAACGTCATGTCGCATCTGGCGTAGACATTCGAGGACTGAGAGGCTTGCCGCGTTGGCAGATACCCGAAGTCGTCGTCCGCGAGGCTCTGACGAACGCGGTAGTCCATGCGGACTACTCCCAACGCGGCGCACCGTTTCGCATTGCAATATTCGATGATCGTCTTGAGGTCGAGAATCCTGGTTTGTTGCCATTCGGTCTAACGTTGGAGGATCTTCCACTAGGCGTTTCGAAACTGCGGAATCGGGTGATCGGCCGGGTCTTTCACGAGCGGAAATTGATCGAACAATGGGGCAGCGGAATAGGTCGCATGATCTCTGCCTGTCAGCAAGCCGGACTGCCGGAACCTGTTTGGGAGGAGCTGGGTACAAGATTTCGAGTGACAATACCGTCCGGACAGACGCAAAAAACAACATCGGTCACTATCAATGATCCGATTTGTGACGTCCTTTCAGAAAGAGATGGGTTAAGCACTTCTGAGATTGCCGAAGAGATTGGTCTTTCGACTCGAGCAACAATAAATCGACTCAACAAATTGGTTAAACAGGGATTGGTAGTACGAATTGGTTCAGGTCGCACCGACCCCAATAGCAGGTACTTCATTGCTGTGAAGTAGAAGATGGCAACTAGGTTTCGGGATTCCCTTCGGTGCTTCACTCCTTCGTAGCGGAAGACATGAAGAGTGATTTCGGGTCTGTCGGAAGAAAGTCTGGATTGGTCCTCTGTTGTTAGATCAAATGTGGGGTGTAACTCAACTGAGTGTGACTGATGTCATAGCTATTTCTAGTTCATCCAATAGAGGAATTGAGGACACTAGGTCGGTCAACCAACCTCTTAGAAAACTACCCGAAGGTCCTATATCCAAATCCCAACTCGCTTTGTCGAACGTCCACAAAGGGGTAAGGCAGCTGTTTCAAGAAAAGGAGGTCTCGATTCGAGATTACTCGAACGACTATCGAACCACTATTAGCAACGTCAGGTCAGCTGACACGATACTTGAGTATGTGATCTTGGATGCCAACATGAGGTTATTTGATCAGATCTCCGACCGAGTGGAAGACATCGGATTGATTCCTGGTCGGCTGGTGAAGCTGCTGCCGCGAGGAGCAGAAGAAAGGGATGACACACACGTATACGATTATTTGTAATCGATGGAAAAACGCCTCGACAGAGACGAGTGGTTGTGCTCGTTCATGGTTGTCCTGATTTATGTGATTCATAGGAATGGATTAGTGAAGTTCAGCTTCTCGCGACCGCAGGGATTCACTTAATGCGGGTGAATTTCTGTGACTCTGCAGGCTTTGGCTTGGATTTCGAGACGATGGAATACACGCAACAATGGGACGACGTAAGATAACGTTGCGGAAGCGACGCAGTGGGCTATGGATCAAGGGATCTACGACAACGATCGGATTTGGTGGAATCCACGATATTGGTGCGATTGAATGGATCGGCGATGTTGCTCACGATAAAACCGGGATCAATAGTTAGAGAATCACCATCGGGGCTGACCGAGAGGAATGAGAAACGATGTCGGTATTGAATTACACAGATGAGATCGACGCGGCCGGCATGTCAATCTACAGCGGGCTAGATCTACGTACGCCGCCAGAAAATTACCACTGAGTGGAAATCGCGTTTGAAGATGTAGGCAAACCAGTCGAAACACTGTTTTGAGCAAATTAAGTCCACGGCTTGCTCGGTCGCGACAGGCTTATGTACGCGTACGGTGAGCAGCGGAAATTCCCTAATAAGCACTTTGGAAATAGTTAGTTTTAATACGAGATAGGGTTGGTCACGAACAGGAGCGAAGACGTCAGCTAAGTCGCATTAAATAGTCCACTATGAATTGCTGTGAAGCGCGAACACTTCACAGCAATTCATAGTAGATATCGGCGCAAAATGTTCCATTACCATTTCGATCGCAACATGCGCCTCCGTAGTAATGTGTAGCCGACAGACCGATTCTGAGGTTCAAGCTTAGGAGTGAGTTCACGCGCATATCGGTCGAAATCGACAAGGAGTGGGCGATACGAAATAGGGTTCTAAAAAAAGATCGCAGGCGGTTCGTGAGGTGGTAACGCTTTATCCAATCCTGCGCCGTGTAGTTGCTCGCGAATAAAGTTAAAGATCTCTTTGGCGGATTGCATGCGCAAGGCTCTGGCGACGATCCGACGGCAATTTGTCATCGTGATGTTGCGAATCACCCACTTGACCCTCGGAATGTTGGTCGCGTTCATCGATAACACGTCGTACCCCATGCCGATGCACATCACGGCGCCTTCCACCGTACCGGCCAACTCGCCGCAAATCCCGATTGGTTTCTTCGCTTCGTGTGCAGTCTTAGCGAGCATTCGTAGCGCGTGCACCATGGATGGGTCAAACTCCCGGTAGAGCTCAGCGACCTGAGGGTTCGTCCGTGAAGCTGCGAGCATGTACTGGGTGAGATCATTGGTTCCAATCGCAAGGAAGTCGACGAGTTTCATGACCTGCTGTCGCTGAAAGATCAGCGACGGCACTTCAATCATCACGCCGATCTGAGGCTGCTTTGCATTGACGCCTTCTTCGACAACTTCGCGGAATGCTTGGTCAATATATCGCTTCGCTGTCTCAATCTCTTCGATGTTCGAGACCATTGGCAGCATGATGCGAAGAATGCCTTCTAAGTCGGCATTCGCCTTGAACATGGCGCGGACTTGACCAAGAAAAATATCGGGGTGGTCGAGTGTTACGCGTATACCGCGCCAACCAAGGAACGGGTTTTCTTCTTCGATCCTGAAGTAAGGTAGGTCCTTGTCGCCACCAATATCCAACGTCCGCATCGTGACTGGACGGGGGTCGAACGCCTCCATGTGTTCGCGATAGATGCGCCGTTGTTCCTCTTCGGTGGGAAACCGGTTTCGATTCGCAAACGGAACTTCAGTCCGGAACAAGCCAATGCCTTCCGCACCTAGGTCAAGCGATCGCGAGATTTCACTCACCAATCCAATGTTGACCCAAACATTGATGCGTACGCCGTCCATCGTGACGCTGGGTAGGTCTCGAATTTCTTCCAGCTCCGCCTGAAAAGACTCTTCGACATTCACCAGTGCATCGAAATGACTGGTCGTTGCCTCAGAAGGATTTACAACGATTTCGCCGTAATACCCGTCGACGATGAGGGGGAGGTTGTCAATGTCAAGCAGTGGAAGATCGGTAGCACCGATGACAGCCGGCAGATTCAGCGCTCGGGCAAGAATGGTCACGTGAGAATTCATCGATCCTTCCACGGAAACCACCCCAATAAGGTTCTCTGAGGAGACTTCACTGAGCATGGACGCCGACACTTCGTCAGCGACCAAAATCGAGTTCGGTGGGATCTCGTTGTCCGTACGATCCTGACGTTGCATGGCAGCCAGGATACGTTGTCCGAGGTCCCGCAGATCCTGCCCACGCTCCGCTAAATACGAACTTTCCGAACGCTCCAGTTCCCGGATGTGCCGGGAGAACACGTTACTTACGGCGGTTTGAGCTCCGACAAATTCGTTGAGGACCGTCGTCCGCACTTCATGCGGTAGCGCGTCGTCATCAAGCATGTGCAGATATGCGTCAAAAAGCGCTAGCTCTTCGGCGCCGAGGACGGACTGCATGCGTTCTCGACCTTGATTCAAATCCTCGACGACGACAGTGAGCGCATCGTTAAATTCGGCGAGCTCCTGGTCGACGTCATCAGGCTCAATGACTCGGTACGTGACATCTTCGAGCTTTGCGTGGGGGTGTCGAACGACGGCAGTACCCGATGCAATGCCGGGAGAACCCGCGTAGCCTTTGAAATGTTGCTCCTCTCGCAGCTTGGGCGGCACCGCACCCAGCGCAATCTCATTCGTTGCGATCGCGTGTGACAAATCATGAGCGAACGACGTTGCGAGCGAGGTAAGAAATCCTTCGTCGTCCTCGCTGAACTCGTGAAACTCGTCTTGCGCGAGCAGTACACCGAGGATGCGTCGTTGATACAGAATCGGCACACCGAGGAAATTCGGGTACGCGTTTTCGTTGTGACCCTCGACGAAATAGACATCGGGGTGCTCATTGATATTCGTCAGATTAATCGGTTCTTTACGCTTTACGACCAGTCCGATAACGCCGGTATCAGGAGGAACGACAATCCGATGCGGGTCGATATCTCGGTAGCCTTCATTGGCGACAAGCTGGAGATTTTTCGTCTTGTTATCGACGACAAACAACGAACAGACGTCGCAATTCAGAATATTGGTGACGCGGGTCACCATCATGGCAGACGCACGACTGAAGCTAACGCCGCCGGAAATATCGGCAATTAGGTCTTGAAGCGCGTCTTGCACCTATACGGCCTCGTGCTCGAAATGCGAGGATAGGTCTTCGAGTGCGTCTCGATAGACGCGATACTTGAAGCGTACCGTCATGCGGACGGGTTCCCAGAAATCAACCCAAGTCCAACGCTCAAACTCTTGCTCGTCTTCGGACCGGGTCAGATTAATGACATGGTCGGGCGAACGGAGCCGAAGCAAAAACCACTTCTGCTTCTGCCCAATGCCTGGTATTTCTCTCGGTATGCGATCTCGAGGTAGTCGATAACGAAACCAGCGCGGCGTCTGTGCGATGACGCTGACTTGATTGGGTCTCAGCCCAACTTCCTCGTATAGCTCCCGATACATGGCTTCAGTGGGCGTTTCGCCGCGATGGATGCCACCTTGTGGGAATTGCCACCAGTTTCGACTCCCAGAGCGCTGGGCGATCAAGACTTGGTTGGCGTCGTTGCACAGTACAATGCAGACGTTGAGCCGATAGCCATCTTCATAGATGTCGCGCTCTCCGTTTAGCATAAATCGCTCGGGTTTCGAAAGGCACAAAGAGGGCCTGCACTGTGTCGGCCTATCCGATCACAGATGAAACATACCCTCACTTTTCTACATTTTAAAGCGTTTTACGGGGGTCGCTGACAAGCATCTTGAATCAGCTCGCATCGTCATCGAGCCCGTATTTGAGGCTTTTTGCTGACAGTCCGGTGGACTGGCACGAGTACGACGACGAACTCTTGATGAAAGCTCGAGCAGAGCGCAAGCCTCTGCATTTGTCGATCGGGCGCTACCTCAGCACACGAACCCCCAACGAAGTCAGTTTTTATTCGCGCGAGGTCGTGGGTGAGACGCTCAATGACGCGTTCATCAATGTGAAGATCGATGCAGATGAACGACCGGATTTAGAACGGTTTTTCACCATCAATTTCGAGCCCAGTGCGCGACGCGCCAATGCGCCGATGTTCGAGTTGTATCCGACGACTGTGTTTCTCGAGACGACCCAACTAACCATGTCGTTGCCGGCCAATTTCTTCAGCTTTGACCCGTACGACGACAGCCGCGTGAGACTTTTGTATTCGTCAAACGAGGTGTTGAACTGGCATCTGGTGCACGCGGCTTTTAAGGAAGGATCAGGCTCGATCCTGCTTTCGGAAGCGCATCGACGAGGTCGGATCGGGATGCATGAAAAGCCCGCGCCTAGTTACGACGCATTGCTGGAGGACGCTACGGCATTTCGACAGCGTGTCATCGAAGCGGACGCGCAGAGCGTTGTTTCGACACAGGGGTATATCCAAGGGTTAGTCTCACAACTATTGCGGTTGTGGTTTCTCAGCGATCATCGCTCGCGCGAAGACACCAAGGGACTAGACGTTGCGCTGATCGCCCTCACCAAATGGGTGCGCGATGTTGGGTTCGACCATGTAGAAGGGGGTTTCTACTGCCCGTCTCGATATCAGGGTGACATGGGTGCCGAGATGACGAAATCGCTGGAATTCAATGCGTGGGCACTCGATCTGCTGATGCGCGCGGTAGCGATCAGCCGCGACTCGTTACTGACGGAAGTAGCACGGCAGACCGCCGACTTCATCGTTGAACGATTGCAGCTACCGGATGGCGGATTCGCGGTCGGAATCCATGACCCGACGAATTCAACGCGATTTGCGTGGGACCGACGTACCGTGCGACGTGCCTTGACCGAAGACGAGTACCTAGTTGTCGAAACGCTTTATGGTCTGGACAAGAAGGCGAACTGGAACGGACGTTGGTTGCTCCGACGTACAGGATCATGGCGTAGTGTCGTGGATCAACTGTTCTTTTCGAAATCTGAAGCGGAAGCACTACTGGCTAGTGGGCGTGAAAAACTTCGAGACCTTGCCCTTACGCGTGACATCGACTATCAGTTCGATGATCGGCGCTTGACTTCAGGTAATGCTGGTGCGGTCAGCGCTTTGGTATTCGCGGCTAAGACGCTAGGCGAGTCGCGTTGGTTTGACGCAGCATCGAATGGTTTGAAATGGATCGTCGAGCATCGACTAGGTGAAGACGGCGTAGAGAACGCCAATGGTGCTTCGGAAGGCGTCACGGTGGTCGACTACGCACTATTGCTTCGAGCTGCTCTTGATGTCCTTTCTCTGCAGTGGCAACCTGACGTCGCCAATCGACTGTCACAGCTCGTTGAAGCGCTGAAGTCGAGATTTTGGGATGGGAAAACGCTCTCGTTATGCGAGATTGACGTGGCGGGACTGTTGGTGACCTTCCCGCAGAGTCATCAACTTGGCAAGATTCATCCAGTCGATGCCGTACGGCGAGGACTCCAGCTTTACGCCACCCTCTATCAGGATTCAGATGTCTTTGTCATACTCAAGCGGCTTTTTGACGACATAGAGTCTGTGGGTGCTGCGTTCGACCTGCAGACGAACCCTAGCGGTGATTTCTCACTGGACTTTAGAAAAGGTGAAGTCGTTGTGGTTTTACGCGGACCTGACGATGAATGCGAGGCATGGCGCGACGAACTCAATGAGACGTACAAACCGTTTCGGCACGTGTTTTCGATACCTTTTTCGGTATCGCGTGATCTACCGTCCTGCGTACCACGCATGATGAGTCTGGAGGACCGACAACGAGTAACCGCTCATGTGCTCCACGACTCTCAGCAGCTCGACGTGATCGTCGAGTTGGACGCATTGAAGGAAGTGCTGGACGGTCTTTAACACCGACCAAAGCTTTTAATTTACGGTTCCGACCCGAGGAAATGAACCATGGCGATTGACTTCACCTTTCCCCCAGAAGTAGAAGACGCACGAATGTTGGTGCACAAGTTCTTTACGGAACAGGTACGCCCACGTCTCGATGCGATCTCGAGTGGCAAAGTTAAGGAAGACTACGGTGTCGCAGTAAAGGACCTCCGTGCGACCGCAAAAGGTCAAGGGTTATGGGCGCCGCACATGCCAGAAGAGTGGGGTGGTATGGGTTTCGGGATCACCGCGGTCGCGGCGATGTCTGTCGAAGCAGCGAAATTTCCGATGGGACCGTACATCATCAACTGTCAGGCTCCGGACGAAGGCAACATGCACACGTTGCTTCACTTCGGTACCGATGAACAGAAGGAAAAGTGGTTGCGTCCATTGATTGAAGGCACGGCACGCAGTTGCTTCTCAATGACGGAACCAGATACGGCAGGTTCAGACCCTACGCAAATCAAGACCGCCGCGACGGAAGACGGCGATGAGTGGGTAATCAACGGACATAAGTGGTTCACGTCGGGTGCACATGGGGCACGTTTCGCGATTGTCATCGCGAAGACCGACCCGGACGCTGAAATCGCACAAGCACGCAACAGCGCGTTTATCGTGCCAACTGATTCAGAAGGCTTTGAAATGGTGCGCGACGTGCAAACCATGGGCAAGGGTGGTGGTCACGCGGAAATTCGATACAACAACGTGCGCGTACCTCGCGAAAACATGCTGGGTGAACGCGGTGGTGGTCATAAACTCGGTCAAGTCCGACTAGGTCCTGCAAGGCTCGCCCACTGTATGCGCTGGATCGGTCAGATCGAAACTGCGCTTGAAATGTTGATCGAACGTGCACAGAATCGCTACGCACATGGTTCGCTGTTGTCCGAAAAGCAAGGCATTCAGTGGATGATGTCGGAGAGCGCGTTGGACCTCTATGCAGCCAAGCTAATGGTGCTTCATTGCGCTTACAAGATCGAAAACGGCATGGACTTCCGTTCGGAGACGTCAATGGCTAAGCACCATGTGGCGAACACGTTGTGGAAAGTCACGGACCGTGCGTTACAGGTCCATGGTGCGTTGGGCTACTCCAATGATTCGCCATTGGCACAAATGCTGATCGATGCGCGTTGGTCACGTATCGCTGATGGATCGGACGAAGTTCACCTCATGCGGATCGCAGACATGGTCATGCGTTCCTACAACGAGACCGGTTCGATCAACCACGCGACTGGGGACTTGCCACTGTAGGTTGTATTGGATGCAATACACCGGCGAACGACGATTCCTTTGTAGTTTCGGATGAGTACGGACACGGCAGCCGACGGCCCACTTGCGGGGATTAAAGTCGTTGACGTTGGGATTCTGGTCCAAGGACCTCAGGCCGCAGCGTTGCTCTGTGACATGGGTGCCGACGTCATCAAGGTCGAGCTTCCAAATATCGGTGACCAAGCCCGATATATCCTCCTAGGTCCGGACGATTTCAGAAGCGCCTACTTCAATGCATGCAATCGTGGAAAGCGAGGACTCACGTTAGATCTCGGACAGCCGGAAGGCGCTGAGATTCTTAAACGCCTGATCGAAGATACGGACGTACTCGTTAGTAACTTCAGCACCGGTACGTTGGAAGCGTGGGGATTAGGATACGAGGAGCTCAGCGAGATTAATCCTAGGCTCATATGGGCAGCTGGCAACACTTTCGGTCCAAGTGGCGAAGATCGTGACCGCAAGGGTGCTGATCTAGCAGCGCAATGCGCGGGTGGCTTAGCAACGACAACGGGACGAGACGGCGATCCGCCGTCGCCTGTCGGCGTCACGATCGCCGACCATATTGGTTCGCTGAATATGGCATGCGGAATACTGGCGGCACTTCAAGCTCGGGCGAGCAGCGGACTTGGTCAGAAAGTCGAAGTCTCGTTGTTAGGAGGTCAGATTTGGGCGCAGGCTGCCGAGTACACACATTACCTCATGACCGGCAATGTCCCCGGTCGAAGTAATTACGGTCACCCGTTAATTCGGGGTGCTTATCGGATTTACGCAACGTCGGATGGTTGGTTCGGCGTGATCGGGGTACCTCCTAACTCACTGGATGAGCTCTTGATTGGCGTTGATCGAGCAGATATGTTGGTTGACGAGCGCGTTAAAGCGCTAGGCACAGAAGAGGGACGCGCTTGGCTACTTGAGCAACTTGAACTAGCGTTCGCAAAGAAGACCACCGACGAATGGTGTGAGACCTTTAAAGACACCTCGATTAGGTATGCGCCGGTTCGCGATTACGATGCGGCGGCGAACGATCCGAACGTTTGGGAAAACGGATACCTAGCGAGTGGAGTCGATGATCAAGGTGTACCGCAGAAAGTCGTTGGTACACCGATTCATATGAGCGCAAATCCATTGGAACCAGGTATGCGCGCTCCTTCGCTGGGTGAGCACACCGACGAAATATTGCTTGAACTTGGGTATACCAAATCGGTTATTGCCGCATTACGCGAGAAAGGAATTGTCTGATTCGAGTCCCTAACCACCAAACAATCTTTGATTGTCCAACTAGATACGTAATTAGGACATAAATATGTCTGTAATGAAACAGCTCATCTGCCTTGCGAATTCCCGCAAACTCTCGGGTAGATGTGTTGCGGGTAAGGAATGGTTTGACGAAGAGCGGATTAGCGAATGGATTCGACCTGTGAGTGAGCGTCCATCTCGAGAAGTATCGGAATACGAACGACAGTACGAGGACGGAAGTGATCCCCAGATTCTAGACATCATAGCCGTACCTGTGAAAAATCATGAGCCTGAAGGACATCAACCCGAGAACTGGTTGATTGAAGAGACGGAGTACTGGGAGAAGATTGGAACTTGGCCTACTACGGAGCTTCAGGTGCTAGTAGATGATGTCGAGTCGCTTTGGACAAACGGTTACAGTACGACAAACGGTACGAACGATACTATTCCGGAGGAGTTGAGTGAAAACCTAGAAACCTCCTTGCTCTTTCTAAGCATAGATCAACTAGACCTTCTTGTGTTTGCTCCTGGAGAAGCGTTCGGGAATTCCAAACGGCGTGTTCAAGGGAAGTTCACCTACATGGGTCAAAGGTACGCTATTTGGGTGACCGATCCGACGTATGAGAAAAAATACCTTAGAATGTCAGATGGGACCTACAGTCTAGGTGCTTGCTTCCTCACGGTTAGCTTAGGTGAACCGTTTCGGGGTTCAATTTACAAACTCATCGCGGCGATTATTGAGAAGAATGGCGAGCAATAGTTCGGAACCTGAAGCCAACATAGTTTTCACAGTCGGTCACTCCAACCATACGTTGGACCATTTCCTTTCCTTACTTACGCAGCATCAGGTTACTGCGCTAGCAGACGTGCGTTCTTCCCCTTACAGCCGTTTTAACCCTCAATTCAATCGAGAGAAACTTGCGACTTCTCTACGGAATATCGGGATTAAGTACGTGTACCTCGGTAGTCAATTGGGAGGTCGTAGCGATGACGCGTCGTGTTACGAACATGGTCGGATTCGATATGAACGCCTTGCGAGAAAACCAGAGTTTGAGGAAGGTATCAAGAGGGTAATTGCGGGTGCAGAAAACTATCGCATCGCGCTAACGTGTGCGGAAAAAGAACCACTAAGCTGCCATCGCACGCTTCTTGTCGGGCACGAGCTAACCAAGCGTGGAATACCAGTAAGGCATATTCTCAGTGATGGAAGCATTGAGTCGCATGAAAATGCAATGACCCGGTTACTGACGCAACTCGATTTGCTGACAAAAGATGATTTGTTTGTACGAAGTAAGAAGCGAAATGAGCTCATTTCCGAAGCGATCTCATATCAGACCGAGCGGGTCGGTCACGCTATCGAAACAGATACATTTCAGAATCAAGTAGAGTCATGAAACTCTCGACCATAGGATTCACCAAGAAGACCGCTCAGCGATTTTTTGAGCTCTTAAAACGATCAGGAGCGCGACGGATCGTTGATGTTCGGCTGAACAATCAGTCGCAGCTGGCGGGTTTCGCCAAGAGAGATGATCTTGCCTGGATTGCATGGGAACTGTACGGTGTTGAGTACGTTCATCTCCCCGATTTAGCTCCCACGAAAGAACTGTTGAGCACATATAGACAGGGTGAGATCAGTTGGGAGGATTACGAATCTCAGTTCCTTGAGCTAATGAGAACTCGGCAAATAGAAGCTAAGGTATCTAAAGAGATTGTTAGCGATGGTTGCCTGCTTTGTAGTGAAGACCAACCGCATTTTTGTCATCGTCGATTAGTTGCTGAGTATCTCAATGAAAAGTGGGGCGGTATAGAGATCAATCACTTGGGACTCAAGGAGAGTAAATCTCTAAGGAAACGATCTGTTCAACACATGTCCTGACGACGGCTAACGCGCCCCCTCGCTGGGTGAGCACACCGATGAAATATTGATCGAACTTGGGTATACCGAGTCGTCAGTTGAAGCGCTTAGAGAGCGAGGTATTGTCTGAGGATAGGTTCTAACAAGTCATTCCCTACCAATGAATTCACTTGTATAAAACGGCTATGTTCGTAAGATTTGTTTAAGAGGTGTGACGGTTTCGCGCGTTTAGTGTTGCGCCATTTAGGTCGAACGCTAGGTGCGAGTTACACGCCATAAAAGTCGCAAAGGGGAACACTGTATGTCATCGAATTTGATGCATTCACGACTCATTCACATGCTAGTGGCGATTGCAGTTGCCTTGCCTGTATCGCTTACGTGGGCGCAGGAGAGTGAGGAGCCAATCGAAGAGATCATCGTTACGGCGCAACGGGTTGATGAGGACATTCAAGATGTACCGATCGCCGTAACCGCACTGACGGACACGATGATCGAAGATCAGCAGGTCATTACGCCGTCTGATCTACAACTTAACGCACCAGGCGTTAGTTACACCGCAACAAACTTCGGCGGTTCGAGTTTCACGATCCGTGGCGTTGGTTCGCTGGCGATCGGTAGTGCAAGCATTGCCGGTGTTTCAGCCCACATGAACGAAATCGCGGTACCGTCGAATTTAAATTCGATCGAGTTCTTCGATCTTCAACGGGTCGAGATACTACGAGGTCCACAAGGTACCTTGTTTGGTCGGAACGCAACGGGTGGTGCGATTAACTTCGTCACCAAGCAACCTGATTTCGACGGGTACTCGTCTCGGCTGGATTTCGAAATGGGATCCTACGACCACCGTCGTGTCAAGGGACATATCAACCTCCCATTAGGCGAGCGTATGGCGTTTCGATTAGCTGGATTCAAGCTCCAACGCGATGGATACGTTGAAAACCTCGCGTACGGTCAAACCGATGACGCGGGCGAGATGCTCCCGAACATTGAAGAAACGCTCGATGGACGGAACCTTTTCGCACTTCGTGCCACGTTAGCGATCGATCTGACCGAGGATACCGACCTTTGGGTCATGTTGACTCACTTTGAAGAGGACGACGATCGAGCACGTATCACTAATCAAATCTGCGACCGTAATTCACTGCCTACCACGGGCTGCAAGCCGGATGGAGTTGGCTTTGATGCGCCTCATCTCGGTGCGACGACGGGCGGGATTTTCGGTGGTTCCTCAGGTGCGATACCCCTAGGTCCATCGGGTGCAAGCAATTCGCTGTTTGACTACCCGCGACCGCGTTACAACGACATGCGTCAAATTCACACCGACTTCCAGCCTGTCTTCCAAGAGGACGAACAGATTCTGGCGTTCGGTCTAAACCACGATTTTGACGAACTGAAATTTAGTTTGATTGGTGCAGTTCGCGAAAGCGAGTATCGATCACTTCAAGATTACGTGATGGATGTTGGTCCTCGCCTAAATCCGACACCGTTGAATCCCACCGGGATTTGGCCAATCTCTGCACCCGCCGAGGAAATTGGCGGATTCTGGGATCTTCGAGGATGCTCACTGGACCGAGGTACCGCCGGTGCGATTGGTGGGTGCACAAACAACGATTACGGCGCGCTTGATCGCGTGTTCTCGTATGACCGCTCATCAAGTTTGAACGAGTACAACATTCTCGAAGCCAAGATTCACTCTGAATATGACGGGAATTTCAATTTCCTATTAGGTGCTAGCGCATTCGATACCACGCGAACGACTGAGTATTACGTGATCGCAAACACGCTAGACCTAGTGACGACGTTTGGTGCAACTTTGTTTGGCTTACCGCCACTGTATCCTGGATTTTTCTTGAACTCGAGTGAGCCAGATGGCTTGCAGCTTGACGGTGTATCAGCGTTTGGCGAGGGTTACTTTGACCTCTCCGAAGACATGAAACTGACCGTTGGCTTGAGGTTCAACAACGACAACATACAACGAAGCGATAGCAGCACGTTGTTCAACGCGATCAATCACGCGGGCGTGATTATTGGTGTGCAACAGGGCATTCTGAATTTGGTAAGAGCGCAGGCCGCTTTGGCTGGAATACCACCCGAAGCGATTACGCTTGACGCCGCGATCGCCCAGGCGGTGCAGCTTGGCTTGATCGACGCGAACTATCTATCAAACATTAATGCGTACAGTGGCGCGTTCTGGTCGCGTACGCTCAATCTACTGTTGGGTGCGTTTGGTGATCCCACGGCAATCGAGAGCGATCTGGCCATGCACTACGGCGTATCGGCGTCTGAGATTGCTGCAGCCGCAGCAACGCCGGCGTATAGTCCCGAACGAGTGGCGATCAGTCAGCGAGTGCCGATTGTGCCGCAGTTCAACGAGTCACGCTTACTGACGGGCAGTCCTGAGGACGCATCGTTTAGCGAGTTGAGCGGTCGGGTGGGTATCGACTACCAAATCACGAACGACACTATGTGGTATGGGTTCCTGAGCAAAGGCTACAAGCCAGGTGGTTTGAATCCTGCGATTCCGCGTGATTTTCAGGATACAAGCTCGTTCACGTTTGAGCCTGAGAGCGTCATATCGTTTGAACTGGGACGCAAGTCGCGGATTCCAGATAAACGCTTGACATTCAACACCGCGTTGTTCCTTTACGACTACACAGGTCTCCAAACCACGGTGATTAAGAACAACAGTTCAATCACCGAGAATATCGACGCGCAGATCTTCGGACTCGAAGCGGAAGGCGCTTATCGATTTGACGCGATGCCTCAATTAGGCGTTGACTTCAGTTACGGTTTCCTTGAAACGCGTATTCAAGATACCGCTTCTATCGATACGACGAACCGTGTCGCTGGTGTGGACGACTGGGTATTGCTGAACAATATCGACCCGGGTGCGTTGACCGCAATCAACTACATTGCGCGTGAGTCACAGATTACGCCGGAGCTCGTGATAGCAGCACTGCAAGCCGGTGCGGCACTTGATGTCAGGAACGGCATCACGACGGAATCCGTCTCGTATCCGGTCAACAGTCAAGGCGCATCGATCCCTGTTTACTTCTCGAGAAACTTCCTCACTGCGGTCGGTGTGGAGACCTCCGACGGAAATTTGACGGACCTTGAAGGCAAGTCATTACCGAACTCGCCTGCTCACACAGTCAAGGTCGGTGCTAGCTACCAATGGCTCGATAAGTGGAACGGCAATGTGACGTTACGATGGGACTATTACTGGCAGTCATCCTCCTACGCTCGGGTCTATAACACGAAGGGCGACGAGATCGATGCCTGGAGTCAGCAGAACCTATCGTTTATCTACGAGAGCAACGACGACAAGTACAACGTCAAGCTATGGTTGCGTAATTTGGCCGACAACGACAATATAACGGGACACTACCTGACGTCTGACACGTCAGGATTTTTCCGCAACTACTTCTTGACCGAACCTCGCATCATGGGACTTTCGATAGGCGTTAACCTATAGTCTCTAACCACTCTCGCTAATTCAGCAAGGAGCCAGCCGCCAATGCGGCTGGCTCTTTTTTATGGCGCGCGTTTCGTCAATTTGCTCATCGAGATTCCCAATGGCACCAAACGAAACCATCGAATCATTTCAAGAGACGGCCATCGCTGCGGCGACTGCGGGTGGTAGGGAGACCTTAAAGTGGTTTCGGCAATCGCTCTCGGTCGAGAATAAGAATGCGCCAGGTACGGGATTCGACCCGGTCACAGCGGCGGATAGAGCGTGCGAACGCATCATTCGTGACCACCTTGAAGCGCAATTCCCAGATCACGCGATTCGCGGCGAAGAGTTCGAAGATGTGGGATCGGGTGAGTGGACGTGGTTGATCGATCCGATCGATGGGACGCGGGCATTCATCAGTGGTTTTGTGCATTGGGGGGTGCTACTCGGTCTACTTCATAACGAAGTGCCACGCTTGGGCGTCATGGTTCAACCATTTCTCGACGAAGTATTTGTCGGTGACGGAGAGTCAGCTAACTACATGCGAGGTGAGCAATCTATTCGAATGCGCACGCGCGAGACTCAAGACTTAAACGATGCGACATTTGCGACGACCGATCCGCGGTTGTTTAAAAAGGCGGACGATGAGCGCGAATTGGAACGAATCGAGAGCAAGGTTCGACTGGTTCGGTATGGCACTGACTGCTACCAGTACGCAATGGTTGCACTCGGACAACTGGATATCGTGGTTGAAAATGTCCTTAAACCTTGGGATATCTTGCCCCTCGTACCCATCGTACGTGGTGCAGGTGGTGTATTAACCAACTGGCAAGGCGGCGACGATCTATCCGCGGGAGAAGTTGTTGCGTCCGCGAATCCAAACCTTCACGAGCAGGCATTGGCGTGTCTGCGAGGCGACTGAAAACCGAGATTTCACAGTCTAAAAAATATCATTCAGCGTTCGATTTAGGAGCCTCTCATGACTGAATACGCGTTTGAAAGTGCAGTGTCGTTAGCCCGACGAATACGTGCTAAAGAGATATCTAGCGTCGAGCTGTTGAGTTACTACTTCGATCGTGTCGATAAGTTCAATGGCGCGTTGAACGCGGTCATTTGGGAAATCCGTGACGAGGCCATGGAAGACGCCAAACGCGCTGATGCCGGAATCGCAGCAGGTGAGATTTCGGGTCCGTTGCACGGTGTACCGATGACCATCAAGGAGTCATACGACGTAAAAGGTACGCCATCAACTTGGGGTGCGCCGTACTTGAAGGACAACATAGCAAGTCACGATGCGCTTTCAGTCCAACGCTTACGGGCGGCGGGTGCTGTGATCTTTGGTAAGACCAACGTCCCATTGATGCTTTCTGACTTCCAGAGCTACAACGAAATCTACGGAACGACCAACAATCCCTACGATGTCACCAAGATCCCAGGCGGCTCCTCAGGGGGCTCGGCAGCAACGCTGGCCGCGGGTATGACGGGGATCGACACCGGCTCGGATATTGGCGGATCGATTCGGAATCCGGCGCATTTCTGTGGCGTATTCGGTCATAAACCCACATGGAACATGCTGCCTCCACGTGGCCATGCGACACCTGGCATATTGAGCCCGTCCGACCTATCGGTGATTGGTCCATTGGGCCGTGGTGCAGAAGACGTTGAAGTCGCTACTCGCGTTATGGCAGGACCCAACGAGATTGAATCACGCGGCCTGAAGCTCGAACTGCCGGAGTTCGACAAGCAGCTGGGTGACTTGAAGGTTGCAGTGTGGCGCGATGACGAAATGGCGCCCGTCGATGACTCGGTCTCCGCACGCGTCGATATGGTAGCTGAAGCGCTACGGTCTGAAGGCGCGCAGCTCGATTTTGATGCACGCCCTGATTTCACATCCGAACACACTCATTTCACGTACCAATCCTTGTTGTCAGCAACGATGGCTTGTCGTGTTCCGGAAGAACAGTACCAGCGCAATCTTGAGGCGGCGAATTCCCTAGATCCTAATGACGAAAGCTTGGATGCGGTTGTACGAAGGTCTCAAGTTGCAAGATTTCGCGAGTGGGTGGGGAACAACGAGAAGCGCACCCATATCCGATGGGCGTGGCACAAGTTCTTCGAAGATTACGACATCGTCTTAATGCCGATCATGGCACGTTCTGCGTTTCCGCACGATCATCGGCCGTTTGGCGAACGGTCAATCACCGTCAATGGTCAGCCACAGGGTTACTTTCTACAGGTATTCTGGGCTGGGTTACCGACCAACGCATACCTGCCATCAACGATCGTGCCAACCGGACTCGACGATGAAGGATTACCGATTGGAGTCCAGGTCGTTGGACCTGAGTACGGCGATTTAACGACCCTTGGTGTTGCACGTCTGTTAGAAAAGCAAGGATTTACGTTCACGCCACCAGCCGGGTACTAGTGCGAACGGCAACTGCTTATGCGCACCCCAATATTGCACTCGTCAAGTATTGGGGTAAAAGCAACGACGAGCTGAACATCCCTGCAACGCCTTCGCTGGCGATTACGTTGGGTGATTTACGGACGACCACACGGGTTGAGGAGTCAACCTCCGACACGGTCGTATTGGACGATGTTCAGGTACAAGATGCGAAGATCAACGCATGGCTCGCTCATCTTCGCAAACAGTTCAATCTGCCGCCGCTGCGGGTCGAATCGTCGAGCGATTTTCCTGCGAACAGTGGATTGGCATCGTCGGCATCTGGATTTGCAGCGCTCACACTCGCTATCTCCAGTGCTTTCGATCTAGGTTTGTCCCTGCAGGAGCAATGTGATTGGGCGCGGCTAGGATCGGGATCGGCTGGTCGGTCGTTACACGGCGGCTTCGTGGCGCTTGAACCGCAGGGAACTTCGTGTCGAGTCTCCCAAGTCTTAGGTGAAAGTGACTGGGACTTATCTATTGCCATTGCGATCACGTCGGATCGAGCGAAGTCGACCGGTTCGACGGCAGGAATGACCGCATCAAGAGATACCTCGCCGTTCTATGAAGGTTGGCTACGAGCAACCAGTGAGGCGTTTGATTCGGGTCTAAGAGCGGTCAAGAACATGGATTTCGAAGCGCTTGCTCAGATCTCGGAAGCAAGTTGTCGACAGATGCACGCGCTGATGCTGAGTACTGAACCCGCATTGATCTATTGGAACGCTGCAACTTTAAATTGCATCGAGGAGGTCACACGCATGCGCGACGACGGTCTTGACGTGTTCTACACGATCGATGCAGGATCGCACCTGAAGGCGGTTTGTAGAGCAAGTGTGGCCAAGCAGGTGCGTGATCGATTGCGCGGCGTTGAAGGTGTCTATTCGGTACTGGCGAGCAACATCGGCGGTCCCGCTCAACTCCTAGGTTAGATCTCGTTAGAAACGGAGCTATTTGCTCGCCGAATCGTCTTCCAGTCCGATAGGACGGCTAGAGTCTTCGATCCACTCGCTCCACGAACCTGGATAGAGGATGGGTTCAGGATAACCCGCTAGCAAGAGCGCCATGATGTTGTGAGTTGCCGACACGCCAGAGCCACAGTAGCAGACAATCGATTCGCTGGGATCGAACGCGACAAATCGATTCGAGTTTCGATTGAATCGCTTGTCAGCATCCTGATTTTCATCAAACGGGTAACAGACAGCACCTGGAATGTGACCTGCAGTGTGGTCGATTGTCTCGTTCTGACCCATGAATCGATCGTGAGATCTTGCGTCGATTAGCGTGTGCTCACCACCTAACAATTCATCAGGCCCGCACGTTTTCGTTAACGAAGAGCCGACTTCAAAAAGACATTTCTGAGGCTGCTCAACCTCGATGGTTGTCTCAAAACCTTGTTCCGTCCATTGATGCAATCCACCGTCGAGTACACGTACATCTGAGTGCCCGACCCAACGCATCATCCACCAGAGCCGTCCGGCGAACGTACACGAACCGTCGTCGTAAGCAACGATCGAAGAATTGTTGTCAATTCCGTACTCGCCAAGGATTTCGGCAAAACGTTCTGTCTCGGGCAAAGGGTGTCGACCGTGTGTACCGGCTGGATCACTCATTGCAGGCTCAAGTGGCATGTACTGCGCCGCCGGAATGTGACCCTCGTTGAATTGTTTTCGTCCAAGCGGAGGATCCATCAGCGCCCAACGACAGTCGATGATCCGAAGATTCGGTGTTGAAAGAAGACTCTCTAGCTCGTTAGGAGCTATTAGTAGATCAGACGCGTTCATACTGCTTCCTCATGAGATTGATTCGGCCTCGACGAGACCCACACTAGACGAATTCGCTGAGAATTAATCGGACTCATCCCCCAAGTCTTGGTGGCTTCGTGCTGTGAATAGGAGACTTCTACCACCCGAGTTATCCGAAGGTTCAAATCCGTTTCCACGTTTCGCAATTTTCTTATTAAGCTCGATTCGTGAACGACACGTTTGCACTTCGCACTGGCTTAGCAGAGGATTCCATGACTAAATTCGAACCCAACATAACGTTGTATGGCTACCATCGCGACGGAACTGAGAGTAAGGTGCATTCATACAAGATAGAGTACGACCTGGCTTCAGAGTGTGCAGAGAATGCAATAGAGAATTGCCGCGATTTTGTCACCCAATGGCTCACAAAGTGGGACGCTATGTCCAACTCTCCGAAGAAATTTAAGGTTGAACTTTTTCTAAGAGCTAAATTTGCAGATGGTCGAGAGATTAGCGAACTGAAAATGAGCTCAAAGGTCAATTCGTCGGAGAAGGTCATGGCATATGTCGATCGACATAGCACGGGTGCGTTTCGAAAATTCGCGAAGATCGAGTAGTCGTTACGGTCACGTACACATGAGACGGTTGTGAACGCTCGCACCTTGACTCAAACAAAAAATACTCGTGACCGATGTGGTCTGAAAGTCTGTGCAACGAAGCACGTTAAGCAAGATCTAAGTCAACGTACACGGGCGCGTGATCCGAAGCCGTAAGACCTTCTTGTTTCTTTCTGAAGTCTCGGTCGATGACTACATCGCTAGTACGGTCAACGACGCCTTGAGTTCCGAGGAGTAGGTCAATGCGCAAGCCGAGGTTGCGCTGAAATGCGCCTGCACGATAGTCCCACCACGAAAACGCATCCGAATCGGGGTATTTGTCACGGAAGAGATCGGTAAGACCGAGATCAAACAGTTTCGTTAAAACCTCGCGCTCTTCGACTGTATGAAAGATCTCTCCATCGCCACCTCCTCCGTGGTGGGAGTCTGCGGCGGTCGCACAAATGTTGTAGTCGCCGCCGATTAAAAAGTCTTTACCGTTCGCAATCTGAGTTTCACAGAAGTCTCGCAAGGCACCAAACCACTCGAGCTTCATTTGAAAATCGGCATGCTCGAGGTTTTTGCCGTTCGGACAGTACACGCAGGCGTAGGATAGATCACCAAAGTCACCAGCGATCAGCCTCGCCCCGTTTTCTTCGCGACCAGGAAGACCGAGTTGAGTGACATCCACATCCGCCTTCGCGGCAAAAGCGACGCCGTTCCAGCTCTTTTGACCGTGAACGTGAACTTGATAGCCCAGCTCTTCAAACGCGTCAGCCGGAAAGTTCTCTTCGGTGGCTTTGATTTCCTGAAAGCCGACGAGATCAGGTTGCCTCGACTCTAGCCATATCTTGACATAGTCAATTCGAGCGCGGACGCCATTAATGTTCCACGTCGCGATGCGCATGGGTTCTACTCGATCGTGAATGAAAGGGTCTGGTAACCCGCGGTTTCCAACGCCGTCACGACGTCTTCTTGTGTATCAGGACAGAGCGCTACGACACTGCCGCCGCCACCAGCACCGGTAATTTTCGCCCCAAGCGCACCGTTACTACGTGCTAGGAACACTAGCTCTTCTAATGCTGGGGTTGAAATCTGAATCGTGTTCAGACATCCGTGCGCTATGTTCATCAGTTCACCCAGGTCCGAGAGGTTGCCGTTTGTAAACGCTTCTACGCCGTCGGTTGTGATGAATGCGAGCTGGTCGAAGACCATACCGTATGCGACTTTGCGTCGTTCATGGGCTTGCCGCACCTGTTCCACCATGTTGGCAGTCAAACTCTCGTTCCCGGACATGCCGACGACTAGCGGTATGGGTTTCGCTGGACGAATAATCTCGTGTGCGGCGTCATCCGGATTTGTAGGTTGCTTGTAGAGCAATGGTTCGCCGTAAGTCGCGATCGTGTTATCGACGCCGGAAGGATTTCCATGAGCGGAGCGTTCGCACTCGAACGCGAGCTCGTTCACACGCTCAGGTCTTAGATCGAGATCAAAATAGTCGCTGAGTGCTCGGATGACAGCGACTGCGATGGCCGCAGAACCGCCTAATCCCATTGCGCGCGGCACATTCGGGAAGACTTCGATGGCGAGAGGCTTCTCGTTCAGGCCGAGTTGATGCAGCAGAAGCGCCAATACACCGACCAATCCTAGCGGGTTGTCTTCGGCTGTATGAATCCGTTGCTCAATGCCCCACCGCGGAATGAGTAGAACCGGTTCCTCAGAAGGTACGACACGAGCTTCAACAGCCAACGGTAGCGGTAACGCTAAAGCAGGACGTCCGTACACGACCGAGTGCTCGCCGAGTAGGATGACTTTGCCGCAAGCGGTACTACGCGCTTGTTCGACGTCATCGTCGGTTTGAGTCGAGCGTAGTCGACGCAGGATATCTTGAGCACGCCATACCTTTATGTCGCCTTCCTCAATTAAGGCGTCAACGACCTCATCGAAATACTCATCCGGCACATTCGCGGTAGATGCGACACTCCGAGCGTGTAAGTTCATATGGTGTTGCTGAATCCCCGCGGTGGACAGCGATCGTAGTGCCGCGAAGTTCTGTGCGAGACCTACCGCGCCCATGATCCCGGCAAGTTCAGGCGCGTTAGGCGAACCTAGGATTCGGTGATTGATTCCGACCGTTGGATTCGTCTCTAGGGATCCTCCGACTGTACCAACTTTCATTGGCATATGAAGGACACCTACCAGAGCACCACTATCGGACTTGGACCAGGATGTGAGTGCTCGGTATTGCCCGTCGACTGCAGCAAAGGCGTGAGCCGCGGCTTCAATGGCGCGGAAATCGTTGCCGGTTGCCAAAGCGACCGCATCAATGCCGTTCATGATGCCTTTGTTGTGGGTCACTGCACGATATGGGTCGGCGCGTGCCCAATCATTCGCGAGAATGATCCCGTCTCTTACTCGCTCGCCTGAGTAGTCGCCCGTCTCGAGATTCTCAACTGGAATCGTGAATTTCGCCGTGACCATGGAACGGTCGGTGAGATTCGAGAGGATTCGCAAAAAAACGGTGCCGCCGGAGATGGTCTCGATCAGGCTCGCGACACCTTCGCACATGCTGTTTACGACGTTCGCACCCATCGCGTCGCGCGTGTCCACCAGTAGATGGAGCACGACGAGGGTGTCGTTTGATTCACCGACATCTCGATGAATATGTACTTCGATATCGACCGCACCGCCCCCGCGCGCCACCATCTTTGGGTGGAGGCTATTAGCCAAATTCAGAATAGCTTCGCGTTTCTCAAGAAGAACCTTTTTCGCTTTATCCGGATCTTCGATATTCGCGATTTGAACCTGCCCGATAAGTATTGGATCGGTTGTTTCGACTTCGATTCCGCCTGATAGCCGAGTAATTCGGGCGGCTCCTGATAGTCCTGCAACAATCGAAGGTTCTTCAACGACTAACGGCACGATGTAGTCCTTGCCGTTGATCAGGAAATTCAAACCAAGACCAAGGGGTAAGCCCATGACCCCGACCACATTCTCGATCATCCGATCGGCGGTCGGTGAGCGAAGGGTATGAGTACCGCTGTCTAAGGCTTTGATATCGGCAGTGCTCAACAAACCGCGGTCACGCAATGCCTGAATTCGCGCGGGAACGTCAAGCTTGAAGAAGCCCGGGATTCTAGAGTTGGACTGTTGCGCCATGATGCTCCATTGTCAAATCCAAGAGGGTCAGACCTTCGCGTTCTACGTCTCGTTCAAACGAATCGAGTGCCCTCGTATCTTCGCTAAATGCTACTCCCGTATCGCCTCCACCTGCACCACATGGCTTGTACAGTACACCAGCGCGGTTCGCGATCTCAAGCGCGGTGCGGTGGGAAGGTCCGTAGATACCGAGGTTCGTTACTTGGTCGAATTTGAACACGAATTCGTTGAGTTCCGCCAAGTTTTGTAGGAAAAGTCCGGTATTGTGGAGAGAGTCTGCTACTGCATTCGCTAGTCGCTGCCATTGTCTGACTTCCTCGCGTAGGCGAGCTTCAGTCAGAGAACGAAATTTCAAGAGCATTGGTTCCGTACTGGTGCTGCTACCGGTAAACACGAAGCGCGTATGTAGTCCAGAGGGGGGCGTCACGCGCTCCCCGGCACCGTTTTGAAAACGGCTTAGACCGCCTAATCGCGCGGCAACAACGTCCAATCCACTACCGTTTTTTCCGTGCAAGGAATTATGAAGGCTGATTAGTCGCTCAGTCGTGAATCTATGTTCGGTGACGTGTCCTAGTGCTTCGGCGAGAGCCACTATGATCGCGGCACTTGAACCCACACCCAGCTTGGCGTTGCCTTCGTAGAACGTGCTCGTATCCAATACCAGTTCGGCGTGATCGGGTAGTCTGGAAGATGAGGGCAGGGCATCGATTAGTGTTGTGAGAAGTTCCTGTCCGTTGGCCTCTAGGAGGGAAGCGAAGTTTTCGAATTGAGCCGCTGGTGCGAGATTTGAATGGATCGACCAGCCGCCAGTAGATTTGGTCGTCAATGTAGCCGTTGCGACACGATTTACGGCCAATACAAGCGCTGGTGCGCTGAGGAGCGCAATGTAGTCGCCGGAAAGTACCAATTTACCGGGGGCACGGCCCGTTATTCGGGTCATTGAGTTATGCGTTCAATGAATGTAGCGATCTGCGATGACTCGGTCTTCTGCATTGTAGAGGCCGCTTTGAATGATGTGGCATTCACATATATGCACAGTCGCACGCTCTAAATCGAAGCCAACGCCAGTTCGAGCTTCTACGCATGAACCTGGAGGCTTACGGCGGAATCGATGTCTTGTTGGCACCATAGGTCACAGCCGGGTCACGCGCGCCACGTCACATTTCGGCAACGCTATCCAGCACGAGTCGATGGAGCCGCCGCTCCCACTCTTCGAACTCGTGGTCAAGATCAGGGCGGGGTTCGAGCGGTATCCAGTAGCAAAGCCACGGATCGTGGTCCCCGTTTTTTACCTCCCACCTGTCGGGCGTTGTCTCGGACGTAGGGAAGTGAAAAAACGACCGATCCATTCGACCGGCCAGGATCCCGGCAGGGATCCATCCCTCCTTACCCGACAGCCTGACTTTTGCACTATCGCCCTGACGTTCGACTACCTCCAGCCAATGGGCGCGCGGAACTTCGAAGTCGAGAGGTGTTTCGCGAGCAGGTTCCTGATAAAGCATG
>JAJECH010000014.1 GCA_022822135.1 Pseudomonadales bacterium
GTGGGTCGGACTGTGCTTGTGTGGCGCTTCGTCTAGAGTCTCCTGAAACGCAGCTAACAGTTCCTTCTGCTTCGCATTCAAGGACCTCGGCGTCTCAACCACAACCTGACAGATGAGATCACCTTGACGTTGATCTGACCGGATCGCCGGCATGCCCTTGCCGCGCAATCTAAATTCACGACCGCTCTGTGTGCCTTCAGGTACCTTGATACGCAACTTTCCATCAAGAGACGGAACTTCTAGACTCGTGCCGAGCGTTGCGTTCGCAAAAGAGATCGGAACGCGGCAATGCAGATTACGGCCGTCGCGCACAAATATCGGGTGAGGCTTAATCGCAAATTGAATGTATAGATCGCCGACCGGACCACCTCTCAAGCCGTCGCCTCCTTCGCCGCGCAGCTTTAATCGCATGCCGTCGTCAATTCCGGGCGGAACCGAAACCGCGAGTGATTTGCGTTTAGGCTGCCGACCGCGACCGTTGCAACTAACGCACGGCTGCTCAACGATCTGACCTTCACCACGACATTGACCACATGTCGACGCAACACGTAGAAAACCTCGATTGATGGCTTGTTGTCCGGTACCGCCACAGACCGGACACGTTACAGGCGAAGTACCAGGCTTCGCACCTGTACCTTGACAGTCATCACAGTGGCGAAGCGCATTCACATCGATTTCAACGGTATCACCACGCGCAGCTTGCTCAAGCGTGATCGAGAGATCATATTGAAGATTCTCGCCCGGTTCGCCAGTATGTCGTCTCGACGTACGTGTTCGACCACCAAACACACTACTGAAAATGTCATCGAAACCACCGAATAGGTCTTCAAAGCCTTGGCCGTCGAAGGAGAACGCATTGGAACCAAACTGACCTTTCAGCCCTTCCGCACCGTACTGGTCGTATACGGTACGTTTCTCCTTATCCGAAAGTACCGCATATGCTTCACTAACTTTCTTGAAGTTTTCCTCATCTTCTGCCGAAGAACCATCACTTCGGTCAGGGTGGTACTTCATGGCCAGCCGACGGTACGCTTTCTTTACGTCAGCGTCGCTTGCGCCGCGTTGTACGCCAAGTACTTCGTAGTAGTCGTCAGGCATGGCTAATTAGGTGTCGTGAATCACGAAAAACGTGTCGGGAGTAGCGGTTGCTGCGTCGAATCCGCCCAATATGAGCGAAGGACCGTTCATGGTTCGCAGAACGATCCTTCGAAATGGAATTATGCAACAGCGATTCGCCCACCGATATCACTGTTTATCGTCGTCCTTGACCTCCTCAAAATCTGCGTCCAACGTGTCGTCCGAAGCCGAACTATCCGCGGTATTGTCCGGCGCACCGTCACCGTCTGGCTGTTGCTGGTTTGCTGACGCTTCTTGATACATGCGCTGAATGACCGGCGCAGACACTTTAGTCAGGTTTTCAAGTTTCGCCTGGATTGCATCCTTGTCGTCTGTCTTGGTCGCTTCTTCAAGTTCTTCAACGGCTTTTTGAATGTCAGCTTTCTCGGCTTCGGTCGCTTTATCGCCGAATTCCTCAAGCGATTTTCGCGTGGAGTGTGCCAAAGCATCCGCTTGATTGCGTAACTCCACCAATTCTTGGAACTTTTCGTCGTCAGCACTATGAGTCTCGGCGTCCTTCACCATTTGCTCAATGTCTTCTGGCGATAAACCACTCGATGCAGTGATGACGATCGATTGTTCCTTGTTCGTCGCGAGGTCTTTGGCTGATACGTTCAAGATACCGTTGGCATCGATGTCGAATCGGACTTCGATTTGTGGTACACCGCGAGGTGCCGCGGGAATATCCTGCAAGTCAAACCGCCCTAGCAGTTTGTTATAGCGAGCTTCCTTACGTTCACCTTGCAATACTTGAATCGTAACGGCACTTTGATTGTCTTCTGCTGTCGAGAACACCTGTTCCTTACGCGCCGGAATTGTCGTGTTCTTGTCGATTAACACTGACATTACGCCACCTAGCGTTTCGATGCCCAACGACAATGGCGTCACATCTAACAGCAGTACGTCTTTCACATCACCTGAGAGCACGCCGGCTTGAATTGCGGCACCCATGGCAATCGCTTCGTCCGGATTCACATCCTTGCGTGGCTCGCGACCAAAAATCTCCTGGACTTTCGTCTGAACGAGTGGCATGCGAGTTTGTCCACCTACTAAGATGACCTCATCAATATCACCAACCGCTAAACCAGCGTCAGATAGCGCCGTACGACAAGGTTGCATCGTACGATCGACCAGTTCCTCGACCAATGCTTCTAGCTTGGATCGGGTCAACTTCATGACCAAATGTTTCGGTCCTGTTTGGTCGGCCGTGATGTAAGGCAGATTGATGTCTGTCTCTTGACTCGTAGAGAGCTCAATCTTCGCGGTTTCCGCCGCTTCCTTGAGTCGTTGCAATGCGATTGGGTCGCTATGCAAATCGATACTGTTTTGAGATTGAAATTCCTCAGCCAGATACTCGATGATCCGGAGGTCGAAATCTTCGCCCCCTAAAAATGTATCGCCATTGGTCGAGAGTACCTCGAACTGATGCTCACCTTCGACTTCGGCGATCTCGATGATGGATACATCAAACGTGCCGCCACCTAGGTCATAGACGACGATTTTCGAGTCACCACGTTTGTGGTCCATGCCATATGCCAGCGCTGCAGCGGTCGGTTCGTTGACAATGCGCTTGACATCCAGACCAGCAATCTTGCCAGCGTCCTTAGTCGCTTGTCGCTGCGCGTCATCGAAATACGCTGGGACCGTGACGACAGCGTCGGTTACAGGCTCACCTAGATAGTCTTCCGCCGTCTTTTTCATCTTTTTAAGAATTTCTGCAGAGACTTGCGGGGGCGCCATCTCTTCGCCTTTCGCGGATACCCACGCATCGCCATTAGCGGCTTTCACGATCTTATACGGCACCATATCAATGTCTTTCTGCACGACGCCGTCTTCGAAACGTCGACCGATAAGTCGCTTGATCGCAAATAACGTGTTGTCTGGGTTCGTAACAGCCTGGCGCTTGGCGTTTTGGCCAACGAGAATCTCGCCGCTATCAGTGTAAGCGATGATCGAAGGCGTCGTTCGATCACCTTCAGAGTTTTCAATGATCTTGGTTTCTTCGTTCAGCAGGACCGCAACACACGAATTCGTCGTGCCGAGGTCGATGCCGATCATCTTGCCAGCCATGGGTTCTTCCTTTGTCTTTCAGTTTGTTTGGTCGTATTCTGAGTTGGCATTACGAATCCTCGCAACGCGTATTCAAAATGTGGGGGTTAATTACGAAATTTCAAGCGTATTTAGGCTTGTATTCACGCATCATCCGCTGCTTCATCATCGTTGCTAGGCGTTTCCTTAGCAACGACAACTTGGGGAGCTCGAAGCACGTTGCCGTTAAGAAGGTAGCCGACTCGGAGCACGTCGATGATGGTGCCAGGTTGCTCCGATTCGCTGGGGACGATTGCTTGCGCTTCATGGAACTGAGGATCAAAGGTCTCGCCCACCGGATTCATCAGCTCAAGACCCTCACCGCTGAGTACCTTGTCAAACTCCTTGATCGCCATTTGAACCGCCGACACGATTACGTCAGTCTGGTCGTCTTTTTCAACCTTTTCGAGTTCGTTTGATGTCTGCTGAAACGTGTCAGCGACGAGCATTAAGCGAGTGAGCAAGTCGCGTTTCGCCCGATTCACAGCTCTGGTTGTATCTTCACGCCCACGTCGCGTTACGGTCAGTGTCTCAGCCTTTGCGTAACTGACTTCTCGTTGTGCGTCACTTAACTGACCTTCTAGGTCGATAACCTTTGAGGTCAATTCGTTGACCTCAGCCTTTAAGAGCTCGATTTCCGCAGGTTCAAGCGCTTCTACCTCGGTTTCGACATCTCCCTCATCAACCGAATCGCAAGTTGACTCATCTTCGTTGGACGCCGAGGTTTTCACACCCTCCGCTGGCGTATCAGTCTGTGATTTGGCATCTACCTGTTCCGAATCGGACCCTTCCGATGCAGACTCTGACGTCTGTTCAGTATCCGATTTCTTCTGCTTCGCCATCAAAAGCTAACCTTCTTCGAATTGCTAATACGACCCTATTAGCACCCATATGGGGTCATTGAGTCGAATATCAAGCGGAAACGGCGGGAATTTTCTTAATTAGGTTCGTTCAAATACGTGACCTAGCACACGTGAGGTCACGTCAACAAGTGGTACGACTTTCTGGTACGACATCCGTGTTGGTCCAATGACCCCTAACACGCCCGCAACCTTCCCCTTCACTTCGTACGGAGCCGTGATAAGACTGTAGTCCTCGAATGGTTCATATCCCGACTCTTGACCGATAAATAGGCGAACACGTGCGCCTTCAATACAAGCATCTAACAAATGTACGATCGAGGATTTGCTCTCGAACGCTTCAAGCAGCTGTTTGATTTTCACTGATGAAGATGTCACGGAAACGAGATTACTTTCGCCGGATACAACAAAATCGTGTTCTGACTCAACGAATGTCTTAGATGCAATATCAAACGCGCGTTGCAACATCTCGTTTATTTGTGCTTTGTCTTGGGACATGCTGTCAAGCACACCCGTCCGAATCGCTTCTAAGGAGCGCCCTGCAAAAGCATCATTGATGTAGTTCGCCGCTTGACGAAGTTCAACATCTGAGTACGCCCGCGAAGTCTCGATCACGCGGTTCTGCACCTCGCGTTCGTTCACAATCAGGATCGCTAAGACCTGTCGACCTGTTAGTTGTAGAAACTCAACTTGGCGCAACGATATCTGTTCTTCACGAGGAACCGTGACCAACCCCGCGAGTTGAGTCACTTCAGACAACAAATGAGACGCTGATTCAAGCAAATCTTGCGTTGATTGCTCTCGAGATAACTCATCCCACACATGGCGTTCCGATTCCCGATCCAGGGGTTCATACGAAATCAATCCGTCCACGAAGAAGCGAAGCCCGTGCTGGGTTGGTATACGACCGGCCGAGGTGTGAGGTGAGCTTACAAGTCCGAGTTCCTGCAGCCTTGCCATGTTGTTCCGTACCGTCGCGGAGCTGACAGAATAGCGGCTCCTCTTGGCAACTGTACTTGAGGAAACAGGCTCTCCGTCCTCTAAATATTCCTCCACCAACACCTTGAATAGGTGTGCGGCTTTCTCACTGAGTTCCAAGTGCGTGTCAAGAAGTGAATCTCTAAAATGAGAGAAATTGCTACGTTCCATTGATCTCGCCGTTTCTTTCCTCAAAACGACTTCGTAACTAATCTAAGCGCGTCGATGCTCGCATACCTGACCGTGCGCAATTTCGCGCTCGTAGCCGACCTTGAATTGCATTTTGCGGACGGTCTTACAGTCATTACAGGAGAATCCGGAGCTGGTAAGTCTATATTGTTGGATGCGCTGGGGCTAGTTCTCGGTCAGCGTGCATCCAGGTCACAGATTCGACCTGACACCCAAGAGTGCGAAGTTTGTGCGGAATTCGACCTCAGCAACGCGCCTCAGTCGCAGAGCCTACTTTTGTCGAGTGGTCTACTGGACGAGGATGACTCAAATCGCTGCATTGTTAGACGAATCGCTTCGGTCGATGGTCGATCGCGCGCGTGGGTGAATACCACTCCTGTAAGCCTTGGGACCTTGCGTGAACTGTGCGGTTCGATGGTAGCCATTCACGATCAATTCGCTCAGCAACAACTACTTGGCACGACTACGCAGCTTTCTTGGTTTGACGATTTTGTCGCCCAACCTCAGCTTGTCGAAAACGTAAAGACGTCGTTTCGTGAGTGGCAAAAACTAGCGATTAGGCTTAAATCTGAAAGGCAACGACTCGTTGAAGCGCTTGAACGACGTGAACTCCTCCAATATCAAGTTGAGGAGCTCGACGAATTTCAGTTGCAGGCGCACGAATTTGAGGAACTCTCAATTCGGTACAAACGGTTAAACCAAACGCAGAGCATCTTAGAGGTAGTCGGGCAAGCTATTGACGCACTAGAACAGAACCATGCTTCAGGTGTCGGTCGTACAAGAAACGAGTTGGACAAGGTAGACGACACGTCTCCTGAACTCGATGCTGCGCGCGAATTACTTGACGGCGTCGAAGTCGGGATCGATGAGAGCGTTCGCCAACTACGAGCGTACGCTGAAGCCTTAGCCACGGACGAGGACTCATTGGACGAGGTAGCCGCACGTCTAGATCAAATCCACAGTCTCGCCCGGAAGCACCGCGTCCAATCCACAGATCTGTATACGAAGGCAAACGAAATTCACGAGGAACTTGACTCTCTCAATGAAGGTGAAAGCCAGCTTGGCGCGTTGCAGGAATCCGTCGAAAAGGCACATGAGGCATATAAAAAGCACGCGAAAGCCCTATCGCGGTATCGAACCCGTTCCGCGAAGCCATTTGCTACTTCTGTTGTTTCGACCCTGAACGAAATCGGTATGCGTCAAGCCAAGTTCGAAGTCGACTTTGCCGACTCGGAGGGTGAAACCGGACTTGAACACGTCGATTTCGCAGTCTCCGCGAATTCCCGATATGACCCCGGACCCCTCAAAGCGATCGCTTCCGGCGGGGAGCTATCTCGCATCAGCTTGGCGATTCTGGTCGTTGTCGCGTCTAATTCCAAGCTGCCTTGTTTAATTCTCGACGAAGCGGACATCGGCGTTGGTGGAACTACCGCCGATGAGGTCGGTCGAATGTTGAGGCGCTTAGCGATTCACACGCAGGTTGTATGCGTAACACACGCACCACAAGTTGCAGCACTAGGTGACTCACACATACGAGTCTTGAAGACTCACGAACAAGACGTTGCGGTGTGTGAACTGGCGGGCGAGGAGCGCATTGAAGAAATCGCCCGTATGGTCGCCGGACATCGCATCAGTAAGGAATCGCGCAAATATGCGTCCGTGCTCCTAGAAGAAGCACAAGAACACAATCAATCTCCACAGGTGTAATGAATTTTTATCGTCAATTGATCTGTTTCCTCGCAGTTTTGACCATGGTTGGGTGTGCGGGTGGATTGTTGCATCGGCTCGACCAACAACAAGGTAACTTGGTCACTGAGCGCATGATCGAACTGCTCAAACCCGGCATGAATCGCGAGCAAGTCGTGTTCATCATGGGACAGCCTATTCTCAAGAATTCATTTGATTCTGATCGCTGGGACTACATTTACACCTTCGCGCCACGCAGCCAAACACCAGAGAAACGGTATTTGACCCTCTACTTCGAAGAGGGTTTACTTACTAGGTTAGTCGGCAACTACGAGCTGGTGGAAGGCGACTCGGAAGACGCTCCAGAAGACAATTCCTAGCGCTGAGAGCACGCTTGATTTCGGCGACGTAAGTTACGCTGCGTGTCATTAAAAAAGGACACGAAACGATCAGTTTGCTGAAAAGAAGGATTCGGTCATGAACGATACGCGACCATTGATTTTTGATGGTCTTAAAGTCGTCGACGCGGGATCATGGGTCGCCGGTCCTGTATCCGCGACGATGCTCGCCGATTATGGCGCGGAAGTCATCAAGATCGAGATGCCGACTGGTGATCCGTTTCGTCGTCTCGCGACAGGTCCTGGCACCCCGGACGCGGACATTGATTACGCATGGGCACAGGACGCCCGAAACAAGCGCTCAATCGCACTGAACTTAAAGACGCCGGAAGGTATCGACATCCTCAAGCGGCTGGTTGCGGATTGCGACGTCTACGTCACGAACTATCCACTGCCAATGCGTCGCGAGCTCGGTTTGACCTATGAGGACCTAAAGCAAGTCAACGAACGGTTAATCTACGCGTCGCTTACCGCCTATGGCGAACAAGGACCGGAGAAGGATCGAGAAGGCTTCGATCTGGTTGCCTATTGGTCGCGCACGGGATTAATGGATTTGGTGCGTGATGCAGATGCGAAACCTGCCCCGAGCATTCCAGGCATGGGCGACCATCCGACAGGAGTTTCACTCTATGCTGCCATCGTAACGGCACTCTACCAGCGCGAACGGACGAATGAAGGTAGTTTGGTACATACCTCATTGATTGCTAACGGGATGTGGGCAGCCTCCTGCATTGCAAGTGCAAAGTTCGCACACGGCAATGACTTCTCCAACTATCCGCGCCTCACCGCTAAATACTTCACCCGGGAGCTCTATCAGACGCGGGACGGTCGTTGGCTCCAGTTTACGATGGTTCGAACTGAAGAAGAGATGTCTGCTTACTTCCGCATATTGGGTCTGAGTCACTTGTTGGATGACCCGCGGTTTCAAACCACGCGCGGCCGAATTGAATCAGGTGATGCACTTGCAAACGAGATAAGACCCATCATCGCGCAAAGAGATGCGGCAGAATGGGTACGTGAATTCAAAGCCGCAAACGTTCCTGTTTCGATGTTGGGGACGATTGACGATCTACCTTCCGACCCGCAGTTGGTTGCAAACGCCATCCTGCGCACACCCGATGAACCAGTCGGTGCCGACTACATCATCAATCACCCAGTTAACGTAGAAGCCAGCAAACGAGCACCCGTGAAGCGCGCACCAGATGTTGGTGAGCACTCCGACGACGTACTCTCCGAACTCGGATTCAATTTCGAAGAAATCACACGACTTCGAGAAGTAGGTGTGATCGCTTAATCTTTTTGCGCAGCCGCCTTCCGGCGTCGTGCTTCCATAGGGTCGACGGGCAACGATCGTAGCAATTCGAGTCGATCCCCATCCTTCAATCGATACTCGGCGGGTACCTCTCGACCCCAAACTGCGTACGCGACGACCAGCAAATCATCAACCCAAAGTAGCCGCTCCGAATTTCGAGCAATTTCCGTTGCCTCTTCCGCAGAGGTGCCATCATCAATTTCAAGATCAACCGACCACTGACGTTCTGGTCGTGCGTAGACGACCTCAATCTGAATCATGGCGCCGTCTAACCTCACTAACGAATGCTTCAACCGTTTTCTCGATCCCACGCTTCATGAGTGTGTTGGAGAAGACGTTCAGCAATCGGGAAGCAAATTCGCACGTCAGCTCCAGCGACACGCGACAACCTTCTCCGTAGTCCTTGAAGATCCATTTTCCTTTGAGTTGTGCAAACGGACCTTCGACCAATTCCAGTTGCAACGAACGGTTACAGCACGGTGTGTTCCGCGTAACGATCCTTTCGTGAATTCCGTAAGCTGACACCTCAAGACAGGCGTCGTATGTTGTCGTTGTTGTATTTAGCACGGAAGACTGCTGGCACCCAGGAAGAAATTCCTGATAGCGATCGACGTCGTTGACGACATCGAAAATCTCAGTCACCGCAAACGGTACGATGACGCTATGCTGAATGTTCAGATTTCCAATGCCATGTCGAAATCCACTACCGATTGGTGTGAATCAAAGGTGCGTAAATACCTCTCGAATCACTTCGATGATGAACACCAAGAAAACCGCGATAGGCGTTATGAACCCAACAACAATCGACCATGCGTTCTGTGCTCGCTCCTGCAACAGACCAAGCTCCTGGTAAACCACCTGTTTCGGCAGGACGTGACCGACAATCAGCGCGATGAGCAATCCACCTAACGGTAGGAGCACGAGCTGCGTGATTTTGTCGAGGCTATCGAAAAACGTCCATTCGAAGAACGCAAGTTTGACGTCCGCCCACACGTTAAACGAAAGCACGCTTCCTACGCCTAAGATCCAACACACACCACCGATGATTAAAGCGACTTGTGCGCGCGACAACTTGCTACGTTCCGTCATGTAAGCAATCGCCGGCTCTGATATCGAAATCGCGGAAGTCAGTGCCGCTAATGCGACCAACAGGAAAAACAAACCACCGAACAGCGCTCCTCCCGGGAGATTACCGAAGGCAACTGGAACAGTTTCAAACAACAACCCGGGTCCTGCGTCCGGTGCCAAACCATACGCAAACACGATTGCGAAGATCGCAATGCCCGCGAGTAATGCGAGCACGGTGTCCAAGATCGCAATCGTAAACGTCGTGGTGCCAACTGAAACGGATTGTGGAACGTAAGCGCCATATGCCATGATCGCACCCATGCCTAGGGACAGCGTAAAAAACGCATGACCTAACGCGATCAATATCGCTTGCGGTGTGAGCTTGCTGAAGTCTGGTGTGAACAGAAACGCCACACTCTCGACAAACCCGCCTGCGTGTACGCCGTAACCGATGAGGATCAACAACAGTACAAAAACTGCGGGCATCGAGAATCGGACGCACAGTTCGAGACCACGCGTGACTCCACGAGCGACAAAGAAGATCGTGACCACCATAAAAATGCTGAACCACATCAACACTTGCATCGGATCAGCAAGAAAGCCTCCGAACGCTTCACCAACCGTACTCGCGTCCGCGCCAGTGAATTCTCCGGTGAAGAGCCGAAGAATGTAGTAGCAAACCCAGCCCGCAACGACAGCGTAAAACGACAGGATCAGGAAACCGGTGAGAACGCCCATGTAACCGACAATGGACCAGCGTGTCGAGCGATTGTGCGTTCGCGTCAAATTGAGCAAGGCTTGAATCGGACTCGCACGACCAAGTTTGCCCAACATGATCTCGCTCACCATGACCGGAATACCGATGATCGCGATACAAATCAAGTAAACCAGAACAAACGCGCCGCCGCCGTTTTCTCCCGCGATGTATGGGAATTTCCAAATGTTGCCGAGACCGACCGCGGATCCGGCGGCTGCGAGAACAAAGATGAAGGAGTTAGACCACATATCCGACCGTCCAGTGACCTGTTCACTCATCGTTCAATCCTTCATTTTTATCGCGATGGAGTTGTTAGTTTATGCGGTGGATTGGCGCAAGTTTCTTAGTATTGGCGCTCTCACGGGATCCTCCGCATGCCGAAATCAGACAAGCAGTCCAACACGATCGCTAGAAATCGGCGTGCGCGCTTCAACTTCAGCCTTGAAAAGACCTTCCAGGCGGGGCTTGTGCTTGAAGGTTGGGAGCTTAAAAGCATTCGTGCCGGTAAAGTGCAACTCGTCGATACGTACGTCATCATTCGTGAAGATGAAGCGTATCTGCTCGGCGTACGGATCAACCCACTTCCAAGTGCTTCGACGCACACTGTGGCACAACCCGATCGAACACGCAAGTTGCTCTTGAACCGACGAGAACTACGAGAGATCGCGGCCGCACTCCAAATCAAAGGTAAGAGCTGCGTCGCGACGTCAATGTACTGGCGCGAACAGTACGTTAAGTGCGAAATTGCCATCGCGACCGGTAAACGCGCTTACGACAAACGCAAGACCATTCAAGAGCGCGAATGGAACCGACAGAAAGAGCGGTTACGGAAACAAAGCGTCTAGCTTTCGACTTTCACCGCCGCCAAGATCTCTTGGCGATTACCTGGAAAAAGCACAACGTTTTCACATCGCAAGCGCGGGAACGCGACCTCAAAATCTCGTCGTGACTTTGGATAACGAGCGATGAAGTGGTCGCCATTGACGTGTTCTATCGTGTCTTTTGAGAAGAATTTGTACTGCCGATAGGGCATCGGAAGACGCTGATCAGCAGCGAGAAAACCGTGAACCAAGGTTTGTTCACCTAGATAGTCATCAATCTCGGTTGCGAACTGACGCATCGCTTGGTCGTTCATGAGATTGAGATAGTCCCAAAAAAAGCAGATGTCGAACTCAACGTCGTTCGGTACGATAAACGGCAGTAAGCCGGGACCACTACCGTCATAACTCGATCGAACGTGGCGACCTATATCAGCGAAAAAGAACTGACATGGTCGCTCGTCCGACACTATTTCCATCGTCTGACCGACGCCGACACCTAGATCAAGTACACGCAGCTCACGACGCGTGCCTGTGTGGGAGAGAACCGTCGGGAGCAGTGTGCTCGCGACCAAGTTCGACGGTTCCTCCTGTGTGGTCATGACAGCGACTCCCAATTTAGTGCCGCCGTCGAACGAAATCGACTATTGCTTCTGACTAGACGCAGCGTCTGGATTACGCTGAGATGACGAACCGGTTCGAGGAGGCGTTGGTGGCGCGCTAGGTGGAGTCGGCTTGCGTTGCGGTTCAGGCGCGGCCTGCCGTTTTGCCGACTGCATGTCGACACTACCCTTAAAGTGGGCTCCATCTTCTAAGCTAACGCGAGGCGCATTGACATTCCCAGCTACGGTGCTGTCTTTGCGAATGACCACGAGCTCTTCGGCAATGATGTCGCCTTCCACACGACCGCTGACATCAACGTTTTTTGCCGTTACTGACGCTTGTGCAACGCCAGATTTACTGATGGTCGCGATGTTGTTTTTCAATGTGATAGAGCCACTGATCGTGCCTCTAATTTCAACATCGCCTGTGCCCGAGATTTCTCCCGTAATCACAACACCCTTGCCGATTATCGTTCGGGAATCCGCACCTTGCGTCGCTGGGCGCGACTGCACGGACGGAGCCGGTTGATCTGGCGTAGCCAACGCATCGTTCTCCTGTATTTGCATATTGATCGCAGTTTATTCTTGCGACGCATGCCGTTGCCATTGGGATGCCATTAACTCAACGTCCTAGAACGTTGATCGAGCGGACTATCGATTCCGGTTTTCTGGCAAAACAATGCTTTAAAACTATGATATATTCTATTGAGATTTATAGGACGACTGTATGGCTAGTTGGTCGTTCGGTTCGATAAGCATGCTTGAGCCTCGCGATTGGCAAGCGCTCAAGATGCTCCTGCCGTTCGTATTCGAGTTCAAATACCGCTTCGCGTTCTGTCTCCTCTGTCTTGTCCTAATCCAACTTGCCAACCTCGCGAATCCCTATTTACTCGGTGCACTGGTCGATCATTTCGCAGATTCCGGTGCAAATCCACTAGCTGTTGCGGCGACTGTACCAGTCGCTTTGTTACTCGTCTACGTCTTTATCCGCTTTAGTGGACTCGCGATTTCCGAGATCCAGAACGCGGTGTTCGGGACGGTAACGGTTCGCGGCACGCGCCGTCTATCGCTCGTTCTACTGAAGCACCTGCATGGACTGGATCTCGAGTACCACCTCTCCCGTAAGACCGGTGGACTGTCGCGTGACATGGATCGGGGAATCCACGCGTTAACCGGATTGATCCGGCTCTTTACGTTCTCACTGTTCGGCATGTTCCTATCCATCGCAGGGGTTGTAGGCGTGTTCATCGCTTTCTTCGGGTGGAGCTATGCCGTCATCAGCGTCGTTTGCGCAGTCATCTACGCAGTCTATACCGTCAAGGTCACCGCGTGGCGCACTCCGATCATACGTCGTTCCAACGAGGCTCACTCTAAAGCACACACCCGCGCCATCGACAGCCTAATCAACCATGAAAACGTCAAGTATTTTGGTAACGAAGGTGCAGAAACTTCACTCTACGATCAGGAACTGACGATCTGGGAACGTGCGCGTGCGCGCAATCGTTATTCACTTGCCGCGCTCAACATTGGGCAATCCTTCGTCGTGCATTTCGGGCTACTGTTTATGCTCGGGTTAGCGTGCTACGGTGTCGTTCAAGGTGAGTACACGCCAGGAAATCTTGTCGCACTCAATGGCTACGCATTGCAGGTCTTTGGTCCGTTAGGTGCACTCGGTTCAATCTATCGCCAACTGAAACAAGCGTTTACCGATGTCGAGGCTATGTTGGATATCCTCGATACGCAACCAACGGTCACCGCGCACGACAACGCGCCGCCGTTACCGGATGGCGACGGTCCAATCGAATTCCAAGGCGTCCATTTCTTCTACAAGCCCGATCGACCTATTCTCAAAGGTATCTCGTTCACGGTCAATCCTGGTGAGAAAGTTGCATTGGTCGGACCCAGTGGTGGAGGTAAGTCCACGGTCGGTCGATTGCTATTCCGTTTCTATGACGTCCACGCTGGAAGCATCTCCATCAATGGCGTGGATATTCGGGAAGTCAATCTCGACTCGCTTCGCGCCAGAATAGGCGTGGTTCCACAAGAAACGACGCTATTCAATGACACGTTACAGCAGAACATTCAGTACGGCCTGTTGAATGCAACGAAAGAAGATATCGAATCTGCATGCAGGATGGCCCATCTCGATAGCTTGATCGGGATCTTGCCGGACGGTATGGATACTGTTGTCGGTGAGCGCGGTTTGAAGCTATCGGGTGGGGAAAAGCAACGTGTCGCAATCGCTCGCACCATGCTGAAGAAACCGACATTCCTACTGTTCGATGAGGCTACGTCCTCGCTTGATTCCGCGACCGAAGCCTCGATCATGCACGCGATTAACGAAGTATCCGAAGGTCACACCACTCTAATGATCGCGCACCGCTTAAGTACGGTAATCGATGCAGATCGGATCTTGGTGCTAGCTGACGGCGAAGTGTGCGAAAGCGGCAGCCACGAGGAATTGCTTGCTTATGGTGGTCACTACGAACAGCTATGGAAGCTGCAACATCGTGAAATCGACCACGAGACCTTTCAGCGAGAAACGGCGATTCGGTTTAGCCACGCCCAGTAAACGGCATCGTCGACGCCAACACAGTTAGGTACTGCACGTTCGCATCTAGCGGCAGACTATCCATGTAGAGCACTGCGCGTACGACGTTGTCGACGTGCATTGTCGGTTCCGGCTTGCGAGATCCATCCGCTTGTGGCACACCATCCGTCATGCGCGACGTCATGTCAGTCCCTGCATTGCCGATATCAATCTGCCCACAAACCACGTCGAATGCTCTACCGTCGAGCGCCGTCGATTTTGTGAGACCCGTAATCGCGTGCTTGGTCGCCGTGTAAGGCGCTGAATTCGGTCGCGGGACCTGGGCAGAAATCGAGCCATTGTTAATGATCCGTCCACCACGCGGTGACTGGTACTTCATGATCTTCAACGCCGCTTGCGTACATAAAAAAGCGCCCGTTAAGTTGGTGTTTACCACATGCTGCCACTGCGAAAGTGTCAACTCTTCCATGGGTACGCCTGGTGCACCTGTTCCCGCGTTGTTAAACAGCAAGTCAAGTCGGCCAAATTTCGAAAGCGTACGATCGAATAGCAGATTCACGTCCTGAGGGTTACCGACATCCGTGGCAATGGCTAGCGCACGTTCGGCTGCACCTGATTCCTCAACGACGTCCTCAAGCATCGCGGCCCGGCGACCAGCCAATGCGACCGAATAGCCTTCCTTGAGAAGCGCTAACGTGGTGTATTTGCCGATGCCCGTACCGGCGCCGGTAACGATTGCGACTTTATCCATGATCAGAGTGCCAAAGCTGTTGAGAAATCAGGAACGTTTGCCCATCGTCCGGGGTCCGTTGCACGCATGACCGCGATGGTCTTTATCACCTCTGGGTTAGCTAGACCATGGGGCGGTTCACCGGTCAATACGCGAATGACGTTTTCTGCTTGTTTGATGGGACATTCCTCAAGAAAGGTTGGCGAGAATCCGGCAAGGTGAGGGGTCACCATGGCATTTGGCAACTTCAATAATGGATCATCTGATGCGATCGGTTCGCGTTCGGTGACATCCAATGCCGCCGCTTCGATCTCGCCTGCTTCCAACGCTTCTGCTAATGCGGTACCGTCAACAACAGGACCTCTGGCCGTATTCACCAAGAGTGCGGTTGACTTCATCTTCTTGAGCGCAGCCGCATCGATTAGATGACGAGTCTCCTGCGTACCCGAACAGTGTATGGTGACAAAATCTGATTCTGCGAGGAACTCATCATAAGACACCATGCGCACACCGTAGAGGTCGGCCGTCGACTGCTCAACATACGGGTCATATGCAATGATCGACGCGGGTCCAAAACCTCGTACGCGATTCGCAAACGCCCGACCAATATTGCCGAAACCAAGAATGCCCATCACGTGGCCGGCGATGCGACGAACTCTCATTTGAAATGTATGGGTACTGCCACGTTCATCCGCCCACGCGCCACGCCGCGAGGAATTCGCCGCGTCTGGCACGCAGCGAGTCAGAGCCAAAAGCAGCGCCATGGCATGATCGGCAACTTCGGTGGTATTTACGCCAGGTACGTTACAGGCAAGAATGCCGAGTTCAGTGGCAGCATCGAGATCAATCGAATCGACACCGACTCCCATGCGACTCAACACTTTTAAGCGCGGGCATGCGTCCATGACTTCTCGACTCGTGAGCGGTAATGTGTTAACCAACGCACCATCGGCGTCTGACAGCAAATCGACCATCTCTTCAGCGGATCGAACCGGTTTTTCGACGACTTCAAAACCGGCCTGCTCAAATAAATCGACACGGTTATAGGGGTTCGGCATTAATGCGACTTTCAACGGCCTTGCTCCAAATAAGGTCTTACTTCTTCTTGATGTATTCGAGGATATCGCGACGCACTGAATCGGCGACTGAGGCGTTCAACTCTTCTTTGCTAATGTCTGGACAGGTTTTGAGTACTTGTGCTTCATTGAATAGTGGTTTCGTTTTTAACGATCCTTCAACGTACTTCCCATCGTCACACTGATATTCGAACTCGACGCGTACAGGTAACTCAAACAAGCGATTGCAGCTTTCCACCAAGTGCGTAACCACTCGCTTATCGACGACCCAGATCACATCGGCTGCGATACTCCCACCTTCTCCCTAATTATGCTATCGACCCGCTGCAACTCCTTATAGACACAGTTAGGCCATAGAACAAAATGAATGCACGGCGACGGGTCATCCTGTTCGATCTCGGCGACACGTTGTTCGAACCGTTACCTCGTCAATACGGGGAGCGAAATCTACTCACCTTCGCGAGACAGGTTGACGTGACCGAACCCGACCAAGTCGTGAAAACGACGTTTGCGGAGGCGAAAACGGCAGTTGCTCAAGATTTCGCACAGCGTTCTTTTTACACACACCGAGAGTTCATCGCAACCGCTTTTAAGTCGTGTTGTGAATTGCTTGGCAAGAACGGTTCTCCCGCAGCGGACGCTTACGCCACCGCGCAGCGAGACAGCGTCATTGAGCATCTCGCGCCACGGTCGGACTGTTTCTCAACCCTTGAAGAGCTAAATCGGCGCGGTCATCGCCTCGGGATCGTGTCGAACATTGATGACGACTGGCTTACGCCATTGATCGACCGCTGGCAACTAGGCGAACGTGTTGATGCCATCTTAAGTTCTGAATCCGCGCACTCGTGCAAACCTGATCAACGGATTTTTCAACTCGCTTGTGAACAACATGATTGCACGCCTGATCAAGTTGTATTCATCGGCGATGACGAGATCAACGACATTCACGGCGCCAAACAAGCTGGTATGACCAGCGTCCTATATCGAGATTCAACCAAGCATTCGGTTACGACACTCGCGGACTACTCGATCGATCAATTGTCGGACGTACTCTCGTTACCGTCATTAGTTTGAAACTCGACACTCCCGCCGCACTCCCTGCATACTAAGCCTCTTTGTCGCCTCATGCGAGGAACTCGCCAGCCACATGTCGAGCAGGTGAGAATCCATCGCGCGGTCGAGAAATCAATGTCGTGCGTGACGCGTCCTGAACAGCCGATTCGCCGAGCTGTAGCTTTCCACACGGCATCGTGACCGTGTTTTGGACCGACCAGTGCGTGCGCAATTTCGTGGAGAATCGTGTCCGTTACCTCGTCATGCGAAGCCGCAGCCGCAAATTGCTCCGACAGATTGATCTCCCGTCGGCCAAACGTACATCGACCACCGCGTCGCGAAGCCTGGTCAAATCCGAAGCGCCAATCTCCGAGGCCATGTTTTGCCAGGAGCGTTTCCGCTTCAACTTCGATTTCAGCAAGACGAGATCGCTTGTCTGCACCAAGCGACGAACCTTCTAGCCGCTCTAAATTCACGTATGGCACTTGCCATAAAACGTCATCGCATTTGACGCGCGCGTATTTCGGATTGAGTTTGACGATACGACCTTCGTGTCGGACCTGATGCGAATCGACAAACGAAACATGATCATCTTCCTTGAACGCCATCCGTGCGGCATCGTTTCGAGAATGAACTCGACGTGGTTTGACACCGCTTCGAAGCTTCAGCATGTCAACTGGAACGCGGAATTCACGACCGTCGTTGACAACTACCAGCGCTTTGCGCCCTTTGACCGAGGCGATGTAACCGCACTCCTCACCTTGTTCGCTATTAAAAGCGACTGGATCATGGGGTCTAAATGTATGTTGCGGCACTGAGTTTCAGAAGTTCACGGCGGAAATCGACGAGTGGTTCCGCACAAGATCGCAGAACCAAGTAGATTGGCGGAACCGTAGCAACTCTCGGCGAACCAGCAAGCTACATCTTTCAAAAGGGAACGTCATCTTGGCGACCGCGACGCGCACGATCTAATCACATTCAAAAGATGCACTGCAATATGGACTACGTTGCTCTAACTTTGCATGATATGTTAGGTATAGACCTTAACTCGAAAGAGAGTCCGAATTCGTTCTACTAATTCCGCATCACATTGCGATTGAAATAGGTCATTCCGGTCATCATTAAGAGCACCAGCCCACATTCAAAGATCATGCAACATCGGTTAACTTACATCGAGCCAAACGTTACCCACTGCCCGAATTTTGATTCTGCCGATCGAGTTCTCAGCTCATAAGATTTGCTATAGAGTTTGAATGGGGCTTTGTCGAAAGCAACGCCTGTTTTAAGAACCGAGTTTCCGACTTCAAGTACACGGCACGAACCGTCCTCGATCCTTGTCGGATCGTTACTCAGGATGTTCGCTGGGATTATGGGGAGGATCGTTATCGTGTACTGGCAGAAATTGAACGTCGGGTCTTAGTCGTCGTTTATACGACGCGAGACTCGGATATACGCATTATTTCCGCTCGCAAAGCAAATGCTCGGGAAGTAGCTGACTATGAGCACCGTGCGCAAAACGATTGATCCTCGCGATCCTGCATCTCTGGCCGATGGTCAGATTGAACCTGCCATGGTGGATGCCACGACGGAGGCGCAGATTGCGTCGCAACAACAAGAAGACGATGCGGAGGCTATCCGTGAAGTCGCTCGCTACGTGCGTCAGATACGAAAGCGCTTAGCGCTTTCCCAAGTGGAATTCGCACGGCGTATGAATGTACCAAGACAGACGATCCATGATTGGGAGCAAGGGAAACGGGTGCCAACGGGCGCAGCCCGTGCATTGCTCCGTGTGCTCGACAAAGCGCCAGAGGCTGCGTTGCGCGTACTCACATGAACACATTCGCTCGTTTCTCATGTACTTCAATCTTGAACGTTTGATCAGTCCATACGTCGACGATTGAAGAACGGCAATTCCGGCGCTTTGTATTTGAGACGCCTCAGTTCACGAAATTTTGATCTTTGAACAATATTCATGCGATTGCTAAATGAAGCCGTAGTACGCAATGAAGGAACCTAATTTTGACGACTCTCACCATACGCAACGTACCAGACGAAGTACTTCGAGCCTTACAGATTCGAGCTGAGCGCCAGGGTCGAAGCATGGAATCAGATATCCGAGCGATCTTAGAAGAGGCAGTCCTGCCGGAAAGACGAATCAAGCTTGGTACATTGCTCTACGACATTGGTAGAGAAGCTAATTTGTCAGAAGAGGAGCTTGCGAACTTCGATCAACGAGACCGCACACCAACGGAACCGCCGAGTTTCGAGTGATCGTCGCCTGCGCCAATCAATAAGGTATCGGAGCCGATGCATGATGTCCTAGCACTACAAGTTTCAGTTTCGTTGAATACCCGCGCGTTAGTGTCACCGTTCCCTTCAACAGTATTGGTGTCCGAGCCCCGTTATGAGCTCGCCCTGGCGGCTCAAAATTCGCCAAAGGCTGAGAAGAACGCGAATCTCTAGCTACTTTAGATTCCCATCGCAAACAGCTCCGATCTAAAGGTCCTTTTTCGGTACTATTTCTCAAGCCCAAAATACTTCGGTGATGTTATGAACATCAACGCGGATCCAGCCTACGTAGACGCCCACGGTCACTTCGCCAACGGTAAATATCGCCACGTGCGTATGCCAGACCACAAAGAAGTGTCGGACCCGAAAGAACGTGCCGAGCTTTACCACAATCACGCAATTCGAGTACACAACGCTAGACTACTAGATCCGCCAGCCACCATTAACGTCCAAGGCTTTCAGCTCGTTCATCAAGACACGCGAGTAGATGACCTAGTCGACATGGAGAAAGCGACAACCGCGTTTTACGCAGAGTGTTCTGAGGTCGTCAAAGAAATCACCGGATGTGCGGACACCTACGTAACGCAGCACCAATATCGCAATGGCTACGGGAATCTTCCTGAAGGCCACCCCAAACGCATGAAGCCGACGCCTAATGGCAGTCCTGGTGGGTACGGCGGTACACACTCAGATATCAGTCCGATGGCCGAGAATCGTTGGGACGACATCGTGGACGGACGGCATTGCGCGATGTTCAACCTATGGCGTAGTACCGATTTAAAACACGACATTCAAGTCATGCCGCTAGCTGTGCTCGATATGACATCATTGGATTTCGACGACATGGTCGCTACCGATGCGTGGGGTGGCGCAAGTAGTAAGCAACAGCATCTAGTCAGCTATCGCTTAGCCTACAACCCCAATCAAAGGTGGTATTACTTTCCTCGAATGAAGCCGACAGAAATGCTCGTGTTCAAGCAATACGATACGAGAGAGCTAGATCCGACGCTACGCCAGGTCTATCACGGGGCGATTCCCGACCCCAACACCACGGACGAAACGCCTTTGCGTCAAACCATTGAGGTCCGCGTCCTCGCGTTATTCGATAAAGAGGAAAATCGAGAAGAACGCAAGGCACGCTATCAAGCGGAAATACCTGAGCGCTTTGCTGACGGGACAGTTTCGACCTGGGCTTATCGTTAGCGCCCTAGTTCGCTGCCGCAAGCATGCGCTGTAGCGTGTGTAAGAGTTTCGTCATCCCGCCAGGCTGCCACCCCAGGGCATTCAAACCGTCGCAGGTCATTGGATTGTTAGGTGGTATGCCTATCGGCACGGCATCGATACCGACGTCCTGTTCGCTCCTAATCTGGCGCATCAGATAAACCAGTTGTGCTTGGCTCACAGCAATGTCTGAACAATTGAAATGTCGATGCTCTACGGTTGCAAGCGGCGCCGAAAGTAGCAACAGAATCGCTGACCCGACATCCTCGCCATGAACTTCAGTCCGTAGTTGATTCGAATACTCGCGGTCTGACGCATCATCGTCGCACACGTCAGAGATCAACTCCGACCACTTGTTGTCTTGCAGTTGGTCGGTCTTACCGTATATTCCGGTCGGACGCAACGTGCAGAATCCGATGCCGCTCAGCGAATCCCCAAGAGCTTCTGATTGCGCCTTTACCTCGCCGTAGAGTGACTCTGGTTTAGTCGGCGCCGTATCTGACACACTCGCTGTACTTTCGCCGTATCCATCAAAAACGGCTCGACTGGAGATAAAGACCGTACGTGAAACACTGGTCGTTTGCAACATCCTGAGAAAAGCTTCGGTTTGGCGCAGATTGACGTGCTTAAACCTCGTAGGATCATCGCCTTCTCCACCTCGATACCGTCCCGGTAGATGCTCAAGTGCTGCATGTACAACAGCGTCGCATTCCTCTACGAGCCTTTGTAACGACGCTATCTGGGTTAGGTCGCCTTGAAACCAACGAAGTGTCTTATTCGATTTGAATTTGTCGACACTGTGTTTGTCTCGGTGCCACAGCGCATGAACCTCGTGACCATGTTCCAGTAGAAGTGGGATGAGGAACTCCCCTACCAGGCCGGTTGCGCCAGTGATTGCGATGCGCATGGACTACCGCGAATTAACCACCTTCGAGCGGAGGCAAATTCGCAGGGAAAGCGCGACCTTCTAGTGCCGCGTACCACAAGTCAATCAATGGTTTGAGTTGCTCGCGTTTCGGGTGATTCGCCTCCCAAGGTTTCTCATATTGATAGTGAACAACATGAATGGCTGGCCAGTGCCAAAGCGGCGGCAGGTTGAAATAGATGTACTGAAGTGCGTTGTAGGTATACGGCAAACCATGCCAATCTGGAAAGTACGACTCGAGAAATGTCTGATCTGTCCTCCGCCAAAAAACGTCAGGCTGATCCAATTGCTTCAGCATACTCGAGAACGTGTGTTTCGACGGTTCAGCCACAAACACGCCCGAATTTAGACGATGCATGTCCCCTAAGGTTTCGTACAGGTTTGGTGCCGCGGCGAACTCGGGGTAGCCGAACAGCTTTCGTATGTCGCGAACGACAATCGCATCAGCGTCAATGAAAACTACACGATCGTACTGGTCTAGCTCCCATAGGCGCAGCTTGCAAAAGTTATCCAGCGGATCATGAAATTCAGGTTTGTTGCCTTTCGTAAACGGTGCACTTGAGTGTTGTCGCTCCCGCGTATGCCGTTGATTGAATTCGTCTGAACAAGGCAGTCGTTCAACCGTGACTACCTCACAACCCTCTGCAAGTAACGAGTCCAATGTGAGGTCGGTGCGCGTTGTCATCACGATTAAACCGTGATCTGAATCGACGCGCTTAAGTGAACGTGCTAAAGCAAGGGCACCAAGAGCGTAGTCGTCGTTGGTAACAAGCGTGACATACGCAGCGTTCACTTGAGTTTTTACTAGGAGAATCTTGTGGAAACGATCAGGCTCGCTTTCGAACCTGCTCGATCGTTTCGATATTAGTTAACTTCTCGCCAATTTCCCTGGTCCACGCGGACTGCGCAGGAATTCTTGTGCGATCAATGCGAGACTTGTGCTTCCGAGCAATCTCGACCAACTCGTCGAGCAATCCTTCATCAAGCGTAATCGGATTTAAGCCAAGACTTAGGAACTTCTCATTCGAAACTCTAAGGTCGTTTTCATCTGCCTCGCGACGCGGATTGGTGAGATATTCGATAGGTGCACCACTCAACTCGGAAACGAGCATCGCAAGATCTCTGATCCGATGTGTCTCGGTCATCTGATTGAAAATCTTGGTGCGGTCACCACGATTCGGCGGGTTCGTGACAGCTAATTCAATGCAACGCACTGAATCCTGGATATGAATAAAGGCGCGTGTTTGACCACCAGTACCGTGTACGGTCAATGGGTAATTAATCGCAGCTTGGATTAAGAACCGATTCAGAACGGTACCGTAATCACCGTCATAATCGAAGCGATTGATCAAACTTGGATGACGCTTCGTTTCAGCGGTTTGAGTACCCCAAACGATCCCCTGATGCAAGTCCGTCAGTCGAACCTGGTCGTTCTTGGCATAGAACGCCAGCATGAGTTGATCCAAGCATTTCGTCATGTGATACACACTGCCTGGATTCGCTGGATACAAGATTTCTTGTGTATGTAGCGAACCGTCGTCGTTCGCAACCTGAACCGGAAGATAGCCTTCCGGAATCGTCGCCCCAATATCACTGTAACCGTAGACACCCATGGTCCCTAGGTGAACGATATGCACGTCCATTCCAAGTTCGACAATCGCGTTCAACAGGTTATGGGTCGCATTGACATTGTTGTTGACGGTGTACGCTTTGTGGCGGTCCGACTTCATCGAATAAGGCGCCGCTCTCTGCTGCGCTAGATGGATTACACAGTCAGGTTTAAAGTCTTCGAACCAAAGCTTTACGCGTTCGTATTCGGTAGCGAGATCTAACTGTTCAAACTGAATTCGTCGATTCGAGATACGCTCCCACATCTTGATCCTTTCATGAATCGACTCGATAGGCGTTAAAGACTGTACACCGAGTTCGACATCGATCTGACGTCGACTCAGGTTGTCAACAATCGCGACTTCATGACCTTGGTTCGCTAGATGAAGACTTGTCGGCCAGCCAATGAAGCCGTCGCCTCCGAAAACACCTATGCGCATCCAATTACTCAAGGGGAATGTACTAACTCATTGTAAACGAGCGATTGAACGATTCATGACGCCGAAAACTCATTGAAACTAATTGAAAACCTGGTCAATCACAACCCATCAAGATATACCGCGTAAAGTCGGACGTCTTCTGCCCGCACACCACGAAAGTCAACTCGAACTCGAATTGGAGTCGAGATGTCTTCAATGAGATCGTGGTCCTGCCACGTGATGGGTTGGTTCAATCCGGGTTCATTCGGACCATGGCTAGAAATGCGTTCGTAACCAGGTATCGGACGGAATGACTGGTCCTGAATCTCGACTGTCATCCCACTATACTCGTTGATACCTTCCACATTAACAGCGAGTCGCGCCGCGCTACCCATCAAGTCAATCGGTGCCGAGACAAAGTGTGGTCCCGATCCACGACCGCGCGACCAGATTCCGCCTTCCGACGCGGAGAAGTAACCGAGCCGATCGCGTGACCAACTCGTAACGCGCACGCCGTCACTCGCCTCTTCAGGCCATGGCGCGTACCAGAACAAGGTCTCGTCCCCTACGTTTTCGAAGCCTTGTCCTTGAATAAGTGCCGGGAAATTGAGCATTAGCGACTCTCTACGCTTCAATCCCCAGCTATCTTCCGCGGCGGAAACGATAGGAAAATCGGGGATCGGCTCACGGTAATGGAGCGCGTCGTTGCTCACCGCAAAACCCAAATCCATGGTCACCATGCGACGATCGTTGGATGGATGACCATTCCATTTCCCGTAAAAACCAATGATGACGTTACCACGGTTCCACAGTGCCGCGCCTAGGTGTACCTGCTCACCAGCGTTCTTACCCGCCACAGGTGGTCGAGGAGATATATTGCTACGCCGTAGACCTAGGCAAGTTGCTTCAGTCCAGTGCTCGAAATCGTACGAGGCACACGTCACCAGCTGCCGCGCTCCCACGGCGTGATTCCCACCTTGCCCTGCTAGGTAATAACATCCATCGACCTTGGTGCCACCCGCCATCTCCAGCCAACCACCAACTGGATTGTTCGAGGACTCGCTCCACGTCAGACCGTCGGAGCTATAGGCGACGCCCACTCGTCCCGCATATTTACGTGATTCGAACGCCATCTTAAATCGCTTGTCCAAATCTGATTCGTCAGGCTCGTAAAACACGATGCACGCCTGAACGTGCATGTCTTCTCCCATATCCACAAGGTTGTTCTGTTTGCTACCACGAAACTCGACCAAACCGAGGCTAGGTTTCTCCCAATTTCGGCCATCCTTACTCTTGGCTAGGCAGACGCGCTGATGCCAATGTTCATCAGGTCCTTGTCCTAAATACCACATCCAGAGCTCCCCATCGACTTCAAGGACGGTACCGTAGTACGCGATCCACAAGCTATCGTGCGCACCTTCTTCGCCAAGTGGAACGACGGGTTTGTTACCGTGCCCAGTCTGTTTGCCTATGAGGTTCAGCCTTACCCCGTGCTGAAACGGAACACTACCGTCATCGAACGGAAAGAGAACAATGGAGTCAAGACTAGCGGTCGTTCCGCCGTTGTTTATTCGCACGTAGTAAACTCCAGTTCGTACGCCTATTATCCGTTTCAGGTTGCATAACAGTAACGAATACCAATACAGTTCTTGACGAATTGTTCAAGCTGAGCATAACAATATTATTAAGAAATTGGTGTGCAACAAAGACACTTCTCTCCTAGTACTTTTATTTCATACACTCTGATTATCTTCCCGTATTCTCAGTCCCAGTAACAATGACTAGATTCGTTTCTCATCCAAAATACTAAGTCTCGATCCCAGTTCTTGTTTCAACGCCGATAACCCCTCGGAGTTATTAAGGTACACTAGACACCTATGATGTGCGAGATCGAAAGGGATATCCTGGTCAGATTGCGTAATCGGAACAACATGCTTACCCAGAGTGTGAGCTATACCGGCTTCGTAAAACACATTCGGGTTTTTCCCACTGAAATCGCAAATGACAATGAAGGAGCGAAACAATAAAGAAAAAACATCCTGTATGATCGTTGGATGCTCCCAAATATCGTCTGCACGCTTACAAGTGAACCCCAACTCTGCCGCCGCCTCCTTAATAGTCTCGTATGTTAACGAGAAGTCCTTAGAAAGCGGCATCATTACGGAGATCAAATTTGGATCGGGCGGATCGGATGGCACCTGAAAAATGTTTGATGAAAAAACGATTTTCGATCCAATCTCCGGTTCGCTAGAAATATCCGTAGCGCACGATGCACACGTTTTCGCGATATACTCTTTTACGATGTCTAGATTTTCGTCATTCGATCCACTTAGATCTCGTAGAAATGTCAGGACGAGACCCTCATAATCCGAGTCACCCCAATTCAAACTTCTCAAAAGCCTTGGGTGGTTTTTCACTTCGTTTAATTTATTCGTCAAGGCGCCAAGTTCTAACCAATTTGACGCTTCAAAATTCTCTACAACCTTATTCTTCAGCTGTACAAGTTCGTGGCCTGATAATTTGGTTTTCATATGTCCCTCTCCGTCCTACTGTCTCTATAGATGATGTAGAACCGGTTCTAATTCGTACTCACTCTGCCTTCGATATGTCTCCGAATACCTTACGCCATAGCTTCAGGTGAGCGACACCTGAATTACCTACGAACTCTCGAAACTGTGATTCACCGGTGCGGAGATTTGTTAATAACATCTCCCTCGGTGCGTCTAATGCTGCTTTATACTCAATGTGCTTTACTTCTAAGTAATGTCTTAAACATCTCTCCTGAGCCTCTCGTGTTGGAAAGTCTATAGTGACGATCCCGTGGCGCCGTCTTACTTGCTTTGGTGTGCCTTCACCAAACTTCACGAAATTTCCTGCGTCCCCATTCAAAATTGATCTACACTCTCGACAGCCACATACTTTTTTATGGAACGCGTTCGCCGAAAGTAGCCATTCTGCCTGTCTAAATATCGATACCGCTTCGCGATATCGAACGCGAGCATGTAGCTTCGGAACGTAGTATCTTGCTATAGGAATACCGCCGCCAACAGGTACAACTGATCGATATTCACCGAATTCAGGTCCATGAGCTACTCCTGACATAGCGCCATTACCTAGTACTCCTGCGGCTAGGATTGAAAAATAACCACCGTGGAGATTGATGACTTCACGAGATCGATCCTTTCTTAGGCTCTTTGCTAGATTCAACATCCCAGTCAGTTCAGCTCCAGCCGCTGATTGCTCATCGAGATTGTCGACCCATAACAAGAAGCCATCGAGTTCAATATCCGAAAATTCACTTGAGATCTTCTCAATTAACGCATCATCTAGTATCACCCCTTGGCTGACGACAATTGCAGCGAAGCACTTTTGGTCTTTCTCCGTATGATTAACCGTCAATCGGGCGGCTCTTACGTTGACCTGCAGCCATTCGTCAATGGTCGTTTCTGTCATGTAAAAATAAGGAGCGACGACCGCGTACGGCAACAATTCTGATTCTGAACTTAGATATCTGGCAGCGTTCGACTCCTTCATTTTTTCGGCTAATTGACAGTTTTGGTATTTCAAGCATTGAGTAACAAATGTGCTCAAATCATCATCATTATCAAAATTCTCAGGTTGTAGCGGTCTCGACCCAACAGATTCGGAGACTGGATAGCCGTATGCTTTGGCCATGCTTCTTATTGATGCTTTTGTTCGACCGTTCGGACCTTTTATAAGTCCTGGATCATGCTGAAAAGCATGAGTCAATGGATCAATCAAGTACGATGTCTCCCGTGATATCTTTTCAAGTAAGAAAGCAGCCAATCCTGCAGGAGCGTAAGACGCCATATTCCCATTGATGATTACCCCATTGTAGGTGCCCATACCCGGATATGCGAAATAGTCTTGCTCTGCGAAGGTACTAAATGTCATCCAATGGTCAATCGACATATGCTATTGCCTGAAGCGTTTGTGAGAATTGCTTTCTTTGCGGCTTCCACATGGTTTGATTCAGTTTAGGCATTGCTATCCAAGAACAACCTTGAACCGGGGACACGTGAATAATCCCTACTCCCATTTCTGCCGCAGCTTCTCTCAAGGACGCTGAGATATTTTTAGTCGCAACGGCAACACAAATGTAGTCCCCTACAAGCATATGTGCGTTACATTGTGCGAGAGCCGTGCGCCAATCACGAACTTTTACCTCAACGAAAGTGACCCAACGACCTCTGGTCGCCACAAGGTCTGCGCTTTGCCCAAGATTCGATACCTCAGTGCGTACTCTATATCCAGCACCCAATAGAAACTTTGTGACAATTTCTACTAATTCATGCTCTTGTAAACGAGTCCTATCGTTAGCGTATTCTTTCATATCTATCAAATGAGTTAGAAATAACGCATAAGAGAGTCATAGAACCGCCTTGGATGGCAATTATTACTATCCCCCCGATTAGAATCCTTGACAAGTATTCTGGAAAAACGAACACACAAATGATCAATCCAAAACTAATGATGGTCGCCGCAAAAAGAACGTACATACCTGATTTATACAAGAATGAAGCTCTGGAGACTTTCATTAGTAGATCAAAAGTGCGCCATGTCTCGTCGGTGTAACGAGCGACACGATCTGGACTACTGCCATCGCCTCGAAGCACTGCGGGAAGGAGTGGTTCTCGAAGGGTTTCATCTTGAATTGAATACGCGTACTCTAGTAATTCCGCCAAGTACTGCGCTAGATTCTCCTTGAGCGATCGATGCAACTCGTTCACTCGATCTCGGAACACTGACCTAGAATCGATGAATACGCCAAAATGTCCTGCTAAACCTAAGGCAATCGGTATAAGTAGAGTTAACGTTTTGGGGTCAACCAATAACCTGTTTCCTTATAGTTGAATTGACCGCTGAATCAGGGTATTTCTTGTAGACATACTGAAGAATGGATCGTAGGGGTTTTCGCTCCAAATTGGCGCGGAAACTAGCCAGCAGACGTTGCTGTGAACCGGACAAATCAGAATAGAGCTTGGATTCCACAAAAGTTCGCCCGTCATTGGTTAAGCTGAATTGTTGTTCGTCGTATTCGGAGAACGTGTCCTCACTTGAATCCGGCAATGATGCGCTGAGCCACATTTCCCACTCTGCGGCCGATTCAGGCGTTGTGTCCCCTTCAGCCGCTTCAGATTCAATAAACCCACGAAGAACGAAAAAGTTCAAATCATCATAGATCTGAGAAGAAAATGGTCCAAAATTCCATGGAAAGAACTCGTAGAAATTCTCTTCATTGATGTCTGTTCCGCGTCGAAAGTGCTTCAGCGCTTCCACTTTGAATAAATAGAGCATCTTAACCAGCCGTGTTCGGCCGACGATCGGTTGATTTGTTTCGTCCGTGATTCCCGGTGAGTACAACAATAGCAACAAGATATCGCGTCTGTTGTTGATCCTCACTTCGCATTACCTCACTCTGGTAGGGATTTACATCCGACTATGCCAAAACGGATTACGCAGTGACGCAGTCGACACTCTGAAGTATATTGTCGAAGGTGGGACTGCGCACGTTATAGGGGACTCTTACGAGATCAACAACCAGATCCTACGAATCAGCGTTCTCTTCAATTACCCAATTTTGTTCCGTTGGGATGAAGAACGGGTCGAATCAGCCGCGAACCCCTTCATCATCACGCCGGAGAAAGTGTAAACCATGTCTCCGGTACAAAGTGTAAAGGATGTCCCAAGAACGGACCCGGGAGAAATTGGTGGAGGTGGCGGGATTCGAACCCGCGTCCGTCGACTCTCCAACTCTGGCTCTACATGCTTAGATACGTCTATTGATTTGACTTATTAGCGACCCGACGAGCAGGGTGCAAACAAGCGAGTTCCTAGAGTTTTGACGATCGAATTAGAAACAATCTCCGATCGCGATCCCTTAAAACGATTCCGGTCAACCTGCAAGGGCACTCAACTGACCAGAACTAACGGTCTTAAGCCGCTAGAGCGTAGTTGTCGTCGTTGGCAACTATTGAAATCGCAGCGTTTGATTTACGAGAGTCACTACCCTCTCGACATGCACCTCGGCCTTTGAAATCTCCGTCAAAGCCAAGTCACCCCCTCAATCAAAAATGCTCATATCCCTAAATTAAAGCGACGTAAAGTTTAGCGATGATTTAGAACGACTGCTACAACTAGATCAAGCAGCGTCACCAGAACTCTGGACCTCAGTCGGTTCGTTTCGCTCACCAAGCAACTCACGTGCGATATCTCTTGCTTCGTCCAGCGTATGAACGGTCCTAACTTCCGGCACATTTCGCAACACGTCAAACGCATCGAAAGTGTCTTCGACGGTGTTCGACATACCGACGACAATCACCTCCGTTTTTTCGGAAATCGCAACTTGCATCAACTGTTCGATGACCAATGCAGAGCTATCGTCTACATGTATCGTTTCGGATAGATCAAAGATCACGATCTCATGTTCTTTGATATCGACGCTGAACGTACTCACCAACCGATGAGATGAAGCGACTGTGAACACACCCCGAAGTGCAACCAACCCCACACGCGCGGTAAATTCGTCAACATCTTTGTCTTCAGGATCTAAAAACTGCTTATCAAGCAGAGGAACGGAAACCACATTGTCGAGTTCCAGATCCTCTAATTTGCGTGCATGCACCATACCCGCAGCGATAAGACCAACGGTGACTCCTGCAACCAGATCGACGAACACCGTAATCGCCATGGTGGTCAACATGACCACGATGAAACCTCTCGGTATCTTGTGGGCACCGAGTACGCTACGCCAATCGATGATGTCGATACCAATCTTTAACAAGATACCAGCGAGAACTGCATGTGGTATTGGGGATAGGTAGCCGCCTAATCCAAGTACCAGGAGGAGCATCAGCAGTCCGTAAATTACGCCTGACGCCCTTGACGTACCACCCGCGCGTAGATTCGTTAACGTACCGAGCGTATTCCCTGCACCTGCTACACCACCAAACATACCCGCGATGATGTTGCCGAGACCTTGACCCACCAGCTCTCGGTTTGGTTTGTGTCTAGTGCCCGTAACCGAATCAGCGACTAGCGATACAAGAAGACTGTCTACGGATCCAATTAAGGCAATGATGAATGCGGGTTCTATCGCACGTAGAACGAATTCCGTATTTGGCATCGTCAGTGCGAATGTCGGCATACCGGTTGGAACGTCGCCAAGCGTGGGTGCACCGGTAAGCCAGAACATGCCAAGCGCTGTTCCCGCGATTAATGCAACAACCGGTCCTGGTAAGTAAGTTGACAACCGTCGAGGCCACGCGGCGGCAATGACGAACGAAATCGTTGCCAGTAGCAGTGCACTGTAATTTATGTCCGTAATCGATTGCAAGAACATTTGAATCGACTCCAACGGACTTCCCATCGCAGGCGCACCTGTAATCGGCAGCAGCTGGATCAATACGATAATGACACCGATGCCGGTCATAAACCCTGAAATGACAGCCTGTGGTGTGTATACGATGTAGCGTCCGATTCTGGTTAAACCCAGTATTACTTGGATACAACCGCTCATCGCAACGATCGTCAGTGCTTCAACTATGGATGTCGCATGACTCGCGACGATCACCGCGACCGCTACGGTCATCGGTCCAGTAGGACCGGAAATTTGTGTTCTCGTGCCTCCAAAAATCGACGCAAATAGACCGACGCCAACAGCACCGTACAAACCGGCTTCGGCGCCAAGACCCGAGGCAATTCCAAACGCGAGCGACGCCGGCAGCATGACCACCGCAGCTGTCACACCACCAAACACGTCCCCAACGAACGCTCGAAAGTTGTAATTCATGTTCTACGTTCGTCTAGTATGAACTGACCTTCTGTAATGGGAAGATCGTATTACTCTGTCTGTGTATGCACTAGACAAACTATGACCGACAATTCCTATGCTGCCTCTTAAATAGTATCGATTGGCTCAATCGTCGTTTGCTCGTAGGCGAAACAAGCAGACTAATCCACCTTCGTTCGTCATCGATGGGTTGTTTGACCTGATATCGACGCGTCCGAAAGTGGTAGACAAAACGTTTGCTGGCGCTAGCGTTCAAGACAAAGCTGGCTTCTTCACTGATCTCCTCGCTAATTTCGTCACAAATTGCGTCCAAAATTTATAATCCGCGCGCCATTTTCACCTCGCCCGATAGGTCCAATTTGAGCGAAGCGCAACGTCAAACGCGCATCATTTATCAAGCATTCTGCGAGATCGCCGCCAACGGTGCGGACCTTATCAGACCTGGCGATGTAATCGAACTGTTGCGCTCGAGAGACCATCCCCTTGGCATCTGGCATGTCAACGGGGAATTCGCACGTCTCGCGGTTTTAAACCTCATAAAGCTCGACGAGGACACCGGTAAATGGCAACTCGTACCGGACCAAGATTTCGATGTGGCGGCCGAGACAGTGAACGGCAATTGGGAACAGCTAGCCTAAGACATCGCGCTCGATTTAGCTAATTCGGTCGACGCAACGCTTCGCAACATCGGCCAACACGGAATCAGAAAAGCCGAGTTCAACCAATTCCCCTAACGCTTTTTCAAGCAATTCATGAGCGTAGGCTGTCGCCGCGTCAATTCCCAGTAACACGGGGAATGTCTGCTTTCCTAACCGTGAATCTTGACCAATTGGTTTACCGGTGATATCACTGGACTGACTGCAATCAAGGACGTCGTCGACAACCTGAAACGCTTCTCCGAGATTCACGCCGAAGCGGTGTAGACCCGTGCTGACTTGCGCATCTAGGCGTTCATCCCCGATGATGCGTCCGATATCAACAGCAGCCACGAAGAACTCACCGGTCTTTGCGGCGTGTAGGCGACGTAACTCTTCAACACTAAGCGTATCGTCGGGGGTCAGCTGGATATCCCACGCCTGTCCGCCCACCATCCCTTTCCACCCCGCCGCACGAGATAGCACTTTCGTGATCTCTAATCGTTTATCGCCCGGAATAGTGTCGCAATCGGCTATTAGGTTGAAAGCGAGAGGTTGGAGCGCATCGCCTACCAGGGTTGCCATCGCAGGGCCGAACACCTTGTGACAACTCGGTTTTCCCCTCCGTAAATCGGCGTCGTCCATCACTGGAAGATCATCATGGACTAACGAATATGCATGAAGGCACTCGATAGCACAAGCACTATCAAGTGCACTCGTGTAGCAACCTGACAAGGTGTAGGATGTCGCGCAAACTAGTGAGCCTCGAAGCCGTTTACCGCCATTGAGCACGGCGTAACGCATCCCTTCGACAAGCTCTTTTGAATGCTCCGACTTGGATGGAAGGACACCCTCTAGGTGAGTTTCGATCGCGCCGACGAATTCCTCAAGCAATCCTGCGGTTCCTATATATGCAATTGGATAGGGCGAAAGGGTCCTTTATTCGCTGCCTAAGACTCTTCGTCCGAGGCGTCCCCCTCGTTATCGCCCGACAACTCGATCACCTTGAGACGGGCTTCATCGAGCATTTTCTTGCACTGCTCCGAGAGCACCATTCCGCGCTCAAACGCTTTCAGTTGATCAGATAGCGAGAGCTCACCGTTTTCCAGTCCTTGGACAACCTCCTCCAATTCTGCGAGCGTACTCTCAAAGTCCTGCTCGTTTTGCTCGCTCACTTTTCACATATCTCTATTTGGAGTCCGACATGCGATTTTAAATTGTGGGTGGTCACGCATACGGCGAGATCTTGACGATCATTCATCGTCGTACGGCTCAGACCTCTATTCGTCTTGATGGACAGCTAACCTAAGCAAGACCTCGTTACGACGAAACATTGGTGGTGTGAATGGGCCGTTGTACACTGCCGAAATCGGTTCGCCTATCGCAGTAAGTCCATCGCGTTTAAGCGACTTTTCGAGCATTCTAACATGCTCCCAAAACCTCTCCTCCGTTATGCGTCCTCGATAACGCAATACAGCAAACCTTCCTCCCTTAACTTCACCCAACGTCACGCGATCATCGTTTGGTAGCGGTAACGTCTCCTGGTCATAGGCACGCTCCATCACAAAGCGATAGACCGTCGACCGGCCATCTTCGTCCTCGATCCGTTCACGGGTAACCGGAATCGTCATTTTCATTGACACGGATTCTGAGTCTTCTGGACTGTTCGATATCGCGCGCCGGTTGTCACCGAAGATGTAACCGGCTAGACGTTGAAATGCGGCGTTACCTGTGCGATCAAAGTCACCATCGACACGGGTCTCCGCTACAAGATAGCTCGCATACTCGCGAATTTCGTAGTCGTCCATTTGTTGAAGAACCTCATACTCCGGTTCTTCGTATGCATTTGCGACACTAGCCACGAGCAAGACAAATATGTATCGGAAGTAGGACAAGAGTGAACTCCAACCAATTAACCATTTCGTACCGTCCTACTGATTGGACAGCGAAATTCGTCGTTAATTAAGTTGAGATGTAGCAGCGGGCGTCAAATCAAGAACCTTGTCTTTTTCCACCCAGCGTTCTTCAAGCCAAGTACGAACCTCTTGTTTCAAAACATCTTCAATCGGAAAAGTCCTCGTCTCGATTTCTATCTCACCTGCCGATCCGCCTAAAAACTGCCAGAACGTGGAAGGATGAGGGTATCTGATGGTTACGTCTACCACATTCGGTTTTAAAGATTCAAGGGCTTCCAAGATCGCAGTGAAGCCAGCTGGACGCGGTGGTAATAAGCAGCGATACGGGCTTTTTAAGCTCTGTTGCTTCTTCTCAGAAAAACGCGTTCCTTCAGCAAAACTGAGCATCGCTGCGGGTGCTCGATAAAGCGCTTCGCATGCCTCCCGAACACGACGTCGATCATCTTCACGTCGATCACTTTCAGATTGAAGCGCGTGTGCTTTTCGTTGGAGTACTGGAAAGTCGAATACGACAAAAATAAGACCCAGTATGGGAATGTACGCAAGTTCCCGCTTACACAGGAATTTCACGATCGGACCACGCCGGGCGATGATGCTCTGGATGAGAAAAACATCGCTCCACGAACCATGATTAGCGACGACGACAATTGCTTCTTCTTGGTTGAGTTCGAGACCAGGATCTTGCCATTGAGCGCCGGAGATTCGCTTAAGTACCCAGTCGTCAAACACAACTGCCTGCCGATAGATCCCACATCCGATACGTGATACTGTTGGTCGGAGTCCCGGCACCAATAGGCGTATCGCCAGCAACAGTAAGAGCGGTAGCATCCAAAGGAGCAGGTTAGATGCGACGAGTGAGAACGATACTGTCGCCTTCAGATGACCGGTAAAGGTCACCGTGGTGGTTTCGGGACGAGCATGGGGGTATTCGATACATATCGAATGTACTCAGGATCGTCTCCCCAACGTTTTTGTGCACTGGCTTCGAGCATTCGTATGCCGCTGATTTTGGTTAACAATAGCCATACGAATACGGGGGAGATCAAGGTCACGTACTGCCATCCCTGCAAGGCCGGAAATGCACAGATCGCTATCCCGCTCCACAACAGAATTTCACCGAAGTAATTTGGATGGCGTGACCAACGCCACAATCCCGACTCGATGAACCTCGAAGCGTTAGTCGGTGATTGTCGAAAACGACGCTTTTGGTTGTCGGCGGAAACTTCAATACTGAAACCCATAATCCAAATCAAGGTTCCTGCTATGAGGAAGCCATCAATGGAACCCGGTTCGTCGGAAACCATCGCCGCAAGACCTGGACCGAATGTCACGGTAACCCATACAGCCTGTAACGTCCAAGTCATGAGGAATGTGGCGAAGCTGTTCCTGATCGTGTTGAAACGTCTATCGCCACCTTCACGCCGCACACGTAATGTGAGGAAAGTTCCAAGGCGTACCGCCCAGATGGCAACCAACGTACCGATGACAATCGATCGATTGCTCAGTTCACTAGAGAGTATCAATGCAACGCAAGCCGTACCGATAAAGGTTGCGCTCCCGACTAAATCAAAGAATCTTTCCGTACGTAAAAACCAGGCCGGGACAAACGCGACCCACTGAATCACGAACGCTGTGATCACGCATAGTGCGAAAACTGGTACACCGAATGCAAGGCTGACGCCGTCGCTACCGAAATATGCAAGCAGTGCACCCGCCAGGATCGCAGCAAGGAAACCAGCCCAAGAATTAGCTGAGGTCACTTGGTTCTAATGCTTTGGTTTGAGGAATCATGACAAATCTCGCCAACGTTCCGCAATTAGACCTCTAGCGTCCGGCACTGACATCCACCCGCGGAATCTCAAGCAAGTATCGCAGTTAGTCGTATTCGCGCATTACGCGTCTCGACCGACATCCACCACCGGATACAGAAAGGTGAATACTCGAATGTCAAAGTTGATCTAATCGGTAGTGACCTCTAAGACGCGAAACGCAGTATGTTCGCGTCCGAACTCATCGATCGCACGTGCTTCGAACCTATACGCACCCGCGGCCAGTTTTGGCAAGCGCGAAGACCATAGATGAGTCGATGGATACGGGGACACCCATGACTTCATACTCTCAGCGTTCCGATTCTGCAATTCGACAAACGCTGGCGAAGGTGCTTGAACTCGTGGCATCGCCGTGAATTCACCATCGTCAATCCGAAACGACACACTAGATTTCGGACCGCCGTCAAACAGATTCACATAAACGTACGTACTTTCTGTTTGAGCTTCCGTCATACGACTGTCAAACAACTCGCCATGCCTAAAGTCTCTTAATCCATTTGGGTTGTCAGAGTGAAACGCTCGATCAAACAAGATTCGCATTTGGTAGTTTGAATCGAATCCGGCCGCTTTGAACCGTACCGTCGGGGATACGTTATCGACTGTAAGAATGTTGTAGCCGTTAGGTGTGCCGTCGCTCTGAAGCGCAACAGGAATTCCCCGTTCATCAAAAGGTCCGCTCCACCAGCTTCCGGAAACGGTCGACAAGATGTGGTGGTGGAAACGTCCCTGTGGATTTGACGAACCTGTCTCATCGAGATACATGTGTTCGGCCGTATGGGTATGACCTGCAACGGAGTACACGTGAGGATGATCGGCTAACAAACCCAGGATTTCGCCACCGTTCTCTGTATGGACGCGGTCAGCGGGACCTGCATTACCCATGAGCGGAATGTGCATTCCTAGGAAAACGAGTTTCGACGTTGGAATGTGTGAGATCTCATTCGTCAACCAAGCCATTTGTCGATCATCGAGACGTCCGAGATACGATCCTCGACCGGTGGGATTTTCGGCTGTAGGCTCAACGCGTCCGCCGTACAGCACGTTATCGAGCACGATGAATACAACGTTTGCGTACTCAAATGAGTAGTAAGGAGGTCCGTAAAAACGCGTAAAGGTCTCTAGCGAGTCCGCGTCTGACGAAGCGTCAAAGTTCAGTTCATGGTTGCCAGGAACGTTGTACCAAGGTACGCCAATTCGTCCGATGATGCGGTTGTAGCGCGTAAAAAACGATAAGTCGTCGAACAGGATGTCACCCATCGTCATACCGAATCGAGCGTCGCTGCCAATCAGCTCAACGACAACATCGTCTCGAATATAGGAGAGCTCTACTTCTGTTTGCGGTTGCGGATCAGCAAATAGAAGAACATCAAATTGACTCGGCTCTTCCTGAGGCACTAGTGGAAAATCGATTGAGTCCGGAAGCGGTCCCGTTGGTGCGACGCCCCGGTACCGGAGGTGAGAAGGCGATCCTTGAGGGCGATGCACGTAATAGAACTGTGGTAGTTGATCTTCATTGACTGGAACTAAATAACCCGCAGGTTTAACCACAAACAGTACGACATCTCCATCGACTGGCAACTCATATCGGCCTTGTTGATCGGTGACAGCAATATCCAGCCCGTTCGAGACCCTTACACCCGCGAGTGGGACTTCGCCACCATCGCGAATACTGTTGCCGTTTTGGTCGACGAAGACGGTACCTACCGCGACATCCGCGAACAAAGGCAACGACAACGTCAGCAGGCCCACAAGGTACAAACACCGAGCGATTCGTGATTTCAGTGCATTCACGCTTTCGAATCCCTTAAAGCAATTTTCTGGCAGGCAATTTTCACGATACACCATGGCAACTTTCTAATTAAAGTGTGTGTAGCTAATTGTAGTAATTAAATCTATATTTACTATAATTACACCATTGAAACGGAAGAGAGAACGAAATGTCAGCAGAAGTAGAGTCGATTGCCTGGACCGGCGAACCACCGTGGCATCAAATGGGAAAGTACGTGCCAGAAAATCTCAGTCCAGATGAGATGCAGAAAGCGGCAGAGTTGGATTGGAGCGTAGAGAAGATTCCCCTTCGCTACGAATTTGGCGGTAAGCCGTTTAACACCGAACAGTTTGCCTTGATACGGTCGTCAGATGGTTGTATGCTCGACATAGTTAAGTCAGAAAACTGGGAACCCGTTCAAAACCATCAAGCATTTGAGTTCTTTGAGCGTTTTGTCCGACACAACCACATGTCGATGGAAGTCGCTGGCTCATTGCGCGACGGCAAGTTGGTATTCGTACTCGCGAAGATGAACCAAGCATTTCACGTAGGTTCAGGAACCGAGGATCAAACCGATGGCTACCTGCTGTTCACGAACCCACACCAATATGGCCGGGCGGTGGACATTCGCTTAACGCCTATCCGCGTCGTGTGCATGAATACGCTCCAACTTGCGCTCACGAGTGCAAGCAATGCCTTGGTGAAATACAACCACCGCCACAAGTTCGATGTTCGCGAGGCGCAATCAGTATTCCAAGCGTTTCTCTCAACGTTGGATGAGTACCGAGATACCGCGCAATTCCTCGCCGACAAACCGTACGAAGAACAAGCGCTACAGCGTTACTTTGATGAGTGCTTCCCTTACATACCCAACATGCACACGCGTTCGCCTCAACCCAATGGTAGATCTGCTAACGCAGAACGCGCGTTCAGGATCGTTGAGACACAACCAGGCGCACGGTATTCGCAAGGGACTTGGTGGAACGCCCTTAATGCAGTGACTTATCTAACCGATCACGAGTTGGGTAAATCACCGGAAACCAGGCTACACTCCGCCTGGTACGGCAAAGGCGAACAACGAAAAAGACAAGCGTTAAACCTCGCCGTTGCGTACGCGGAGGCGGCTTAACGGATTAAAGAGACAATCTCATCGAAGTTTGACGGTCAGACGCCAAGTCCAAACCAGTAGATCAACAGATGTAAAACTGCGACGACGAGTGCGCCAGCGACAATGTCGTCGAGCATGACACCTAGCGCACCGTCAAACTTCGATTCGACCCAACCAACTGGATCAGGTTTGAGGATATCCAACAGCCGAAATCCGACAAACGCGATAAGGACTAACCACCAGGTTTTCGGTATTGCGATGAGCGCAACCCACTGCCCTAACACTTCATCGATCGTAATCGCGCCGTCATCACCAACCCCGTGCTTTCGCATCGTGTATTCCACGCAATATACGGCGAGAACGCCGACTGCGATGATGACCCCTAGCTGGTAGAAACCACGGATCTCACTGAGCCAAAACCACCAGACCAAAACTCCGAGCAGCGACGCGACGGTACCTGGCGCGTACTTGACCAACCCTACGCCAAGCGTTGTGCTGAGAAGAACAGGGACATCGCGCAGAGACCGCAATGACAATTGAGTTGCCATAACCTATGCTTGGCCTGTATTAACTGAAGTGATCAAATCCGGGTCGAGGGCTAACTCGCTCACCGTCTAACGAGTAGCTAACCGTTTGATCCGATGTGACGTTGCCGATCACGACGACCGGCGTGTCCGTAGCACATCCCACTTCGAGAATCTGCATCCGATGACTTCGGTTTGCCGTAAACAGTAACTCGTAGCTGTCGTCCGGACCGAGAACTTCCACAGCTTTTTCCCCTTGCCAGACCGGTAGTCGGTCTAGGTTGATCGAAGCGCCGCATTGACTCCCTTTCGTCAAATGGGCGAGTTCAGACGCCAGTCCGTCACTGATGTCGATGGCACCGTGCGCGAACTCTCTGAGACGCACTGCGAAATCAGCGCGCGGATGCGGCAAAAAGTACCGTGCCGTAGCGCATGTATCTCGCTGGGATAGCAATGCCTCGAGCGATGTTTGCGGCATCGCGGGATTTTTAAGGTATGCCGTCGTAGCACCTAGTCTACCTGTCAACCAGATGTCGTCGCCTACTTGTGCATCTGAACGTAGTAACGCCTCTCCTCTTGGTACTACGCCATGTATGGTCACGTTGACGTTGAGCGGGCCACGTGCGAGATTACCGCCAAGAATCTTCACTTTGAATTCGCGAGCAGCAACCGCAACGCCGTGCGCGAAACGTTCGACCCAGTCGCCATCAAGAGATTCAACCGTCAACGCGATCGTCATTCCTAACGGTTCGGCGCCCATCGCCGCAAGATCAGATACGTTGATAGCGACAGATCGGTAACCGACCAGCTCACCAGGAGCTGCCGCCGGAAAATGCACATCAGGAACGAGGGTGTCCGTACTAACAACAAGCTGTTGATCGGTAGGGACGGTGAAAACAGCCGCGTCGTCACCCGCGCCAGTCTCTATAAAGTCTGCTTCGGTTAAGTCGCCGAATCCTCGGATGAGCTGTTCAATGAGCTCAAACTCATTCATGACTTTCCGCAGTTTGTCGCACCGCGATTGCTAATTTGTCCAATACACCATTTATGAAGCGAAAGCTGTTCATTGCCCCGAAATCTTTTGCGATCTCGACCCACTCATTGATCACCACTGGGTGCGGAACATCGGTATGCGTTATTTCGTAAGTGGCGATTCGCAAGATCGTACGTTCCGCCTGTCCTAGCTCCTCAAGCGATCGATCATTCAAATGAGCCTTAAACGCCAGATCAAGTTCCTGTAACCGATCCGGAATATCGGCGAGCCACCTGTTGAAACGCTTCCTGTCGACCGACCGCAGGTAGCCGGCATCACGGAGCCAAGCTTTCGTCGCACCCATGTCAAATTCATCATGATCGACGCTAGCAGAGAGCAGTGCTTGTAAGAGCGCGACTCTCGTGTTGCGATTCCGACCCGTCATCGCTTCTGGCGACCACGTTCGTCGCGACGAAGGATGATCCGAAGATCCGGACCGATTTTGGTCGTCGAAGCAATCGTCGCACCGACCGTCTCTTCCATCTCGGCCACCTGGACATCCGCAATGGGGCGAGCATCTGAACCCATGAATTTAGGTGCGACGTACGCAATCATTTCATCCCACAGATGGTCGCTGAGAAAACTCCCAACCAATTCGCTTCCTGCTTCAACCAGAACTTCGTTCACACCTTCCTCGGCGAGTTTACTCAATGCCGATTTAAGGTCAACGCGTGGTGTGAGTTCATGCCAAACATCGACTTCATCCGGAAGTTCTACACCGTGTGCATCACGACCGCAGATTAACACGACACGGGCATCATCCGCGAGCATGGCTGCAGTTGACGGAAAACGACCTTCGCTGTCCAGTACCACACGCCAAGGATCGCAGCCTTGGTATTGAGGTTCACGTACCGTCATCCGTGGATCGTCGGCTAGCACGGTACCAATTCCAGTAACGATCGCGCCACTTCGCGCTCGCCAGTATTGCACATCTTGACGCGCTTCCTCACTTGTAATCCACTTGCTCGCGCCCGACGCTAGTGCCGTTCGTCCGTCGATCGACAGTGCCGTTTTTATTCGGACATAAGGACGCTTGCGTCGATGCCGAGTGTACGTACCAGGATTGAGCTCGCCCGGGGTCGGCAATCCCATCACTTTGACCTCTAGACCAAGTGCTTTGAGGCGCTCAATCCCCTTACCCTGGACCTTTGGGTGGTTGTCACGTGCCCCGATGACAACCCGTGCTAACCCATGCTGGGCTAACGTATCTGCACATGCTGGTGTACGCCCTTCGAAGCAGCACGGCTCCAGTGTGACATAAGCCGTCGCGCCAATGGCAGCATCTCCAGCTTCCGTTAAGGCGTTAACTTCTGCATGCGCTTCACCGTCGGCTTGATGCCATCCACGTCCGACCACGAGATGATCCTTAACTAGGAGACATCCAACCCGAGGATTTCCTCGCGTGACGGTGAATAAGCCCCGTTCTGCAAGCTTCAACGCCGCCTTCATGTAAAGGCGGTCAGCCGTTGGTTGATGTGTCAATCGTAGACTGGAAATCTACTACAGAGTTCCAGCGTCTTTAGCCGGATCGACGTGACCATGTTGTCATTCGAGATATCGTCAAGAATGTCGCACATCCACGTCGCAAGCGTTTCGCATTCAGCTTCTTCAAATCCTCGACGCGTAACGGCTGCAGTACCGATGCGCAATCCGCTCGTGACGAACGGCGACCTTGGATCATTGGGTACGGTATTCCGATTTACCGTGATATTCGCCCGACCTAGTGCTTCGTCAGCGGCTTTACCCGTGACGTCTTTATCGATGAGATCCACTAAAAACAGGTGGTTGTCGGTTCCGCCTGAAACGATTTTGTAGTTCCGTTGCTGAAATACCGAAACCATGGTCCGCGCATTACTCATCACTTTGTGCTGGTATTTGTGAAATTCATCGCTCATCGCCTCTTTGAAGCATATTGCCTTCGCAGCAATGACATGCATCAATGGACCGCCCTGTAAACCAGGAAAGAGCGCAGAATTTAGCTTCTTTTCGATTTCTTTATTCTTGCGTGCCAAGATGAGTCCACCGCGCGGACCCGCCAACGTCTTGTGCGTGGTCGATGTCGTTACATCGGCGTACGGTACAGGATTTGGATACAGACCGGCCGCGATAAGACCCGCGACGTGAGCCATATCAACCACGAGATATGCGCCTACGTCGTCTGCAATTTCTCGGAATCGACCCCAATCCAACACACGACTATAGGCGGAAAATCCCGCAACGATAAGAGCAGGTTGATGGTCTCGTGCTAACGCGTGCAAGCGTTCGTAGTCCATTAATCCGGTCTTCGCGTCTACGCCGTATTGAACGGCTTTGTACAGCTTACCAGTGAAATTAACGGGGGAACCATGGGTCAGGTGGCCACCGTCCGACAGACTCATCCCCAGCAACGTATCGCCGGGATTCATAAGCGCCATATATGCGGCGGCATTTGCCTGCGAACCCGAATGTGGTTGAACGTTTGCGTAATCAGCGCCAAACAAACTCTTCGCACGTTCAATCGCAAGTCGTTCGATTTCGTCAACGTGTTCGCAACCGCCGTAGTAGCGCCTTCCAGGATATCCCTCGGCGTACTTATTCGTCATAACACACCCTTGGGCTTCCAATACGCGAGGGCTCGCGTAATTCTCAGAAGCGATTAGCTCGATGTGTTCTTCTTGTCGGCGATTTTCGAGATGAATGGCCTGCCAAACATCACTATCGAAGCACGATAGCGATTGGGCTTTCTCAAGCATTAGGAGTCGTGTGGGTGCCTAGCTCGAATTTTATTTTTGGGCTTTAAGTCGTCGTATTTACAGCTTCGAGAGCAGCTTGCAGCGTCTTGACCGGAAATGTCGTCATACCTTCGATGGGTTTCGATGGTCGATTCGCGAATGGAACAATCGCATGGGTAAAACCATGTTTGACCGCCTCTCGTAGTCGCTCCTGACCATTCGGCACAGGACGGATTTCACCGGTCAATCCCAGTTCGCCAAATACGATGAGTTCTGTCGGAAGTGTGATGTTCCGCAAACTGGAATATACCGCCAGCATCGATGCGAGATCGGTTGCAGTCTCGATGACTTTGACACCACCTGTGACATTAACGAACACATCGTCGTTCGACAGCGACAACCCACCGTGCCGGTGCATGATGGCTAGATGCATCGCCAACCGTTGCGAATCGAGCCCGACAGCAACCCGTCGAGGATAACCGCCCTGTACGTCATCGACAAGGGCTTGGATTTCCACCAGTAATGGTCGAGTACCCTCCCAGATCACTGAGACGACACTCCCAGGACCAACTTCCGCGGATCGCTCTAAAAAGATTGCGGAAGGATTTCGGACCTCCCTCAATCCGGTATCCGTCATTGCGAACACACCGAGTTCATTAACTGCACCAAATCGGTTTTTCGTGCTCCGTAAGGTGCGATAACGACTACCGGCTGGCGCGTCGAGCATGACCATGCAGTCGATGATGTGCTCGAGTACTTTTGGACCCGCGAGATTCCCTTCTTTGGTCACATGACCGACGAGGATAAACACGGTATTGGTCCGCTTGGCAAGTTGAGTCAGACGTGCTGCCGACTCGCGTACCTGCGTGACCGTACCGGCCATGCTTTCAGCGTATTCAGTCTGCATGACCTGAATCGAATCAATAACGACGACCGCCGGACGGTCCCGCTCCACGACCGCACTAACCTGCTCCACCGACGTCATGGAAGCCAAATCCAATTGGTCAGGCGCAAGCTTTAGTCGTTTGGAACGAGCTGCGATTTGCCGCAATGACTCCTCGCCGCTCACGTATAGACACTGCAATGACTTCGAAAGATGCGCCAGCACTTGCAGTAACAAAGTGGATTTACCAGCACCTGGATCCCCGCCAATCAAGACCACGGAGCCGGCTACTAGTCCGCCGCCAAGAACACGATCTAGTTCACTGTAGCCAGACGGAGTACGCTCGCCAACTTCGATATCGACTTCGTCGATGCGATGAATTTCGGCTGCGGAATCGGCGTAGGAAGCCGAACGAGACGTAGAAATACCGGGCGAAAACCGGGTGAGCGTGTTCCATGCACCACAGTCTGCACACTGACCCTGCCACTTTGGATGTTCGCTGCCGCAGTCCGAGCATACAAAGACAGATGTACTTCGCTTTGCCATGTTTTTCTTTAGTACGGTGGAGGATCTCGCCTGTCAGGCGTATCGATTTCGTCAAACACCGCAATTTCTTTGTAGAACCTCAGGTCTATCTTGTCAATAGGACCATGACGATTCTTGGTGACAAATAGAGTGACCTTTTCTGCTTTTGGATCGTTCTCAGGCTTAGATTCATCATCAGGTTCCGCTCGGTGCAACATCATGACCAGATCAGCATCTTGCTCGATGGATCCACTATCTCGTAGGTCGGACAATCTGGGTCGTTGATCGGTACGGGCATCCGCATTACGATTCAACTGGGCGAGCGCAAGAATAGGTACAGCTTCTTGATTCGCGAGGTTTTTCAGTCCCCGCGTGATCTCGGCGATTTCAAGTGGACGGTTGTGATATTTAGATGAATTCGCGTCCCCATCCATAAGACCAACGTAATCCACACAAACCAAATCGAGGCGTCCCCGTGCTCGTTTAACTTGCTTTACTGTGTGAATCATCTGGGAGATCGTAAGTCCATTCGGATTTATCACGACGAAATCTGAAAGGTCCTTCTCGATACCCTCCTTGGCCGCATCGACATGCGTTTGTTCTTCCTCGGATAAGCGACCCGTTTTCAACTTACCGAAGGGGACCTCAGACATGGCTGATAGCATCTTGAACATAATCTCTTCAGTTCGTTGTTCAAGCGTAAAAAACAAAATCGTCGCATCACCATCGTAGTGTTTAAAAACGTTTTCACAAAGGTTCAAGGCGAATGATGTCTTGCCCATGCCGGGTCGACCTGCAAGAATGTTGAGTTGACCCGGTCGAAAACCTCCCCAAGTCAGTTCATTGAGCTGCAAGAATCCAGTACTCAGGAATTCACGAGGACGACCATGTTCTCTGATGTAGTCCAATTCCTCTTGCACAGGTGCTAACAGCGCGGGGGCACTGGATTCAGTGATGTCATCGTCGGTCAACCGATCACTCGACGTCTCGTCGACTCTCTTATGAATGCGTTCAATTAAGTCGTCGATCTCGTCGCTCGATGATTCGTAAACAGCTGAGACACTGTTCTTAAGAACGCTTAGTAACTTTCGTCGAACAAAGTCGTTTTGGACGCGGTGCAGAAAAGCACGAGTATCTCCTACTCGAACCGCGTCATGCATACCGATGACCACTTCGATGGCGGCGTCGCTACTGTCCGATGACTGATCACGTATGCGAGTGGCGATTGAAAGCGGCGTGATGCGTTCGCCTTTTGCTGCCGCCTTCTCCATTTCCTCAAAGATCGTACGATGACTGCGATCCATGAACCACTCTGGTTTGATCAGAATGCCGTATTCGTCCCAAGCATTCTCGTCTTCAAATAAAGCTATGAGCAGCGAGTTTTCGGCGATTGGATTGAACGGTATGTGTTCAACTATTGATTCTGTCAACGGGTGCGCTTCAGGTGCTTCAAATTCGTTTTCGGCCATGGAAGACACCCCTATCTGCGCTATTACTAATTGGTCTATCTTAATAACAACTCGCTCAAATTTCGACGTGAAATGAGATTTTTAACTAAATACCGTTGAAGAGTCGGACTCACTCTTCCTCGAACGGGGAAAGTAGACGGAAAACGTGTTGATTAATGTGATCGACAGTCAGCCACGACGGTGCTAATGACGCAGTTCGTTTAAAAACGGCCACACAAAAGTGGCCGTGTGAAACCTATTCCGGCTGAACGAATACCGTGATCGTTCGGATGACTTCAGCGTGAATGTGAATCTGTACTTCGTATTCACCAACTTCGCGAATCACACCGTGCGGCATTCGAACCTCGCTTTTGTGGATTTCAATCCCTTGTTTCGCAAGTTCGCTACTAATCTCTACGGGACCCACTGATCCGTACAAACGCCCGCCTTCTGCAACGCGCATGAGGATCGTCAGGGTCTTGTCATCCAATTGCGCGGCACGCCGTTCGGCTCCTTCGAGCCGTTCGATCACGCGTCGTTGGAGCTCTTCTCGCATATCCTCAAACCGCTTTCGGTTTTCGTCGGTTGACCGCAATGCGAGTTTCTGTGGAAGCAAGTAGTTTCGTGCGAATCCGTTCTTGACTGAGACTTCTTCGCCAAGGTCGCCAAGATTGGCAATACGATCTAATAGGAGTACTTTCATCGTTATTCGTGCTTGTCTGTGTACGGTAGTAACGCGAGATAGCGAGCTCGCTTAATGGCTCGCGTTAACTGTCGTTGGTAACGAGCGCTCGTGCCCGTGATCCGTGCAGGGACGATTTTGCCCGTTTCGGTGATGAAATCCTCGAGTGTCTCAAGGTCCTTATAGTCGATCTCTTTTACGCCTGCTTGCGTAAACCGACATACGCGTTTGCGGCGATCGTTACGTGCCATGACTATTCCTTATCCTCTTCGGTTACTTCAGCACTAGCTTCAACGTCTGCCGCTTCAGTTGTTGGGGTATCGACAACCTCAGCTTCTGGTTCACTGGCAGAAGCCTCATCCGCGTCGTTCGTATCGGCGGATGCCTCGACTGGTTCGCTCTCATCGGCGGACGTCTCAACTGATTCGCTCCCAGCCCCGTCGTCGGCGGCTTCGGCCGTCACAGTCCCAGCCTCTTCTTCTCCGTTCTCCTCAGTAGCAGCACGCGCCGCTTCCTCTCGCTCGCGCTGTCGACTAAGAAGCTCTTCTTCACGACGTCGCTCGCGTTCCTTTTCGGCAGCTTGCTGTGCTTTCGTGTCCTGGTAAATCTTCGATTCCTCGGTTTCTGGACCCTTACGTACCAAGATCATGTTGCGCAGGATCGCATCGTTGAATCGAAACGCGCTTTCAAGCTCAGAAAGACCCTCTTGCGAGACTTCAATATTGAGAAGAGCATAGTGGGCTTTGTGGACTTTGGCGATGGGATACGCCAACTGGCGCCGACCCCAATCTTCAAACCGGTGGACTTTGCCACCTTCACGTTCGATCGAAGCGCGATAGCGGTTGACCATGCCGTCAACCTGTTCTGACTGGTCCGGATGGACCATGAGCACGATTTCGTAGTGTCGCATGGACAGCTCCTCTCGGTTATAGCTTCCGTCGCATATGTACGTGAAGCAAGGAGTGAATGACCACCCTTACGGGTGGGTGCGGAATTTTAGTGATTAATCGGTCGTACTTTGATGTGCACGTTGCCGTACACATTCGTAGAGCACCACGCCGGAAGCAACGGAAACATTTAGACTCGGTACGCTACCCGCCATGGGGATAGAAACAAGCGCGTCGCACCGCTCTTTCGTCAACGCGCGTAACCCAGCGTCCTCGCTTCCAACGACCACAAGGGTGGAGGATCCATAGTCGTAATCCGTGTATCGCTGTTTAGCTTGATCGTCTGTCCCAACCACCCAAACACCTTGCGCTTGAAGCCACTCCATTCTCCGAGCGAGGTTAGCGACTCCAACGACGAACAACGATGAAAGCGCCCCACTCGCGCTTTTGAAGGCAGCACTCGAAAGAGGCGCTGATCGGTTCCGGGGTAAAAGCACTGCGTCGACCCCTGCACCCGCCGCGCTACGTAAGCACGCGCCTAAGTTTCGTGGGTCTTGCACACCCTCAATTGCAAACAGAAACGGGTCCGTCAAGGTTTCAAAAAACGACTCGAACTCGACCTCAGTTCGTGGTTGGAACTCCTGGCAATGTGCCGCGACTCCCTGATGCACCGTTCCCTCACTGATTCTGTTCAACGCATCGCGACTAACTTGCGTGACTTGAATGTCGTGATCCCGTGCGCTCCGGATGAGCGCGGACAACGCTTCATCGCGTCGGTCTCGCTGTACTGAGAGGCGTAATACCCGTTCTGGTGTGCTTTTTAGGTATTCTGCGACCGCATGAATCCCAGCGACGATCGTCATCTCTCTCGACCCCGCGCCAGTTCCAGGCTCAACTTCCCAGCAGGTGCCTGCACATCCACCAGGCGCGTTCGCACGCGGTCGCCGACTCGATAAACTCGACCAGAGGACTCACCCCTTAGCTCGTCACCATAGTATTCGTAATAGTCGTCCACAAGATTGCTCACATGCAGTAGACCGGATATGTAGTAACCATCCAGCTCCACGAAAAGGCCGAACTCTCGTACGCCAGCTACGACACCGCTCATTACTTTACCTACCTTCGATTTAAGTATTGATGCTTTTAACCATCCTTCCACGCGGCGCTCCACACCGATCGCTCGACGTTCACAAGACGAAGTTTGAACGCCTAATTCCTCAAGCTCGTGAAGTGTCATCGCAGGAAGTTCAGCATTTCCCAACACCCGTTTGATCAACCGATGGACCACCAAATCCGGATATCGGCGAATAGGCGATGTAAAGTGCGCGTAGGAATCCAAGGCTAAGCCGAAATGCCCTAGTTTGCGTGGCGCGTAATGAGCTTGTTGCATTGCCGAAAGGAGCATGATCTCCCAAATATGAGACGGTTTGCAGACCTTACGCAAGTCGTAGAGGACACGTTGGAGCTGCAGGGGTTTCTCGATTTTGGTCGGAACCGACACACCACGACGTGCTAGTTTTTCCAACACCTGCCGCATCCCCCATGCGTCCGGCGGCTCATGTGCGCGATAAAGCGGTATGACTTTCTCTCGTTCGAGAAACTCGGCTGCCTGAACATTGGCCGCGATCATCGCTAGTTCGATCATCCGATGTGCGTTATTTCGCTCAATGGGACGGACCTTCTGAGGTTTACCACCTTCGATTTCAATGATCGTCTCAACCGTGTTGAAGTCCACCGACCCACGTGCCCGAGACGCTTTTGATAGCGCGTTGTATGCATCGTGAAATGCGAGAATCGAGTCTCGAACCTCAGCACTACCAGGCAAAGACTCTCCGTTTCTTAGGAAGCTTGCTACGTCGCGATACGTCAGGCGGCAGTGAGACCGCATAACACCTTCGTAGAACGTCGAACTCAGTACATCCCCCGCGGAACTTAGCCGCATATCACACACGAGCACCAAGCGGTCCTGGTTCGGGTTCAGTGAACAAATACCGTTTGACAGCGCTGGCGGGAGCATCGGGACGACCTTCCCTGGCAGGTACACCGAAGTGCCTCGTTTCAACGCTTCAAGATCGAGGTCGCTTCCCAGTCGCACGTAGTGACCAACATCAGCTATCGCTACTATCAAACGCCAACCACTCGATGCAGGCTCGCAATAGACCGCGTCATCGAAGTCGCGCGCATCGCTGCCATCAACCGTAACGAACGGCAAATCACGCAGGTCGACTCGATTCTCGACCGCATCTTTGTCGATCTGCTGTGGAACATCCTGAGAGTCGTAGGCTTTCGGCCAAGTCCGTGGCACGTCTTCCATAGTCAGCGCCACATCGATTGCCAAATCGATTACATTCTCGGCTCGAAAAACCCTATCGACTTGCCCTCGAAGCCTCATTCCGACGTTATTCAGAATGTGACCCCCGACGATATCGCCAATTTGAACCTCGTGGCTACGCGGATTCACATAAATCTCCCGCGCTCTGCCTTGCTCAAACGGAACGACAACTAAATCCTTGCGTCGCGCACGCTGAACGACTTCGCCGATAAAACGTTCCTGATTCGTTACGTTGACCACGGATTGATCACCAAAATCGTTGAAGAAAGTCCATCGCGAGTCGTGCCAGTGAATCAGCCCCCAGCCCGCACCAAACCTATAATTCCGCGTCCTGCCGAGGTGGCGAAATTGGTAGACGCGCTAGCTTCAGGTGCTAGTGGAGCCTAGCTCCGTGGAGGTTCAAGTCCTCTTCTCGGCACCAGCCCGCAGTCGGATACAGACCATTCCTCATACTGGGGTCGCTCGATATCCGTTCGGTATGCCTTTAGCGACCATGCTGACTGCGTTATGAGCATGCAAGCTCTCGAAATGCTCAACGTGAATCAAGAAATCATCCACGTCTGCTTCAGTCATAAGAAGCTGCTTAATTCGACGAGCTGAGTCCTCGCAGAACATCGGATTCTGCCCGTTGCGGCGTGCGAATTCTTGCTCATCCTCTCGCTTTACCGCGGTTTGAACCGGGGTTCCCAAAACGTCTTCGATGTCTTGCACCAATCGAGCGATGGGGAAATACGCTAGACCCGGTCGAAGCTGAACCTTCACAGTGGCTGCACTACGTTGCCCGTGCGGTGTAGCGACGATGCCTTGCTGTGAACCTAACCAAGCTTTCACCTCGTTCGCTTCAAGGTTCTCTCGTTCTTCGAAGTCTTCCGTGAACTGTTCTTGAATCACACTCCGCGCTAATGCTGCCGAAGCCGGACACGTACTTGAATAGTGAACAACAACTTCCTGCTCAATCCCGATGGTTCCATCTCGAAGTTCCCCACGCAACCTAATCGGATATCGATTCCATCCACTATTGTCAGAGACGAGCGCGGGTTTATTCAGCAACAGCTCGAAGGCGAATTCGATCAGCGCATCCGTGGAAATCCCTTCATGCGTAGCCCTCATTTCTTGCAGCAGTAACTCGAGACTACTGGGGGTCAACGGGGCTTCCGCCAGCGCGCTTCCCATGGTTCGGTAGAGTCGCGACATGTGAATGCCTTTGGCGTGAGAGTCGCCAAGGTTCACATACAGTTGAATGGCGGCTTGTGCCGTCTGCTGCCCATCCACGTCGAGCAACGTAATCGGCATCGCGATATCGCTCATGCCAACCCAGTCCAGCGTCCCTTGAGGTTCATCGTGGACGTGCCCTGCGACATCAGGCAACGCACCCGCAATCAGATCGCGTCGATGCTCGTTCACGACTTGTTTAACTCCTTCAATTCGTCCTCACTCAACGATCGGGCATCTGCAGCGATTAACACGGGAATGTCATCTTTAACTGCGTACGCCAACCCAGCCTCCGGCGACCAAAGCTCGTTGAGAGCGGTTTTATAAACCAAAGGACCTTTCGTCTCCGGACAGACCAAAATATCGAGAAGCTTCTTTTCTAACACGCGACGAACCTCTCCTTCAACTGAAAAGCGTGTCGTCGCGCATGATGGTCGATTCCCGCTGTGCACCCGTCGACACGATGCTTACAGGTACGTTCAGGAGGTCTTCAACACAATGGACGAACTTAATTGCCTCCTCCGGTAAATCATCACTGGATGCGCAGTCCGCAGTTGACTCCAACCACCCTTCCATCTCAGTGTAAATAGGCTTGATCTCTCGCAAGCCACGTTCACCAAAATCACCACGAAACGGTTGCCCGTTCGGTAGTTCGTAGTCAGTGCAAATACGGATGGATTCAAGCGAATCCAGCACATCTAGCTTGGTGAGGCACAACGACGAAATGCTGCTCATTTCCGCTGCGCGTTTCAGCGCAACGGCATCAAGCCAACCGCAGCGGCGAGGTCGACCGGTCGTTGCACCAAATTCTGCACCTCTTTCTGCGAGCTGCTTGCCAACTTCGTCATGTAATTCGGTTGGGAACGTACCACCCCCAACTCTCGTTGAATAAGCCTTCGTAACCCCCATGACATGATCGATGTAGCGCGGTCCGAAACCCGTACCCACGCATGCGCCGGCAGCTGACGTACTTGAAGACGTGACGTATGGAAACGTACCTTGGTCGATGTCCAGCATCGCGCCTTGGGCGCCTTCGAATAAGATGTTGTCTTCGCGTTCACGGTGCCACTGCAACGCTGACGATATATCCTTCACGAGCGGTTTGACATCGACCGCAAACTGAGCGACCAAATCTAATTCTGCCTGCGGATTTACCGGTTCAACTTGGTAGTACTGCTCAAGCAGGAAATTGTGATAAGTGAGTAAGTCGAGTATGCGTTCTTTTGCGGTGTCCCACTGATACAGGTCGCCAATCCTGATGCTCCGCCGCGCCATTTTGTCCTCGTAAGCGGGACCAATACCGCGACCTGTGGTACCAATCTTCTCCGCGCCACTCGCGACTTCTCGAGCCTGGTCCAATGCTACGTGGCTCGACAGGATGAGCGGACACGCATGGCTAATACAGAGTCGCGCACGTGCGTTGATACCGTGTTCCTCGAGACGCTTAATTTCGGACAATAAAGCCTCGGGTGAGATCACGACACCGTTACCCAGGTAGCACTGAACATGCTCATGGAGAATGCCCGAAGGAATGAGGTGCAAGACCAGTCTTTCATTTTCTACGACGATCGTATGACCCGCGTTATGTCCGCCTTGAAAGCGCACAACCGCTGATACTTGCTCCGCTAGTAAATCGACGATCTTCCCTTTGCCTTCGTCTCCCCATGCCATGCCAACAACGACTACATTCTTAGCCATCGTTACGTACGGCCTTTAAGCGCAATAGACGTGCGACACTGTGACCGTGGTCGGCCAATCGTTAGATTCATCTTCGTCGAAGTTGGTTAGGGTTGTTCCTCTTTGAGGAACCGGTAGAACTCGCTCGAGGGGTCGATCACCAACATCGCACTCCCGTCAGCGAAAACTTTGCGATACGCGTTGATACTGCGATAGAAGCTGTAGAACTCGGGGTCTTGTCCGTACGCATTCGCGTAGATTTCCGCAGATTTTGCATCACCATCGCCGCGAATCTTCTCTGACTCTCGGTTGGCTTCAGCTTCAATCACAATCGCTTGCCGGTCTGCGTCCGCCCGGATCCCAATCGCTAATTCCTGACCCGTAGCGCGGTACTGACGCGCTTCAATTTCACGTTCGGAATTCATGCGTTCAAACACCGCATCAGACACCTCTTCAGGTAGGTCGATCCGCTTCACGCGTATGTCAATGACCTCAATCCCAAAATCCTCCGACATGATGTCATTCAGCTGCGCAGTCAGCTCATTCATGAGCAAGTCGCGTTCACCGGAGATGACCTCATGCATATCGCGTCGGCCAATTTGGTTCCGCAATCCTTCGTTGACACGGTCCTCGAGCTGACCCATTGCGCGCATTTCTTCGCCCGAAGTCGCGGTGTAGTAGCGCTGTACGTCGCCAACTCGCCACTTGACGAAAAGGTCGACGATCAGGGGTTTCTTTTCAAGCGTAAAGTAGCGCTGAGCAGGCGTGTCAACGGTCAAGATTCGACCATCAAATCGACGCACTTCCTCCGCAATCGGAATTTTGAAATGAATACCCGCGTCATCATCACCGTACGCTCGTGTCGCCTCGCCGAAACGCAGTTTCAACGCGCGTTCCCGCTCATGCACGATGAAGACCGTATCGAATAACAATGCGCCCGCGATGATCGCCAGAACAAGAATGACAATACTTCTAACACTCATGACACCTCTCCTCTATCGAACTCGACCGGTACGCTGCTCGATCGCACTCATGATGCCATCCGAGCCGTCGTCGCGTCCATCTTGTGAAACACCACCCAAGGTATTTGCGCCGCGCCGAATTTGATCAAGCGGTAGATAGATCATCTGGTTGCTGGCTTCAACATCTACCATGACTTTGTTAGCGTCCGTCATGACTGATTCCATCGCCTCAATGTAGAGTCTATTTCTCGTCACTTCGGGAGCCTGTTGATACTCCACTAAGAGCTTCACGAACCGTTCCGCTTCACCTTGGGCATTCGCGATCACTTGATCACGATATGCATTCGCCTGTTCAATCATTTGTTGAGCTTCACCGCGCGCTTCTGGCACAACTGATTCAGCGTAGGCATTCGCCTGGTTGGTGTATTTCACCTCGTCCTCTTTCGCCTTCTGAACATCGTCAAAGGCGTCCTGAACCTCCGGTGGCGGGCCGACGTTATCAATGTTGACCTTGCTGACCCGGATGCCAGTCTGGTACCGATCGACGTAGCTCTGGAGTCGGTCCTGAACCTCGAACCCTAGCGCCTCACGTCCTTCAGTAATGACCGCATCCATCGTCGAACTACCCACTACATGTCGAAGCGCACTTTCAGTTGCGTGTCGCAGACTCTCGGTTGGCTCACGCACTTCAACGGCAAACTTCAGAGGGTTGTCGATAACATATTGAACGACAAGATTGACAGCCACGATGTTCTCGTCTTCCGTGAGCATCTGCGCCGAGTGTTCAATCGAATTGACACGTGTAACGTTCACCACCTCTACGACATCAACGATCGGAGGATTCCATCGCAGACCCGGGGGTCTTAGATTCTGTTGAACCTTACCAAAGCGGAATACGACCCCTTGCTCTTGCTGGTCGACTTGATAGAAACCGAACATACCGTAAACGGCTACTACCACGGCGAGCAGGATGAGTAGCATTTTCGGCGAAATGAATCGTCGAATCCCACCTGATCCTGAAGAACCACCGGAACCACCGCCGAACAAGCCGCCGAACTGACTCTTGAACTTACGGAATACGTCGTCTAGATCCGGAGGACCCTGATCGCCACTGGTACCCCAAGGGTCCTTCTTATTTTGATCGTCGTTCCAAGCCATCGATGATCCTCTACTGATTGCAATTAAATTTTAAGTTGCCGCGACAACAGGTTCTAAATCGACGCCAGGAGCGTTGCGGAGTCGCGCAAGACTCGAGTCATTGAGATCGACACATAGCGTCGCAGTGCCATCGTTCTCATAGCGTTCGTCTTTCACCGCGCCGAGACCGTACAACCACGCGCGCAGTTTCCCTGCGTCAGGAGGTAAGTGCACTTCAAACAATTGGGTGATTCCGCCTAGATGTGCACCAAGCGCCACAAGCAACTCATCAAATCCAGTTCGCTCTAACGCACTTACATGGATCCCGGTCATACACTCGACATTTCGATGTACGCCTTGATCAATCTTGTTGAGTACATTGATGGTCGGAATCTCGCCGGCACCAATCTCAGTCAGAATGTCTTGCACATCGTGAATCATGCGACCAGCATCCGCGGCTGACGCATCAATCACATGCAAAAGCAAATCGGCTTGCGACACCTCTTCAAGTGTTGCCTTAAATGCCGCAACCAACGACATCGGCAAATCACGAATGAAACCAACGGTATCGGCAATCAAACCGGTTCCAACGCCAGGAAGCGCTATACGCCGTGTGGTCGGGTCGAGGGTGGCGAATAAACGATCATCCGAATACACCTCTGACGCCGTGAGGGCATTGAACAGCGTGGATTTTCCGGCGTTCGTGTAGCCTACCAACGCAATGGTCAGAACGTCGTTTCGATGTCGTCGTCTACGATGTTGTTCACGGTGTTGAACGACCTTTTCAAGGCGTTTCTCAACATTGAAGATGCGCCGATGGATCAACCCCTTGTCGATGGAGCTCTGCAGTTCACCGGCACCCCGCATGTTGACGCCACCACGTTGTCGGTCCAAGTGTGACCACCCGCCCACCACATGGGTTTGAGCGTGTTTCAGCAACGCCAATTCCACTTGCAGTTTGCCTTCACGAGTCTGCGCGCGTTGCTCAAATATCGTCAAGATCAATTCGGTACGGGTCAAAACTCGGCGATCAAGCGCCATCTCTAGATTTCGCTGCTGCGAGGCAGTCAATTCGCAATCAATGATCACTAGTGACAAATCGTGTAAGTCAAGTTCCTCCCGCAATTCTGCTACCTTGCCACTACCCAATCCAGTTCGTGGGTTCGGTTCATGACGGGTAATTGCGAGCTCAATCTTCGGTACGTAACCAGAAGAGAAGACGAGCTCCCTGAATTCCGCTAGGTTGTGAGGAGACTTTGAATGGTCAAATCGCAACGACAGAAGCATGGCTTCAAGGCCAGCTTCGGGACGATCAAAAAACATGGTAGGTAAATTCTCGAGTCAAGTTTCGTTTTGCGCTCTAAGCCCTTTTAAATGTTGCCCAGACACTATGACAACACCGTTGGAGAGGTGTTCTCCTGATCTTTCAGGACTTTTAGATTTAGCGCAATGTTCGGCTCGAGAGTGAAACGGTTAACGCACTAGAACTTCAATCATAAGCTCAACGGAAGACGCCTCGATGAGATTTAGCTTCGCCCATTGACGCAACCACGTCAATTGCTTGCGCGCTAATCGTCGCGTTGCGAACAGGACTTTCTCAAATACTTGCGTCTCATCGACGCAATCGGGATGTTCGTCAAGATGCTCCCAGATCTCGCGATAACCTACTGTACGCATGGACAAACTATCTCGACTTAACTTCGGACGACGTCGCAATGCACGAACTTCATCGACCAGTCCGTCGGCAAACATCCCCCGCAAGCGTGACTCGATTCGATCGTGCAGCACCTGCCTTGGTATATCAGGCATCAAAAACTCTAGGAGCTCGCCATCCAAGCGCTCAGTTGCCGGCGCGACGGCACGTTCCTTCCATAGTTCTCCGATCGGTTTACCCGTCAAGCGAAAGACCTCGATGGCGCGTTCCATGCGTCGCAGATTCCTTGGACTAATTCGCAACGCCGAGTCGGGATCAATTCGTGCCAATTCGGCATGTACCGCATCCAGTCCATCTTGCTCTGCTAATTCGCGTATCTCTGACCTAACTTTGGGGTCCGCACTTGGTAGATTCGCCAAGCCCTCTCTGAACGCTCGGAAATACATCATGCTACCACCCACGAGCAGAGGAAGCTTGCCATCCGACAGTGCTTCCTTTACCGCCTCGTCCGCCAGCGCACAGAACTCCTGGACGGAGAATGAGTCCTCTGGATCTCGAATATCAACTAGTGCATGAGGGAACGAGTGACGCGTCGCGATGCTGGGTTTGGCCGTGCCGATGTCTAACTCTCGATAGACCATGGCGGAATCGACGCTGATCAGCGCCACTTCGACACGTCGGGCTAAGGCGAGCGCGAACTCAGTTTTCCCGCTCGCAGTCGGGCCGATGAGCGTTGCAATACGGCGCGAACGTGAGCTCAAGCGTGGCTCATTGTCCGCGTAAGAACTTGCGATCGAGATCCTTCAGACTTTGCGTCCTAAATGTTGGGCGTCCATGATTACATTGTCCCGCATTCTCTGTGACCTCCATCTTCCGGAGCAATGCGTTCATTTCGTCTAGCGTCAGACGACGATTGAAGCGAATGGCGTTGTGGCAAGCCATCGTGGCAAAGATCTGATGCTCTCGAGCGGAAACGGCATCGGTTTGACCGTGTTCGCGCAAGTCATCGAGCACGTCACTCAATAGCGTCTGCATATCGCTTGTCGCAAGCAACGCGGGGATTTCTCGCAACTTCACCGTTGTTGGACCAGCGCGTTCGACCACCAATCCGACGTTAAGGAGCTCTTCGGCGTGCTCTTCCACAAGCTCTGCGTCTTGAACACCTACGTCAAGCGTCTCCGGGATCAACAATCGCTGCCTAGCTAGTTCGTTTCGACCTCTATGCGCTTTCATTTCCTCGTACAGAACACGCTCGTGGGCCGCATGCATATCGACGACAACAAGCCCTTCATCGTTCTCTGACAAGATGTATGCGCCTTTTAGTTGACCGATCGCGTTACCCAACGGTGGCAAAACCGACTCAGTCTCCTCCGCTAGATTTCCATCTTCCGTGGATTCTGCGGGTTCTCGACTTTCCGGGAGCAGCGCCTCTGACAACCACCATTGCTTCCTTGCCTGATCGGGGTCACCTAGTCCCAAGCTGTGCTGTCGCGCAGTTCCAACACTCAAATTTGGGTTTGAGGCAATGACCGGATCTTGATCGGTAACTAAATCCGATTCGACATGGCGACTTCGGTCCGTCGGGTCGGCTCGCAAACTGTGGTAGATGCCGGACATAATGAAATCGTGCACCATTCGGTTGTTGCGATAGCGGACTTCACTCTTCGTTGGATGCACATTCACATCCACGTCCGTTGGCTCAAGTTCTAGAAACAGCGCAAAGACCGGATGTCGGCCATGAAACAGAACGTCCTTGTACGCCTGTTTAACGGCATGCGCAACTAAATAATCCTGAACACTTCGGCCGTTTACGTAGAAAAACTGCCGACTCGAGTTACTCCGAGTGAAATTGGGACTTCCGACCCACCCCCAGAGCCGTAGATCGTTGCGCGTGATGTCCACGCGTATGGCTTCATCTATGAAATCTTGTCCCAGTACATGAGCCACCCGCTCGTCGGCCGTGCGAGCGGAACTCATACGTTCGAGCTCACGACCATTGTGACGCAATGTAAACCCGCATAAGGGATTACCTAGCGCAAGGACACGAGTGATTTCGGTGATCTGGTTGAGTTCGCTCCGAGTGGTCTTAAGAAAACGTCGACGAGCTGGCGTGTTGTAGAACAAATCGCTAACTTCAACTGTGGTGCCGGTTGGGCGACCTTGAGGTTTGAAATGGACCTCCTTGCCGCCTTCAAGCCGAAGTGCCCACGCGTTGGTCGCGTCTTGGGGGCGCGAACATATGTCCAATTTCGCTACAGCCGCCACACTTGCCAGCGCTTCGCCGCGAAATCCCATGGTCAAGACCCGTTCAATATCCGTCGCGTGGCGGATCTTGCTCGTGGCATGACGTTCGACCGCAAGTGGCAAGTCGTCTTTGGTGATGCCGACCCCATTGTCACTTACGACAATCTGTCGCACCCCGCCCTCTTCGATTCCAATGTCGATCGCTGTCGCCTTTGCGTCAAGACTGTTTTCGACCAGTTCTTTGACGATTGAAGCCGGACGTTCGATGACTTCACCGGCCGCAATCTGATCGGCGACCACCTGCTCAAGACGGTGAATTCGAGACATGGGTTGTTTTGGAATTAGCTGTTCGTAATCTACCTGATCGAGTTAGCAGAGACTAACACGAAACGGAACCGAGATTTTAAGTTCAGAATCCAGCAAACGCTTGTCTACGCGTTTCGGATTAATCGAACTTGAGGTGAAGCAGCGAAACGCTAGTTAGTAATCGGAATCGTAAGCGTTTGGCCAGGATAGATCCGATCGGAAGTTAAGTCGTTCGCTGCACGTATTGCTGACACCGAAACCTGCTGTCGTGAGGCAATAACGGATAGCGAATCGCCATTTCTGACTTTGTATACCATGGTTGATGGTGCGAGGTCGCAAGCTACCTTACCTTCAGCTAGATCCGTATATCGCGGCGGGTTCTCGCAGAAATGTCGCAGAATCGTGTCACTGATCGCGTTCGCAATGATGTTCTGGTGCGCGTTCGTTGAAAGCAAGCGAGCTTCCTGGGGATTCGAAAGAAAACCGGTCTCAACGAGAATTGACGGAATCGCTGTAGCGCTGAGCACCACGAAGCCAGCATCGGTGACTTGGTACTCACCTCGGCGCGAGTCAAAGCTTTTAGGATGAATCTCCGCCACACTGTCAATTGAGTGCAGCATCTTCTTGCCGACAGACACGGCTTCAGCCAGAGCTTCCTGTCGTCCTTTGACGTTCAAGAATTTGAGCTTTTCGCGATCCGCGTAGCAGCTGGAATCGACCCAGGCCGAAACACCTCCGACCCAGTCCGCGCGATTTTCATTCTGAACAAGCCACTTCGCCAATTCTGATTGTGCTTTGCCCTGAGAAAGGACGTACGCCGATGCCCCACGGGGACGCGGATTGTGAAAGGCGTCGGCGTGAATCGAGACGAATAAACGCGCTTTCGTGTTTTGAGCGACGCGATAACGGTTGTGAAGTGGAACCTCGTAATCCCGATCGCGTGTCATGACAACTCGAAAACCTGGTTGGCGGTTGATACGCGTCTGGACTTTCTTGGAGATCGAGAGGGTGATGTTCTTCTCCATCGCACGATTGACTGCGATCGCACCAGGATCTTCACCACCGTGACCGGCATCGACCACAATCACGATGTTGCTGTCATGCTCGGCTGTGCAACTTTCCTGAACTTCGTGCGGGAAGTCGATCACCAGACGATTGCCGTGCGGACCGTTAGGTCCAAGGGTTTGAATCTTCGGCGCTTTCACCTCCGTCAGGTCCAGCACGACTCGCAAAGCACCATTACGCTCGCCGAACCGAACTCCTCGGAACTGGATACTCTCGACAAATGGCGTCTTGAAATTCTGACTTAACTTCGCGTCTCTTATGTCGACAAAAAAGCGAGCCGGCTCGGAAAGTAGGTCAGACTTGAACTTCGGGGGAGCAGTGAGGTCGAAAACCACTCGCGTGAAATGTGGGCTATCCGAATAGCGAATACCCACGAGCTCAGTTGCGAGGGCGCTCGTACCAAGCGCAATTATCAAAAAGCTCGCTAGTGCTCGGGCGAGACGGTTTTCAGTGTATGTACGAAGGCTCGAGACCCCGATTAGGCGTCTCGACGTTGCGAAGTACGTAATCGCGGCTTGCATCCGTGCAAGAGCAATGTCATCCGTGAACGTGTGATTTTATGACTTTCTACGAAAATGGGAAAGGTCTCGTTCAAAGCAACACGAAGCGAGCAACCCGCCCGTCCCGGCGAATCTCGAGATCGATGACCAGATCTGCGGTCGGTAGATAGCCTTCACCTCGCTCAGGCCACTCGATAAACGTCAGACTAACATCTCTTAGCACGTCTTCTAGACCAATAAACTCAAGCTCCACCGGATCCGTTACCCGATACAGGTCCAGATGGGCAATTGAAAGACCGTCGATTTCGTATGGTTCAACCAGCGTGTAGGTCGGTGACTTTACTGATCCTCCGTATCCTAATGCACGTAAATAACCGCGAACCAGGGTCGTTTTACCCGCACCAAGATCGCCTCGCAAATAGACAACACCGCTGTCAAACTGGGTTGTCAGGTCCGCACCGAGTGCGAGCGTCGCGGCTTCGTCAAGTAACTCGATATGCCGACTTGCCTTTGCTAACCCCATGGGTGCAACGACTCAATGAGGTCACCCGCGATCACACCACGGCCATTCGCATGCGATCGAGCGCGTTGACCCGCCGAGGCATGCAGATACACACCTAACGCGGTCGCCCGCAATGGCTCATCTAGTTGCGCATACGCGGCTGCCACGATTCCAGTGAGAACATCGCCGCTACCAGCGGTGCTTAATGCAGGCTCCGCGATATCACAAATAGCGTGGACCTCGCCGTCATTGGCAACAAGCGATCCCGCACCTTTAAGCACGCCGACTGCATGTAACTGAACCGTCAGGCGTTTCACAGCACCAACACGATCGTTTTCGATCGCGGCCGTCGTCGTGTCAAGAAGGCGAGCTGCTTCCCCTGGATGTGGCGTGACGATCGAGCCTGAAGGAAGCGCATACGACCCTTTTGCTTGCAGATTCAGTGCGTCAGCATCAACGACCAAAGGTTTATCACTCGAACTTACATTCTCTAGTAGGTTTCTTGCCCAAGGATCGACGCCGAGTCCAGGACCTATCGCTATCACATCAGCCTGCTCAATTAAAGAAGGATCAATCTCTCCTTCGTCAGAGCCGCGAACCATTAATTCCGGGCGGCGAGACAGTAAATTTCCGGCATGGTCTGGATGCGTAACGACCGAAACCAACCCGGCGCCTGTCCGAAGACAAGCTTCCCCAGCTAGCAGCACAGCACCTCCCATGCCGCGATTCCCGCCAACAATCAGAACGTGACCGAAGTGACCCTTGTGACTACTTGGTTGCCGCTTAGGCAGCTCTCGCTCAGCTTTATTGGTCGGCAATACAGGTATGCCAGCGACACGATCGAACGCCTCCGACGGTATTTCCAGTGACGAGGTCACGACCTCACCCGCTACGTTGCATGCTTTACCCGTGGCTAATGCGAGCTTACGGCCTACAAAACACGTCGTAAGGTCCGCACGCACAGGTTCTTCGATCAAGAAACCACCAGTGTCCGCGTCAACACCACTCGGCAAATCCAACGCCACAACGGGTTTGTTTACCGCGTTGATACGGCCAATCGCAGCGGCAAACGTTGGACGTACCTCACCTCTGACTCCCGTACCCAACAAGGCATCCACGACGACGTCTCCCGATATTTCTTCATCCAACGAAAACGCCAATCCGAGATCAGTGATCGAATCAAGCGCACGCTTGGCATCCCCTTGCAAGCGGCTTACGTCCCCAACTTGCACAATTTGAACAGGAATCTGCCGGGAATGTAATGCGCCAGCCAGTAGGTACCCGTCTCCTGCATTGTTGCCGCTACCACATACAATGCTGACGGACTTTGGTTGCGACCAGCGCTTCAAGAGCTCTGCCATGGCAAAACTCGCGGCCCGATACATGAGCCGAAATCCCGATATTCCGAGCTCTTCGATCGCTATGCGGTCGATTTCACGGCACTCTGTACCAGTAAATACACGTTCCAGAGAGCCCATGCACTCGATCAAAAAAGCTTGAAATCAAGAGAAATTATCGCCCTCCAGCGGCAGATTCACGAGTGGGCCCGAGAACTCGGGTTTCAGCAAGTCGGGTTCACGGATACCGACCTAAGCGCGTACTCGCCTGACTATCGACAGTGGCTCGCGAAACGTTTTTACGGCGAGATGAACTACATGGCACGTAATGTAGAAAAACGTGTCGACCCGAGCGCATTGCTGCCTGGAACTGTATGCATCATCAGCGCTCTCATGAATTACCTCACTGAAGATAGTCCACGCCTAAACGACGACCCGAACGCAGCCAATATTTCTCAATATGCACTTGGTCGGGATTACCACAAGACGGTGAGGAAACGCCTCAATCAACTCGCAGAACGCATTGAGCGCCATGTCGACCACAAGTTCCGCGCATTTGTCGATTCGGCTCCGGTTCTCGAGAAGCCCCTTGCCTCCAAGGCCGGTTTAGGCTGGATTGGGAAGCACACATTGGTGCTGAACGAAGAAGCCGGGTCGTTTTTCTTCCTCGGCGAGATCTTTACAAACATCCCGTTCAACCCAAACGAAGAAACTGTGGAAGACCGTTGTGGTGCCTGCCGCGCCTGCATCAATGTATGTCCTACGCAAGCAATCATTGGCCCACGTCAACTTGACGCACGGCGGTGTATTTCGTATCTCACAATCGAACATAAAGGCGCAATCCCGGTTGAGTTTCGAAAGGCGATTGGGAACCGGGTGTTCGGCTGTGACGATTGTCAGCTCATCTGCCCGTGGAACCGCTTTGCACGAACATCAATCGAGACCGATTTCACGCCGCGACACGGATTAGACAACGCGACATTAATTGACCTCCTAGCGTGGGACGAAGCCACTTTCCTCAAGCGTACGGAAGGTATGGCATTGCGCCGAGTCAACTTCTCCCAATGGGTTCGTAATCTAGCGGTAGCAGCTGGCAACGCTAAACCGAGTACGTCCTTAAAGGTTGCGCTAGAAGGTCAATGTTCGAAAGCACAAGAACGTGGCGATGAAATGTGTTTAGAGCACCTTGAGTGGGCGCTTAATCAACTTGAGTCGGCGGACTTGGCTTCAGAAAGTGCTCGCGATAAAGCTTGAGCTCATTGATGGACTCGCGAATATCGTCTAGCGCACGGTGTTGCGCTTGCTTCGCGACCTGATCCAACAAACTAGGTGACCACCGCCGTGCTAGTTCCTTCACGGTACTCACATCAATTAAGCGATAGTGCAGATAGTGCTCTACTGTCGGCATGTAACGAGCTAGAAATCGACGATCTTGCCAAACAGAATTTCCGCACAGTGGGGACGTATGAATCTCCACATGTTTACGAATCAGATCGAACGTCGTCGCCTCTGCCTCTTCGATGCTGATCTCTGACGCTCTTACCCGATCGAGTAGACCGGATTCGGCATGGTGCTTACGACTCCAATCATTCATCGTCTCGAGAACGGATTCCGGCTGACGGACGACCAGCGAATCGCTTTCCTCGATGATGTTGAGGTCGTTATCTGTAATGATGGTCGCAACCTCCAAAATGACGTCTTTTTCTACATCTAAGCCTGTCATTTCAAGGTCTATCCACACCAGGCGTGGCGACTGCTTATAGTTTGCGCTCAAATTTTTCCGCGAAGTAGCACGTTGGCGAACTATCCCGGCATTATCCACCCGGCTGAGCTTGCTGAACGCATGCAAGACGATTCCGTAAGTGTCGTTGAAGTGTTCAATCCGACGCCTCAAGACCAGGCGTTCATCCCCGGTGCGCTTCATTTGCCAACCGCAGCTTTAATCGAAGGTACGCCGCCGTCCCCGGGAAAACTACCTCCTAAAGCTCAGTTAGACGCTGTATTTGGTCATATTGGATACCAACCGAATCAGACGATCGTCACTTCGGACCACGAAGGCGGAGGTTGGGCTGGCCGACTCGCTTGGACACTGGACATCATTGGTCATTCCCAGTGGCTCTACCTCGATGGCGGTATTCACGCATGGCAGCAGGAAGGCTTTGACGTAACGCAAGCACCGACTCAAGCACCACGCACCCAACCGGACGTTACGATTGATCCATCGCCATTGATTGAAATCGACGAGCTGATGCGGCGTCTCAACCAAGAGGATCTCGTGATCTGGGATGTCCGATCCCGGGATGAGTTTTTAGGCTTGCGACCTGGGGCACAGCGAAACGGTCATATTCCAGGCGCGATCAACATCGATTGGCTCGATTTGATGGACCACAACAACGCCATGCGACTAAGGAGCGACATTCGCGAATTGCTGCAGGAACACGGCATTGACCCTAATCGAAACATTGTCACCCATTGTCAAACCCATCATCGTTCCGGGTTGTCCTACATGGTCGGTCGGTTACTCGGTTATCCGAGCATCCGAGCTTATGCTGGTTCCTGGTCTGAATGGGGTAATCGCCCCGACACCCCGATTGAATCCTAAGCCACATGACGCCTAAGTCATTGTTCAATGCGTGGGGACCAAGTTTCTGGTTGACCAAAGGTGCGGGATGGCTTGCAACAGTCAAAATCCGAGCGATCAAGAATTGGTTAATTCGCCAGTTCATCAAGTTCTACCGTGTTGACATGACGTCCGCGGTGCGACAAGCGCCAGATCAGTTCGAGAGTTTTCAAGACTTTTTTACGCGTGAGCTCAAATCGGCTGCTCGACCAATTCACGGCGACGCACTCAGCATCATCTCGCCAGTCGACGGCACAGTCGCGGTCAGTGGTCGATACACGAACAACACGCTCATCCAATTTAAGCGAACCGCGACCAACCTATTCAATTTGACGCGATCAAAGCGCGTTGGTGAGTCTGGGCAATACGCGATCATCTATCTCTCGCCAAAAGACTACCATCGCGTACATTCCCCCGTTCAGGCCGAGCTCGTCGCGGTGTCACGGATTGGGGGCACTAGACATTCGGTGAAACCTTCAAACCACAACAACATCGATGGTCTATATGAACGGAACGTACGCGTCAATTGCCACCTGCGTTTACCTAATGGCGAAATGTTGATGTCGATGGTCGGCGCTATGATCGTGTCTAGTGTTCAAACAGAATGGGATGACCTAAGCCCACCTAAGCAAGTCGTCGTCGCGAAAGACATCGCACCTCGACCTTTTCAAGCTGGCGAAGAAATGGCGCGGTTTTGCCTCGGTTCAACCGTAATACTGGTTCTGCCGGACGGGGTCGGCGAGCTAAAACCGCTTGAAGCGGGCCATTCACTCAAACTCGGTGAACAGATCGGCGCTATTCACCAATAAGGGTGAAAGGTACGACTTCACGTAAGGCGGATTTGCCCATCGCTAACGCGAATAGTCGATCTAAGCCAACTGCAACGCCACAGCACTGTGGTAAGCCGTGAACCATCGCTGCTTCAAAGTTCGGATCGATCGGTTTTGCAGGCAAACCAAGCTGGACTCGACGCTCGTTATCTCGGTCACACCTTCGTCGAAATTCCACAGCGTCCCGCAGTTCGTCGTATCCATTCGCGATCTCAAGCCCATCGACCACGAATTCAAATCTAAGTGCAACATCCACGTCGCCACGACGTACGGTATTGGCTAGAGCCGATTGATAGCTTGGATACTCTGTAAGAAGTACCCTCTCGATTCCAAGCTTCTCCACGGCAGAACCAATCAAGAAATCCAGCGCTTCGTATGTGTCTCGTGCGCTCTGAAGTCCCTCGCCACTCGCAATCTCAAGGCACCGACTCTCATCTGGATGATGAGGGTCAAGACCGTATGCGTCTTGCAGAAGCTGTTCAACGGTTTTCGTCAGAACAGGCATAGGTCCGACCACGCAATCCACCAATGCCACGACATTCGCCATTAACTGATCGAGCGTAACATCGCGTTCATACCACTCGAGCATCGTAAATTCGGTGTTGTGCCATCGACCGATCTCGCCGGCGCGAAATGCCGGCCCAATCTGAAAACAGGAAGGCATACCGGCTGCCAATAGGCGCTTCATTTGATATTCAGGCGAAGACTGCAGGTAGCCGTAGCCTGCTACCTCAATGTTCTCGATTGCGACATCCGTAACACCGTACTGATCAAGTGTCGAAGTTTGAACTTCGACGATATCTCGATCACGAAAAAAGGTTCGTGCTCGATCCAGCAACTCGGCGCGCTTCAGGAGCGTATCGATAGCGGCAGTAGGCCGCCATGCTTCACTCACTGTTTGCTTCGGCTGACGTATTCACCCGTACGTGTATCAACCCGAAGCACATCTCCAATCTCGATAAACAACGGGACATTGATCACCGCTCCGGTTTCGAGTGTCGCGGGTTTCGTACCGCCTTGTGCCGTGTCGCCTCGCAGACCAGGATCCGTTTCCGTTACCGCGAGATTCACGAAATTTGGTGGGCTGACTGAAATAGGATTTTCGTTCCAGAACGTAATCTGGCATCGCGCTTGTTCGGCTAAAAAGTCCTTAGCTTCGCCTACGGCTGCGGCGTCCGCAGCAATTTGATCGTAGTTGTCGTCCGTCGTCATGAAGTACCAAAGATCACCATCTGAATATAGGTAATCCAAGTCGCGCTCCACGACGTCAGCGGCTTCCATCGACTCGCCGCTCCGTAACGTCCGTTCCCACACGCGCCCAGTGATCAGATTACGAAACTTAACCCGAGTAAACGCCTGGCCTTTACCAGGTTTCACGAATTCCGCTTCGAGCATGACACATGGATCGCCCTCAAGGAGCACTTTGAGACCAGGTCGAAATTCGTTTGTTGAGTAGGAAGCCATTGGCCAGAAAGCTAGCAGTCGCCCTTTTCGGAACGGGGAGATTTTAGATTTGAAACCATGATAGACACTCCACGCCCATTCCTGAGTGAACGCCTAGGTACGTGATTCCGTACTTAGTCCAATGATGTTGTTACGCCAGTTCCGGGGTAGAGCTTTACCGCGTTGAGCACGCTTTCCACGATATGGGTCAAGGTCGCGGTAACGCAGCGTTAGCTGCCTCCCGCCGTAATCCACATACAGTGAAACCTTCTCGCCTACAACGGCAGCACCAAGCATCGATTCATCGCCAGCCGCAAAGGCGGCTTTTGGAATATTCATCAGATTGACGCCACGACCACGGTTCTGCTCAGGAACGTCGCCAAGTTCAATAACCAGTAAATTACCCTTACTCGAAACAAGAGCGACCGAATCGCCTTCCTTGAAAGCAACGGGTACCAGAGGTGCGTTATCCGTCTCAAGGTTCATGACAACTTTGCCGTTGCGCGTCGTTGCCACCACGCTCTCAACATCTGCAACAAAGCCAATGCCTTTTTGAGAAGTCAGGAGCACTTTACCCGCGTCGCTATTGAATGCGCCAACGAATTGAGTCTCGGCATCGATATTGAAACGCCCGGAAAGCGGTTCACCTTGACCTCGGGCTGAAGGCAGCTCACGGACGGGTACCGAATACACCCGACCATTCGTCGCAAGGAAATTACAGACTAAGTTCGTTCGACTGTGGACGTGAGCGAGATATTCGTCGCCCGCACGATACGGTAATGTGGATGCGTCAAGATCGTGTCCCTTAGCTCCGCGTACCCATCCTTTCTGCGAGAGGACGACCGTTACTGGTTCGTTTGTTTCGAGGTCTTCCACCGAATATGCCACGGACGCTTCAACCGAACCAGCGATTTCTGTGCGACGATCGTCCCCATACTCCTCGGCGATTTCAATCAATTCGTTTTTGATCAACGTGTTCATGCGTCTACGACTGCCCAAAATTCGACTGAGGTCTTCTTGCTCTGTCGAGAGTTCTTGTTGATCGTGTTGGAGTTTTTCTTCCTCTAACTTAGCTAACTGGCGAAGACGTAAATCCAAGATCGCATCTGCCTGCTCGCTCGACAGTTCGAATCGAGACATCAGCACCTGCTTCGGTTCATCTTCTTCTCGGATGATCCGGATGACCTCATCAAGGTTTGCGAATGCAATCAACATCCCATCCAGGATGTGTAAACGCCGCTTTATGTACTCAAGTCGATGCTCAATTCGTCGCCGCACCGTGTCGCGGCGAAAATCTAGCCACTCCAACAGCGCATTGCGTAACGGTTTAACTTTCGGTTTTCGGTCAAGCCCAATCAGGTTCAAGTTGAAGCGATAGGTTCGTTCAAGATCTGTGGTTGCAAACAAGTGCAACATGAGACGATCGACGTCAACGCGATTTGACCGAAGCACCAACACCAGGCGTGTCGGGTTCTCGTAGTCGGATTCGTCCCGGACATCGATCACCATGGGCAGTTTTTTAGCGACGATCTGTCCTGCGATCTGTTCTAGGATCTTCGCAGGCGAACTTTGGTACGGCAATTCCGTAATGACCACTTCTTTACCACCGTCAAGGCTCTTCTCATCAATGTATTTCGCGCGTCCTCGAAGTGTCCCGTTACCTGTTTCATAGATCTGCCTGATCTCGTCAGCCGTCGAGGTGATCACGCCGCCGGTGGGCAGGTCCGGTCCTCGGATGATGGTCATTAGTTCATCTAAGGTCGTGGACTTGCGTTCCAATAGCGTTATGCTCGCCTTAACAACCTCGCGCAAGTTGTGAGGCAAAATGTCTGTCGCCATCCCGACAGCGATTCCAGACGCGCCGTTCAACAAGAAGAACGGTGCTCTTGCGGGAAGCCAAATAGGTTCGTCGAGTGTGCCATCGAAATTCGGCACATAGTCAACGGTTCCCTGACCTAACTCTGAAAGTAATAGTGGCGTCCAACGAGATAAGCGGCTTTCTGTATAACGCTGTGCGGCGAAGGATTTAGGATCGTCCGGCGCACCCCAATTACCTGAACCGTCGACCAACGGATAACGAAACGAAAACCATTGCGCCATGTGCACCATGCTTTCGTAGCACGCTACTTCGCCGTGGGGGTGAAACTTCCCGGTTACATCGCCTACCGTGCGGGCTGACTTTACATACTTTGCCTGGAAGGTAATGCCAAGCTGCGACATCGCGTAGATGATGCGTCTTTGAACTGGCTTTAAACCGTCGCCGATAAAGGGAAGTGCACGGTCGTTAATGACGTACATCGAATAGTCAAGGTACGCACGTTCCGTGTATTCGAGAAGCGAGATGCCCTCGAAGTCGTTGTCGATGGTATCAACCATCGACAGCCTGACTCAAATCAGCTTGGTCGCCTTTCTGCTCTAGCCAAACACGACGATTGGCAGCTCGACGTTTGCTGAGCAGCATATCGAGGTTCTCCTCCGTCGCCTGCGGTTTTTCAATCTGCAACTGCCCGAGTCGCCTTGAATCCGGGTGCATCGTCGTTTCACGCAGTTGCAACGCATTCATTTCGCCTAGACCTTTGAAACGTTGTACAACAGGCGTACCACGTTTTTTCTCCGCCCTCAACCGTTCAAGTACATCTTGCTTTTCCGCTTCGTCCAACGCGTAGTGGACTTCCTTACCAATGTCAATGCGGTATAGCGGCGGCATGGCGATATACACGTGGCCGGCGTCAACGAGCGGTTTGAAGTGCTTCATGAACAATGCACACAGGAGCGTCGCAATGTGTAAGCCGTCGGAGTCGGCATCTGCAAGAATGCAGATCTTGTGGTAGCGCAACCCTGATATGTCAGGAGACCCGGGATACACCCCGATCGCAGCAGCGATATCCGCGACGGTTTGCGAAGCCAGTACATCTTGAACCCCGACTTCCCATGTGTTGAGGATCTTGCCGCGCAGCGGCAGCACCGCTTGGAATTCGCGGTCACGTGCCTGCTTCGCGGAACCACCCGCCGAGTCACCCTCAACCAGGAACAACTCGGATTGGATCGGATCTTGCGACGAGCAATCCGACAATTTGCCTGGTAATGCCGGACCTGATGTGAGTTTTTTACGGGCGACTTTCTTACGTGACTGTACGCGCGCCTGTGCATTGGCGAGCGCCCAAGTCGCGAGCTTCTGACCTTGTTCAACATGCTGGTTAAGCCATAGACTAAACGCGTCCTTTGCCAAGCCATTGATAAAAATGGCGCTCTCTCTTGACGACAGTCGCTCTTTCGTCTGTCCGCTGAACTGCGGTTCTTTGAGCTTCGCAGAGAGTACGTATGAGCAGCGTCCCCATAAATCCTCGGCCGTGATTTTGATGCCTTTCTGTTTGATGTCGCGGAACTCGCAAAACTCACGCAATGCTTCAGTTAGTCCAGAGCGCAAGCCGTTCACGTGTGTACCACCGAGAGGTGTAGGGATGAGATTTACATAGCTCTCCGTGATGACATCTCCGTCGCCGAGATTCCATTGCAACGCCCACTCGACTGTTTCATCCTGACCGTTCGTGCTGTGATAGAACGGTTCTTCCGGCACACACTCCTCACCGATCGATTCCTGCAAGTAGCCCACTAGGCCGTCGTCATAACGCCAGCTTTCCGGTTCGTTGTACAAGCCATCTTTCGCACGCAGCTCGACGTTTAGACCTGAACACAAAATCGCCTTAGCTCGCAGCACGTGACGCAATCTCGTGAGACTGATCTGCGTCGTGTCGAAATACTTCGCGTTCGGCTTAAACGTGATCTTGGTGCCCGTGTTGCGTTTCCCAACCGTGCCGTCAACAACCAAATTCGTAACCGCAGCGCCGTTTTCGTAGGTCTGACAGTACACGTTGCCATCGCGCTTGATTTCCACGGTCAGCCATTCGGATAGTGCATTCACCACCGACACACCCACGCCATGCAGACCACCTGCAAATCGATATTGCTCGTCGTTGAACTTGCCACCTGCATGCAGCCGCGTCATGATGACCTCAACCCCTGGCAATTTCAATTCCGGGTGTTCATCGACAGGTATGCCTCGCCCATCATCTTCAACCGTGATCGAGTCGTCCTCGTTGATCGATACGACGACCTTGGACGCTTTACCGTTCAACGCCTCGTCGACACTGTTGTCGACGACTTCTAGAACAAGGTGGTTCGGACGGCTGGTATCCGTGTACATGCCCGGTCGAGCTTGGACCGGGTCCAGCCCGCTAAGGACTTGAATGGATTTCGCTGAATAGGTGTCCATCATGTTCCTTTCCGGCTAACCTTCGACGACCAATCGTTCCACGGTTGAATCGATCTCGCCATCCGCTCTTAACTCAAGCCAACGCCATCCTGCGGGAAGCTCATCGACGGCAAACGAGTCCGAATCGGTCTTGAATTGCCAACACGTTGACGGGGTCGTCATGAGTCTTATGCCATGTGCACGACCTTCGAAGGCTTGATGTACGTGGCCGCTAAGGTACGCTTGGACTTGCGGATATTGCGCCATTACCTGTAGAAACTCGTCGCCGTTTTCAATTCGATGTTCGTCTATCCATGCGCAACCAACTTCGGTCGCTGGATGATGACCGATCAACAACGTCGGCGACTCGTTTGCCTTTAGTTCCTCTTCGACGCGATTCATCTCCGTTTGATCAATCAAGCCACCTACTTCGTCGTCGATATGGGTATCGACCGTCACAATCCGCCAGTTTCCCATTGTGATCGATTCACGTGAAAGCACTTCGTCGAAGGGTTTGGCTAAATCGTGATTACCAGGTGTTGCGATCATCGGGCAGTCAACAAATTCGCGAACCTTCGAAGCAAACATTTCGTACACCTCACGGGTCCGGTCATGTGCGATATCACCGGTGTCCACAACTAGGTCAGGTTGTCGCGACGCCGTAGCTGACACCAACACCTGTTGAAATGAATCGATACTACTAACACCGTGCCGACCTTCGTTAGGATCGGTAAATAAGTGATTGTCGGTGATGTGTAAAAGCCAAAGCGACGTGCCTTCCTTGGTGTGCTTGGCTGCGTGTTTTTGCAACGCTAGGTATCCGTCCTTGGATTCGGTCTAAACTGAACTTCCTTGTTCTTCTGTGGTAGTCGACTCAGTCTGCATCGCTGAGCCGAACGTCAAGCAATGATCAAGCAGCTCCGTTAAGAAGCGATTCATTTCAATCTTTTCGAACCGTTGCGTGCGAGGCGGCGCAGGTCGCGTCTCCAACACTCGGAAATCATGATGGCGTTGGTAACTCACCACTTCCGCTGCCCGGGTGTCGTGATACACATGGAGCTTCAAATTCAAATTCGTCAACGTCTCAGTTGATGTCTGCCGAATAACCACGCTTGATGTGTAACGGCTGACACGTGAATGCTCAAATCGTAACGATGAAGAACCGTTCGGGAACTCGACCGTGCGAGATTGAAATTCGCTACTCCGCGGCGGTCGTAACAATTTACGCAAGCGGGAATAGTTCGCTTCACAGCGAGCTAAATGCGCGAAAAGGTCAAGAAACGGATTCACAGCTAAATGTGACGGCAATGCGTACTCAAGGCAGTCTTTGAGTTTGATCATGTTGTTTACACCCTATCAGTTTAACCCATCACACGTCGCACGCAAGGCTTAAAGTGACGATCCAAAGAGAGTTTTGATTATCGAATATTCTTTGCTATACATGCGTACATATATTTTAAACACAAGAATTTAGGCTTGCACAGCGAATATGCGCCTCTTCGATCGACCATAAATAACCGATGTCACTGTGCCATTTGATTTGGCAGCCAAAGTACGATATCAGGCAAGAGCAATAGAACAATAACTGTTAGTACATCGGCGACAAAGAACGGTCCGATACCACGAAAAACATCCTGTAACGGAATGGCAGGGTCGCGACCGTCGACCGCCGGTAAATCTCTCGATACCCCTGCAACAACAAAGCAGTTCAATCCAATTGGCGGTGTGATCAAGCAAATCTCCGCCATTTTCACGACGATGATGCCGAACCAAATCGGGTCATAACCAAGCGCTATGACCGCGGGAAACACCACCGGCAATGTCAATATGAGCATTCCGATCGCATCCATGAACATACCGAGCACCGCATACGCGAGCAAGATGCACACCATGATCAGAATCGGTGGCAAATCCAATCCTACGACCCAGTTCGCGAATTCGTTTGGCAATCCGGCAAACCCAAGGAAACGGACGAACAGAAACACACCCCAGATCAGCGTAAAGATCATGATGGTGAGCTTCGCAGTTTCAGTGATAGCGTCCTTGAGCCGGAAACCCATCTGTTTCAAGTCGCGCTGTTGCCACGCTCGATACACGTAGAGGGCGAACACCACCGCAGCCCCCAATGCGCCCGCCTCCGTCGGCGTAGCGACACCCGTGTATAGCGCACCAAAAATGATGCCTACGACAAGGAAGATCGGAAACGATCCCGGCAAACTCGCGAATCGCTCGCGCCAAGTGAATCCCCGCGAAGCTTCACCTAGCTCAGGTCGCCACACGCACATCCCGATGATCAGCGCTGTGTAAATCAGAACCGATACCACACCTGGCAACAGTCCTGCTAAAAGCAGCTTCCCTACCGACTGTTCAACAAGAATCGCGTAAATCACGAGAATCGCAGAAGGCGGGATTAAGGACGCCAGCGTACCCCCTGCGGCGATGACACCCGCCGTTAGCCGTTTCGAGTAGCCATTACCAAGCATGTCTGGAATCGCGACGCGCGAAAACACGGCACTGGTTGCGGTCGACGCGCCCGACACAGCAGCGAAACCCGCACTCGCGAACACGGTTGATACGGCTAAACCACCCGGTACCCAACCTAACCAACGACGCGCAGCTTCAAACAGCTTGCCAGTTAAACCTGCGTGAAACGCTAGAAAACCGATCAATATGAAGAGAGGAAGTACCGAAAGCGGATAAGTAACTGTTTTCGAGTGCGGAATCGTCCCAGCAATGGCGCCGGCGACATCCCAACCTTCGAGCACGAGCAAACCGAGAAATCCGACGACCGCCGCAGCGACATATACACGTACACCAACAACCACTAATGCAATGAGCAGTCCAACGCCGCATATCCCAACCCAGAACGCGTCTACCATCATGCGCTACCTGGCCGATGGGTCCGATTCGTTCTCGCCACCTGCGAGACGAATCTCTTCGGCTGCGACCTCCTCGGGTCGCTTCAACGCCGGGATCGCGAGCTGAGGTAATGCCGGGTCAATAAGCAGCCGCAGATATCCCAAGAACTGAATGCACAGACGAATGAGTAACAAGGTCAACGCAACCGGAACGACGAGTTTCGCAGGCCAAGTCGCGAGTTCAAGATCGATCGTGCTATCGCCAAAATCGAACGCTCGCTGGAAGTGATCGTAGGAATATGGAATCAGTACACTCACGATGAAAATCGCCAAGCCACTCCCAAGCATCTCGAAAAACCAAAGCGGACGTCCTCTCAACTTCTGAATCAGGAGCTCCATCCGCACATGACCGCCAACACGTTGCACAAAAGCGATCGCGAGTACCGCAAAGCCAACCATGCTGAGTTCAACGATGTCGATGTAACCAAGAAGCGGTGCTGAGAAGACCGTGCGAAGTACGATCTGAACAACACCTAGCGCCATCAATGCAAAGATCAAAACGCCTGCAGTTAAGTTAAAGGCGTTTTCAACAGGTGTGGTGAGCGCGTCCAATCGACGCAGAAGCACACCAAGCGGATCTTTCAAGTCGATGGTTCCGAACGATTACTCGAAAGTCGATCCCGCGGCTTCAAACACAAGCTCAACTAGCCCTCGTGCATCGAAGTCGTCTTCATTCTCCGTGATCCAAGCTTCAATCACGCGCTTGCCAACCGACTGCCTCAGTTCATCTCGCATTTCAGGGGTGAACGTCACTTCGGTGATTGTTTCCCGCAGCATGGGGAGGTTGATCTCATCAACGTCTCGATACGCCTTAATCTGTGCAGCATCGACTTCGTCTCTGATTTCCTCTAGAAGTACGTGATACTCCGCTGGTAAGGCGTCATACGCGGTCTTGCGAAACACAACAGGGCAATCTGCCGTTCCTGGTGCCATGCCGTTGGTGTACCAATCAGAGACTTCATGGATTCGATAGGCGACATGAGCATATGAGAAGGGGAATGCTGCCGCATCCATGGTTCCTTGTTGAACGCCCGTGTACACCTCCGTTGCGGTTGAACTCGTCGGTGTTGCGCCAAGCAGCTGCATCGCATCCCCAATCCCTCCTCCAGCACGAACCGTCATACCTTGCCAATCCTCCACCGTTCGCGGCGGAGTACCACGTCCCATGAATTCGTACTGAGGTAGTAATGTCGATGTGTAAATCATCGCCCCCCAGCGTGCGAACTCTTCAACCACTGCTGGATGGGCGTGTACCGCACGTCTGACTTGCTTCCCGTTCGTGTCGGCATCCATCGGTAGGAACGGCATGGTCAGCACCATGAGCGCAGGATTCTTCTGTGGATGGTAGAAGTTGCACACCAACGCGACCTCAAAAGCACCGATTGCGATGCCGTCAAGGTTCTCGCGCGACTTTGACAAGGCTTCGCCGTAGTGAACGTTTAACTGAAAAGCACCTTCCGTACGCTCGGCTAGCAGACGCGCAAGCGCGTCAACGGCGACGGTCCCTTCACGAGGGTTTCCCCACAGCGAGGCGTCCCATGTGACCGAGGGGTAACGTGAAACAGATTCAGAAAGCTCAACGTCCTGAGCAGAGTCGCCCGACTCTTTGGGTGTGCACGACACCAACACGAACGTAAACGACGCGGCAACCACCGCTACTTTCATGCTTAAACGCAAATCACCACTCCTGCTCTAATGAATAGCATATTAAGAGCGCGAATCACTCGTACCCAAGAAACGAACACCGTCCTTACGTTTTTGGCGTCTTCCGCGCCATCCGAAGCACGGATTCTTCGGACGTCAGGCTGCGTAACTCTTCGATCGACACCCATCGCAGATCATTCGATTCGTCACTCACCCTCAATTGCGCGAGATCGTCGCCTTCAAACAAGAACCGAACATCGTAATGTTTGTGTTCTGGATCATCGCCTCGCGCAGGGATCGTGTGGATATCAATGTCGAACACAACATCATTTATCGGCTTCACGATCAATCCGCTTTCCTCTTCAGCTTCGCGCTTCGCTACCCGATATGTGTTTGCATCTCCGTCGCTGTGACCACCGAGCTGTAGCCACTTATTGAGCTTTCGATGATGTGTCAAGAGAACATTCTTGCGCTGCGGACAAACGATCCATGCGGATCCCGTGACATGTCCGTCTTCGAAGCACGTTCGTTCAAAGCAATCTGGTTGTCGTCGGACAAACGCGTCGAGCAAACCAACCATGTGTTCAGTCGGCCAAGCTGACGCGTAAGCGCTAAGAAGATCTAACAACCAAGCGCGGTTATCTATCGATGAAATGATTGTTTCCGGCTACTTTGACATCGAATTTACGCCTATCAAGGCTCATCGTGAGCCTCTGACTTAAGTTGCTTGAATCTCATGCCTAGCAGCGCTAGCTAAAAACGCTGATCGCGTCATCCCGCGTGCTCTCGCCTCGTCGTCAATTGCATCAAGCAATCCACGATCGATCGAGATATTTACGCGTTTCGACGATCCTCTATCAAGCAGGAGTGGAACGAACACGATATCTGCACCGAGACGCCATTCCGCTAATTCATCGTCCGCTTTGATCTCCTCGATCGTACGTGGCGAAGGAATAGGATCACCGTCGCTCACCATCCCTTCAAAATGGAATGCAAGCGCTTCGCAACCATGACGAACCGCTTCATCTACCGTGTTACCTAACGAAACGCATCCGGGAAAATCAGGAAAGCTAATCCCGTAGCCTACCTCTAATTCATGATGGATAAACGCGACATATCGCATCACACAATTCTCCTCAAACTTCCCAACCTGCTTGTTTATAGATCGACGCGACTGTACCTCGTGGAATGTCCTTCTTGGGGTGTGGGACCGTGACACGTCCTGACTTAGTCGGATGGCGAAACTGTCGATGACTGCCTCTAGACTCAATCTGATACCAACCATCTTCTTCGAGCATTCGGATTAGCCTCGGGCTGTTACGTTCCATTGAGATATATTGTGTAGAAATATACACAAAAAGTGAGCGTTATGTAGTTCACATTCTTCTTCATTTCCGTTCAAATTCACACGGAAGGTCCGACATGCCTAAGTTTCTCTTCCCCATGCAAGAGCGCTGTGCTTACATTCACCGTGTTTCCATAGAGCATCTTGTGAAAGCGCTCACTAAACACCTAACCTTAAGATAAGAACCGAAATGAGTCTAAGTCAAATTCCGCACTAATCGAAGTAAACGAACTAGTGTCCGGTTTATCGAATACGGGTAAATCTGGAACATCGTCCGCCAAGTGTCGATAATTGCCATCCGCTGCCATACTTGGTGGTGTGGTCACTTCGATCGAAAGCGACGAATCACGGCCAATTGTTAATGCACATGTCCTAACTCACTTCAGAGTTTAAAAATTCGGATCAACCAATCAATACAAGCGATCAGGGTTTTTATCTGTCGTCAATTGGATTGCGTGCGTGATTTAGAAACGAAATCTCAAACGCGTAGTCGGTCCGCTAAACAAGAGGAATTTTCAATGCGTTGTCTTAACCAAGTTTTCTACAAGACCTCGTTCCTTACAGCACTAGTTGCCTTATTTTGGTCCGGCTCAGCACTGGGTCAGGAAGATACTAGTGAAAGCGCAGAACTCGAGATGGAAGAGGTTGTCGTTGTGGGTACCCGTGCGGAACCTCGCTCGGTGACTGACTCAACCGTACCCGTAGACGTTATTTCGAATGAAGCTTTCGACACTCAGGCCGGGAGCGACATGTCGAATCTCATCCGTTCGGTCGTACCTTCGTTCCATATGAGTGACAATCCTTCTCGAGACTTGGCCGCACTCTTAAGACCGGTCAACTTGAGAGGACTAGCGCCCGACCATACGCTGGTCCTGATGAATAACAAGCGACGCCACCGTGGTTCAGTCATCCAGTGGATTTCTAATGGCGCATCAAACGGTGCTCAAGGTCCCGACATCTCGGCTATTCCAAGCATCGCGATCAGACAGTTGGAAGTGCTTCGTGACGGTGCTGCAGCGCAATATGGTTCTGATGCGATCGCGGGAGTTTTGAATTTCCAGCTGAAAGATGCCGACAGCGGCTCCGATGTCCTAGTCAAATATGGTGGACATACCGAAAACGAAGACGAAACGTTTATGAGCGTTGCGGGCAATATCGGATTACCGTTGTTCGATAGTGGTTTTTTAAACCTAAGCGCTGAATACGGTACGTCCGAGCCGACCGATCGAAGTGTCCAACACGGTGATGCCACTGCCTTGATTCAGCAAGGCATCCAAGGTGTAAGCATGCCAGCCAAGCCGTGGGGTTCGCCCGACGTAAAAAGCAATATCAAACTCGTCGCCAACCTTGGGAGCGACTTCGGTGAAGAAGGTCATTTTTATGCGTTCGGGAACTACGCGGAACGAGAGGTCGAAACCTTCTTCTTCTTTCGCAGTCCGATGAATCGCGTGGGCGTGTACAAGACCGGCGATAACTTTTTCCTCGTAGGTGGCGAAGGCTGTCAAGCGAAATACAACGTACCCGCTGTCGCTGAAAATGTAGTGTCATTCCATGACACGCTGCGTGCCGACCAGGATTGCTTCTGGTTCGGTGAGATTCTTCCTCAAGGTTTCACGCCTCGCTTCGGCGCGGTTGTATCGGATCTATCCGGGGTCGTCGGTTACCGTACCGTGATCCTCGATGATGTCGATCTTGATCTATCCGCAAGCACTGGCTACAACCGGATGAATGGGTTCATCAACAACACGCTCAATCCCAGTCTTGGTCCGACGTCACAACGCGATTTCAATTTCGGCGAATATCGACAAAAAGAATGGAACGTCAACGTCGATGCGAGCAAAGTCGTACAAGTACTCGACGGTAATGATCTGAACGTCGCGGGTGGTTTGGAGATCCGTAACGAGGAATTTTCAATTGACACTGGTGAGCGAAGCTCATGGGCGATCGGTCACTATCAGCAATACGGGTTCAGCACAGGTACCAACGGTTTCGGCGGATTTAACCCCGCATCAAGCGGCGCTTGGAATCGTCTCAATACAGCCGCGTATCTTGACCTCGAGCTCTACCTTTCTGATCACGATATGTTCGACAACGCGGTGATCGGAGGTGCGGCTCGCCTCGAAGATTTCGACGGCTTTGGTACCACTTTGAACTTCAAGCTCACCGGTCGCTTCGACGTCTCGGATACGCTGGCAGTTCGAGGCAGCGTTGGCACTGGCTTCCGCGCACCAACACCTGGTCAATCCAACGCACGAAATGTGTCGACTGTGGTAAATGCGGCAACAAACGTCTTCGAAGAACGCGGAACGATCGGTTCAACTCACCCCGTTGCGGTAGCACTCGGCGGTCGTGAACTCGATCCAGAGGAATCTGTGAACTTTACCGTCGGTGCAATCCTGGAATTGGACAGTGGGATCACGGTCACCGCTGATTTCTTCAATATTGAAGTTGTGGATCGTATCGCGCTTTCCGGCTTGACCACGGTCACTGATGAAATCAAATCTGCGCTCGTCGAACAGGGCATTCCAGAAGCGGCCGATTTCACTTCCGTGCGGTTTTTCACGAACGACTTTGATACGTCCACGCAGGGGATCGACGTTGTCGCGACCCAGTCGTTTGAGCTCGGCGACGGCTTACTTGACGTTCTGTTCTCATTCAATAACACGCAAACGTCAGTCGAAGACTTCCGAGAAGGCTCTACGATCACCGGTGGCGACACGATCGACAATCTAGAGCGCGGTGCACCCGAAACCCGTTACGGTATATCAGCACGTTATTCGCTTGAACGTATCGACGTCACGGCACGATACAACTTTTACGGCTCATGGTACGACGACCATAGTGCGGCAGAATTTGATGGCTACGGATACGTCGATCTTCTCGGTACGCTCGTAATATCCGATTCGATCTCTGTCTCGGCAGGCATTGAAAACGCATTCGATACGTACCCTGACGAGACGATTAGCTTCGGTAACGGCCGAAAATACCCGCGTTATTCGCCTGCTGGATACAACGGTACGCTCTTCTATGTATCAACGAAGCTGAGCTTCTAAAGAGATACGTAAGACTCGACGTCTAGTTTCTACCAAGGAAAGGTGCATGTCTGACAACAAACTACGCGTAGCGTTCATTGGTGCGGGTGGCATTGCAGGCACGCACATGCGTTACCTAAGTGCGATGCCGGACGTCGAGTTGGTTGCGGCTTCGGATGTCGTTGAGACCAGCGTGAAACGTCGTTGCGACGAATTTGAGATCCCGCATTCGTTTACAGACTACGAAGCGATGCTGAGTACGATCGAAGCGGATGCGGTTAGCGTATGTACGCCCAACGGACTTCATGCTCCTTGCACGATTGCCGCCTTGGAAGCCGGGTTTGATGTGATCGTCGAAAAGCCGCTTGCCATGAACGCGGTGGAAGGTCAACAAATGCTTGATGCTGCACGAGACCGTGGCAAAAAGCTCGTGATCGGTTTTCAACATCGCTACGAAGCACGCACCAATTTCCTCAAACAAGCTGTGGACGATGGCAGTCTCGGCAACATTCTCTACAGCAGGGTGCAAGCACTACGACGGCGAGGAATCCCGAACTGGGGAGTGTTCGGGCGCAAGGACCTTCAAGGTGGCGGGCCTCTCATTGACATCGGTGTACACGTACTCGAAACGACCCATTTTGTGATGGGATCGCCTAAACCCGTTGCCGCGACCGGCGTCATGCATACCTACCTAGGCAACAAACCCTCTAGCGTCGTCTCCCAGTGGCCTAAGTGGGATCACAAGACGTACACGGTGGAGGATCTGGCGGTTGGTCACATTCGCTTCGAAAACGGTGCATCGCTTAGTATCGAGGCTAGTTTCGCCGCCCACATCGAGAAGAACGAATGGAACTTCACGCTGATGGGTGACAAGGGCGGCGCGACCTGGGATCCGCCGCAGCTATACAGCGATCAACACGACCACATGGTGAACGCACAACCTCACTGGTTGCCGTCTGGTCAGGCGGCGGACCCATTCCGCAAGAAAATGCGTAATTGGGTGGATCATGTGCTTTACGACAAACCCACGATGGCACCCGCTGAACACGGTCTAATGGTTCAGAAGATGCTAGACGGTCTCTACGAATCTGCCGAAAAAGGCACAGAGGTCGCAATCAGCTGACACGTTTCGGTCCGCCACTTCGCTTCGGCGCATTGCGAGTGGCGATGTCAAACCAATCGTCGGCTGGTACGTCGTGGTATCCCCGCATCATGCGCTTGATGGTAACGAGCGCATCCGTCGGATAGCCTGCAAGTTCCTCGCATAACGATTCGGCAACCCGCACCGTATCAGCAGTAGCCGGCGCCGCATAGGCGATGCCTAGTCGATGAAGCTCGGAGCCGGTAAATCGCTTGCCTGTAAGCGTCAGTTGCGCGATCACGTTTTCACTATGCCGCAGGTTTAGCCACGCTAGGTTGTACGGTGCGGCCATACCTTGTCTGACCTCACCGACCTGTAGGTAGGAGTCATCACCAACAATCAGCAAGTCCGCTGCCAGTGCGAGTGCCGCACCTCCGTTAATCGCGTATTTCTCAAGTGCTACGACGATCGGTTTACTGCATTCGTACAGCGCCGCATGGGTTCGTCGCCAGATCGATTGGAACCCCGCGAGCCAATCCGGCGGCGGGTCCCGATTGAATTCCTTCAGATTCAGCCCTGAACAGAACGCACCATCCGCGCCTCGCAACATGAGAAGATGCGTTGCTGGATCAGCGTCAGCCGTTTGAATCGCTGCGGCAAGTTGCTCGCCAAGCGGACCGGTAATGGCGTTTCGAGTTTCAGGTTGGTTGAGTACCAGCTCCGCCCATCCTTCACGTTCGAATATTTTTACGTCGTCAGTCACAAGTCTTCCTATCCTTCTTGGCTGAGATTATGGTAGCTCTCGTGCGTGGGTAACTATGATTTTTGCGGAAAACGTACCCGCCTTTTAATCAGTCTAGCTCAGCGCCATGGATCGAAAAGACCTTTCATTCAGCAAACTTACAGGAAAAGCGAAGAGCATCGTTCAACGTGCTCGCATTCCAGGCAAGGACATGGCACTCGTGGTGCGAAACGTCGTTGACGACTTAGATACGGAGTCCTTTAAAACATGGTACGAGTCGCTCGACGTTAAAAAGCGCAGCCGGATTGATAAGGTCACAGACCGGCTTGACAAAATGATCAAGGACAAGGCGAAGCAACGCACCGATGCACGCATCGCCACCGCCGGACGACTCCCTGACGAATTAAGTGCGGAGCAATACGAGATCATTTATCGCGAAGAACTGGACGAAATCAAGAACAGCCTGAAACTTGGCGTCCTACAGGGTGCGCTAGGCGTCGCTTTAGCGTCCCTCGGCATCAATCTGTGGATCTAACTCGATGTTAGGACGTGTGATCGCGTGGTCCGCTTTCGTCGTTGGATTGCGCAGTTACTGGCACAAGTCCATTTGGTTTGCCCCTGTGATCGTTGCGGCGATCGCGGTTGTGGTAATCACATTTGGACATGGCGAATATCTCGAATTTGCCGAAGCGTCCCAAGCAACGCGTCACATCGCACTCTCGTTCGCAGTGAAATGGGGTTCGATCGCGGTTGTTTCGCTGATTGCGTTACTGGTGATCCTTAGGAATAAACGACGTAAGGCAAGGTCGACGACCTTGCCGACTCAAGAGAAGACCAGTCAGGATGAGTCAAAGTTACCTCAAGGTGTTGATCTTGACCATCCTCGGTCTGCGGCGGAGCGCATCTTGAACGAGCCTCCCCCATAGCGCTACACTGGCGGTGGTTGGCGACGTCCTGAGATGTACGCGCTTGCGGTGCGCTTCACCCGAATGGACAACCCAAGTGCTGCCGCAGCCAAACCAGCGCAGAGTCCCCACCAAAAGCCTACGACACCCACCGGCTCCTCAGTCACCCAACCAAATCCAAACGCCGCACCAATTGGCATGCCGATACCCCAGTACGCCGCGATCGCGATGAACATTGGTTTGGTGGTGTCTTTGTAACCGCGTAACGAACCCATCATCACAACCTGTGCACAGTCAAATAGTTGAAAGAACGCGCAGTAGAGGAACAACATCGAGGCTAATGCGACGACTTGTGGTTCATCGTTGTAGAGCGTCACCAACTGTTTGCGTCCCAGCAACATAACCATCGCTGAAACGCAACCGACTGCTAAAGCCGTCGTAACGGCAACGCGTACGGTCAGCCACGCATGTTTGAATTCACGCGCACCAACACTAGCGCCGACGCGAATCGTGCTTGCCATACCAATCGCCAACGGAATCATGAAGGCAACCCCGGCAAAGCTTGTTGCGATGTTGTGGCTAGCTACGACATCCACACCGAAGCGTCCGATCAGCATCACGATGCCCGAGAAGAACGCGACCTCCGCAAAAATGCTCGTACCTATAGGAAATCCAAGACGCACCAATCGTCCGATCTCCGCCAAGTCTGGCTTGTCGAATCGCTGAAATATTCCTGACCTACGAATGCGTGTCGTGAGCACGGCGATCGCGATCGCGAAAAACTGGACCCAGAAAACGATGGCCGAGGAAACTCCGCATCCAATTCCGCCTTGACCTTCGATGCCGAACGCGCCATTCACAAAGATCATGTTGAGCGGAATCTTTAGTCCTAAACTCATCAAACCGATGACCATTGCCGGTAACGTAAGCGCGAGTCCTTCACAGAGGTTTCGAAACACGAAGTAGCCGAACAACCCGAAGATACCCCACGCTTGCGCTTCAAGGAAACCAACAGCGATCGGAATACCAACTGGATCGACATCAAAGAACGTATAGATCGGACGTGCGTTCAAGAGCACGAGGATCACGACGATTGCACCGGCGAATGCGATCCACCCTGCTTGTCTAGCGACCGCACCAGTCTCATCGGTTCGTCCGGCACCATACAGCTGTGCAACGGTCGGCGTTACTGCAAATAGCAAGCCCGACGTAAGCAGCATGGTCGGCCAGAAGAGTGAAGCGCCCAACCCTATGCCCGCAAGATCAGCCGCGCTTACATGTCCAGCAAAGATCAGGTCGATGATCGACATGCCCATCTGCGACATTTGTGTCAGCACGATCGGAGCACCAAGAACCGATAGTGCCTTTAACTCACTCCGTGCAGTTCGAGCCGGAGTTGCTAAACCGAGCTCGAAATCCGGTGTATTAAGTTTGGACGCGACGTTGCCGTCGCTCTCAGTAGCCATAAGTCGAAAAACAAAACGCAGCTTGCCACTGGCGCTTGATGCGAGTGACCGCGCTGCGAGGAATAAAGAAACGCAATTATCGAAGGATTAGCATTCGATGGCGTACACATCGATCCTATACTCAATCGACCGAACAGAATAGATTCGTTGGCATCGAACCATTCATGCAAGTCAATGCAACTTCCTAAACATCAGATCGGAATATCGTGAACCGCAAAACCGTCTCAAATGCGCTACGTGATGAACTTGCCGAGGACATTCGTTCGTGGGATGTGGAATCAGAGCACCGCACTGGAACCGATGGTGATCTCCGCACATCCGAAACCTTGGTTGATCGATTGGCTAATGCTCATGTGTCAGCACGGATTGTCGAGTTTCCGTTTGCCCGTCGGGTACCAACGGACTGCTATATAGAAATCGGGGACTGTCGCATCGAAGGTATACCTCTGTTCGACGGGGGTGAAACCGACGGAATCCTCGAGGGACCGTTAGTATCGGTTGGCGAAAACGGTTCGATTGGATTAGGAACAGCGACGGCGAGTGGTGGTCCGAACAACCTTCACTTACTCTCACACCGTAGCGGCGAAGTACATCAAGCGTTAGTTGGTATAGCGCGGAGTTCGATTCCTGGTATCGCGATGCTCAACGCTGATTCTTTTACACAGCCATTTGGCGTCCCCGTGCTGATTGTCGACGGCGAACGCGAACAAGAACTGACTACCGCTGCACAGAACGGCTCGCTCGCGAAACTAAATGTTAGCTTCGATATCGAGCAGTCGACTGCAACGAATGTCGAAGTCCGACTGGCTGGCCAACACTCTGATCTAGCGCCATTGGTGGTCATGACGCCGAAGAGTTCATGGTGGACGAGTACCGCTGAACGCTGCGGTGGCATCGCGGCATGGCTGGCGTGCGTCCGCGAATTGGCGAAGAGCAAACCTGATCGCGATGTGATATTCACGGCCAATACAGGTCATGAGCTCGGACATGTAGGTCTCGAGTATTTCCTCAATCAAAATCCTGATTTGGCTCGAAACGCTCATGCGTGGGTGCATCTCGGAGCGAATTTCGCTGCAAAGGACTGTCAGATTCGCATCCAGCACTCGAACGAAGATCTTAGAACGAGGTTTGTCAAGCACTTATCAGATTGCGACGTTCCAATCGCTAGCGAGGTAAACGGAGCTATACGACCGGGCGGTGAAGCACGAAATATCTATGACGCCGACGGGAACTACGTTTCGATGCTCGGCTCTAACCGCCTATTTCATCATCCGGATGACCGCATGGCCAACAATGTCGATTTACAGACGGCAGTAAAAACTAGGAACGCGATCGTCGCACTCGCGAAGGAATTGAGTTCAGCGGACGCGTGAAAACGCTTGTCTAAGCTAATTTACCGCTTGATCCGAGCTTTTTCCCAAGAGCAAATCCAGCGATCGCGATAGCCGGATGGCGCGTCACCGCAAATCCAACCGCGGCGAATGCCGCCCCGACTAACCAACCTCTTAACTGCGGACTACGGGCTTCATTTGTCGTCGCTCGCGTAACTGTGTGTTCGCAGTTGTTTTTGAATGGGTTGTATCGATCGTTATCGTCATTCTTCGCATTCGATAACGTCCGATCGCGAATCTCCGGTTGGTGGTTGGCTGGATAGATCGCTTTATTCTTACTGAATTCATCTAACGTCGAGGTATGACGACCTTTCAACGGTGTGTTATGGAGGATACGACCGTCCTCTAATACGATGCCTCGATGCATGAACACACCTTTTCGTCTCGAAACAACGTCACCTGGCTGATACAACTTAGCTACTACCGAAGATTCTTGTTACGTCTATTTTGGCAAACATTTGCCGGAAAAACAATGAGCTCGCGAGGTTAATCGAGTGCTGTACTTAGCCGATGAATGTTGCCGTTCCATACGGACGACGCAACCAGAATCACTCAAACAAGGTAGAAAAACTCGTTACACGTCACAGCTACGTATACGGTGAACCGTCGTTGTGCGTAAACACACCTCCGTAGCCGCGTTGTTTAACTTGCATGTCAATGTCCGGGTAATCGACATCATCGTCGTCGCGACGACTGCCCACTTCTAAGTACATAACGACTTCGTCAGTGCTATTCACCAGATGGTGGCCGTTCGTTTCCCCTGCTACAAATCCCGCGCACATGCCTGGTTCGAGAGCTGTTTCACCTTCATCCGTGACGAGCGTCGGTCGCCCTTGAAGAATAAAGATGAATTCGTCCTCTGACGAATGCCAGTGTCGTTGTGAAGACCACGTACCGGCCGGTAACGAGACTAGATTTACGCCATAGTCCGAGAGACCAAAGGCATCTCCAAGAGGTTTCTTTTGTCTCTCGGCACAGGGTTTGTCAAATGGGTCCGGATAGCCGCTCCCCATCCGTGCAGGTAACGAAATCGCCTCGACAGCAATTGGTTTTGGATCATCCATGAGGTTTCTCCTTCTTTCTCATATTCGTGTAATTACTCAATTAGGTTGCGAATAAAAACCGATTTCAATCCTTTCACCGAACATGAAATATCCCCAATTTCACAAAGAAGTGCTCGCAGAACTTGAAGCCATCGGTAGCCCTTCTTTCGCACTTCACACACCGAGAGACCGCCGTTCGGAAATGCTATATTCCGGCGTACGTGTTCCCGAACGCCGGAAACTGAGTCGCAAAGGATTCTCGTTCTTCGACCGTCCTGAATCAGAAGTCATTGCTATCTGGGATGACTTGTTTATGCAATCTCCCAACGGCGACGTGCTTTTTTGCGCCTTAGACTACCTGCGCTTTCGCGTGCGTAAAAGTGTGCCGCCTTACCTCTGGTCAGTCATTCGTAATTGGGTCACACGTGTGGAAAACTGGGCGCACTCAGATGAGATGAGTTGGGTCTATTCATACGTGCTGGAAGCTTATTTCGACGAAGTATTTGAAGATCTGGAAAGGTGGAACCATGAGGACGAACTTTGGCCAAAGCGCATTTCAATCGTCAGTCTCATTCACTATACCGGCAAGAACTCGGTGTTCCTTCCGCCTAAAGTGGTGTTCCCTATGGTAGAGCGGTGCCTCGACGATCACCGTTACTACATGCAAAAAGCAACGGGTTGGGTTCTACGTGAAATGCTTCGCGCCTATCCATCTGAAGTCGAGGAGTTCCTTACAAATCACTTATCAGCCATCGGTAGCGATGCACTTTCCAGATCGGTTGAGCACATGGAAAAAGATCTTCGAAACTGGTGGCGAGAACGAAGGAAAGAGGCGACGGCATAAACCTAATCTTGTTTATCGATACTGGGCACCGACTGATGCCTTAAACTCGATCAACCGTCAGTGGCAGTGTCCCTTTCGTAGTTCGCGATCATCTCTTCGCTTAGTTCCCAGAGGACCTTTCCGTTCGCTGCGTTTCTAGCGTGCGTTGACATCGTTTTCTCCTGCATGCAATGTAAGTACATATCTGTGCGGCGACCCGCGTCTGGAGAGCAAGCAAGGTAAATAATCGGCTTGATCGCGGCTTCTGGCGAGCGAAACAGTGTCCGCATGAATGGTCCAATGAGCCACTGAATCGATTGTGGTGCTTCTCGCGCGATCTTTGTGGCTACCGCGCCCGGACAAAGACTATGAACCGCCACCGACAGAGCGCTTGATGGGTTTAGACGCTTCGATAGTTCACACGCATACGCGGACAGCACCATCTTGCTGATTCCGTAGTAACGCAACGCATCTTTACGACCGAACTCGTGGAAGTTCCCAAGGTCAGAAAAATCGAAAGATTCTCCTGATCGATGTGCTTCCGAAGACACAAAGATCAACCTTGGTACGTCGCTTGAGTCTGTTTCAGAACAAGGTTTGATGACGCCATCGTCAAGGAAGCGTTTGACCAGGTATCGATTGGCTAAGAAGTGGACCGCGAACATCGTCTCGTAACCTTGCTTTGATCTCCTTGCGGAGATAGTGCTCAAACCTGCGTTCAACACCGCGATATCGAGCTGCACTTTCTGTTCGCGCAGGATATCGCACAACTTTCTTGCCGAATCGAGATCTGCAAGATCAACCTGAATCGTCTCTACCGTATTTGAACCGGATTGCTGCTTGATCTCCTCGCTGATTTCAGGAACACCCGTACGACAGGCCAAAATGACATTTGCCCCTCTTGAGGCTAAATCGATCGCGACGGCTTTGCCTATGCCGCTACTTGCTCCGGTAACAAGGCACGTTTTCCCGTCTATCCTGAGCGAACTCGGAACCGGATCGATTGAATCTTGACTCGTGAGTCGATCGTAAAAGATAGTCGCAAGCGCATTTCTTATCGTCCCGTCAAATCTTCGCATCACAAGTTACGGTCTTATTTCACATTCAGGAACTGAGTTTCTATTGAATCGTTGTACTTTTCGCTGAAGAAGCCAGCGGAAAAGCGGGAATGACCCAATATCCCTACGTTCGTTGTCCGAATTAACGTCGTATTAAAGCGAGCGGATGCTGTCGATGGCGGAGTAGAGATAAGAATGTTCATCACGCACACCAACACAATTGTTATAGCTGAGAGCCGTGGTGAACGCGAAATTCGGACGAAATACGCCACCAATTCGCCCTTTCATCGCATGGTTGACTCGTTTTAAGACGTTTCTCTCAACTGTACGATCATCGTCAAACTCGTACTCGAATTTCAGATTCGTGATTTTGATTCCTCTATAGACTCTGACGCCTTCTGGCAGGTATAGGGTCAGGCGTGAAATGCGTCGGGTCGAACGATCGACATCGAATTCAACCCTGAGCTGCTCGGAGTTCAAGATCCGCTCTTCGGGGGGCATTTTCGCGAAGAGCAAGGCCGAAGGTTTTGCGACGAATTTCACTCTCGTTTCGTCTCGATCAACCACGCTGATAGAACTTAGATTAACTGGGATTACCTTCGGAATGAGACGCGCATCACCGAATGGGTACGGGTATTCGGTGTAGTCCCCGTTGATCCTCTTCCATACCGTCGGTTCGGTGTCTTTCTTTTTCTTTGACGGCGTTTCGAAAACTCCTCGGTTGGGATCAAAACGTGTCGTCTCGTTGTGCTTCCGGCGGATAAAAAATGCTCCGAGGCTACCTGCCGCGTTCATATCAACTCGACAGGCATCCTGAACTTCAATCCCACTTTTATCCAGAGCTTCGCTCACCAGCTCCCGTTCGTATTCCGGAAGGTGCTCTACACTGAACTCTGCGTCGGCGATACCCTGCAGGATCTGCTTCTGTTCATCGGAACCGTATTGAAACGACGTTGGATCACCAAAGCTGAACATGCTTGAACTGTTCTCCATTTTCGACAAAGGTGCTGTAACTTCAGAACTCCAACACTGCACGGAGATCAACACCCCAAATACCGTTACGAACCTGACTAAGGACGAAGGTAGATGCATGGAAGCACTCCCGGTTTTTCGGTTTCCGCGACGGTAGGTTGGCAGTTCTCCAATCCTTGAGCTTAGGTTTGCCATGCTGTGCATGTCTCATTGCTGATTTCATGGAAAGGAATTTACTGCAACACAGTGTCTTCACCGAATATTAGACCCCGCTTCTAAAATATCGCTCACTCCGTATTTCTCACATCTGTACCACATGTCCAGCCTAGACGCTACGAGCAACGAAGTTCCTCAAGACCCACAGCTGATCGACAACCCGCTCTACGACAAGATAAAGGAGCGAGCTCAAGCGGATAAGCCACCGTCCCGCCGTTCACCTTTAGGCGCTGTCGCAGCATCGCGCGTATCGGGAACAGCCAGTCGTAAAGAGATGGCGGACAGCATTCTTGCTGAGGACGGGGATCTCGTCCCAGGTAACTTCGGTACGGTCTGGTACAAACCAGTGACCGTTTGTGGAATCGAGCTGAAACTGGAACCACTACAACCCAGTATTGGTACGGTTGTACACGGTATGGATCTCGCAACTGACTTGGACAATCCGGAAGTTGTGTCTTTTGTCAGGCAACTCTGGTTGCAACGACGGGTGATCGCATTTCGAGGTCAGGAACATCTCACCCGGAAACAGATGGTTCAATTTGTTGAGCACTTCGGCGTTGTTGGAATGCCGTTTGGCGAGAAGGATCACGTACCAAACTCGCCACACGACCTGAATCAACAGGTTAAGGTCAAAGATATCCCCAATATGCTCGTATTACCGTCAGATGCGACGGTACCGAACATTGCGAGCGGTTGGCATTCAGACGCTACTTGGCAACAAAAGCCGCCGATGGCATCGGTATTAATGTGCCGAGAAGCACCCCCAGTTGGTGGCGATACCTGCTTCTGCGACTGCCACAGCATGTGGGAGGGGTTGTCCGCAGCCACGAAGGAACGCGTTGCCAACTTGAATGCCGTACACATCGGCTCCGTTGGTCACCAAATGGACGGTAAAACGCCCGTTTCAGTTCACCCCGTCGCAAGAACTCATCCCGAAACCGGGCGCACGAGCTTGTACGTCCAACAGGGATTCGTGAAGAAGTTCGCCGACGAACACAACATTCCGGAAGAAGAAGAACGTAAGTTGCTTCTCGAAATGAAATTCCAGGAAGGTCGGCCAGAATATACGTGCCGTGTGAAATGGGAACCGGGCACCATTGCGATGTGGGACAACCGTTGCGTCCTCCATTCGGGCAGCGGCGACTATTGGCCGCATCGACGTTTCATGGAACGCCTTACGATTCTCGACGCGGACGAGTCGCGACGTATTCCGTACTACGATCCAAACTAGACAACACACTCAATTTGCAGGAGTTAGCCGTACATCAACCATAGATACGGCTCGTGCGCGATCATACGTCCTATATTTGATTGGGCGAAAGGACGGTTTGAAAACCCCTCGCAGAGTGTTTTAACCGAACTCCTTACTACCAAATTACTGGAGTTACCGACATGGCCATTGACGTTTCTTTACGACTATCCGCTCAGACCGTTGATGTTCTGGACCGCGCCGCCGCACAACTTCAACGCAGTCGAGCAGACGTCATTCTCTTAGCGGTCGAAACCTTCCTCGAAGATTTTGATGATCTTGCCGTTGCAATGGATCGAATCCGCGACCCTTCCGACCCGGTACTCGATTGGAACATGAGTAAACGTTTCTTACTCGAAGCGGATAAATAACCTTGCGGCATGCATCTGTAGAAACTCACTACTAGAACGGCAACCCCCTACGGCGTCGGTGTCTTCGTCTGCTATCAGAGATGCTCTGTGTAACGCCGCAGTCTATCGGACGAACTTTCTCCGCAATAGCCTCAAATTCAGGCTGGCAACGTAGCATTAAAGCGAATGCTTGAGCATCAATCTCAGAAAAGTATGGAGCATTCCATTCGCCTCGATCGTCGTCCCATTCGAACCGTGACCATTTGCGGTTTCGGAGGTCTTTCAAAACGATTTCGTCGCTCTTCCACCAAATATCGAAGTCAAAAATCCGTCGCATCGGTGCTATTAGATTCCAATTCGAGTCTCTTAGCGCCGATAGCACCCCTGTGTATACAAATACATCACAATCATCGCCGTTTGCGTCTAGTTCCCGACAAATAGCCCAAAGCGTGCCAGTTGGCAACGTGACTTCGCCATTGTTTATCCCACCGATCTCGCTAATCATGCGAGAGGCCTTGTCAACGGAAAGAAACGCTCGAGGAGCGCCCCGTTTCGTTTTAATCTCGTAGAACTCAGTCTCACCGGATTTGAGCTCCGCAACATGGTTATAGCTATTGCTACCGAGGCAGTTTTTACCCCTCTTTCCCGCCGAACGAAGCTTCGCTGCGGAATTCAGTGGGTAACAGATGAATTCATCATCAAGTCTTCTTGGCGCACTGAACCCATACTCTTTCCGGTCACTCCGTCGTCGTGCCGATTTGCTAATTAGCCCCCTCGCCTCGCTACACTCCTTGATTGTCTCAGACCAAGACTGGCCGTGGTCGACATGTTTAAGAATGTCGCGTATACGATTCCTCATGTTTAGGTCGTAGCGTTCGTTCACTTGCCACCCAGGCATGCTCTTAAGATGACGGAGCGCTCTACAGGCGTTCTCTATCTCACTAGTTCTACGTCCCCTCCCGTCGTGTTGCGCCGAATCTCGAAAGTGTTCTTCTATGGCAAGGCGCACTCTTTTATTGCGCGACGGGGGCGAGATCTCGTCAATCAGCGCTTCCATCAGTATCGAAGGGGATTTTTTTGAATTTGACATGCTTTTCCTTCACGTTTCACGAATTTGGTTGGTTGACGCTCCGCCTCGATGTACTTGGCGAACTATGCGTTCAAAAAGTCGATTCCTCTCTCTCATTAACGTATGAATATCTGAGTCGTAACAATCCTGTTTAACTTGGCTCTGACATGCGATTCCTACGATGGCGTCTATTGATTTTTTACTCGATATCGTTGAAATACCCCCATTGATTTCACTTCGTCGATTGAATCTCTTCACCCAACAAGATTAATACCCTATTGCGTCAGATTCGGTCGTAGTAAACTCGATTTAGCCAAATTTGGCATTCAGATTAGCAAGCGGATAACTACTGCTCAAAACCGATATTGGGTGTCCGTTGAAAGCACTAAACATGAACGTGTCGCAGCAACACGTCCCTAATCGAGCGGTTGTTTCCCGCTTAAAAGATTAAGCGATCGATTAGCTGTCGATTGCCGCTAACATGTAATCAATCGCGTCCGCTAGCTGCTCGTTAGAGCAGCTCATGCACAGTCCTTTTTTAGGCATCCCAGGCGGAATGCCGTCAATGGTCGTCTGAAGCAATGCATCGCGCCCTTTCTTGACGCGCCATTCCCATTTGTCAGCATCACCGAGTTTCGGCGCATCTGCGACACCCGCGTTATGACAACTTGCACAGTACTTTGTATACGTCTCTAAACCCGGATGATCGACCGGCGGTTCCTCTTGTTCTGCACAACCAATCAAACTTAGTAGTGCAACACAAAAAAGGACGTACGTTGAGCCTCTAAAAAAATATCGCATAAGGTCTAGGTATTACTTCCTAACAAGTCTAGTGGGTCGATAAAACAGCGTAACAGCGACGCTGCGATTTTAGGTTCGCGTGATAGCATTTTGACAGAGACATGAATCCAAAACTATGACAGACGACTACAGGGTCGCCGATTTATCGCTAGCCGCGTTCGGTAAACGCGAAATCGCACTCGCCGAAAGCGAAATGCCTGCACTGATGGCGTTACGGGAAAAGTACGCGACACAACGACCTCTAGCAGGTGCTCGCATCATCGGCTGTATTCACATGACAGTGCAGACAGCCGTCCTAATCAAGACCTTGTACGCACTCGGAGCGGAAGCCCGTTGGTCGTCCTGCAACATCTTCTCGACGCAAGATCACGCAGCCGCTGCCATGGCAGAAGACGGTGTGCCTGTGTTTGCCTGGAAAGGGGAAACCGAAGAAGAATATGAGTGGTGTCTCGAGCAGACCATCCTCAAGAACGGCGAACCTTGGGATGCCAACGTCTTACTCGACGACGGTGGGGATCTGACTTTGATGATCCACGAAAAATACCCGCAGATGCTTGAGAACGTTCACGGCATTAGCGAGGAAACAACCACCGGGGTTCATCGACTCTTAGAAATGCTGGAGAAAGGTACGCTCAAAGTCCCAGCGATCGACGTCAATGCATCGATCACCAAGAGCAAGAACGACAATCGCTACGGCACCCGCCATAGTTTGAACGATGCCATCAAGCGCGGTACGGACGTGCTTCTTGCTGGGAAGAAAGCGCTCGTGTTCGGTTACGGAGACGTCGGGAAAGGTTCCTCAGCGAGTTTGCGCCAAGAAGGCATGATCGTAAAAATTGTCGAAATCGACCCGATCTGTGCGATGCAAGCTTGCATGGACGGCTTCGAAGTCGTCTCACCATATAAAGATGGCAAGAACACAGGCGACATCAAGAACATTGATCGCGAATTAATGCAATCAATCGACCTGATCGTAACGTGCACCGGGAACACACGCGTTTGCGATGCACCGATGCTCGAGAGTGTCAAAGCGGGTGCGATCGTTTGCAACATCGGTCATTTCGACAATGAAATCGATACACAGTACATGCGCGATCACTGGCATTGGCAGGAAGTCAAAGAGCAAGTACACCAAATATTCCGTAGCGAATCGCCTCATGATTACGTAATCTTGTTATCAGAGGGTCGCTTGGTTAATCTCGGTAACGCAATGGGTCATCCATCCCGCGTCATGGACGGATCATTTGCCAATCAAGTCTTGGCGCAGATGCACCTGTTTGAACAGAAGTGGGCGGATCAAGACCCAAGCCAACGCGCACCGATTTCGGTTGAGGTGTTGCCTAAGAAACTTGACGAGGAAGTCGCCCAACTTATGGTCGAAGGATTCGGTGGCACCATTACCTCACTGACGCAGGAACAGGCGGACTACATTAATGTGCCCGTACCTGGTCCTTTCAAACCCGATCAATACAAGTACTAACAGCGGGGGTACGACAATGAAAAGTGTGCTGGACGTACTCAATCACCACGAACAACATGAACTGTACAGTATCGCACCGATTGAGACTGTTTTTGAAGCGATCAAGCTCATGTCCGAGCTTCACGTGGGTTTATTACCGGTATTACAGGAGAACAAGCTCGTTGGCGTTATCTCGGAACGAGATTACGCTCGCAAGGTCATCCTTAAAGACAAAGCTTCGAAGACAACACGGGTCTCCGAAATCATGACACGCGACGTCGTTACCGTGACGAAGAAGGAGCGGGTCGATGTGTGCGTAGCACTGATGAAAAAACACCGCATTCGCCATCTGATCGTTATGGAAGAAGGCGTCGTCGAAGGCGTTATCTCCATTCGGGACCTATTCTCGGAGATCATCGACGAACAAAGTGAACAGATCAGCGATCTCGTGCACTACATTCGCGGCGAGACCTAGAGCAAGTAACCAAGGAAAGACCATGCAAACCCGAGCTGCTGTCGCCTTCGAGGCGGGAAAGGATCTACAAATTGAGACCGTCGATCTCGACGGACCGCGCAATAACGAAGTACTGGTCGAAGTTAGAGCAACCGGCATCTGTCACACTGACGCCTTTACGCTTTCAGGCGACGACCCCGAAGGCCTATTCCCGTCGATCCTCGGACACGAAGGCGCAGGTGTGGTGGTCGACGTCGGTCCAGACGTCACGAGTGTCGCCGTGGGCGATCATGTCATTCCGCTCTACACGCCCGAATGTGGTGAGTGCAAATTCTGTAAATCGGGGAAGACCAATCTTTGTGGTGCCATTCGGGAAACGCAAGGTCGTGGACTCATGCCCGATGAGACATCCCGCTTTTCGCTCAACGGAGAACCGCTTTTTCATTTCATGGGCACGTCAACGTTTTCGAACTACTCCGTGATGCCGGAAATCGCGGTCGCGAAGATCCGTGAGGATGCGCCGTTTGACAAGGTTTGCTATATCGGCTGCGGGGTCACGACCGGTATTGGGGCGGTCATTAACACGGCTAAAGTTGAAGCCGGCGCGACGGTTGCAGTCTTCGGTTTAGGCGGTATCGGACTGAACGTGATTCAGGGCGCTTCGATGGTTGGTGCTAGTCGCATCATTGGTATCGATACGAATCCAGCCAAACGACCACTCGCCGAGAAATTCGGCATGTCAGACTTCGTCAACCCGAAAGACAGCGCGGATGTGGTCGCAGAAATCGTGGATATGACCGATGGCGGTGTCGACTACTCGTTTGAGTGCATCGGCAATGTGGATGTGATGCGACAAGCGTTAGAGTGCTGTCACAAAGGTTGGGGCGAAAGCACGATCATCGGCGTCGCCGGCGCCGGGCAGGAAATTAGCACGAGACCGTTTCAGCTTGTCACAGGTCGCGTGTGGCGTGGTACAGCTTTCGGTGGTGCAAAGAGTCGCACCGAAGTACCAACAATCGTTGACTGGTACATGGATGGCAAAATCAACATCGATGACTTGATCACGCACACCATGCCTCTCGACGACATCAATGAAGCGTTCCATCTGATGCATCGCGGCGAGTCCATTCGTTCGGTCGTCATTTATTAAGGAGTTACATGGAACCCAACGAGTGGCTTAATCAAGTCCAGGAAGAGATTCTCGAACCCGAGTTACCAATCTGCGATCCTCACCACCATTTATGGGATCATCCACAGAACCGATATCTGCTTGACGAACTGCTCGCTGATACCGGCAGCGGCCACAACGTGGTAAGCACCGTGTTCATGGAGTGTGGTTCGATGTATCGCGCCGATGGTCCAGAAGCCATGCGTCCAGTTGGTGAAACCGAGTTCGTGAACGGTATCGCAGCCATGAGCGCAAGCGGCGGGTACGGCGATTCACGCATGTGTGCGGCGATTGTGAGTTACGCCGACCTGAATTTAGGAGCAGGCGTCGGTGAAGTCCTCGATGCGCACATGTCCGCAAGCCACCGCTTTCGTGGCATACGCCATGCATCGGGATGGGACGCGAGCGAGACCGTTCGCAATTCCCACACCGCACCGACTGAAGGCATGATGCGAGACGCGACCTTCCGGGAAGGATTTGCGGAACTTGGCAAGCGAAATCTGACGTTCGACGCGTGGTTGTACCACCCGCAGATTCCTGAATTGACTAACCTCGCAAGCGCGTTTCCAGAGACGACCATCATTTTTGACCATTTCGGCGGTCCGCTGGGAATCGGACCTTACGAAGGGAAACGTGAAGCAATCTTCAGCCAATGGAAGGAAGATGTCGCTGCGTTGGCTGACTGTCAAAACGTCGTCGCCAAGTTAGGCGGCCTTGTCATGCCGATCAACGGATTCGGGTTTCACAAGCGACCGACACCAGCAACGTCCGACGAATTGGTCGAAGCGACGCGGGATTACTACCTCCACATGATCGAGCATTTCGGTGCTGAGCGCTGCATGCTCGAAAGCAATTTCCCGGTCGACAAGGCCAGTTGCTCCTATGCGGTTCTGTGGAACTCGTTCAAGAAGTTGACGTCCGGCTTCAGCGACTCCGAGCGTTCGAGCCTCTTTCACGATACAGCTGCTCGCGTCTATCGGGTCGAAACCTAGCCTGCAGGCGAAATTAGCTAGAAGTAACGCTTAATCCCAAGTTGGGCATTTCTCGGTATGGCTGGAAAGTAGCGAGGGGTCCCAAACGACCAATCAGCACGGTCCGCATACTTCTTGTCGAGTAAGTTGCGCACGTGAGCCTGAATCTCCCAGTCATCACGTAACCGCCATTGGCCATGCCAGTGCACGGCTACATGTCCAGGATATTTCAGTGTGTTTGCCGCGTCCATGAAATACGAACCGATGCGCGTGAGCTCAACCGTTGATTTAAGCGAATCGTTTGGTTGCCACTGCCACTGAACCGAACCCAAATGGCGCGGTGCAGTGTCAACATCGTTCCCCGCTACGATGACCTCCCGGAGCGCAAGGTTCTGCGTGAAGTCATATTGATGATTCGCCCACGATTGCGCCATACGCAGCTTGTGGCTTGCAGCCAACGCGTGAGTTAGACCAATCTCAATCCCCGATGAGTCGACTCGTCCGTCGCTTTGATTAAAGCCCTCCGAATCGCGAATGATGAGATTTTCGCTGTATTCGTGATAGGCAGTCACGTGAACCAGGCTACGATCTGTCGTGTACTTCAATCCCATCTCAAGCGCTTCTATCCGTTCACTCTCAACATCCGCGAACTCTTGTCCGTTCTGCAGCCGATACAGTTCAGCGATTTGAGGAGGACGAAATCCGGAACCTAGGCTCGCATGAAAAACAGCGTGTGCACCAAATACGCGTTCAAATCCAACTTGCATCGAGTAATCCGTGAATCGGTCTTCACGATCGGCCGGTCGGGTATAGAGACAACCACCGAATCCACACGGCGTCCCGTCGTCCTTGCTATTACCGACCAAATGTAGGTTGTCGTAGTCGTAGTTCCCCGTTTCCACTCGAACCCGATATTTCCACGCCAAGGTGTCGTTTACCTGGTAACGCCCATCATGAAAAAACCCGAAATGTGATGCATTGACCGTAAAGTCATAGTGTGTACCTGGGGGGCGAGTCGCCATTAGAAACGCGGAACCAACTGTGGGTGACGATTGTTCTTCACTTAGCTCCACGCTTACAAACTCGCCGCGACCGCCAAATGAGAGCTCCCATTTGTCAAAACTGTGTTCCCAATTCAGTAACACGCCTCCGCTCCGCTGCGCGTTTTGCTCTAACGGTTGTCCCGGTAGAAAGTGCATCAAAAAGTCCATCGAACTCTGTCGAACGAACGGTGCCAAGAGCAAGTCGCCACTACGCCAATGCGACGCGTAACGAATGGAGCGAGCGTCCCGAAACGCTTCGGGATTAGGATTGCTGAAGCGCAGTGCATCGTCTTTGTAAGCATCCAAACCCCTGACATAGCCACCCGTTTCCTGGTTAAGCGACGTCATAGATAACGTATGCGTGACCTGCCATGACCCAACGTTGCTATTGAGATGCCCGTTCAGTTTCTGTTGATCGAAGCCCGTGTCGTCACGCCATCCATCCGTGGTTATCGCATTAACTGCCAGACCTCCATGGTCGTTTCCAAGCCGCACGTCCATTCGGCTGTGACCGTAGGATCCGAGTTGGAAACTCGCACTATTTACGTCTAGCGGTGTGATCGTGATCGCGTTGATGACACCGTGCAACGCGTTCCCACCGTAACGAGAACTCGCCGGACCACGGATGACCTCAATCGCATGTGCCTGTTCGGTGTTGAGTTCAAACAACCCATTGACGTTACAAAAGGAAGTGGGTCGGATCGGGATACTGTTTTCAAGCAGGAGATAAGTCCCACAAGCGCCAGCGCCGGTTAGCATCCCGGACCGGATCGCGGTAAGGTGCTCCTGGCCTGAGTTCCGCGAAATCCATACACCCGGAACCTGACTCATCAGTTCGTTTGGGTGGATCGCCTGAACACTGTTAATGGACTCGTCATCAAGGATGGTTGCGGTCAATTCCGCGAAGTGATCCACGGAAACAGTGGCTTGTGCCTGTACGACGAGCTCTTCAAGTTCTTCCTCGGCATCGTCGTCGGCTTCCTGTGCCAACACAGGCGAAACCATGAGCGACGCCGCCGAACAGAGCACTATGCTCCATCGCGTCATGCAGTCGCCCCAATGACGCTCCAGCGTTCGGTTCGTAGCACCTTTAGACTCGCCTCAACGGCTTGTTGATCACCGATCGACGCCAAGCGGGCAAGTATTTCCAATGCTGAGCTTTTCGCGTAGCGGTCGGTCTCATCTTTGATCTGAGTGCAAATCAAGGCGGAAATTTCTCCGAGAGACTCCGCATCCACACCTTGTTCCGCTGCGCTTGATACGATGTTGAGAAGCGCGACGTAAATGCATTGGCGTTCGGCGCTTTGTGCTACGCCACTTCGAGTTCTACGCTCCCGCGAGTTATGAAGTGCCTGTTCTAACTTAGATACTAAATCCTCAGGAAGCCAAAACTCCCCCTTTCCGATTCGTCGACGCAACGACCTTCCCAACGCGTTGGTCGCAGTCATCTTGACATCGGTATCTGGTTCATCCGCGACTATCTGCAACAACGTATCAATGTCAGTATTCCGAGGTTCCTGAAGTTCTCCCAGTAGGAACGCCCCACAGCAACGTGCTGGTTTGTCCGTCCTCTCAAGGAGATCAGTCGCCACTGAAATTGACGCTTCATCGTGTCCGACCAACGCGTACATCGCACTACGCCGCCCCGCTTCGCCATCTTGAAGGCACGCTGCTGCGATAGCCTCTGTATCTGTCGCAACGCTTGTATGCGCAACTGCCATGCGTTCAGCTTCTTGAATGACGTCATCGCTCTCACAAGACTGATGCGGAGCGTCTACGTTCAATCCGAGCCAAGCGGCGTTTTTGGCGATCAGTGCTTGACGCCGAGGGTCCCGCGCCTGATACTCAATCGCGCGTCGCGGCTTCGAAACACTTCGTTCGGTCGTGCGAACATACCAAAACTTGTACATAAACCGTTCGTCTTCAGAGACGCTTCGGGTGCCTCGATGAAACAAGTCGAAATGCACCAGAACAAGCGAACCTTTGGGTAACTCAAGCCGCAGGGGCTTCACACGGCGGTCGAACTCCTCAACTTGCTTATCGAAGTGGCAAGCTCGTTCCGCTTCGGTCATGCCATTCATGACATCCGGTTGCAGCGTTCCGTCGAAACGATCCTCACCTTCGGTCCGCCCAGTACCTTCACGATTGACATTCCAATACTGTGTACCAGGCAATATCTCCGTAGGACCCATGTCGAGCGTGACCGCCTGCGGGTAATAAAACACCATCGCCCAATTAGGTCGGTGGGAACGAACACCGCCACGGGTACCCCACGGTAACGGCGAATCCTTGTGGTACGTCTGGTCATAAGCACCACTCTGGTGAACAAACGAATGTCCATAGCGGAAATAGTTGGCGCCGAGTACGGATGACATTGCGCCGTCTACTGACTCACTCTCGAGGATATCGTTTAGTAGTGGTATCTGAACGTGTAGGTTGTCGGCTACCGCTTCAAGACTGGCTAACGGGTTCGAAAGCTGTGATCGCCGCTGGTGTATGTCTATGGCGGCGTCGAACAACCTGTCATGAGTCGACTCAGGGATATCGCTCGAATCAATGATGTGATACCCCAGATCCAAGAATTGACACAACTCAAGGTCGGTCATCGCGTGATTCTTCGTCATGGGGAAAAGAGAGCGTGTAAATAGGGAGCAAGTCGCAGCGGAACCGCTACTGAGAGCGCCAGCTTAAGCGGAATTGTATGGGGGACATCGAGCGTTAAGAACGTCGTAAAGAACACGATTGAGTCTAGATCGCAGGAGCTTCCAATCAAATCTGGCGTGGGCGTCCTCTACCAAAGGTATAGCGCCCAACCGTATAACTCGACTACGTTACAACCTAACTCAACAGGAATTCGGCTTCTCTTCGACGTACGATCACGCCGTCCTGAGTCGAATTTCGTGGACTTCGTCGTAGTCGAGAACAAAGGAGTTTTTAGGAAGAATCGATATGCCTTACCTATCGAGAATCTCAGCACTCACCATCTTGGTCTTTGCGTTAATGTCCACCTCTACTACGTGGGCAAACGCGAAACTTGAAGCTTGGGAAAAGCGAATTCCCGGACGTTCGTCCTTATACGTTACCTTTGCGCCCACACACGATTTGCACGAGCACTGCCCAAACCTCATCGCACCTCTTGAAGAGCGCGGATTTCATGGTGGTTTCACGCCAGAATGTGAAGCGAGACTCGACACGCAGTTCTTTGACTATATCCCGCCGCGCGTGCCGTTAGAGGCAACGGACAATCGCATCACGTGGCGTTATGTATTTGATCAACCGTTGATCAAGCGCAGGCTTGTCCTCGATGCACTGTCGAAGCCAGAGTGTCTTTCAGTCCCTGAAGAAGCAGTCACAGACGATCTTTCCGAACGATGCCATGTCGACGCGATCGCAGATTACGCAACACTCAAATACAAGTGTGGTAGCGGCTATCACCGATTGAGAGACCGAATTGATGAGGGAATTGAACTCCCGTGGTATTACGTATTTCCGCTAGAACGTGTCTTTGACAACGAGAGTTACTGGCGAAAACGATGGGGAATTGAGAATGGATATTTCCGTAACGTATGGATTGCAGCCAAGTGTACGGCATTGCCGGACGACGTGCTTGCTTCACTCGACGCATTTGAAAACGTCCCCGGTCTTCGAGGAGAACCTGCGCCTGGTGAGGAAGACTGGTGGTGGGTAGAACAAGGGTTTGAAGCGTATCTACTGATGGGAATTGCCGATCGGCTTTCCTCCAACCTTACCCGGACGAAATATGGCTATGAGCCTGAAAATCTCAGCGTTTGGCAACGCGTGGAACCCGTTTTTACGGAGTTGATGCAAGTGAAGGAGCAAAGCGTTCATTCAAGTGTCGCTGAAGTAAAAGCAGCTCGCCTCAAGCACTTCATCGCCGCTCAAACATGGATCAAGAAGAGACGAACGAACATAAACGAAGATTGGTTGCTAGAACAGATTGGTGATTACTCGGACGAGGAATTAGCGCAAGCTGCCGAAGAAGCAACAGCAATGATGAACAAACAAGGCTTTGGTACGACTTGGAACTAACGAGACGAATGAGGATCAATTCGATGCGCCTCATCGCAATGTTGAGCTGTGGCTGCTTCCTACTACTGTTACCTGTCTATTTTTCGCACGCTACTGAAAACGTAGCAACATCGACGAGTGAAGAACGCAAGGCAGGTACTTATGTCGTATGGCCGGGTAATTCCACGGAGGAGATTCACAGCAGCTGTCCTGGTTTCCTCGAACCGTTAGATGAACGTGGTCTTCGTGGCGGATTTACCCAGCAGTGTGAATCAAGACTGGACCAAGAGTTCCTGGAAAAAATACCAATGGCGATGCCGATTTACGTCAAGGACAGTAGCCTAACTTGGCGTCATGTATTCGATGAACCTTTCGTCAAGCGAAGGATTGTTCTTGATACGCTTGGTGATTCCAATTGCACGACCCCTAGTAATCAGCCAGATGGTGATGATCTCGTTGATCGCTGCAATGCTCACATGATTGCAGATTACGCAGTACTTAAGTACATGTGCACCGGCGGTCTTTTCAGAATTCGTAAATTCATTGAGGATGGTTATGAAGCTTCACGATACTTGAGTACGTTCGAGCGTATTTTTGATCGTGGCTCATACTGGCAAAAAAGATGGCGCCAAGAATACCTTTACTTCCACCACGCCTGGATTGCCGCAAAATGTGCCGGCGTGCCTCGTGAAGCGCTCGCTTCGCTTGGTGTGAATGAAGATGCGATTGAACTCAGGAGGGAAGGTTCTACGCCGGGAGAAGATCATTGGTGGCGGATAGAGCAAAGTTTCGAAGCGTATCAGCTCATAGGAGTTGCAGCTCAATTAAGCGGTAACCTCACTCGAACCGAATACGGTTACGAGAAAAAAGCCCGTAGAGCGTGGCAGCTTGTAGATCCGGTCATGGCAGAGCTTATGAAGGTCAAAGATCCCGGAGACTATCCGAGCGCCGCGGAGGAAAAGGCGGCTCGCCTCAAGCACTTCATCGCCGCTTCGACGTGGATTGAAAGGACGCAAGTAGATGTCAGTCAAGACTGGTTGCTCAAACAGATAGGAGACTTCTCCGCTAATGAGCTATCGCAGGCTGCTGAAGATGCTCTAGAGATGATGGCCAAACAGGGAGTCGAATAGGCCTGGTTTTAGGTCAGGACAGAGGTCTTAATTTATGGGAATTATAAATAAGACTTGACAACTGGCGGGGTATTCTGATAATCGAAGTCGTTAGTTTCGTGGAATTTCCTCGACCAAATGGCGACACCGAATTGGGTAAACCAGACGCTTTGGATTGGCGACAACTTGCCGATCATGCGAGGGATGAATTCTGAATCTGTCGATCTCATCTACCTAGACCCGCCGTTTAATTCAAATCACGACTACGCAGCTCCAATCGGTAGCGAGGCTGCGGGGGCTGCGTTCAAAGACACGTGGTCGCTGACAGACATCGACATTACGTGGCTCGACCTCATTGAAGCAAAGCATCCTACGTTGGCGAATGTCATTCGTGCAGCGATGCGCAAATCGGATAAGTCCTATCTGATTTACATGGCGGTTCGATTGCTCGAAATGGAGCGATTGCTAAAACCGACTGGCTCGATTTATCTACATTGTGATCCGATCATGAGCCACTATCTCAAGTTGGTCATGGACGCGATTTTTGGACGCTCCAACTGGCGCAATGAGATTATCTGGCGGATCGGTTGGGTCAGCGGGTTTAAAACCCAAAAGCGTGGGTGGATCCGAAACCACGACGTGATCTTGTACTACGTGAAATCGCCTGGTGCAGCGAAGCGGTTTAACAAGGAATACATACCTTACGCGCCTGACTACGTGAGACGCGACGGCAAGCGACCAACGGGTAAAGGCATTCCCATCGAGGACACTTGGAACTGCTCGAACGGGGATCGGCTCGATTCGATCATGATTAAGAGCTTTGCCAAAAAGACTGGTCAGCCAACCGAAAAGCCAGTTGAATTGGTGCAGCGAATTGTCCGTGCTTCATCCAACGAAGATGAGGTGGTTTTGGATCCGTTCTGTGGTTGCGCTACGACCTGCATTGCCTCGGAGATCGAACGACGTCAGTGGGTCGGCATCGACATATCACCGAAGGCTGCGGACTTCGTTAGATGGCGCTTGACCGATGAGGTTGGATTGACGCTTGAGGGGGGGGGTACATCGAACCGACATTCCGCAGCGAACCGATTTAGGCGATCTCCCGAAATACAACTCACTTGCGATTAAGAACGCGCTGTATGGCGATCAGGGTGGCCATTGCAACGGCTGTGGCAATCACCTGGAGAAGCGTCACCTGGAAGTCGATCACATCATTGCACGTAAGCAAGGTGGCACGGATCACGTCAAGAATTTGCAGTTGCTCTGCGGATCGTGCAATCGGATTAAGGGTGATCGCGGTATGGAATATCTAGTGTCTAAGCTTGCGTCGTGACTGTTACATGCGATCAAAAATCTTTTGCAATTCGTCTCGTTTTGCGGTGACTTCCTCGCGTTCTTCTAGGGATTCGACCAGAACGGTTACGTTAGGATTTCGGTCAAGTGTGTGGTACGATGGGATTTCGTCCGCAGCAGATCGCCAACATAGATGACCCTGATTTGCCGTTAGCGTTTTACCGTCGAAGTGCTTTAGCGTGTCCCGCATGGCATCGATCTCTCGCAAAATCTTACGGTCGAGACACGCGATCTGCTTGTCGCATTTATGGATATCCCACCATGTATTTTTCTGTTCTTCTTCGTTTTGATCTGACGTCATGAAAGCGACCCTTCACCCGAATAAACATCTCGTTGGTGCGACACCTGAAAAGCTAGCTAAGGCGTTGCTTCGTTCAAGCGCTCCGCGCCGTCGAGTCAAGCCCGTTGTCCGCGATAAGGTCTCGGAGAAGCAAGCGGTGACCGAGCAATCGAGCGACGGTATCACGCATCTGAAATAGCGTGTCCTGCTCTCGCACGTTGTGCCGACCTGCGAATTCCTGAACGTAGCGGTCTAGGTGCTTGGGACTGATTTTATGGAACGTGCCCTTGTAGGCGCGCTTCAGTGTTGACCAGAACGACTCCACGCCGTTGGTATGCGCTTGCTCTTTGACGTACTCACCAACCGAGTGCTTCACGCTTTGGTGCTTGAAGTCGTTCGAGATGCTGGCTAGCGACTGGTACGCTTTAGCGTCGTCGGTGTAAACCGTCGCGCCTTGCGTGGCTACCGATTCAACGAAGGTCGTCAGCGTTTTCGAGTCGGTATGTTCAACCGCCTTCGCTGTTACCTTGTTGCTCGCCCGATCCTTCGCGCCGACAACCGCAGCTTTACCGACTGCACCACGACCTAGCTTGAGTTTCTTGCTCTCATGCTTGTTGGATTCCTTGCCACCGACATACGTCTCGTCGATCTCAACGGGACCGTCGAATTCGTCCTCGTCGTTCGCCCACGCTTGACGGATGCGATGTAGCATGAACCACGCAGTCGGTTGGCTAACGCCAATGTCTCGGTGCAGCTTCATGCTCGATACGCCTTTGAGACTCGTTAGGCAGAGGTAAATCGCAATCGCCCATTTTTGCAAAGGCACTTTCGAGCTCTCAATCGCCGTGCCAGTTTTCACGCTGAAATACTTACGGCAATCGGTGCACCAATAAGGCATCGGTTTGGCGTTCGGTACTTCGCGGGTGCGGTGTCCACCGCATCGTTGGCACGTTCGAGACTCGCCCCAAAACACCGACTCGAACCACTTCCGCGCTGAATCTTCGTCGGGGAACATGGCGAATAAATCCATGAGGGTAACGCCCTGACGGAACGCTTTGCCCGGTGCTTTTGCTTGCTTTGCCATAGTGAATACCTCTAGTGCTAATACTAGGGATTTTTAGGCAAATGTCAAGTATTCTTTATAATTCCCTAATTTATGTATCGCACAGTAGTGTTTATTCAGGGTTTAGTCCCTACGACTAAAACGGCTGTCGCCTTCGATAAGTCGTACTTCGGCGATTAATCTTGCAATCCCGCGATTCATTTTGCTGCATGCCTTCCGTTCAACCGGTCAACCGTTCACGTAGAACCTACGGAAAAAGAAACCGTCTTGAGCAGGCATTCGTACAGCTACCAGCATCAGTTTTTCGAATGGGATCTGAAGACGCAGATGTCAACACGGCGGATCAAGAAGGTCCTATTCGAGACGTCAAAGTCGAAGCATTCGAGATTGCCACGACGACCGTAACCAACGCTCAATTTAGCGATTTCGCGCGCGACACCGGATACCAAACGGACGCAGAGCGGGTCGGTTGGTCATTCGTGTTCCATCACTTATATAAAAAAGAAGGTCGTAGGCAGGCCGATACACAGAACCAAGTCGAAGTGGCACCTTGGTGGGTCGCCGCGAAAGGTGCGTGTTGGCGTAGACCTTTCGGAAGTGGCTCCAACATTCGATCGCTCCAAGAACATCCCGTCGTCCACACCACCTGGAAGGATGCGAAAGCGTTCTGTAGCTGGGCAGGTTGTCGCTTACCCACGGAAGCAGAATGGGAATTCGCGGCGCGCGGTGGATTAGATCAGAACCGATTTCCGTGGGGAAATGAACTAGAACCTAATGGCAGACATTGCTGCAATATCTGGCAAGGCGAGTTTCCGAATTCCAATACAGTCGCTGACGGCTACGCGGGTACCGCGCCAGTCAACGCGTATCAACCCAACGGATATGGCTTGTTTAACATGGCCGGAAACGTCTGGGAATGGTGTGAAGACTGGTTTGGTACAAACCATCAGTCGTCACAGTTTCGAACGGGAAAGGTCCTTAAAGGCGGTTCGTATTTATGTCACGAGAGCTACTGCAATCGTTACCGCGTGGCAGCTCGATACGCCAACGCGCCTAACGCGTCAACTGGTAACTGCGGGTTTCGCGTAGTAGTCGACAATTCACACTAAGTGTGTTGCGGATGCGGAAGCTGCGTACTTAGTTACCTAAGACTCGCGCAAGATCCTCACATAGATCGTCCGGGTGCTCAAGCCCGACGGATACTCGAAACAACCCATCGCCGGCAAAGTCCCGATAGCTCGCTGTCTGTTCCGAACTGAGCGACAACCCAGTGCTAAGTGCCTCCTTCGTCGGCACCCAGTACATCAAACTTCGACTGTGACCAAGCGAGACGGCGAAGTGAAAAACCTCTAGTTCCTTAGCGAATCGATGAGCGGTAGCGTCCCCGTCTTTCGCTTGGAAAGACAACATGCCCGAGAAGCTGTCCATTTGTCGCTTTGCAAGATCATGTTGCGGATGATTCGGTAACCCCGGGTAGTTCACTTGCAGTACCGATGGATGTCCTTCGAGGAATTTCGCGACCCGCATGGCTGAATCGGCATGCATTCGCATGCGTGCCGGTAACGTTGCAGCGCCTCGAGCGATTAACCAAGCGTTGAACGGACTAATGATCCCGCCGAGATGGATCATTGCATCATTGCGGAGTTCTTCTATACGCTCGCGGCTACCCAGAATTGCACCACCAATCGAGTCGCCGTGTCCACCGATGTACTTGGTGAGAGAGTGAACTACGTAGTCAGCACCTAGTGTGAGTGGTCGGGTCGCCACCGGAGTTGCAAAGGTCGAATCAACGACGAGCGGGAGACCATGTTCGTGAGCTACGTCAGCCGCTGCCGAGATATCGGTCAGGCGGAGAGTCGGGTTCGCAGGGGTTTCAATCCAAACTAACTTCGTGTTCGGCTGAATGGCATCTGCGAGCAACTCAACTTTACTTGAGTCTACCGGAGTCGACTCGATACCGTACTTTGGTAGCGTGTCTCGCACGTACTCTGCGGTACCTGGATAGCACACGTCGCTGATAACCAGGTGATCACCGGTTTTAAGCAACCCGAGTAAAAGCGTCGTCGTCGCTGCCATCCCGGATGCGAGTGCAATACAGTGCTCCGCCTCCTCCAGACTCATCAGCTTCTTCTCAAGCATCTCGATCGTCGGATTACCCCAACGGGTGTAGACGTAGGGTCGATCTTCCTCGAATTCCTTAATCGAGAATCCTGCCGGATCGTCTGACACGAACGTGGACGACATCACGATATTAGGCGCAGATGCACCCGTTAGTTCGTCAACTTGCTCCCCACCGTGAACGGCGCGAGTCTCAAGATGGTGATCCGAACGTGAACCTTTGTGCATGGATAGTCAGTCGAACTTGAGGTGGCTTCGATTAGAGCGTGCGATTGTGCATATGCGTGAGTGCCACATCATTCAAAGCGGCTTCTACAATGCAGAAGACCGAGTCATCGCAGATCGCTACATTCGTTGAACGCATAACTCAATGACCCGAATAACGGGCCGTGCCCCCGGTAAATTGGTACTTTCCGGTGACTACATTGCGCTCCTCAACGCGCCTGCGCTTGTATTGGCCGTAAATCGCGTCGCAACAGCGACATTGACGACCAAATCAACAGGAGGCTGGTTAATCCGCTCCAGTCTCGCGCCAAAGGCACGTTTTGACAGCTTAGCTGCCCTCCTAGAAGACGACGAACAGCAGCTTCTTAAAACGCTAATCAATGCGCTACCGGGGAATTCCAAACTACCCGAACACGCCGAGCTTGTGCTGGATACGAGCGCGTTCTACGAAGGCAATGACAAGCTCGGTGTGGGTTCAAGCGCCGCGATCTTGCGGGAGACGTGAGCAGTCGGCGACTGCATTTGTTGTAGCGAGACCACGCAATGGAAGTAATCAGGAAAGTCACAGCATACGTGACGCGGATCAGCGAGGCCGGCGTTCCGGAGCTGCTGGTGTTCAAGCCGCAAGACGTTGGCGTTCAAGTACCAGCGGGTACCGTCGAAGAAGGCGAGTCGTACGAGTTCGCAGCAGACCGGGAGGTCGCCGAGGAAACGGGCCTCACGTCGTTTGAACGCGTTCGCTTCCTTGCGTCGATCGAGGTGCCGCTGACTGACTCCAGCCGTGCACCGGTTCGGGGTTCCATGCTTTATCAGGAACCTGCTCGCGAAACACCTCTCGACTTCGAAGTTCCGCGCGCCCATTGGCTGGAGGTAGTCGAACGTCAGGGCGATAGTGCAAAAGTCAGGCTGTCGGGTAAGGAGGGATGGATCCCTGCCGGGAT
>JAJECH010000046.1 GCA_022822135.1 Pseudomonadales bacterium
CCAACCGATCTTAGGTAGACAGATACGTTGGTTGTCCTGATCCAGTTTGATCTGCTTGGGTTCGGGATAACGGAATGAGTCCTGTCGTCCACGTTTCTTACGTCGCGGAAACTTCGCGCGCTTGGCGAAGAAATGGACGTAAGCGCGATCCAGGTCCTTGAGCTTCTGCTGTAGCGCTTGTGACGGCGCAGCCGATAGCCAAGCCGTGTCTTCCGCATGACGCCAGGTCGTCAATGTACGGCAGAGGGCGGCGTAGCTAAGGTGTTTCTCACCTTGCTCGTGCCGTTCCTGTTGCAACACCAACGCACGGTTAAAAACGTACCGACATGATCCTGCGAACTGACGCAGTTGTCGTAACTGCGCGCCATTCGGTCGCAGTTCGTACTTGAAGGCTTGTCGGCGTTGCATGACGGAAGGTTAATAACAAATCAGCCACCGCGCATGATGGATTTCAGCATACAAAAGAGACGCGTGCCGCGCTATCCATCCCCTCCATGAATGAAGGGGCTTTTCGCGCGATCTTGGTAACGAAGACAAATTTCGTTTCAGCGTCTGCGTTTAAATAGAAAACACACATGTAGATTCGCACCCAGGTCCAGGTCCTGGGTGCGAAGTGAACAGACTAAATACGTATCAGCCACCGTACTGAACTCGGCGCGTCTCCGAAAATCGCAGCTAATGCAGCTAGCAAGATGATCGTAGTGAACGCACTTGCGAACGGAAGTAACACTTGAATGAGAGCAAAGTGGCGGTCGACCGAATTGAATCTTTTGTCCATTTCTGAACGCAGAGACTCAATGTCCTTGCCTAACTCAGTACGCAAAGACTCAATGCTTCCTAGCACGCGGTCAATTCCGCTGTCAACCATTTCATCCACCACTAACAAAGTGCCATTCGCCTGTTCGGCGTTGAAGTCGTGTTCTTCTTCCAACTCTCGGCGGAGTTCGTCTGCGCGATTAAGCGACATCATGACACACCTCCGAGGATGCTCTTGCAAACATTTTAAGAAGCAAACGCGACGTGCGCACAACCAATTTCTCAGTCATACGCGAGCGTAAATTCGTCACGCGCGACACGTCGCGCGTAAGCGAAATGTTCCGTAAAAACGGAACGTCGTAGAAAGTCAACATGACGTTGTCCTCCGGTTGTGCCGGCGAACAACGCCCATCTGAGGAGTGTTCCCCAGCTGGGCTTAATCGACTCATACGAGTCGACGACGTTAAAGTAAGGTACACACGACACCTTGAAAAGGTGTCATGCTGTATGCCGGTTTCAGTACCCGTTGGCATCTCTACCGCTAAATCCGTAGCGGCCACGATATTCGTTAGCTTCTCGTTCACACATAGCACACAATGTGTCATGCGTATGCGCAATCCGAAAAGCGGTTCTGCTGTGTGTTCGTCTCCGAGATGTGAATGTCGGTATTGAGTCGCCGCTTTTCAATTCAGCGCTCGCAAGTCGCCCAAATCGAATTGCTTCCCCTTTGAATGACCGGAGTGTCTACTCGCGACAACCAAAGCGTGGAAACCACTCCAAGATTCCTTAGTTCTTGAGTGAACGCAGTTATCAACCCGCCTTATGAAGCTAACCACGACCAATATTGGTTGACTGGCTCGCACGCTAGCTCCTTTGCTTGAACTGCCCACATGCTCCCTCGTATTCCCATCAGGATGAATGCGGAAATGTAGTGAGGATACGTACAACTCGTGCCGAAAATCAAGTCATCAGACGATAGAGTTTCTCTCTGGCTCCATTTGTTTTGTATGGTAAATTCCAATGAAACGACGAGCTAAACAATAAGTCGGTGCGCATTCTCATTCACGAAATATGGAACCGTAGATTCTTTGCGTTCTTGTATCGAATTGGCGAGTTACCGGAATGTAGTTCCGTCTCCGATTACGCGCCATTCACCTGATTAGAGTAATGTACACTAAAAGCACTGCAACTCGGTGTTGTCGCTCTTCGTGTGTAGTGCATTGAAAAACCCGGTGTCAATCAGTAACGCTCCATTCACGCGGCATCCTCTGTGTCGTCGTCCGTATCGCCATATCCTTCCCAAGGTGCCGTCCTTCGGCGTCCAACGACAAAACGTCCCTTAATTTGTCCTTCATCCATTCTTATGGCATATATTCTGGATCGCTTGTCTAAATTCACCTCGTTGCTGATATCAACTCTCAAGCAATTAATCAAATCGCCCGAATGAAGGTAATTTAGGAATGCAATGCTATCGCCGCATTCCTTAGCTCCCCTAGAGTCCAACCACGAGTAGATTCCCTCATAGTCTCCGTTAACACCCAGATCGTATGAAATCCAGACTACGCTCTCCACAACCTTCCCCTGAGTCTCTACTAGCTGTCATGAACGCAGTTTGTTACCGTGACAGAGTCAAAGTAGCGAACCGCTATAGACAGAACATATTCAAAAAACACGCCAAGCATAGTGAATTTAAGTACACGGGCGCGTTCTGATTTGCGTTGTCAGGAATCACCTGCATGAACACATGTGAGTGGAATCAGACTCCCCATAGACGGAAACCGAGAGTCAAACCGCATGATGGATTTCAGCATGAAAAAGAGATGCATTTCGCGCTATCCATCCCCACCATGAATGAAGGGGGTTTTCGCGCGATCCCGGTAATGCAGTTTTTGGTTCGATCATGCCATTCTGAATCAGCACAATGGGCAACCACCAAATCAATGGCGTCTGCCACAATCACGAACCTCTGTTTTCGTATATAAGAGATCGAAATTCACCCCACTCTTTCCCTTTCAGATCGGGGTTGAGTCCATCGCCATTCACACTAGCATCCCTCAGCACAAATTTCGCGTTCGATTGATCTGCTTGCATCGCGAGGCGTAAACCTCGTTCAACCAAAGCCCGAAAAGTGATTTTCTGTTCCGAGGCATGAGCTTTCGCGGCACGCATTAGCTCATCGGACAGCTCTACACTAGTCTTCAAAACCGCTTCTCAATGCCATCGATTCAAGGCCGCAAATTTAATGAAGTACAAGATCATTCGCCTGAAAATTCACGAACGAGCATTCCGTTCGAAAAACGCTGGCAGTTGAGTCAGCTTTGATTAGCGTCTCCATACCGATCTCAACATCGTCGTCTCAACGTATTGACCACGAAATACGTTTCTAGGCACTGGCGGCGCATGTCTGGCAAGCCTAGCGTACGCGAGGAAGGACGATCACGACGGGAAACAACGCAGAGTCGCTACGCTGACAACTCACGGAATCTCGAATTGCGCCTACATCGCCTTGCGGACGATTGATGCTCCTTGCTGACCCGCGTCGCCTGAAATTCGACCGTAAGGTGCTGACGCGGAGTCGATCGAACGGCCCGCCTTCACACCCGCCCACCCCATGATCAAAGTCCACAGGACCGGTAAGCCGATATACATCAATCCGGTCGCCGTGTTGAGCAACACACGTTTTGTGCTGTGTTCCGTATCAAGCAAAAAGTTCGAGACGAGGATATTGGTGTCTGGATACATGGACGTAATCAGGTTCTGGTCCACCCATTGTGCGAGGTACCAGAGCACGGTCCAGAATTTGATGCTAAAGATCGTGATGCCCATCGAGATCATCACATTGAGCGAATATCTGCTCAATATCAGCAACATAGGTAAGAGGGCGTAGATGCAAAGCAAGATCAGCGCCTGCAGCATCGGCAGCAGCTGAAGCAACACGGTGATCGTCAGACTCGCAACTCCCGCCGCGACGGCGATGCCCGCACCTGAAACAATTGACTTAACCGTCGATTCCACACCGCTCATCCATCCCGTGGTGGCAGTGTTACGGTCCTTGAGCTCGTTGTTCGACCATGTTGGCGGACGATTCAACAACGCCGTACGCGCAACGGTGTCCTTGAAGCGTTCGCTGTTGAACGTGAAACCGAAATTCAGTAGCACCGCCGGAAAACCGGCAGCTTGCACGTTCACGGCGGCGATCAACTTTTCGCGTAATCCGCGCGCCTCATGTTCCCACCATTGCTTACAGTGAGGTCGACCGTGCGGAGGAGGATTCGCGGTGTCGTATTCCGTGTCACGGTGTCGATCAAACGGCCAACCTTCGATCGGGACACTCGCCCGATAGGAGTCGTAGTACCCGTTGGTTGCTCGGTACACATGCGATCCGACCCAGTCGAGATCCTGTTGTCCGAAATCGTTGAGTAACCCGTCAATCAAAACCGACCGCGGCGTTTCACGAAAGAACTTCGAGCGACTCGGCACAAAACAGTCCTGATGAAATTGGGCGACCTCGTGACGTAGAACAGGATCCTGTAACGTGACCATTCGTGCGTACTGCATGGCTTGTCGAATGTCCGTCGCTCTCGGTAGACCCTCGATGACGGCATGGTTTAGTCCCGACGAGATCGAGAGTACGGCATACCACCACCCAGGCGTTTCGACAACCGCATTCGGGTCGGTAAATCCTGAGACCCCGAACGTACTGTCGTTCGAAGTGAAATTGACTGGCGTCGGTTCGGGATCGCTCAGAGTTGGCGGCGGTGTGTATTCGATTGTGCTGGCGCGAAACGCGGTTAAAGATGCCGGTTGTGCGGCGAGCACCACCACGAGCAGTGCAGCGAACAGCTCAAATTCAAGGCGTCTTAATGAGGTGTCCGACGCAGGTCCGATCGGCGCATCTGCTGCCGGTTCACGCCAGTTATCCAGCAGGATGCCAAGAAACGGCAGATACACCAAGCCGGTTTCCGTGAGTACATCCCAGAGCACACCGTAGAACATCCACCCGAACAACGTGGTGAAGATCTCCAGATAGCTGTCAACATTCAAAGGCGAACGATTTCAATCAGCAGTCGCGGCACCTGTTGAATTACGAAGATTTCAAGCATGGCCACCAGTCCGAGCACGCGCCAACGCGACGCGATGACGACCGATCGTCTCAGCGGATGCACCCAACCTCCCGCTGTCAGCGCGTCGACGACATGGCGCCAACCCAATAAGACCGTGAAGAGTGTTGCTAACCGCAGCGACAATAAAGTGTGAGCGTCCACCTTGCCGTGCAGTACAACGAGTCCGATTAAGGTAAATACACCGAAGACAAGCCAAACGATGCGTTTCCCAGATGCGATCACGGCTAACGTGGTACACGACCATCGATTAAAGGTCGGTTATCCAGCGGACCGAGTTTCGGAATACCTCGAGAGGTTTCGCGTATACCCGCCGCACGGCGAAGTAATCGCTGCGCCGTATCCGACACGACTTCCTGGCGCGCTTTGTATTCGAACAGCAGTCGCTCAGTTTCAGCATCTAATGTAGCGACTGCGCGCTCGACGTGCGTCGTTGCGACAGCGTTTCCGAGCACCTCCGGTACTTGACCACCGGTTATCAGCATGCGACGCGCATAGAACGATTTCTCCAACGTTCGGCTAACCGCAATGTCATTGACCAAGCGCGACTGAACGACGGCACGTTCCTGGACCGGTAGCTCGCGGAGCGCCTCGATAACTTCCCGCGTGATCGTTACGTTCGGCCCCGATAGTTCTTCGAGGGCATCGCGGGTAGGCGGCACCGGTGAAGCAACGACGGCATGCAGCTGTTCCGCGAGCGCCGTCGACTCTTGTGATAACCCGGTTATCAACCCCTGCCCTGGTTTTGATATTTTCGGACAGTTCGCACAGGTCGTCACGACGTGTTCACCCACCACGTCGGCCACCCAGCTCGCGGCCTCTTGTGGTGTTGACCAGACTTGGCGCAATCGTCCAGCCACACTCGTCGGTACAGGCGTGGTTTGAGCGACGTGGCGATTGAGGATGACGTTGTAGCCCGCTTGGACGACATCGCCAGTCAGTTGGATGGGAAGTTGCCCTTGTCCACCTGCAGGATGCCCGAGTACCCAAGGGATTCCGTTCCCGCCATTGGTCGCGTCCACGATGGTCTCCGCATGGACGATGTTGTTGCCGCCTATGCTCATCTGGCGTTTCCAATCGTTCCCTCTAGATAACACAATCAGCTCCTGGTACGGGTTCTTGCCTTGGGCGATGGCGGCTTCAATCTGGCGGCAATTGCGCGTCGCCAGGTCGACTCTCAACTTCGCACCCACGAGCGCGTTTTGCATGAGTTCGTACAAACCCGGATTCGCACGCTGCAATATCAAGGCAGGAAGTGAAGCAATGGCTCCTGTCGCCGCTTCTGTCATCGCACGGAGCATGTCCTCCGCACCAGTTTTAACTTGGTTCAGCGTCTCAGCGACACCAAGCACGGGATCGAACTTGCCACAGCTATAACCCAAACCGAGTTGCGCCGATCCGGCGATCGTCATGGAACGGTGATTCGGATTGAGTGGCCTCGGAACGACCTCAGCGCCGCCGATCTCGTAGTACCACAGACTATCCTCGGGCGGCGGATCGGAAGCATGTGTCGACATCGTCACGATCGCGCAGAGCGCGACACCGCTAGTGGCGGTTTTAAGGTTAAAAATGAATGGATCCTAGGTACTTTTCGCCGTTTGGTTCGCAGCATTCATAAGGTCGCCATAGGTTCCAGATAAAAGCTCGCGTTTCGTCTATGCGTCCCATGCTCCAGTCCGGTCGACCTGAACCAAACAGTTCACATGCAACATCTACCTTCGGTGAGATCATCTGCCATAGACCCGTTGCCCCGTCGTTTTCATTTAGATGTTTTGGAACTGTGGTGTAGGTTGCAGGTGCTTCCAATTCGAGTGCGATATGGCCACTACGCGGGCCGATCGCGATATCGCAAGCGCGTTGTGCGATGACCGCGGCAGCTCGAACAGGATCTTGTTGCACGATGAAACCGGTTCGCGGGTACACCGAACCCCAGGTTTCGAGCGCTGATTTACCGATTTCGCGCCTACCAGGAATCAGCGCGTCGGGCATCAACGATTCAATGGGCGCAAATCGCCATGCGATCGCGTCGAGTGAGGATTGGTAGTACGGTTTGCCTGGTTGGGTGACGGCTTCGCATAGGAGTTTGTCAGTTTCGAAAGGGATCTTCTCAAGCGGGTGTCCAAAGACATTGGCTTCAAAGAAGCGAACATCAGTATGACGCTGCGAATCGGTCGAAACCGCCACGTCTCCACCCGCTCCGACGAACGGATATGAAGAAACCGGGCGAAGCGTGCTTCCTAACGCCGTTGATTGCACCGACGCCAACAACCGCCGTAATTCGAGCCACGGAATTTCGGAAGATGTGCGCTGAACGGTTACGAGAAGATCAGGTAAATAGTGACGGACCTTTATGGACGTCGTAACCTCGCAACCTAATAAGTCGCAGTCCTTCCAAAGGCAATTCCCCACCCACCGCCAGTTCAGGCAAGCAGGCACTCCGGTGAGCGTGCGTTGCACGACCTGTGCAGTCGTAACTGTTTCCGCATGGACAGGATGCGAAGACAGACTTATTAAGAAGAGAAGTGATAGCCCATAAACGTGCATGCGAGGATTGTCGAAACCTGCATGCGAATTGCAGTCTAAATCAAATCATGTGTTGACAGGGTTTTCAATCTGACGTGCGAATATCAAAGGATTGAGTCTAGGATGGAATTCATCGCTCAAAAATCAGCATTGCTTCGATCGCAGTAACAACTCGAAGCTCACGATGATCTGCTAAGGGTACAGTCATATGAGCAGTAGAGTCACGAAGAATCGGCGCAAGTTGGACACGATCTCCGAACCGTCAAATGAAACTACAACCCTCATTCCGATGACCTTGTTAGCTTATTGTCATCAATGTAATCGTTTTTCCGAACCCTGTTTGACCGCGTGAACGGTTGCTGCGTAGCCTTCCCCCGCGACCGGTCACCCGATGATAGCACTCCGTTCGATATTTGCGCGAATTTCATCGCACACAGCGCAACAAGCACGGCACCGTCGATCCATTGACATTTAATAAATCAAAAAAGAAATTTCGCGTTGGTCATGGCAACAAATAGGATGGTTTCCTATGGGTGAAGTGAGTTTAGCAAGGCGACGGGCGACCTATCCGGGTCTCCGTCGACTGACGGCGGTGCAGCTCGGGCTCGGTGTCCTGCTCCTGGCGGCGACCGGGACGACCCAAGCACAGTACGAGGCAGAACCGTGGGTCGCATCTCTAACGAGTTCAAGCGCTAGTGTGACTGGCGGTTTGCTCTACGGGTACGACCGGGATGAAGGCACGACCGGCACCCTCTCTATCACCGAGTTCGCCTACGAAGACACGACCTACACGGTCAGGCGATTTGGCCAAATCAACAACACCCTAGTCCCCCGATTGCGTCCGTCAATGGATACTTCGGTCCGGGGAAATCTGACGGCGCTCAAGGTCGACAAAACAACGTACGCTTTCCCCGACGCCACGCACACCACGGTGGGAACGGGCGATGACGAAACGAGTCAAATTGCCTGGCAGTGACATGATGCCGAGATCCCGCACCAATTTCGTACTGGGGACCGCTTTCAAGTGGGTCAGCATCGGGTAGATCGCCGCCACCCAAACTCGACAACCGCGCGGCGACCGGTGCTTGACCGAATGGGTTTTCACCGAAAAATGGCGTCGCCAGTCATGGCACCAGTAGGTCATCGGGCGCAGATTCTCGCAATCGGCGATATGTGCCGAGTCGCAATGGGCTCAGCGAACGCCGTCCGGCCAGTGATGCTTGATGAACCAAACTTCGGCGGCCGCTTCGTCGGGTGCAAATTGTGCGAAAAATTGGTCGAGCGTCATGCCTTTGCGTGGGCGGCAAATAAAGGAACCGTTTTGCTTGACATTCGAGGTGAAGATTAAGACACAATTATCCTACTCAATGTGACAGGTTGTGTCGCAATCAAGTCGTTGTAGTCAGGTTAATAATCCCCATCGTGAGATGCCTGCTTGTAATTGAAGTTTCGCTAAGACTCACGGAAGAACCGTATGTATAAATTCGCGTGAGCTCACATGGTGTGAGTTCATTAGTTAACCAAAACGTGATCCATAAGGAGAATCAATGAGGTTTTACAAACGCTTCGCCAAAAGCGTCACTGGTTTTGTAGCCGGTTTTGCACTTTGCATGCCTTTCGTCTTCAGCCAGTCTGTTTATGCGGATTCTTGGCCGATTGGTCAACCAATATTGAACTTTGCGAGTAAGGTTTGAATGCCTGCTCCGGATCTCGTCATCGCGGTATACGAGCAGAGCATGTCAGGTGAACCAATTAAGAAACAGGTTCAAATAAAGCGGGACCTCTGTGAATACCGTGATGCGGACGGAAATCTCCTCGGCTGGGGTTATGAGATTACCGGCGGTAATTGGTACTGATTTTCTCAACGTAGACTAGGGAGGCTTCTAATGCTCAAGTCATCTCTAATTTTTTTTCTGCTCGTGTTTGGATTCTCCTTACACGGAGAGACAGATCTCGCGGAAACTGATGGCGACGTGAATTTGAGCGATAAGGAGCTGGAAATTCTTGCGCTCACTACTCTTTCAGGTAGTGAGCGTGCGGCAAAGAGGATGCACCGAACGGTTGAACGTTATAGAGTTTATCGAGAACGCATAGATGCAAAGATTGCAAAAGGAGTTGATGAGGATAAAGTATCAGGCGGCGGTATGCGTCGATTGCTTGCCATGTCCAATCTCTCAATGTCCATGCCGCCGAAAGATCGAGATATCCTGTGGAGAATCACTCACCGTACACTCGATCTCGAAGAGTACGTAGATTCTGGTGGGGCATCTGAAGAACGCACATATAGAGATCGACACGTTGAAGAAATGGTCGTCATTGGCAGTATATTCGATCATATGCCGATGGACCCAGGGGAGTTTTCGGTTGATGACATTAAGACCATGAGGCGCGAACGTAGCGAGGCAAATGAGCTATATAGAGATGGGTTCTACGCTGAAGCATACCCCCTCCTACTTGAATTAGCAAAGCGCGGATTTAAGGACTCGCAATCTAGATTGGCTTACATCCTCTTTAACGGTACTGACGGCGTTCAAAAGAGCAATTTGCGTGCACTAGGTTGGTTAGGAACGGCAGCATATGGGGATACAGAACCTCAGTTCCGTGTCCTGTTTAATAGGTACATGGCAGAAGTACCTGAAAGCGTGAGAAATACGGTCGATGTGATCGTAGATGGCTATCAGAGATCATTTGCACACGACAAGCACCAAAACTGCTCCACTGATCATAACTTTAGCCAAGGCCTAATAAAGAAAACGTTCTGTCGATTTAAGTTAGAGTCGATCGCAGAGGCTTGTGAGGCCGGCTTGGGTGGCGGCAAATGCTGGGCGCATGCGGTTAATACGGGAACTGAGAACCGTTTGCTGAGAAGTGGCGGGACTTCGACTTTGAGTGTGGATTGACGATTCGGATGGGCGCCAGACGTTTAGGTGAAGGCTGCACTAGCGACTCCCGCCATGGTATTCGCGACTCCAGCTGCTGCAAACGATGCCCGCCATCGCTGGTGACTTCGTCAAGTGGCTTGTTCTAATCGCTTGCTCACACATGTGACAGTCCGGCGCGGTTACAAGCTGGTCATCGTCGTCACAGCGCACAAGATGCTGCGAACCATCTGCACCCTCTTGCGTGCTGAAAAGCCGTATCGCAAGCCTGACATCGACTACAACGACTTGATCGTCGACCGCAACGCAATGCGAACGCTGCGTCAGCTTGAAGTGTTTGGCTACGTGTAGAACAACAAGGTGGTCTGGCAAGCCTCTTAACTTAGTGTCTGGCAGAAAAGTCAGAGTTTGCTGAAAAAGCTTTATAAATCATTGACATACATGATCGTTTCAGATAACATGTGGTCTGAAGATTGACCGTTTTTCGGGATTTATGCCCGATGTTCGCCTGATTCCGTCGATCTTCGCACATTAAAGGATACGCCATGCGCACACGCGAGACGGAACTCGGCTTAGGCTCGATTCGCATCGAGGATATCAAGACTAATCTGAAGTCGCGGGACGACATTCCTTCACTGTTGTTGGGTCTGCAAGCCATCCATGGCGCGGATGACACCCGCGAACGACTGTTTGAATTGCTCGAACACAAGGTAGAACCGATCAGTTGGTCGAGCATCTCGTCAGAGATGCGTGAGGGTTGTTCTAAAGAACTCATGTGGTCGCTCCTATGCGGTCGGTAGCCTTGTCGTTTGAACCATCAAGTCTACCGGCCTCTTTAGTTATGTCATACACGTAAATTCTGACACTCCCTCGTTACCCCTCCATCCTTGAACCACGTCGAAATGGCGGCCACGCCGCACGTCAGGTGTTCACGCAAACGTGCAAAAACCGTCCCAAACGACACCGAAACTGCCGGTCGAACGACCCTTAATCTGACTTCTTGAGCATAGGTCACGGATGGACGTTACGAAAGACATTCGAATGCGCCATCTCAGTAGGATTTTCCCACCGATAATTTATTAAGCGGGAATTTTGGCGGAGATTTGGATACGCGTAAGAAAACAGCGATCGAAATATAATCCATCGGAATCGCTTAGTGTGCTATACAGGATATCAGAAGTGTCTGTTATCAAGAGAGAGAGAGAAAAGTCAACTGGTTTACGCAAGTCGTTGATTGCGTCATTCGTGTCTTGTTTGATCGTTACAGTTGTCACATTTGCCGAAAATTCAGATGGAACCGACAAAGGATTAAAACGAACAACTGCTCAAGAAATCAGTTTTTCGGAAAGATACGCACAGCGCCTACAGTTCCATCAAATGGCGTCGTCTGCGTTAGACCAAGCTCAAGCGAGACTGGAACGAGAAGGATATGAAGACATCGCTAGTCGTCGCCGATTAGGCTATTCAAGCCGCCCAATGAATCTTCAAGATATACTACCGTTCCGACTGACGGAAGCGGAAACGACTCTGCCACTAGCGATATTCCGCGCGGACTTACATGCGTCACAGGGAATTTCGCGTGAAAATCTGCTCACTCTGATGGAATCTTTCAATATACAGCTTCACGGCGATATTGGGAATACCGAATGGCCCGATATGGTGACACTCGGATTTAGCGTACAACGTCATGACGGATCGGAAAGGGGCGTTGTATCAGCACCTATGCGCTTCGACGCAGCGCGTTCGTCATACTACTTCGAAAGTCCATTTGATACTTACCAAACTCTTATGAAAACCGTCATGGAGTTGACGACGAACGACGAAAATCGCGGTGGGCGAATTTTTAAACCAACGTTGGAACTGCTTGGTTTGAGTGGCTTCAAATCTCTAGCAGCAGAGCTTGAACCCGTACATTTCCCGCGAGGGGTTTCGGTTACGCATAGTGTTCGACTTGGTGAGGTCCGACTGGCAACCGACTACAGTTGGCTAGGTCGACCAAAAGAGCTGCTTGCATTGTCGTCTCCTCAATTCCTCCGCTAATCTGGTGCAATCGACAGTTATCTGCGACTCAACCCCTCATATGCCTCTGAGGTACAAATGATTCTTAATATATCGCGTTATTTACTTCTTGGTGGTCCATTAGCTCTACTAACTGCTTGTGGTGCAGTAAATGGACCTGCATACTGCTTGGACTCAAACGCGAGCAGCTACGAATGCTTGGTTGACGACTGGGCTTGCTACCCAAATGGATTCAATGGAGTAGATCCGTCGAATCCAGACTGCAATTACATTCACGTATCAAATGAATCATGTGCGGAGGTCTGCGACGCAGTTATTCGATGTGCGGCTGAAGGGTACCAGGGTGCCGCAGCAATCGCGACCGGAAGCCCTGATGACTCTTCATCGTCCGATGAGAACTCCGTGATGCTATTCAGTTCTTACTGTACAAATGGGGACATATAGGAGTTCTCAGGTTTTCATTTTCGCCTAACAGAATACTGTCGTGAGGCGTACGAAAATCAGGTAAACGTCGTAAGCTTGACGCTACGAATTGAGAAGGTAGGATGCCTCAGTTAATCTCGTATGAATGACCCGTTTCAGTCTATTCGGAATTAAGTTTAGGTACTAAATCGGCAGCTCACGTCACTTCGCAAACTTCCGCGCTATTGATCGTTCGTCGATCCGGAGAGGGTGTACGACAAAATTCGTAGGCACCGTGCCCCATAAGGATCTCAGGCTGCCATCGCGAGTGGCGGTCCCAGCGTCGCCGTCACTTGCGGTTTCGTTTTGCGCAACCCCTCGTAATAGCTCGCCAAGCCGTCGTTCTTAACCCCGTAGCGCAACGCGAGCATCGGTTTGACCCTGTTAAACGACCACCGCATGCCGCCCTTTTTGAAACGTGCGCCGATCACGTTTTTGCAAGCGCTTTCGATCCGCGCACTGGACGTCGGCAACCCCTCCGCCTTGAACCGCGGATAATCGAGACGGTCTTCGTTGTTCAACAGATAGTTAACCGTTTGCGTCGCGCTGAACTGGCGCAGACAATTGACTACCGCCTTCAGCTGACCGGCCAGCAGCTGGTCTTTCAAGACCTTGAATTTACGTCGCGCCGGACCTTCTTCCCGGTAATGCTCGAAACAGGCCTCGTAGAGGTGTTCGCACACATGGTAGATGTCCAGAATGCATGTCGTGTCAGGATATGCGCCAGCATCAGGCGTTCGATCCACGGGGCGCCGTCGCTGATCATCGCCTTGCGGTCGGCTTAGTCGAAGCCGGTTCGTGCGCCGTGATGCCGATAGCGCTCTGTAAAACGCGGTTCCCCAGACGTGCTACTCACGGGCTCGATGCCCGCGTCATAGCACGGTGTGTCGTCGTCATTGACCCGAGAATGTCAGAATTTACGTGTACGGATGATTCCCTACCTTCATCGGCTTAGGGGTGTTTCCGCGTGTTACCGGCCGCCACTTCATCCGGTTGTGCCAGATGGTGATCCATTTCCGCATTGAGCATGCGTTCCGCCAATCGGCGCTTGAGATCGTCAAACAGCTCGCCAGTATGGAATAATTCCTGTGGGTCGCGATCGCCGATCAGTTGGTCGAGCATCTCGTCAGCGATGCGTGAGGTTTGTTCTGAAGAACTCATGTGGTCGCTCCTATGCGGTCGGTAGGCTTAAAAGTTCATCAAACAAGTCTAACAGCCAGTTAGTTAAGTCATACACGTAAATTCTGACACTCCCCGAAGCGATTGCAGTCCCGACGACTGGAATGGCTGTCGTACGCGTGCGAGGTATACGACACTTGGTGGAAGACCGCACCCGGATGACGCCAACGATGCCCGTTCGGGGTATCGTCAACCTCAGCTGATACAGACCACGACGACCGACGGCCATCCTGCACGACATGCATTGACTCGGATAGGTAAAAACCGCACATAAATCGCCTAAAACCTAGTTCAAACGTCACTCGCATACCGTGCATTCACGCATTTCAAGCGCACATCGCGAACCCGGTCTGTGAATGACTCTTAGAAGCACTATTTTGGTAGGATTTCGCGACCGCCAACTCGAAAGGCGGGGATTTTGGATCAATTCGCTAGTTACCCACCGTAAAGTCACCCGACTACAATGCATGGGTTGACTAGATTTAGCGTCGTCAGCTAGTAATAGGTTGAAGCTAGCAAAATTCACCTCCACCCTTTGCTTTAAAGGATGCGTCTTGAGCTCTTCAGCTCGCAAAGTCGTTTCTAGCAAAGCGACCTGGTCAATCCTCCTCATTTCACTGGCATTTGCCTACCCTACGCTAGCCGGAGCAAGCGAACCGGATCAACTGTTGAGTCGATCATTGGACGAAGGTGAGTCTGAGGCCGTCGGCATGTTTGATCAACATGCCTATCTGTTCCCTTCCACGTCCGAATCTTCACGCGAAGGTGTAGTGAGAGTCATCAATCACTCGTGGAAGGCTGGTGAATTCACCATCGTGCCTGTTGATGACAGCGGACAGCGTTTTGATTCACTCCAGTTGTCGATTGGTCCTGGCGAGTCTGTGCAACTCAACGCGGATGATTTGGAGAGCGGAAATGAGGCTAAAGGACTTTCCGGGCAGACAGGAGCATGGCAAGGAAATTGGCGGTTAGCGTTTGCCAGTGACCTGGATTTCGAGGTTTTGTCCTACCTACACACTGTGGGTGGTTCTTTGTCATCAATGCACAACGTAGTGCCGAGGGAAGGCGACGTGCATAGAGTGTTGGCATTCAATCCAGCTAGCGACCAGAGCCAAGCCAGCAGACTACGTTTAGTTAACTTTGACTCGGAGGCAGCGACGATTGCGATTCGCGGCACGGACGATTTAGGCGCGTCGGCCATAGGGGAGGTTTCGTTCACGCTCGACGCTGGCAATGCTCGTGAAATCACAGCTGTGCAGTTGGAGTCAGGTACCTCAGACATTCAAGGAAGCCTAGGGGATCGCACGGGAATGTGGCGTCTAGAGGTTCAATCCGAACGGTCGATTGTCGTCATGAATCTCGTGGAAAGTTCCATGGGACAACTGACGAATCTTTCGACCGTGCCCACAGCGCCGATAGATGGTGTTCATACCGTGCCGCTGTTCCCGCCGATCGATCGGTCAGGTCCGCACGGATTTCTGCGGTTGATAAATCGATCGACGCGTTCGGGTGAGGTCAACATTCAGGCTTGCGATGCATCGAGTTGTGAATTCGATGAACTCACGCTCACGATCAATGCGAACCGGGTAGTGCACCTTACCGCAGATGACATTGAGCACGGCGCATCGGATAAAGGATTGTCTGGTCGTACTGGCGCAGGAGCAGGTAACTGGTTGCTCAAATTGACCAGCGAACTGGATATAGACGTTCTGTCCTACCTGAGAACCGATGACGGCTTTCTAACTGCATTACATGACAGAGTTCCGGAGTCAGCAAGACGATACCGAGTGGCGATGTTCGCTTCGAGCGACAACCAGGAACGTCGGAGCTTGCTTTTCGTGGCGAATCCAAGTGAGTTACAAGCTCATGTGGAAGTTGTCGGTATTGATGATGACGGCGATATGTCGTCAGGTACGGCCCGTTTCCTAGTACCCGCTAAATCCGCACGATTCCTGGAAGCGGAAGCTCTGGAAGCAGGGAGCACGAATGTCCAAGGTTCTATCGGTGATGGTGTAGACACATGGCGTCTGACGCTCTCATCTGACAGACCGATCATCGTATTGAATCTGTTGTTTAGTCTAAGTGGTCGCTACACCAACTTGTCAACTGCTCCACACCACGGTCCGGGACCGCCCGAAAGCGCCACGGAGGCGTTCGAGGCGATCGTAACGCAAATCGTTGCGTCAAAGTGTGCGACTTGCCATGTCCCAGACGGGGAAGCTGGCGACACAAGGCTCCTATTCGTGCCTCCAACCGACCCCGATTACGTGACGACGAACTTTGATGTGGTGCGATCCTATGTTCTCAGTGATAACCAAGAACACGACACGGAAAGTAGCACGATCGCGAACTTAATTCTCGACAAGATATCCGCTACGGTAAGTCACGGTGGGGGTGAGCAAGCGGCGAGGGACTCTACGGACTTCCGTGAGATCGCATCCTTTCTAGATCTGATGCTTGACGAGGCTGGTCGAGCTCGCAAGCGAGACGGGGTTTCGACATTGCCTGCGGGCAAATTGATCCTAAAAACGGCAAATCCCTTCGACTTGAATGGCAAGACGTTGTCCTTCACCCCGGACGACAACGGTTCGTACGACGTCACTGTCGATGAACTGGATTGGATCGAGCCTGGTTTTGGTGCTGATTCATCCAGTCATCCAATGTGGAACTGGAGCACTTTCGCCGACCTTACGCTACCGTTTGACTTCTCGTTCGCCGGTCAATCGTGGTCACGTATCTATGTCAACGCGGGCGGGAATATCTCATTTCAAAGGCCGGAATTGAACAACTGGCCGCAACGAGATCCTTGGGCGGATGCGACCATGAGATCGGTCGCTGCGGCAATTGACTCTCGAGCGGCGGCGGGATTGGAATACATGATCGCTGCCCTATGGGCGAACTACGAGGACTCCAGAGTTCAAATTGACAGCTCTCCCGAAATCGTCGCAGTTACATGGCGTGCGGTTCGTCCAAATGAACGTATCTTTGGGCTTAAACCACTCGGTGAAAGCCAGTTTCAAGCGCGACTCTATCCCTCCGGAAAAATCGTTCTTGCTTATCGCAATGTGCCGGAGCGAAACGGAATCGTAGGTGTATTCCATGGTCTTGACTTCACCGGTCAGGTTCTCGACACGTTCGACGCCCTAAGGGAGATGTATCCGAGGGAGTGTTGGACATTTCGCGGGTCGAGTGGGTGGACAAAGGGAGTGTCTTATCCGCGCGTCTGACCATAGAGGAACCGGTGCCTGAACGGATGGAACAAGGTACCATCGGATACTACGTGTACCTTTCTTTTGCCGAAAAAAAACTGCGGTATAGAACTCGGAATATTCGCTCATGGTCGACGAGCAAGCCACTGGTGCGGGCCCGAGCCGAACAACAACCTTGGGTTTCGCGTAAGAGGGAACCAGTTAGAGATTCTGATTTCAAAGGCGATTTTGAACGGCGAACGTCAGCTGGTTTGGAATGTGGCGTCAGCATGGTGGCACAGACCAGCGGGTCAGCAATTTGACACTGTGCGTGAGAACCGAGTGGTAGAAGTCGACGCCCCCGATTTCGATTTCAGCACTTCGGAGTCCTCGATATCCAGCAATGTTTTCGAAGCCTTCCACTACAGCATTATTTCAAAGGATGATGTTCGAGAGATACTCTCCTACGTCTACGAACAGTCACCAGCGGACGACGAAATCGTCGTCATATTTACTGATTTTCGCGTTGATGATCTTTTCAACACAGGAGCGGGAACGGGACCGATTAATATACCGGTAAAGGGAATTGGAGCATGGCAAGCTAATCCGAATAACGGAACGGACTACGGTTCCGAAAAACTACTCGTGTCCATGGCGCCGGTATTCGTTGGAGCATTGAATTTTCGTGCAACCGGTACGTTCGGTTACAACAATCTTCCTTTTAACAATCATGCACCTGGTGTTAGTTGGATCGCCCATGAAGCGGTTCATCGGTGGGCCGCACATCTCGATTTTCAGAATCCGAACACTGATACCATCGAAAACTTGCTTGACAATCTATGCCGATGCCATTGGAACGACTATTTGCATACTCCTGTCGCATACCCGGTCTGGTCAGCTTTCGCACGTGAAGCCTACGATCAACCATCGACCATGGGAGGACGACTTTGGATCGACAACGATGACGGTACATTCACCCAGCAGTCGGATTCGGGCACACTTTTCTACCCGAAAGGACTGTCAGCTATCGATCTATATGTCATGGGCATGCTCCCAGCAAACGAGGTTCCCGAAACTTTCATTCTGCGTGATGTTGAGCAAACCGATCGGTGGGATACCGTGAGAGCAACGAAGGTACCCGTCCGCATCGAAGACATTGTGGCCGCAATGGGTCAGCGCGAGCCATCTTCAACCACCTCGAAGAAAGAGTTTCGACTTGGGGTGTACCTGTTGCATGAGCAGGGACGTGGACCCCACCCATCTCTGCTGGCGCGAGCGCAGGGCGTCGTGCATGCGGTAGGTGAGTATTTCGATCTAGCAACTGGCGGACGAATGAAGGTACGTCCAACCTTAAGTGAAGATAACTAATTCGCGCTCTGCGTTCTCAAATTCGATAAAGGCTTGTGACGTATTAGCGCAAGAGAGGAGCATTGCGTTACAAATCACCGTTTTTATCACGGATCGTGAAGCGCACCTTCTGTCACGACGATCTAAGCGAAAGTCCAAAGATCGCAAGCGCTACTTAGCGTCTTTCGCTAACGATAGATTCAACGAAAACCCATCAAGCGCATGTGGTTTTAGGTGCTACGATTGCTGTAACACTCATCAGATGGTTCGCTACAGCGGATGATTCGTTCCTTCAAGGATAGGGAACCTGAGCGGTTCGTTCAACGTGCTCAAGTTAATCGAATCGAAGCGTTTGAGGATCCGGCTATACGTCGCGTGACAATGCTCAATGACGAATCGGTTTTCGTTGAACTGACCACGGTCCTCGGAACGTCGAAATCGTTGACGATCACTAAGAAGCTTCGAACCAATGATCTCTAAAAACGGTATGGAACCGGTCCATCCCGGAGAAATCCTTAAAGAAGAACTCGCCGAACTAGGTATGTCTGCGCGATCGCTCGCGCAAGCTATTAAAGTACCGGTGAACCGTATCACGGCCATCTTAAATGGCGAACGCGGCGTCACAGTTGATATCGCTCGTCGATTAGGTCGATATTTAGGGACCTCAACCGAATTCTGGATGAACTTGCAGCAGTCCTACGAAATTAGGAAAGCCGAACTCGAGGACTCTGAGAATGAAATTGAGGAAATTGTTCCTCGCGAGACGGTTCTTCTGCGCGAAGCAGTTCATGATCTGACGTTGAAACTTCGTCCTACATCTGCGGCAAGAACAGCCTTAGAGGTTATTGAATCCAATCTAATACTTGGTACACAACTCCAGACGTACGAGCTAATGGCGCGGATCGGTGATCTGAGCACTGGAATGATGCGTGCGTTCGAAGCACCGCTTGAAGAAATACAAGATGCAGGTGTATTCGAGGCAGGACTAGCTGAGTATCTTCCCTACACGCTTGAGAGTCTCAACAGCTATCAGACCCAATTTAAAACAGCTTCCGAACTTGAATGTCGACGATTGGAACGTCGGTTTACTGCGAACGCAGAACTTGCTTTCGAATCTCCCCTTCCGTTGCTCAGGCGTCTAGATCGTGCTTGGTTGAATGAACTCGATGGGCTTGCATCGATGCAGCGCGTTGTCAATTTGCGGGAGTTAGGGAACGCTCTAAATGAAAACGAGGCGTTTTCACCTACGTGCGCAGACAGCCTCCGGAAGTTGCTCGGTGATTGGCGCGATGAGATCACTTGGCCAAAGGCGATATGGACTGATCTCGGGTCTCGCATGAGTTTTTATGAGGGACTGGGGTTTGACATCAACCTAACAAGCTTTCCTTCGCCAGCTTTTCAAGAAATCCTTGATGTCACGGCGATTAAACCGGACCAACCCGATCTAAGCGAAGGGTACGAATACGAACTCTTCGTCCAAGACTCGATGAACCGTCGCGAAGAACGGCGACTTGAACGTACAAGCAAAGCAGGTACCTGGATTGAACGGTTAGAGTGCCAGTTACGTCACTTCATTGACCATACGATGACAAACGCTTTCGGTTCAGACTGGGCGGCACTACGTTTACCAAACAAAACGGTCACGTCGTGGGAAAAGCTCAATCAAGAGCTCCAGGAGTACACTACTCGTAGATTTCCACTCTTGGCATTCACACAATACACCGACTACGAGCTGATGATTTGTCAAGAGGACAACTGGAACGAAGTGTTCCGCTCAGTCTTCAAGAGTCGCGAATACCTTCGAGAGTCCCTGCAACGTCTCTATCCAGTCAGACACGATGCGATGATCGGTAGACCGATCACCAAGCAGGACGAGTTATTGCTCTATGTTGAAACAAAACGTCTTATGAGTGTGATGGAATCCGCTGACGGACGACCGAGGGCATCCACTACTTCAGCAGTGTTCATCAGCTCCCGTAAGCGAGTTCCCTGACAGTGGACCGTGCGTATCTTGAGAAACACCTTGGTTCATCGCATTGAATTCAATTTCGATAGCGAGCGACACACCTTGATTCAGACGAGTGCAATTCAGTTACTTGCTTTCTTGTTTTGCGCGAACGTAGCTTTCCAACACCTGATTAATGCGCGTTTGGTATCCCTTGCCTGATGATTTGAAATGATTGAGCACTGAGTGCTTGATTCGTAGAGTGACTTGCTCCGTCCTATCTGGTTCGACCAGCTTCGCGTTTGCCCAGAAGGTCTCGTCTAATTCTGGAATATCGCTGAAATCAATGTCCTCATCTTTGATCGCATTGATTTCTGACGGATCAAGCTCTTTTTTGTATTCTTTCATGATATGTCAGCCTCTCTTTTCTTGATGCAGGGCGCGCAGATATCAAACGGATCTTGCCATCGCGTTCTGAATGTACGACAGCAATCACAGTTAGCGCGTCGGTCTGGCCGATGCTGATATTCCTAACCTCGCCGTAATTTCTTCGGTCGTCGACGCTTGTTAAAGTGGGTCTATCGAAGATCTGCCGTGCGGACTCAAAACTGACGCCATGCTTGCGGATATTTGACTGGTTCTTGTCCTCGTCCCATTCAAACTCCATACTAAATTGTAGTTACATTTTGAAGTTACATGACAAGGATTTAATCGCTATCTAGTCTTCTCCGTGAAATCGCCGAATCGCAGAAGATCGCTGCCTCGCCTCGTCGCTCAAATACATCGTGAACAGTTTGGTTGTCGAATCGCATTCCAATGTGCGTTCGGGTATCTATCTTCAAACCTAGACCGGCTGGAGCAGCTTGCGAAGAGCCGAATATGAGAACAGCTTCGACTCTCTTACTCGATACGTTCCCTAAAACGTGCGCAGTCCCGTTCTATGAGTATCGTCTTTCTACCTCTTCTTCTGACGCGGTTTCGAAAAAAAGCGCAAGGGCTTCCTTCAAGTTATCGCGCGCCTCAACTACGCTATGACCCTGACTAGCTACGTCGACCTCTGGACATAGTGCAACATAGCCATCACCTTCACGTTCAACGATCAGGGTAACGTGTCTGCTCATCTTTTCACTCGTACGTTCAATGGCACCATTCTCTCGCAAGGTACGGACCAACTGAAGGTCTGTACTTAATCACTACTCATAGTTTCCGACAATAGTAAGCCAACTAAGAGGCATTCTTCGATCCCTTTTTCCATGGTTACACAAAATCTCGGAACAGCTCACTGGCTCGCAGACCGACACGATCTTGATCCCTCTCTTTCCTAGAAACTGAATGCCATTCTTAAAACCGGTTGCAGGCACTGGGACTAATACGGGCTCTTCAACAAAGAACTCGGTAAACATCTCCTCGTTCCGCAATCAACGAACTCCATGAACCATCTTGTGATTGCTTGGTAGATCGCTATTTTCAGATTGTGCTCACCGTTTTCGAGACATTTTCTCTTCATTTGTCGTCCCACGAGTCAAATAGCAATAGCAGGTTGCGAGAGGAACTTCAGAATTCAATCTCGTCGACATCTGAACGTTCGGTATATAGAGGCAGGTTTTCCAGTACTTCCTTCAAATTACACCGAGTAAGTACTTGCGCACCGTACTTGATCATTTCACTCGGCCAAGTTAGTGCGGTGTTATCTGCAACGTTCTCAAGAATGAAGACGTCTCGGCCTAGTCGAAGTCCTTCCCACCCTTGAAAACGGGTTCCGCTGTTCTCTGATGCCTCGACAATGAAGGTCGCATCTGATAGCAACGCCATGGTTTTATTCCGTAACGGAAAGTTTCGACGGTTAAACGGGGTTCCGCAGGGGAATTGGGACACGACCGCGTGATCCACTTCGATACGTTGTTTGAGGTCGGTATTCGCGGACGGATAACAAATATCGAGTGGGGTTCCGAGAACAGCGACCGTACGCCCGTTGAACTCCAACGCAGCAGCATGTGCGGCCGTGTCGATGCCTTTCGCTAATCCGCTCACGACGACGAAGTCGTGATCGACCAGTTCTTTAACTAACGAACGGGTGCGCTTAAGCCCCAACCTACTCGCGTTACGGGAACCGACGACTGAAACGCGCCGACCCACACGGAGTAGATCAACATCGCCTGTCACGAAAAGTGACGTCGGCGCATTCGTTTCCTCGAGATCGGTAAGACGAGTCACTAGCTCTAGTGGCGTGTATTCTCGAGCAGGCTCAGTCATGGAAACAACACCAGTTAGCCTGATCTAACGTAGTTTTCTCTGAGTGCTGTGAAATCAATTTCCACTAAAAGATCGATCTCTTTCAAAAGGTCGTGCAGTCTAGTACCGAAAGGTCCGATTCATTGTAGTTCCCTTTCTTGAGTTCACTTCGGGAATTTTGATGTACGTCCTACGCCTGACCGCACCGAGATTCGACGCCTGCAACGTGCCTTGAGTCAATGTGAAGTCGGCTCGAACGGTCGTAAGAAACGACGGGTGGCAGTAGCACGGGCGTACTATCGCGCAACTCGACTACAAGGCTGCAAGCACCGGTAGTCAGTTGGCGTGCGTTGATCCCAAACATACCACGTAACGGTGCTCGAGTTGCGATGGTTTACCGATCAATGCGTTGACGTTGAACGATCGTTGGTGCCAATGCGAACATTGCGGCTATCATGACGACCGGGACGCGAACGCGTCAAAAATGTGTTGCTCAAGAGGCTTGAGCTCTCTAATGCGGGACGCTCTCTTCCCGCAGTGTCGGCAACAGGAAGATGGAATCAGGGCATGGGCCCTGATCGACACGGAACCGTGTAACCAGTGTGGAAAACACACAGGATTACATGAGAGCCTAATCGAAATTCAATCACGTGTATCAACTGATCTATGACGCTTCGTCATGAAACCGATGTACTTGTAATCGGCAGCGGTGCTGCCGGTCTCGCGTCGGCTATCAATCTTCCCTCTCACGTCCAAGTGCTCGTTCTTTCAAAAGAAGACATGAAAGCCGGATCGACAAACCGTGCGCAAGGAGGGATCGCCGCCGTTACGGATGAGAACGACTCCACAGAGTCTCATTTCACCGACACACTGATGGCGGGCGCAGGATTGTGCGATCCGGCAGCCGTTCGATTCGTCGTAGACCGCGGAGCTACCGCTGTCAGCGATCTCATTTCGATGGGACTGCAATTCGACCGCCACCAATCAGATCTTCATCGCACGAAAGAGGGCGGACATAGCCACCGGCGGGTACTACACGTCGCCGACGCCACCGGACGCGCAATCGCTTCAACCCTTATCGAAGAGGCAAATCGGCGATCCAACATCGAGTTCATGAACGACCGTGTCGCCGTCGATTTGATATCCCATCAATCAGACGACGCGGTAAAACGCGTCGTCGGCGCATACGTCTACGACCCTCATAGTGATCGCGTCGAATGCATACGAGCAAAATCGGTTGTTCTTGCCACCGGCGGTGCGAGCAAGGTCTACGTTTACACCAGCAATCCGGATACCTGCACTGGCGACGGAATCGCGATGGCTTGGCGTGCGGGTTGTCGTTTGTCGAATATGGAATTCAATCAGTTCCATCCAACGTGTCTCTATCACCCAGACGCGCGATCGTTCCTAATCTCGGAAGCTGTACGCGGCGAAGGAGGCAAGCTGCGATTGCCCGATGGCTCGACCTTTATGCACCGATTCGATAAACGACAAGAGCTTGCGTCCCGCGACATCGTCGCTCGAGCCATCGACTACGAGATCAAACGATTAGGCATCGAGTGCGTGTATCTCGACGTAACAGACCTGTCAAAGGCACATATCGAAAAGCAATTCCCAACGATTCTTCAACATTTGCTTGAGATCGGTATTGACATGCGCGTAGACCCGATTCCGGTTGTTCCTGCAGCACACTACACCTGTGGTGGCGTGCTCGTCGACCATCACGGACGCACTGATCTCGAATCACTATACGCAATCGGTGAAGTTGCATGCACCGGGGTCCATGGCGCGAACCGATTAGCAAGCAACTCGCTTCTCGAGTGTCTCGTATATGCGAAGTCAGCTGCTAACCACATTGCCGAACGGCTATCTAGCACACCATCGTTTGAAGCAGATATCAAAGACTGGGACGAGTCTCGCGTGACCAACTCAGACGAGAACATCGTCTTAACGCACAACTGGATGGAATTGCGTAGGTTTATGTGGGACTACGTCGGCATCGTACGCACCGACAATCGGCTCGAACGCGCTGCCAATCGAATAAACCTCCTTAAACGAGAGGTCCACGAGTTCTATTCACACTATCGGATCAATAGCGATTTGATCGAACTGCGCAACCTTATCAACGTTGCCGAAGCCATCGTGCGCGGCGCACAGTGGCGCAAAGAGTCGCGCGGCTTGCACTATACCCTCGACTATCCGGACCAGTTGCGGGCTGCCAAGCCGAGTATCCAATTCCCGCCCGATGACCCGTTGGACGTTTTACAACCGAACGTCGCGAGAGTTTAGGATCCTTGAACCGAGTAGCACCAATGCCACGGTTCGTAAATCACACCGAATGGATTGTCACGCGGATAACTCAAATGAAAGCCGTGCGTTGCTGCGTTTGCAACCAACCACTTGAACGCCGGCGAATCCTCGAACTCTTCCTCGACCGCATCAAATCCCTGGGTGGTTAAATCGAGTGCACATCCGCTGTGGTGTTCACTAAAACCCGGGGCGGCGACTCGCGTCAAGATCTCCTGAATCGTTCTACCCTTCGCAAGCTGGCGCCGTATCACCTGGACCTGGTATTCAACCGAGCGGTAGGCGGAAACCACCAAAAGCTCGATCGAAACTTCCGCAGCCGCGTCCCGCATGCCATTCCACGCGGCCGCTGCGTCAGACCGCATGCGCTGCGGACGTCCGTAGCAATCCGGTCCGATGTCAACGAGATCGTCCGGGACTGTGTGAATAGGTAAACGAGTCTTCTTAGTGTAATCCGAGGGAATACCTAGTTGCTCGTGATACGCACGTAGTGTCGCGTCCATAGCATCACATGACTCAGCTAGCTTGCTGCCGCATTCAAGTCTGCTCGTTCCAGTTCTTCGTTTCCGACCACATTTCGACGATGTAGTTCAGTCAGTTGATCCGCTGACAAACCGAGGTCCTCTTGCAGGACTTCATCCGTGTGCTCGCCCAGCAACGGTGCGGCGACAGGTTCCACCGAACTCTTCGATAAGCGCGACGGCCAGCCAAGAATTTGTACTTGGCCATGCTCGCGATGATCGATCTGTTTTATGAAATCGCGTTCAATCAAATGTTCGTCCGTAAAAAGCTCGGTGGTTTCGTTGACCGGGCTCGCGCAAACACCTGCCTCTGAGAAGATCTTCGAGGCTTCGTGTTTGGTCTTTGTGCGCGTCCACGCGGCGATGGTTTCAAACAACGCTTGGCGATTCTCGTGTCTGATCCGGGGGTTCTCGAAGCGTTCGTCCTTCATTAGATCTGGGATTTCGATCGCGGCTGCGACCGCATCCCACATACGCTGATTAACAGCCATGATGTAGACGTAGTCGTTCGGACCACCAGGACTGCACGGGTACATCGCCATAAACGGGTTTTCACCGTTGGCTGAACGACGACTTGGCACCGTACCAAAGCGTGTCCTTGATACCGCCGTGCGCAAGTAGTACGTCATCGCCTCCTGCATGGCTAATTCGATCAGCTGCCCTTCGCCAGTGCGAAGCCGTTGAACGTATGCCGCAGTAATCGCCAATGCGGCTTGCATGCCGGTACCGGCATCGCCGGTTGTCGGACCAGGTCGCATCGGCGGACCATCTGGATTCCCGGTAATGGACATCGCTCCCGCCGCCGCTTGAGCAACCATGTCCATGCACTTGTAGTCCGCACGTGGACCGCTCGTACCGAACCCTTTAATACGAGCATAGATGAGTTGTGGATTCTCCCGCCGCATGACGTCGTAGCCAATATCCAGTTTCTCCACGACACCGGGTCCATAGTTCTCAACAAACACGTCATAGTTGCAAACCATTTTGAGAAGTATTTCTCGCCCGTCTGGATTTGTGAGATCAAGTGTGACGCTTCGCTTATTGCTATTCCAATTAATGAAATACTCCGCGTCGATCAATTCACCACGTGCTCGACCCCTACCCGGGTCACCAACATCTGGTCGTTCGACTTTTACAACGTCAGCGCCTAGGAACGCCAGAGACTGGGTGCAGCACGTACCTGCCTCGAATTGCGTCATGTCCAAGACACGCATGCCATCAAGTGCGGTCATCACGAATCCCTTTCTTAGATACCGAAAATGTTAGCGAGGAACAAGACCTTTTAAGATTCTCACCCGTTTCGAATGGGACTTATAACCCTGACTAAATTATTTATTGCTATACTTTTGCACAGGGTGCGAGATTTAGTGATGAACACCATACATTCTGACAAACCAGGCAATTCTCACATGCAACGTGTCCATCGCAACGCCACGTATCGACTGCTCCCGGTGACACGCACGAACGCAAAACAACTGGAGCGACTTGCCGGGGCGTGTCGTTTCGTGTGGAACCACTTTCTCGCGGAACGTCTGGCGACGTATCAGTTCAATCAGTGTTTTGAAGCCACCTACGGCATCAAGCCTGAACCGAGTTCG
>JAJECH010000001.1 GCA_022822135.1 Pseudomonadales bacterium
AATGCCGCCTTGAACATGGCGTCTGGGAGTGGCGCAGCTGGACGGGAGAGGGCTGCAACGTTGGTTGGTCCGATGATCCGTCAAATGGAATCGAGGCGGCAACCGTCGGTTGTTTAGTTAAGGTTATAACTCCCAAATTAATGGTCGTGGCTCAATCAGTACTCGTCTACGGCGGCATTGGATACGCCATTGATCGGGTGAGCGATAACGCACGTGCGAAGCGACCTCACCGCGTTGATGTTGTGATGGTAGAACAGATCTCTGACAGTGACCATTCACCGTCAGAACCTGTGCGCTAGATAGACGGTCGCCCAAACGGTTGAACATCGTCCGATGTGGACCGATGCTCGCTATTCTTGACTAGGTTCTGCTTCTACAAAGCCGCCACGCATCATCCGTTCGTGGACGTCAAGTTTGGTTTTCCGTAAATCGGAGACGACATTAGCTTTTTGTTCGATAGCGAGTGTTTGGTTAGTCGATGTCATATATTCAGGCCATTCAGGTAAACCCTCGCCGTTGGGGTCGCCGGTCTTAGCGAAATTGACCCAATACCGCCGCATCATGCTCGCAACTTCTCGATCGGACGTGTCCCAAAGTTCCGGAAAACCATCATCCGCGTTCTCTCCTGCATGCGACTGGAACACGTACTGAATCTCGCCTCCGTGAAACGCTCCGAGTGATCGACCCATACCTTCAAGCGGTGGCGCGTGATTAAAAACGTACACGAACACGTTCTTGTCTTGGTTTTCGACGTGTTGTGCCCATGTCCGCATCTCGGAAGTGAAGATCGCGTCTGACATCATTTCCTGAGTCGCAGTCTTGGTTGATTTCTCCGCGTCCTCCGTGTAAGCCGCGATCAATTGCTCAGCGTACTCCGGCGCACTGCTACGTAAGTTCGATTCCCACGCTTCAAGTGGCACTTCCGGAATTTCCGGCCAGAGCATCACACCTTCATCCTTCGTCGATCCGACGATGGTGTCAACACGATTGGCGTCGCCACCCGACATTAATAAACGCATTTGTTCGGGAAACATGACGCCGTCGACATAGATTGACCGCCAGGGAACATTGACTTGCTGTTCAACGAGTTTTGCTGCTATTTCCCCAGGGGACATTTCCCGCATCTGCGCGATCGCTGATTTACCATCAGCATCCCCGCTTAGCGCCCCCGCGACGCGTTGGCCGACGCCATATCCCGACGTGTCCTGTACGCCGGGGGTAGCAAGGAGTAGGAACTCTTCGCCACTTTCGTTGAGTGTGGGGTGTTTTGCAAAACATCCGCCAGATTGACCGATTGCTTTCTGAAACAATCCACCGCTAAGAGGTGTAGCAACCAAATAGCAGACGCTAATCGAGCCAGCTGATTCACCGAAAATCGTGACGTTATTTGGATCGCCACCGAAGGCAGCAATGTTGTCCTGTACCCATTGCAACGCGGCAATTTGATCGTAGAGTCCTTGGTTGCCAGATACGCCAGTTTCAGATTCGGCGCTCAATGCTGGGTGCGCAAAGAAACCCATCAAACCCAGTCGATAGTTCACGGTAACGACGACTACGCCGTCTTGGGCTAATCGGTCACCGTTGTAGATCGTTTCTGATCCTGAACCCATGATAAAAGCGCCGCCGTGGATCCAGACCATTACAGGCATGGAGGCGTCATTTGAGGAACTGCTTGTCCATACATTGAGATATAGGCAATCTTCACTGGTTGGTTGCGGGTCCGTGGCGTAAAAGCCTTGCTCTAATGTTGGCTGGTAACAGCGTGACCCAAACTCAGTGGCGTCGCGAACATCCGTCCATGCCGTGACTGGTTGTGGATTGCGCCATCGCAAATCGCCGACCGGCGGCGCTGCAAACGGTATACCTTTGAAGGTTTGTATTTCGGGCGCAACGCTGCTGTATGCACCTTTAACCGCACCAGAAGCGGTTTGAACGACCAGTTCAGACTCATCCGCTGTTTCGTCTGTTGAATCGCTGGCGAAGACGAGTGAGACAATGACGCTACAAAATGAAGCTAGAGCGAGCGAAAGGTACTTAGCGCGCATGAGAGCGGTACCACGTAACAACCATGAAGAGAACGGCATTATCCTAGTGATATAGCACGAATTCATGTTCATGCTCTTAACGCAATCGGAAGGTCGAATCACGCTGCTTTCGAAACTCTGCTAACATTTGACTAAACGAGCGTGTTATGTCAACACGGTCTGACTACGGCAGATTACCTCAGAATATGAACACAGTTATTCGTATATGTCGTAGCGTTTCGTTTTTTCTCTACGCGGTTAGATAGTGTCCAGCATGAATCACACGATCCGACGGATTTTCGTTCAACGGTGAGACTGAATCTGTGAAAGTCATTAACTGCCTGATTGCCGTTCTGCTGATCGGACTCGTGTATTTCATAAGGTTCGACCCTCTTTTGGTGGTTGCGCTACTTACGACCGCGGCGCTGACTTTGCTGACGTTACTGCCTTCTGTGCGAGACGTGTTTATCAGAGGTTTTGCAATAATCAATACACTCTTTATGTTCTTTTATTTCTATCGATTCTTCTCTGCAGTACCTGTACTCGATCATAGATGGTACGCTGAGATGGAGTATTTACCAATTTGGATCGTGCTGATTGGTGCGATTGCCTCAATGCATGTGTTGGCGGATAACAGTTGTTGTCTCAAACGGGAGCTTGAGAATCCCGTGCAACTGACGATTCCTCGATTTTGGGCGAGCTCGCGCGAGCGTCACGCATAGCTTCACGTCGCGCGTGCTAAGTGGCGCGAATACCCGCGTCTATAAACCAACTTCCTTTTAGAAGCGACCTTCAGTCTACCACTCGCCGGAATTTGCCATCGATGCCCAAGGTTCTTGCGCAGGCAATGGTCCACCATCTTGCAGTATTTCCACACTGATGTTGTCAGGTGACCTGACGAATGCCATATAGCCATCTCGTGGCGGGCGATTGATCGTCACGCCGCCATCCTTCAGTCGTTGGCAAGTGTCGTAAATATTCTCGACTTGGTACGCTAAGTGACCGAAGTTTCGTCCGCCTTCAAGTTCTTCTGGATCCCAGTTATGGGTGAGTTCTACTTGCGCTGATTCGTTGCCAGGCGCGGCAAGAAAGACCAACGTAAATCGCCCCGCTTCGTTGTCAATACGACGGAGTTCCGTTAACCCAAGGAGGTCGCAGTAAAAGTTCAGCGATGCATCGATATCGTTCACGCGAACCATTGTGTGTAAGTACTTCATAGTGCCAAAGTATGTTTCGGAGGACACAGAAGGCAATTTAACCCTCTACATAATGCGATTTAGCGAATTAAGGAATTGCGTGATGGATCTTCGTGAAAAAACGTGCATCGTCACTGGTGGAGCAAGTGGCATTGGTGCCGCATGCAGTCGAGCATTCGCAACCTTGGGAGCGAACGTCGTAGTAGCCGACGTTAATGACGAAGGTGCAAGCACGGTTGCCGCGGAAATCAACGGTCGTGCGGTTCATTGCGACGTCGCGAAAGAGAGTGACATCAACGCGACGGTTTCTGCTGCGGAGGAAGAGTTCGGTCCCGTTGATCTATTCTTCAGTAATGCAGGAATCGCAACGGGTGGTGATCCCCTTGAGACCGATATTCAAGACTGGCATGTTCAATGGGACGTAAACGTGATCGCGCACGTCTATGCGATCCGAGCGGTTCTGCCGGGTATGTTGGAACGTGGGAGTGGCTACTTCGTGCACACGGCGTCAATGGCGGGGATTTTGACGACGCATGGCAACGTACTCTATGCCGCGACAAAGCACGCTGTCGTAGCAATCGCGGAGTGGATGTCCATCACGTACCACGATCAAGGTATCCGCACGTCTCTACTCGCGCCGCTAGGCGTAAATACGCCCATGTTGGGTAACCGAAATACACCTTTCGCTCAAACGGCTGCGGGACCGATAAAGGAACCAGAGGAAGTAGCGGATATGGTGACTGACGCCATTCAGAATGAACGATTTCTTGTTCTCACGGACGAAATCGCGCAAACTTGGATGGATCGCAAGAACGGCGATTTAGAGCGCTGGCTGAATGGCATGCGTCGGATGCAGCGCAAAATCGACGATGCGAAGCAGAAGGGTGTTTGATTGGTCGGAGTGACTGGATTTGAACCAGCGACCCCCGCCTCCCGAAGACGATGCTCTACCAGTCTGAGCTACACTCCGACAGAAGGGAAATACCGGCATAACGAATTCAATCAATGCCGGTCACGGGTATCTAAGTCGGAAATTCTAGTGAGCGAGAGCCGTGGATATGTCAGTTAGTTTTCGACAAGAACAAGACTGTGATGGCTACTGAATTCGTTCCAATGCAATGTCTGCTAGACGGTTCAAGCCGTCCCGATATCGACTCGGCGGTAAACGAAATAGCGAACTTTTAGCAAGATGCGTCTGCGCAAGGGCGTTTGCTCGCGTATACCCTAAAGCGCCAGACTGATGAACGACATCCATGATCTGCGAGGTATCGTCGGCGGATTGATCTCGAATCGCCGTACGTATGAGTTCCGCGTTCTCTTCGGAAGAGTAGCGCATCGCGAATATGAGCGGTAGCGTAGGTTTACCTTCCTTGAGATCGTCACCGACGTTTTTCCCCAACTTCTCGCTATCACCAGCGTAATCAAGCAAGTCGTCCATGAGTTGATAGGCGAGACCGAAATGCAGACCAAATAGGCGCGCCGCTTCAATCTCATCTAAACTGGCATTCGCGAGCGTCGCACCGGTCTCTGCCGCAGCTTGAAAGAGCAGAGCGCTCTTGCACCGGATGATGTCCATGTAGTCTGCTTCAGTCAGATCTGGATCCCGGACATGCTCAAGCTGCTTGACTTCACCCGCAGCGATGAGATTTGTTGCTTCACTGATCACCGACATGATGTCCATGCGATCGAGTTGGACCATGAGTTGGAACGCCCGCGAATAGAGGAAGTCTCCGACTAAGACACTCGGTGCATTCCCCCACAGTAGGTTAACAGTTTTACGTCCACGTCGACGTTGAGAACGGTCGACAACATCGTCGTGCAATAGTGTGGCGGTATGGAGAAACTCAAGCAATACGGCAAGGGTGACGACCTCCTCCGTCCGATGTCCAAGTGCACGAGCGACAAGTACTGCGGTCATCGGTCTTAGGCGCTTGCCGCCGGACTTAACGATATACTCGCCGATGGATGCCACCGTCTCCACATCCGACGCCAGATTCGATTGAATTAGTTTTTCTGCTGCATTGAGTTCGGATTGAACCAGCTGAGTTACCTCACTCAATGAGGTCGGTAAGTGTGGCTCGAAAGCTCGGAGAGGGGAACTCACTAGACGGTTGTGCTTAAAAAAGGCCGTTGTAATAGGACAACTAAAGGTTCCCGCACGGTCGCGGGGTATATCGCTAGCTGCCACGAATGGGTAAAATTCTAATTGCGACCTGACATATAAACGTGTATGTCAGTGTATTCTGCGTTTTATCTTTCGCCTAAATCTAATTCGGATTTAGCGAAACGTTCTCCTAAGCACGATTCCTAGAGTTGCTGGTATGTTTGCAGTCATTGAAACAGGTGGTAAGCAATATCGCGTTGAGGAAGGCGCACAGCTTTCTATTGAGAAGCTCGATGCGGAAGTTGGCGCGGACGTCGAGTTCGATCGAGTCTTGATGGTTGCTAATGGTGAGTCCGTAGAAATCGGAACACCTCTTGTTGAAGGTGCCCGTGTGACCGCGAAAGTCGTGGAACAGGGAAGGCGAGACAAGATTCGCGTCATCAAGTTCAAACGTAGGAAGCACTATTTACGACGCGCAGGGCACCGACAGAAGTTCACTGCAGTGCAGATCGTAGGCATTTCGCATTAGGTAGTCGATATGGCACATAAGAAAGCGGGCGGCAGTACACGAAACGGGCGCGATTCCGAGTCGAAACGACTAGGGATTAAGCACTTCGGTGGCGAGCAAGTTCAACCCGGCAATATCTTGGTTCGGCAACGTGGCACGAAGTTTCATGCCGGCGACAACGTTGGTTGTGGTCGTGATCACACACTTTTTGCCACAGCATCCGGAACTGTCGTATTTCGCAAGCATGGTGAGCACCAGCGCACCTACGTCAGCGTAGCGACGAACTAACTCCTATTCCAATCGGCGACGCAATCCGATGCCGTCGCATTTCTCATGCTTTTCGTCGATGAAGTCACACTAGACGTGACCGCCGGGCGTGGTGGCGACGGTTGTATGAGCTTCCATCGCGGACCTAATCTACCCAAAGGTGGACCTGACGGTGGCAATGGAGGAAATGGAGGAAATGTTGTCTTTCGGGGCGACGGCTCGCTGAACACGCTCGTAGATTTCAAATACCGACCGATCCTAAAGTCTGAGAATGGACGACAGGGTGGGAGTAGTGTCAAGACGGGTGCTAGCGGACGTGACCTAGTTGTTGACGTACCCTGTGGTACGAGTGTGGTGGACGACGCGACGCTAGAGTACGTGGCAGATATTACGTCGCCGGGGCAGTTGGTAGTCGTTGCGCAAGGCGGCGAAGGTGGACGCGGAAACCACTCATACCGTTCGAGTACCAACCGGGCGCCTCGCGAGTTCGAACATGGCACCTCTGGCGAGTCAAAGCGTCTGCGTTTACACCTCAAAGTTCTGGCAGATGTTGGTCTATTAGGTAAACCCAACGCAGGTAAATCGACGCTGTTGAGTGTCGTTTCCTCCTCACGACCCGCGATTGCTGATTACCCGTTTACAACGCTTGTACCGAATCTCGGCGTCGTTCAAGTTGATCCTGCGCGGAGTTTTGTAATGGCTGACATTCCCGGCTTGATTGAAGGGGCGGCATCCGGACACGGATTAGGCACGCGATTCTTGAAACACCTTAGTCGCACCCATCTCTTACTGCATTTAGTTGAAGTCGCTCCGGTTGACGGTAGCGACCCCTGTGAGAATTTGGCGACGATCGAGCACGAGGTCGAGACTTTCAGTCAAGCGCTTGCAGAACGCGACGTGTGGACGGTCGTCACGAAAACTGATATTGCGAGTCCAGATCAACTCCAAGCAGTGGTAGAGAGTCTAAATGCCTTACGCCCTAATCGTCCGATCTTTGAAATTTCTGCTGTTACTCAACGCGGTGTGCGGGAGCTGACTTTCGCGCTCATGGAGGCGATAGAGAGCAACCCGAAACTAAACTCCGACGATTCATCCGCGTTAGATCGAGACGTACTAGACGATATATTGAATCGAACGAAATCTAGAACCTCTTCGACGCCAGACGAAGAGGACCAAGTTGAAGTGATCTATCGTCGTGACTGAACGCACACATGCACCGAGCGAAGTCGGTTCGACTTGGGTTCTGAAGATTGGTAGTTCACTGGTAGCTGACGGCTCTGGGCTGTCGAAGCGGCGCCTCGACTCGCTTTGTCAACAGATCACTGAACTGAGGCAAGCCGACGTGAACGTCGTGATCGTTTCCAGCGGTTCGATTTCGGAAGGCATGCACCGGCTTGGGTTGGTCGAACGCCCCCATGACCTCCCCATGCTTCAAACCGCAGCAGCGGTTGGACAGATGGGGTTGACGCATGCATACGCCACGCGATTCCAGGAGGTGGGTTTCTCGACGGGTATGGTGTTGTTAACGCACGAGGACCTTAAAGACCGAGAGCGATACCTGAACGCACGTTCGACGATCGAAACCTGTCTGAAACACGACGTGATCCCTGTGATTAACGAAAACGACTCCGTTTCGACGGATGAGATTCGTTTTGGCGACAACGACACGCTAGCAGCGCGGGTTGCGGCGCTGATACAGGCGGATGCATTAGTGGTGTTGACTGATCAAGAAGGATTGTTTGAAGCGGATCCACGGACATGCCCTGACGCAAAAATCATCAAACGTGACTCACCTTTCAACGATGCGCTGGATGCGATGGTGAATAGTGAACCAGGGCAATTCGGTCGTGGCGGAATGCTCACGAAACTGGAAGCCGCGCGCTTCGCGGCCAAGTCCGGGTGCGATACTTGGATCATTGACGGTCGCGCAACCGACACACTGATTCGGCTCCTTCGCGGAGATGAAGTCGGTACGCATCTCACCGCCGATATCACACCAGTAGACGCGCGTAAACAGTGGATAGCAGGTCAGCTTCGAAGTCGCGGCGAACTCACGATCGACGAAGGGGCGGTGCGCGCACTCGTGAGCAATGGCGTAAGTCTGTTACCGATCGGTGTCAAAGACGTGATTGGAAATTTCCATCGGGGCGATGTCGTAACGGTGTGCGACGACGATGGCAATGAAATTGCGAGAGGGTTGTCGAATTACAGTGATCAGGAAGCGCGATTGATCAAAGGTCACGCATCCAGCGAGATTGAGAGGTTGCTAGGCTATATGGATGAACCCGAAATGATTCATCGAGACAATCTGGCTTTAATCTAGCTAGCTCGCCAACGCCTTTACTTTGGCATTCAATCGCGACTTATGGCGTGCGGCTTTATTCTTATGAATCAATCCCTTGTGGGCGTAACGATCGAGAATGCTAGATACGGCGTTAAGTGCGTCCTGAGCCTTCTCTTTGTCGCCCGATTCGATTGCCGTTACGGTTTTCTTAATCGCAGTGCGCATGGTGCTACGCTTCGCCGAGTTTCGGGCGTTGCGGCGTGCGTTTTGACGTACGCGTTTTTTAGCAGATAAGGTATGTGCCAAATTGCTGTCTCAGGAGGCTTAGGCCGTTAGTTGAAGGCGCGAATTTTAGTCACTGCAATGCGAGAACCAAGCTGCTCGAAGCGTGGCGCTGACTTCAGGGATGGACGAGTCTAACTTGACGGACGACGAAGTGGCGCAGCAACAGCGCGAAACGACGAGTCTCACCGGTAAAGGTCTGGTTGTTGCGTCATTAACCGGACTGTCACGGGTCGGTGGTTTGGTGCGTGACGTGGTCGTCTCTTACTTTCTTGGTGCAGGACCGATTGCGGATGCGTTTTTTGTAGCGTTCAAGATTCCGAATTTCTTTCGTCGACTATTCGCCGAGGGGGCATTTCAGCAAGCGTTCATTCCAGTACTTGCGGACTATCGAGAGAACAACACAGAATCGGATCTCATCGATTTCGTTCGAACCGTTGCGGGTAGTTTCGCTGTGGTATTGCTGGGGCTGTCCCTTATTGGTGTGTTACTCGCCCAACCATTGATTGACTTGTTCACGTTGCGCAATTGGGTTGGGGAACCGCGTTATCAAGCAGCCGTCGACATGCTCCGCGTGATGTTCCCATACCTTGGACTCATTTCGTTGACCGCATTCGCCGGTTCGGTTCTCAACAGTTATCAGCGCTTCTCGATTACCGCCGGTGCACCTTTGCTGTTGAGTGCCTGCGTCATAGTTGCAGCGGTGTGGGCCGCGATGCTCTCTGGTCACGTCGCGTACGCAATGGCGTGGGGAGTGCTGACCGCTGGGTTTTTGCAGCTCTTGGCGCATCTACCTTCGTTACGACGGCTGGGATTGCTGCGATGGCCACGTGTGAATTTTCGAGACGAAGGCGTACGACGAATTCTCAAACTGATCGTCCCAGGCGTATACGCGGCGTCAGCGGGACAGATCAACATTCTCGTCGGAACGATCCTCTGTGCGCAACTTACCGTTGGCACGGTATCTTGGTTTTACTACGCTGATCGTCTGATCCAGCTGCCGATGGCGTTATTGGCGATTGCAATGCAGACCATTCTGCTGCCGAATCTTTCGCGCCTCCATCGGAAAGGCGATTCGAAATTGTTCAGCGAAACCCTTGACTGGGGCGTTCGTATGGGGGTTCTCTTTGCGCTCCCTGCTGCGGTTGCACTGTACTATCTTGCGAAACCGATCCTTGCCACCGTATTCCTACGAGGCGCGTTCGAAGTTGCAGATGTTGAGATGACCGCGGTAGCCTTACAGGCATTCTCTATTGGTTTGGTTCCCATGGTGCTGACGCGGGTACTTGGACCTGGGTATTTCGCGCGTGAGGACATGCACACGCCCTTTTTATACGCCACAATTGGCGTCGGCGTGAACATTGCGATCAGCTTATGTCTTTTCTGGTGGCTAGGATTGTTGGGGATAGCTTTTGCAACTACCGTAGCTGCTTTCGTTAACTGTTACCTCCTAATGCGCGGTCTGATCCGCGGCGGTCAGTACCGTCCAAGTAAATCGCTCTGGCACTTTGGGCTCGCGAGTTTGGCAGGATGTATCGTTATGGTCATATGTCTCATGTGGTTGAATCTCAATTTCGAAATGTGGACGAGCGTGTCAGAGTGGCGTAGGGCAGGGCAAATGGGACTCATGGTCGTTAGCGGTTTGGTGGTGTATGGTGCGATGTTGCTAGTTTGCGGGGTTCGACCGCGCCATCTGATCCATCGGGTATAGGCGATAGAGTGGAACTGATTCGAGGATTGCACAACGTGCGTGAAAGACACCGTAACGGTGTCATCACGATTGGTACGTTCGATGGCATTCATCATGGCCATCAGATGTTGCTGTCTCACCTCTCCGCCAAAGCTCAGGAGTTAAACTGCAAGAGCATGTTGGTGACGTTTGAACCGCAACCGCGCGAGTATTTTCGAGGCGCGATGGTGCCCGCGCGACTCACTCGTTTCCGCGAAAAGATTGCGATCCTTCGTGATTTCGATTTGGACTACGTTCTGTGCATTCCATTCAATGAAAGGACCAGTTCAACGACGGCGGACGCAGTTATTGATGAGTTCCTTGTACGAATACTCGGTGTGAAGTACCTAGTCGTGGGTGATGATTTCCGATTTGGGAGAAACGCTGAGGGGGACTACACGATGCTCCAGGTCGCCGGGGAACGTGTAGGTTTTGGTGTTACACACCTCGGTACGATGGTTTTCGATCACGAACGGGTTTCAAGCAGCCGTATCCGCGATGCGTTGACGGTTGGCGACTTCAGTTTGGCCGAAAAGCTTCTCGGTCGAAAGTACTTCATGATGGGTTCGGTCGTCGTCGGTCAGCGCATGGGTACCCAGCTCGGCACGCCCACCGCCAATATCCGCCTCCAACGGTATCGTTCCGCACTCGAAGGGATATTCGCAGTGACCGTGACAGGGTTAGATAAAACATACGAAGGTTCGGCTTACGTCGGAACTAGACCTACGGTCGATGGAACAGAACCTTTATTGGAAGTGCACTTATTCGACTTTGACCAAGACATCTATGGCAAACAAATTACTGTCACGTTTCATCACAAGTTTCGTGACGATGTACGGTTCGACGGTCTGGACGCGCTCAAAGTCCAAATCGCGAAAGATCTCGAAATGACGCGAAGTTGGTTTGATGAGCATCGTGCCGAATTCGACTAATGTCAATCCGCGATGGTGGTGGGCGTTTGTCGGCGCGGCGCTGGTTGTTGTCCTAGATCAATATACCAAATACCTCGCAACGGCTGAGCTTCTTGACGGCGCTGTATCGGTTCTGCCGTTTCTTACGTTTCGATACTTCTGTAACACCGGCGCTGCCTTCAGCATTCTTCAAGGCTACACGCATTTTCTGACGTTCGTTGGTGTTGCGTTTGTCGTTTATTTCAGTTGGGAAATATGGCGCCTACGCCGGATCCAAGACCCCCCGTTTCTCTTCGTGCTCGCACTGACACTGATTCTGGCAGGGGCGGGAGGCAACTTAATCGATCGCGCTATGCATGGATGCGTGGTTGACTTTATCCACGTGCATTACTACGCAATCGGCTTCAACTTTCCGATATTCAATATTGCGGATTCTGCCGTGTGCATCGGTGCTGCGAGTTGGATTCTCGCGGCGATCGTACACCGAGAGCGACCGGATAGTCAAGTCGCCAAGGAATCGGACCAATCGGCCGATTCATAGCTCCTGTTACGTCGCTAAAGGACTGCTTGTGATTAACACAAGACGGTAGCGTCAGAGCTAGCGGTCTTCTTCCTGCGCCTCAGCAGTTCGCGGTGATTCAGGAATGTAAATCTCAAGCGGCGGTGGAACCGCAGGTCGGTCCAACACGCCAAATGTCATGATGTTCGCCAAGCTGCGGTCGCGATTTTTTATTGCGTCACGTAGTACCAGTTTTCCTTCGTCGTTGAATCCGTCGTAGCTCGGGAAATTCAGCGCTAGAACGCGTAACGCATCATTTGCTGGTTTTTCGAGACCTAGTCGGTAGTTTGCTTCGACGACGATTGCGAGCGCTTCCGGTACCGATGAACTTGATGGGAAGTGCTCCACGATGCCTGCTGCGCGGTTCGCCGCCGCGACCCAAGTGTCGTGATTGAGATAGAACTGTGCGATCATCAACTCATGCTCGGCGATGATGTTTCGAAGGTGCAGCATCCGCGCTTTTGCATCTTTCGCATAAAGGCTATCGGGAAAGTGCTGCAATAGCTCGTTGAACTCGATAAATGCTTCCTTGGCAGCAGTGACATCGCGAGACGCTTGAGGAGAACCGAGAAAACGATCGAAAAAGCCTCGATTCTTTTCATAGCTGGCCAATCCGCGCATGTAGTACGCGTAGTCCGCACGAGGGTGTTTGGGGTGTAGTTCGATGAAGCGAGTCGCTGCTACTGTAGCTGCTTCAAAGTCGCTCTTCATGAAATTCGCATAGATCAGTTCGAGCTTGGCTTGCTCGGCGTACTGACCAAATGGGAAGTGCGTCTCGATCGCTTCTAGACGATTGATACCGACGGTGTAATTACCGGATCGAATAGAAGACTGCGCAGCTTCGTATAGTTTTTGTTCACTGGTCAGCTCAAGTTCTTCTTTTTTTGTCTTGATGTTTGAGAAACCTAGCGTACTACAACCTGCGACGAACCAGACGAGTAGGACGCCAATCAAAACAACGCGAAATTCGTTCAATGCAATTCCTCAGAGCAGATGCCGTATTTTAGGTAGACACCCGGATGGTAGATAAGTCGCTTAGATACCAAAAATCTCTGCGGATTGCCGAGGTCGATACCGGTGAACGATTGGATCGCGTATTGGCGAAACATTTTTCGGATGTTTCGCGGTCGCAATTGACCAAGTGGATCAAGGATGGCTTGATCACCGTCGATGGTGCATTGCGGAAGCCTAATTACAAATTGATCGGCGGAGAATCCGTTACGGTCGACGCAATGTTTCAACCGAAGCAAGATTGGGACACTGCAACCGAGCTCGAACTTCAAGTCGTCTTTCAAGATGACGATTTGCTAGTAATAAATAAACCAGCGGGATTGGTCGTCCATCCAGGCGCGGCAACGGTTGCACCGACGTTGGCGAATGGGTTACTGGCGCTACGACCTGAACTCAATCAGCTGCCGCGCGCGGGAATCGTGCATCGATTGGACAAGGACACGACAGGGCTTATGGTGGTCGCTGCTTCGGAACTCGCGAGGGTACGCTTGATCGCGGCTTTGGCGAAAAGAGCGGTGACCCGAACCTATCTAGCAGTGGTGGAAGGTAAATTAACCCAAGCGCGTGACATCAATCTGCCATTAGGTCGTAGTTCGCGCGATAGGACGCGGCAAACGGTTCGAGAAGACGGACGTGATGCGCTGACGACGCTGACACCTCTAACAGCATTTCGCGCTCACACCTTGGTTCGTGCCGAATTAAAGACCGGCAGAACGCACCAGATCCGTGTCCATGCTGCGCGAGTCGGTCTGCCGTTAGTAGGTGACGTTAAGTACGGTGCTAAGAGGCGCATTCCTCCCAACGCGACTAACGAGCTGAGCGAGTTGCTTCGAGGAATGGGACGTCAAGCACTTCATGCTTATCAGCTCGCATTCGATCATCCTCGTTCGGCGCAGAGCATGAGTTTTGAAGCACCGCTACCTCATGACCTAGAGACGCTCGTTGAAGCACTTAAACGTGACTTTGAGCGAAGCGATAGTGATTGATGAGAACGTATCAAGCGTTATCCGTTTTCCTGCTTGGCTGTGGGGCATCTCTTTCTTTTCAAGAATCGCACGAAATACCCTCCGGCGGTCATTGCAAACAGGTGGGGGTGTGGGTCTTACGCATCAACGTACTTCCGTAGGTTTGTCCACCCGTCCCTCTTCGGGTGCCGTCGCAGCAAACTCAAAGGTTTTTCAGACATAACAAACTGATTTGAGAGCGGGTTCCACTACCCTACAACTCCAACCCTTTAGAACCGCTCTTCGCGAGTATTGCATTGACGGCGGTACCAACCATATCCCTAACTTCATCACCGATTACGTCTAGAGTACGGCAAATAGCTGCAAACTGCGTTAACACATTTGTCCACGCCAAGTGGGTTCGGGGGATGCTTTCCCGATCGGCATCGAAGGTCGGTAGCGACCCCATTCTCCGCATATATGTCGTGTAGTGATTCTTCCAAACAGGTCGTGATAGTTCCTTCACTACATCTGGGAGATTACTAGATACATCACCTATTAAGGACAACATTTCATCCGAGTGCGGGGTAATGTGGGATACAGAAGCGGCAATATCATGGACGTGGCGTACCAGGTCGGGGTTGCTGTCACCCCTTCCGGGTAGGCGTTCTGATAGTGCTGCGAACTTGCCTGCAAGAATTTCAAGCGGGGTAACTACGGGACAACTCTGATGGTTGCGAATGACATGCAGGACAGGTTGTACTAATGGGGTAGCGAGCAGTTTGACCTTGACACGATGCACAACGTCTTGATGTTCCGCATTGCCTTCATAGTCAAAAATAATGGTATGGATGACCCCATCACGGCGCAACCTGCCTTTGTTCGTCGGTTCTAAGAAAGGCAGCTCATCCGCAATTCGTTCCTTGAGCCTAGCGCCTACATCACGCATTAAATCATGGCGCGAGTCGAGTTCATGATCGTCGAACAACACACGAATATCAAGATCTTCGCTAAAACGTGAGATCACGCCTTGGTATTGCGCGAGGCTGGTCCCGCCTTCGATTGCAAAGGCGACTTCTGGATCTGTGTGATTGTCATACACGTCCAACACGCGATTCACAATCATGTCCTTCTCAGCCCGCGCAGGTGAGTGGCAGTACTGAAACGTTCGGAAGTGCTCTTCTATCTCACGCGTTGTCGGAAGTTTCTTTGGATCTATCCCTTTTCCCGTATTTAACCTTGTGAGTTTGCCGTCCGGAGTCTCAAACGTGGCTACAACCCCGTCTCGCATGACCAAACGACGGCACGGTCGATCAAGTCGGTACGTCACACCTGATCGACGGATCGAGTAGTTATCGAGTTTAGGTGTGGGCAGAATCTGATACCCCAACTTCGGTAGTACTTCGGGCATGATTTCCGCAATGCGAGCGTCCCCAACGGCGTATACGCCGTGCCCAACACGAGTGATCAGACCTAATTGACGGGCACGGGATAAAGCACGATCTACTTGCCATGACGAATAACCCAACGCAGTCAGCTCTCGTCGTACCAATCCCTTTCTACCACCCGTGTGGATTAAATCCTGCAACCCCGCAAAGGCGGATGGTGCTGGTTTGATCTGGGTGTGAGTTCCATTACCCATGAGGCAATCCTACAACTCCACCCCTGCCAGATCACGCTGAAACACCACACGCCCGTCGCGGTCGAGGATCTCGGAGGCCAAACCTAACAGGACGAAGCTTGCTAGAGCGCTCACCCACCAAATCTAGCCTAATTTCTCGTGTGCGACTAAAATTCCCCGCCTTCTGCGATTGCCACTCGTAACCAGTTAACGCGCGTTCCTGCCATCTGCTTCCTTAGCAGCATTATTCGCTAGGTTCGTGTCATCCGAGGGCATTCTTCGACCACCCCCAAAGACAACGCATATCTCGAATCCAATGACCGAAATGCTCTCCGGTGGCGAAATTCTCATTCGCGCATTGCAAGACGAAGGTGTTGAACACATTTTCGGCTATCCAGGCGGTGCGGCACTGCACATTTACGACGCTCTGTTCAAGCAACAACGAGTCGAGCACATCCTTGTTCGACACGAGCAAGCCGCGACGCATATGGCGGACGGGTACGCACGAGCGACGGGTAATCCAGGCGTGGTCTTAGTCACATCAGGTCCAGGCGCTACGAACGCGATCACAGGCATCGCGACGGCGTATATGGATTCGATCCCGATGATCGTGATATCGGCTCAGGTGCCGCACGACGTCATCGGTACGGACGCGTTTCAAGAAACCGACATGATCGGGATATCACGCCCGATCGTGAAGCACAGCTTCATCGTTCGGTCCGCGAGCGAGATTCCTTGGCTGGTGAAGCAAGCGTTCTACATTTCTACAACCGGCCGACCCGGTCCGATTGTGATCGATGTACCAAAGGACACGACAGATCCCAACGAGCTATTCGAGTACTCGTACCCGAAGAGCGTAAGTTTGCGATCCTATAAGCCCGCATTGAAGGGTCATACCGGTCAGATTCGCAAAGCCGCCGTGGCGATGCTGAAGGCAAAACGCCCGGTTATTTATGCGGGTGGCGGCGTTGTCCAAGGCGGTGCGGAAGAAGAGCTGGTAAAAGTCGCTCGCTTAACCGGTTTTCCCATCACTAATACGCTCATGGGGCTTGGTTCATTCCCCGGCGATGATCCCCAATTTCTCGGTATGTTGGGGATGCACGGTACGTACGAATCGAACAATGCAATGCACCATTCGGACTTGATCATCGCGGTTGGTGCGCGGTTTGATGACCGAGTAACGAACAACCCTGTCAAATTCTGTCCAGGTGCGACGATCATTCATATTGACGTGGACCCGGCGTCAATTTCAAAGGTGATCCCGGCCGATATCCCCATCGTAGGACCTGCGAAGCCAGTTCTGACCGAACTTCACGCAGCGCTTGAGGCTGAACTAGAAAAGCATCCGATTGACCAATCAAGTCTGGATGAATGGTGGCGTCGAATCCAACTTTGGCGTGACGAGCACGGCCTGGACCACGATCAACGAAGTCGTAAAAGTGAGAGCGGTCAGTTACTTCCCCAACAAGTCATTCAAGCGGTCTACCGAGAGACCAACGGCGACGCGTTCGTAACGAGCGACGTGGGGCAACATCAGATGTTTGCTGCTCAGTATTACCGATTTAGCAAAGGGCGCCAGTGGATTAATTCTGGTGGTCTAGGTACCATGGGATTTGGACTACCAGCAGCAATGGGTGTCCAATTTGCCGTACCTGATGCGACGGTCGTATGCATTACGGGTGAAGGCAGTTTCATGATGAACATGCAGGAACTTTCCACCTGCATGCAGTACGCCTTGCCGATCAAAGTCGTCAATTTGAACAATCAAGCGCTTGGTATGGTGAAGCAGTGGCAAGATATGCAGTACGGTGGACGGTACTCCCACAGTACCTACAGCGACGCGCTTCCCGATTTCGAACAGCTAATAGAGTCATTTGGACACTGCAGCTTCACGGCACGCTCCATTGACGAACTCGACGCGGTGGTTGAAGAGGCGTTCAGTCCAGCGTTGAAAGACAAACTGGTATTCATCAACGCGTATGTTGACCCCGACGAGCACGTTTATCCGATGTTCGTTCGTGGCGGTTCACTTGAGGACATGGTGTTGTCCAAAGGATCAGCGTAGTGCGACGCCTACTTGCTGTTCTACTTGAGAACGAAGCCGGTGCCCTTTCACGGGTCATTGGCTTGTTCGCACAAAGGAACTACAACATCGAGTCATTAACGGTTGCGCCGACTGAGGATCCGACGCTTTCGCGTTTGACACTCTTGACTGAGGGCGACGACGAGAAGATTGAGCAGGTAACGAAGCACCTGAATCGCTTAATCGAAGTCGTCAAAGTAAACGACCTGACGGATGGCGCACACATCGAGCGTGAACTCATGCTGATAAAGATTCGCGCGGAAGGCAACGGACATCGTGAGGAGATCTATCGGACATGCCGAATATTTCGCGGCGATGTGGTCGATGTAACGCCGGATTCGTACACGGTACAACTAACCGGTCCGACCAAGAAGCTCTATGCATTCATGCGCGCGATCGGTGAAACATCCATCTTGGAGGTCGTTCGTACAGGTGTTTCAGGCATCGGCCGCGGCGACAAAATACTCGAACTCTAGCGACAGGAACGACAGGGAATTCCATGCAGGTCTATTACGACAAAGATGCGGATTTATCGCTTATCCAGAACATGCAAGTGGTTGTGGTGGGATACGGTTCCCAAGGCCACGCGCATGCTAACAATCTTCGGGATAGCGGCGTAACGAGTATCACGATTGCGCTGAGAGACGGCTCAGGCTCCGCAGTAAAAGCTCAAAACGCAGATTTCGTGACGAAACCGACGAGCGAAGCCGTGAAGGATGCCGACCTCGTGATGATCTTGACGCCGGACGAGCACCAGCGCGATATTTACTCAAACGAGATTGAACCAAATATCAAGCAAGGCGCTGCCATCGCTTTTGCACACGGTTTCAATATTCACTTCGGGTTGATCGAGGCACGTAGTGACCTTGACGTCATCATGATTGCGCCGAAGGGACCCGGGCACACTGTGCGATCGACGTACACGGAAGGCGGCGGAGTACCTTCGCTTATCGCGATCGGCCAGGATGCAAGTGGTCAAGCGAAAGAAACCGCGCTTTCATACGCGATGGCGATCGGAGCCGGTAGAGCAGGGATCATTGAAACGACGTTCCAAGAAGAAACGGAAACGGACCTATTCGGTGAACAGGCAGTTTTGTGCGGTGGCGCGGCTGCACTGGTTCAGGCGGGATTTGAGACCCTGGTGGAAGCGGGCTATGCCCCGGAGATGGCTTACTTTGAGTGTCTACACGAGCTCAAGTTGATCGTTGATTTCTTCTACGAAGGTGGCATCTCGAACATGTGGTATACGGTCTCTAATACGGCAGAGTACGGCGGATTGACGCGGGGAACTCGAATCGTCAATGAAGAGACTAAGAAAGAGATGAAACGAATTCTTGATGAAATTCAGAGTGGTAAGTTCGCACGCGAGTTCGTTAGCGAAAATCAGGCCGGTGCGACAACGATCAAAGCCATGCGAAGACTGAGCCAGAACCACCAGATTGAGCAGGTTGGCGCGCGACTCCGAGCCATGATGCCGTGGATCGAAGAGAACAAGCTGGTCGACAAATCTAGAAATTAATGCAATGAGCAAAAAACGCGAGTTCTCGGTCGTTAACAAGACCCGAAACATCGCTGCACAGAATCGCCGTCGTGGTGTTTTCTTGTTACCGAACGCCATTACGACAGGCGCTATGTTCTCGGGTTTTTTTGCGATCATTGCGGCGACTGAAGGGAAATTCCTCTTTGCTGGTATTGCGCTTCTTGCTGCAATGATTCTCGACGCGCTTGATGGTCGTGTCGCGCGAGCGATGAAAGCGGAGAGCGACTTTGGTAAACAGTTTGATTCGTTGTCCGACATGGTCGCATTCGGCGTTGCACCAGGCGTGCTTGCGTTCGAATGGGGTCTCAATTCCCTAAGTCAGATCGGCTGGGCGATTACGTTCCTCTATATGGCGTGCGCCGCACTCCGCTTGGCCCGATTCAACATCGCAGGCGACAGTTCGTCATTTACCGGATTGCCGTCTCCGATGGCTTGTGGTGTAGTGGCATCGGCGGCTTGGTTGTGGGCTGACTTTTTCCAGTCGCCACCGCATATCTCAGTCGTTATCGTAATGGCGGCATTAGTGGTTGGGATCGCGTTGTTGATGGTCTCAAATATCCGCTACTACTCGCCAAAACTCTTTCGAATTAGAGGTCGGGTTCCGTACGTCTCGTTCGTTGTATTAGTGCTTGTGCTGGCGGTGATATTTGTGAATCCGCCGCTGGTGTTCTTCATCTGTACGATGGGATATGCGCTCTCGGGACCGGCAGAGTTCATTTGGCGTAGATTGAAGAAAGCAACACCAAGTGAAGAAGCAATCGATGAAGAATCTGTTGACTGAGCAAGGTCGTTCGGTTAATTTGTGCCAACAAAGAACTTCCGCGTTGAGAATAGTTCTAATGAAATGGAGGGGAGTGTGAGATGCTAATCCGAATTCCAAGAAAAAACGACCCAAAACCGTCTGAGATCACTCCTGAGCAGATTTACCATGCTCGAAGAAAGATCCTGCAAGGTACCGGCGCGTTCGCCGCTCTCTCTGCTGTACATGCCAGCGGTCTGCCGTCGGACTGGATTGAGTCTCGCGGCTACACGAAGCACGAACCTGTACCTGACCTCGAAATCACACCATCGCCCTATACGACTCAATACAACAATTTTTACGAGTTTGGTACCGATAAAGACGACCCTATGCGTTACGCAGACGTTATGACAATCGACCCTTGGTCGGTCGAAGTTACGGGTCTCGTTGCAAAGCCAGGCAAGTACGCAATTGAAGATGTATTGGCGGGGATTGACCTAGAGGAACGGATTTATCGGCTTAGATGCGTTGAAGCGTGGTCTGCCGTAATTCCTTGGGTCGGTTTCCCAGTGAAGAAAGTACTTGATAAATTCGAGCCACTCGGCTCAGCGAAATACGTGAAGTTCACCACGCATTTGAATCGGGATGAGATGCGTGGTACTCGATCGTTCTTTAGCAGCATCGACTTTCCGTATATCGAAGGTTTACGGTTAGACGAAGCTAATCATGATCTCGCGATTTTCGCAGTTGGGATGTACGGTGATGAACTGCTCAATCAGAACGGCGCACCATTCAGGCTTGTCGTGCCATGGAAATACGGCTTTAAGAGCATCAAGTCGATCGTCAAAATCGAATTGATGGAAAAAGAGCCGCCTACGACGTGGAACCTTAGTGCGCCGCAGGAGTACGGCTTTTATTCCAACGTAAATCCAAAAGTCGATCACCCACGATGGTCACAAGCCAGTGAACGGGTACTGGGCTCTGGTTTGTTTGCGCGGAACCAGCCGACACTTATGTTCAACGGTTATGCGGACCAAGTGGCTGGGCTCTACGAAGGGATGAACCTTCGTCGCAATTACTAGTGGAAGTGCCCTGGGTACGGAGACCCAGAGCATGTTCTAAAGAGGTGTTTGGTCGCTTCGTCTAGCGAGAAGGACGCTCGTCGCACAACACGGCGACACGATGCAGTTCGCGCTCCTCGTACCCATAGTCGGGAGGGGCACAGTGCTGAACGCATCGGTTGTCCCAAATAGATAACGTACCTACCTCGTATGAACGCGCGCTTGATAGCGGACTCGTGTACAGTGCTCGCTCAGCATATTCATGATGCCTTTGCTCTCATAAGGCGATAAACCCGAAATTCGACGAGTAAATCCTGCGTTTACGTAGAGTGCCTTGCGTCCCGTTTCTGGATGGGTGAGAACAACGGGGTGTGTTGCGGGTTTCCTGATGAGGTCAATGTCAAAGTTTCGGCCATCGTGCTCGGCGTCGAGCTTTTCGAGGAGCTCTTTCATTGGTTCGGAAAGGTCCTCATACGCCTTGTACTGAGACGCGTAGACGGTATCGCCCCCAATCGATGGTACCTTTCGAGCAAGCAGCATCGAGATTTTCGGTGGAATTTCCTTCCAACTTACGTCCGAGTGCCATCCTTCTGCACTAGCTCGACCTTTTGGCCCTGATCGGATGTTGAGCATGTCATCGAAACCTTTCACGGTCGGCGAATAACCGTGCACGTCTAACTCGCCCCATAACAAGCCGAAATTCCGCAAATCTTCGTCGGTGAGGTGTGCCTGTCCGTGTACGGCGAGCACAGAGTACTGCATAAGTAAGGAGTGGACAGTCTCAAATCCGGCCTCATCAAGATCTTTGAGATCTAACCCACGTACCTCTGCACCAAGCGCACCACTTATCGGACGGATATCGAGGTCAAGCTCGGAGTTGTTCTTTATGTCATACAACGGTTCTGCCATGAGATCTCCCCCGTGAAGTGATCAGCTGGTTACTCTACTTGGTTTGTTGGGCGTACACTACGATCCATTCGAGCATCACTGCGCTGAAAGGCGTATGTTCAAAGAATCTGTGCGCATGCCACATTTTATGTGGCTTGACGCTGCAATTGATGAGAGGTATAGCTTCGACCGAACGAGTGTCATTAGACACTGATACAACCGTCGTTCAGCGGTTTGTGAACTGGGTCTGCCAAGAAATGTTGAGAAAGCGCTCAACCGCCGCAAACTCAAGGGAAGGAGTCGCTGCATCGGCAGGACTTAGGAGGGTATGCTGAGCACGATTGCGGCTGCTGAGCGCTTATCAGCGGATTACGCTATTTACGTCTCCTCAGTTAGAATTCCCTGTGAGAGAAAGGACTGGCCATTCCTTAAGCAATCCATGTACGACCGGGGTCGTTGCTCTTGACCATGCGAATGCGCGCATGGCGGAATTAGCATCCGTGCGGACCAGTCCAAATCGCGCCACACTCGGAACATGACAGCATTACCTGCCATCTTCTCCTCGTTCCAGCGTTAGCGCAAATGCCTTCATCAGGTTTCTGTTTATCGTTTGTTGGGTTAGCATACACCTAATGCATATGCTTTGTCAACCCCTGTCCTCTACTTTGCTTTGATTTTCAGTTGATTCACGGGCGAACATAAGAATTTCAGCAATTTCACTATGAACCGAATGCAGCTGATCAACGAGGTGCTTCGCGAGACCGTCGTTCGGAGTCAGCTGCTGTAAGGCTTCACGTTCGGCCAAACCGCACATGTCTGCGAGATGCTGGTACAGATTTACGATATCCGCTACTGCTATTCCCGCGACTCGATGCGAAGATCTTGCAAGACGCGCTAACTCGCGAGATGGGAATGCCGTCGACGAAACATCTGACACCTCATTGCGTACGGCGAGTACGTTTTTGATCTCGTCAAGTACGGCGTCCCACGACAGGTCATCACCGTCGAGAAGGGATACGCCCTTCTGCTGAGCGTCCTTTTGATACTGTTCGAACGTGGTAGGGTTGTTAAGGAATGACACGCCTATGACGTGGCAATCGGGGTGATTGAATTCGTCGATCTGTCCCCTTAACTTATTGATATAGTTCAAGTCCCAGCCAGAAGGCAGTTCGACGATCGCGATGTCCAACCCAGCGTGATCAAGTCTCTTCAGATACTGAAGGAACGCTTCAATATCGTCAAGATTCGGTGCTACCGTGCGAATTGGTTCGCTTTCGATGGTGGTATCTCGTATTTCGTCCAACCGCCATCCCGCTACAACAACCTTCGCGTCTGTGTTCATTTCTGGCGTGACATGGAGCCCGGGCGACGCATGGAGTTGGGCGACTAATTGCTTTAACGCATCGTCGCTCTTCAGACATAGCTCACCGATCGAATAACCGATTCCAGACTGGATGAGTGTGTTCAGTGCTTTCATCCGTTCGACTTGCTCGGTTGTGTAGTAACGTGTGTTGCCAACGCGTTGAATCGGTTGCAGTTGACCGCGCTTGTCCCAGGCGCGCAGCGTCTCGACCCGAATGCCTGATAGATGGCTCGCAGTACTGATCTTGACGAGATTTTGTCTAGTTTCCAAGGTTGACATAGCGCTTCGTATCTAATCTAACTTTGACTCAAGGAAGGATTGTAGGGCAGATGTCCACCTTTAGCAAGTGTGTTGTTTAGTGATATATGTACAGTTAAAGAGGAGATTGGCAAGATTGGCTGGGCAATGTTTAGTTCAATATTCGAGTAATTAAGCAATATATATCTAATTGTTAGCTTCTGTCTAGTTTTGCTTAGCCAATGCGCCGTTGTGCGCTATTTCCGCAAATATCATTGCATCTTTTCCAGAAAAGTACAACAGATGTATACGCGAATCGGCGATTTGTTAGAACGTCGTGCACATCTTTCCCCTGACCGGATTGGTTACATAGATGAGACGGGAGAAAGATTGACGTTCAGGCAGCTAGATGATCGTAGCAATCGCATTGCCAACGCGTTCGTTGCTGAAGGAATTAAGGCTGGTGACCGCGTTGCACTTCTTTTAATGAACTGCAGTGAGTTTGTTGAGTTGTTTTTTGCGCTTGGGAAGATCGGATGCGTGGTTGTTCCGCTAAATTGGCGACTCGTCGCAGATGAGCTTGAATTCATCCTCAAGGATAGTGGCGCAACAAAGCTGGTATTCAGTGACGAATTCGGGGAAACCGTCACGGATCTGCACAGTCGCGGCGACAAAACCGACATTAATGAGTGGATGCAAGTAACGGATGAAAACTCGTTGCCTTTCGCTATCGACTATCGGGAGTTTCGCGACCGTGGACCTGCGACACCGCCGGACTCGAGCGTGTCACTTGATGATGTTCTCTACATCATGTATACATCCGGCACGACAGGATTGCCAAAAGGCGTCGTTCATACCCACCGGTCGTCGTTCGCAGGCACATTGACGATTGCCGCAACAACATACTTCCGTGAAGACGACGTGTTCCTTTCGCCGTTACCGATGTTTCATGTCGGCGCGCTCACGCCGCTGACACTTTCGATCTATAGCGGTATTACCGCTGTGGTCATGCGGAACTTCGATCCCGTATCTGCTTGGGAATTGATCGATCGGGAAAAGGTCACGGTCGGTTTGCTCGTTCCCGCGATGATGAATTTCATGCTTCAAGTACCCAATCTCGATCGGTTCAATATTGAACAGTGGCGATGGGTCATGACCGGCGCGGCACCAGTTCCGTATGCAGCGATCGAAGCGTATACCAACATAGGCATCGACGTCATGCAGGTATACGGTCTCACCGAATCTTGTGGACCAGCGTGTCTGTGTACTGGAGCAGAATCGCTTGAAAGAATCGGTACTACCGGACGATCGTTCTTCCATACCGACGTTAAGGTCGTTCGTCCTGATGGCGAAGACTGTAGACCAGACGAGGCCGGTGAGGTGCTTGTTCGAGGCGAGCACATCATGCGTGAGTATTGGAATCGCCCGGAAGCTACTGCGGAGACGGTTGTTGACGGGTGGCTACATACGGGTGATGTCGGGACGATGGACGCTGATGGGTTCGTATACATTCAAGACCGTCTTAAGGACATGATCATTTCGGGTGGCGAAAACGTGTATCCGGCGGAAATTGAGAACTTGCTCATGACGCTGGACGGCGTGAAGGACTGCGGCGTGATCGGTCAACCTAGCGAACGATGGGGTGAAAGCCCGTTTGCGCTAATCATGGCTGAAGAAGACGCATTAACGGAAGCGTCGGTTATGCAGTTTCTGAACGGTAAATTAGCCCGATTCAAAATGCCTTGTGGGGTCGCATTCGTCGACGAAATTCCGCGAAATCCAAGTGGCAAGATTTTGAAACGAATCCTCCGAGAGCAATTCCCAGGTCCTGCACCGGTTTAGCTGGATGACACTCGACGAGCTCGCTCAGCGGCTAACTCCGTTCTGCAACGCGCATTTCGAAGAACGCGTCATCGCTGTGGAGAACGTGCGAAACATGCCGGGACATGCGGGATTCTCGTACGGCTTTGATGTCACTACTGCCGAAGGAATTTCGCGTTGGTATATCCGCGTGCCGCCGCCCAACGTGAATTGGCGTGGGACCGCAGACGTGCTACGTCAGGTCGAGGTTCTCAATGCGTTGGACGGGACCTCGGTCCCGCACTGTTCTGTGCAATGGTCGGGTGATGATCTGCAATGGTTTGATTGCCCTTACTTCGTCGTACCTTTTATAGACGGAGATACCCTGAAGGTTTCGCCAGGTGAATGGGCTAGTGAATTAAGTGAGTCGAAGTTAGCGGATCTCGGCCGTCAGGTCATGGGCGCGTTAGCGAACGTGCATCGGGTTGACACTGATAAGGTGCCTTATTTAGGCGATCCGGTTCCATTCGATGACGACGTTAAACGATGGGATCGGTTCTATGAAAGATCCGCCGATCCGCATTTGTTGTCACGCGTACCAGAGTGCCGTACTCGTCTGCTTGAGACCTTACCGCACGACGCACCGGTTGGGATTTTTCACGGTGACTTTCAAACATCGAATCTATTGTGTTCGTTAGACGGTGAGCTTCGTGCGGTAATCGACTGGGAATTAACGGGCGTAGGCGCTACCTTAAACGACGTTGGTTGGATCTGCACGTTCAGTGATCCTGATGCATGGTCCAAAGAACAAGGTGGACGCCCTATGTTCCTGGACCCCCAGACTCTTTCGCACTATTACGTCGACGCGTACGGTTCCGAGTTGCCGGACATTCGCTGGTTTCGTGCACTGGCCGCTTATAAATTCGCGATCATCACGGGATTCAACTTAAGTTTGCATCGTCGCGGTAAACGCCCTGACCCGAGTTGGGAGCAAACCGCGCTTTCTATGAAACCGTTGATCGATCGCGCTCTCGAATTGCTTGGCTAAAACAATCGAGTTCGGTAGGTCTAGTTAAATTCGAGGATCGAGCGTCCCGCGATCTTTCCTTCTTCTAGCGCCGTCGTCGCTTCGTTGATGTCATCAATTCGATAGCGCTCCGTGACGAGTGATTCGAGGTCCAACTGACCGGACTGATGCCATTCGAGGAATAGTGGGAAATCGCGGTCGGGACAACAAGATCCGCCGATCGATCCACGAAACTGTTTCTCTGTTCCCAACATTTCACCGGCGTTCAGTTCAACTGTCGTTTGTGGTACGCCAACGAGCACCGCTGTGCCTCCTTGGCGCGCACCGAATCGACCCGGTCGCACAGCCGGCACGATTTGTTCCATGGTCACCTTAAGACCGATACAGTCAAACGCGAAATCCGCACCCGTGATCGGCCGTCCGCTGATTGCGAATCCTTCGTGCGATGTCAATTCGTGAATGGCTTCGACGGGATTCACCTCAGATGCATTGATCCCGTGTGTTGCACCGAAGAGTTTTGCGAACTCAAGCTTGGCTTCGTCTAGATCAATTGCAATGATCGGGTCTGCACCGCGGAATTTCGCGCCGACGATCGCTGAAAGACCCACACCACCGACGCCAAAAACTGCTACGGAATCACCAGGTTTGATATCCACCGTATTGATCGCCGCGCCGGCGCCGGTCATGACCGCACAGCCGATGATGGACGTTACGTCCTTCGCAATGTCAGGTTGAGCTTTGACGACAAACTGTTGGTCGGCAATCGTGTGGTCGGCCCAGGTGAATACGTTTTGTGAGACTGCATCCCCAAGGGATGTTGAAAGGGTGGCCGCTGCCGGTCTTGCATCGGTCATTTGCGAGTTTCGAGGTACCCAAGTCACCAAGACTGTATCTCCTTCGGCGACATGAGTGACTTCGGACCCTGCTTGCAACACGATACCTGTCGACTCATGACCGAGAAGTGTCGGACCGCGTCGAGGGTTGTGCATTTGGTGCAGTTGAGAGTGACAAATGCCTGACGCATATTGCTTGACGACGACTTGCGTCGGACCGGGGTCCGGAATCGAAATTTCTTCGACGTTTAGCGGAGCTTGCTCCTGTGGAAGTACGACGACACGTGCAGACGTGGGCATGGCATTACTCAGATTGAATTCATCGGTTCGTGAATGCTATCCCAAAACTCTCTCCGTTTCCGTCTTTCACATGCGATCATTCGTTCATAATCGTGCGTAGGAGCGATGCCGATTGAGTAATGAAATCGGGAGCTCCGAGTTGCTATGCGGGCGCGTATACGTCTTCGAGTTCGCCGTCAAGCGTTCGACGTTCTACCCAATCTATCGCGGCAGATCGCAAAGACGGGTTATCGATCGCACGACCGTAAGCGATCTGTTCAAGCGCGTAACACAAACCGTGCACCCTTATCTGTGCGAAATCCTCGCTATTCGGATCGACGTAGTAATGGTTCATGATCGCCTTCAGCGCGTCATCGCCGCCCCACGCCCAGATCCCTGCGAGATCGACAAATCCATTCGCGGTTGCGCTGTCCGCCCAATCAATTAGTGCCGCGACGTGCGCATGATCGTGCATGAGAATGTGCTCAACACCAAGGTCGTTGTGAGTTGTGACTTGATGGCTTGTTCGCTCACGGAAGCGGTAGGATGTCAACGCATCTCTAACCTTACGTTCGATGTCGATGCCTAGATCGGGCTGTGCCTTTGTGACGATTTCGTCGAAGCCTTCGGTCCACAGCGATAGCGGATCGACCGGGACGAGAGGTGGTGTCAAAGATTGTTGGTGAAGCATTGTGAGTACCTCGCCTATAGTCTTTCCAATAGATATGAGGTCACATGAATCGCTCGCAAAGTTAATCAAAGGAGAACCCGCGAGATAGGCATACCCAGCAAAGGGTTTATGGAAATCAGTCGGTCGGTCGACCCAATACTCAAACCTCGGTGTTTCAACCGGAAGGTGTAATTGATTCAGGATTCTTTGCTCATGAACCAAGGTATCGATGTCGCTGTGACGCTTTGGAAAACGAAACACCCAGTGGTCGTTTATGAGCCAGTTATAGAAGTCCCACCCCTCGCCGAGAAATTGAACTTCCTTTACCGAGAGATCGGTGTTCTTCGAAACGATCGCGAGGACTTGATCAGAGTCAAGCTCATACTCAGCAGCCCACGGCGTTTGCCTGGTCATTGAAGACCGCACATCGTTTGAATTGAGCGGAGTTTAGTCATTATTGCGTACTCTTCGGTTCAACATCTTGAGCTTGCGAAAGTCCCCACGTCTTATGGATAATCGAATATTCAGAGTTTTACACCATTAGGAACGTTCAGAGTGGAATTCAATCGCGTCAGTTTAGATATAGAAGAAGGTGTCGCGACGTTAACGTTCAATGACCCCGAGGTATTGAATGCGATCGGACCGGCGATGCTCTCGGGAATTCATGACGCATTACGATATATCCAATCGCCAAAAAATCATGTTCGATGTCTTCTGATCACCGGTGCGGGGAGAGGGTTCTGTTCAGGGGCGAACCTAGCGGGTGACGGTAGTAATGACGAGTCCAGTGTCGGTTCATCGCTTAGGTCCGGATATCACCCACTACTTCTATCGCTGCGAGATCTGGATATCCCAATCGTTACTGCTGTAAATGGTGCGGCGGCAGGAGTCGGCATGAGTTTCGCGTTAATTGGGGATATCGTATGCGCTTCAAAGAAGGGCTTTTTCTTGCAGGCTTTTGCCAACATCGGTCTCGTGCCGGACGGCGGATCAACCTTTATGCTGCCACGCCTGATTGGATGGTCAAGAGCGGTCGAGTTGTCATTGCTTGCTGAGCGTTTGCCAGCCGAGAAGGCACTCGAGTGGGGATTGATCAATCGTGTCTATGACGACAACGAATCTCTTATGTCAGGTGCGGAAGAAATCGCTCGCAAGCTCGGCGCAGGACCGAAGTCTCTCGGCATGATTCGTAAGATGTATTGGGATACATGGCACAATGCGTACGAACAGCAGTTGGACCTCGAAGCGCGAATGCAAGAAAGCGCGGGTGCGACTAAAGATTCTGCAGAAGGACGTGCCGCGTTTCTAGAGAAACGGCAACCAAATTTCAAGGGCGCGTGAAGATTGATCTTAGCGACCGAGTCGCTTTAGTTTCGGGAGGCGGTCGAGGCATCGGACGAGCCGTATCGATGACGCTTGCGTCTTACGGAGCTTCTGTTGTCGTCAACTACCGCATCGATGAACAGGCTGCCGAATCTACCGTAAACGAGATTAGGGACGCTGGCGGTGAAGCAGTGGCGGTCCAAGCAGATGTCTCAAGTTTCGAGGAAGTCAGCGAGTTAGTAAAACAAGCCGAAGAACTGTTCTCGGCGATTGGCATCTTAGTGAACAACGCTGGACTTCCAAGTCGAGGATTGTCAGTCGCGGACACAGACCCACGTGAGTTGCAACGTGTCATGAACACGCAGGCAAATGGTGCGCATTACTTAAGTAAGTTGGTCATTCCAAAAATGCGAGAACTTAATCGCGGTGACATCGTGATGATCTCGAGCGCTGCAACAAAAGGGTTCTCCGCAAAAGGAGCGCCTTACAACATGTCCAAAGCGGCGCTCGAAGCGTTGGCTTCAACACTATATAAAGAAGAGCGCGAAAACGGTATTCGTGTCAATACGGTTGCACCGGGACTGGTGGAAACCGAGATGGGTCGCCGATTTGTACGCGCAAGTACTGGGATTGTGAATATGCGCGATCTAGATGGCCGGATGCCTTTCGGTCACGTTTGTCAACCTCAGGATATCGCCGACTTAGTTGCATTCTTGGTTTCTGATGCGAACGTTTACATCACCGGTGAGAGAATCTATTGCGATGGTGGCGGTGAGATCAGTACTTATTAGCCATTAATACCTTCCTCGAAGCATTCATTGTGACTTGGTTTGTGTAGTCCCCACGATGTCACAGGATGCTCTTAACGCCTTTCACCCGCAATTACGCGATTGGTTTCAAGATTCATTTCCAAGTCCAACTGAAGTTCAGTCCACGAGTTGGCCGCGTATACGCGGGCGCGAGCATCTCTTAATCACTGCGCCGACAGGCAGCGGTAAAACGCTTACCGCGTTCTTCTCAGCAATTGACGCATTTATAAAAGGTGAGCTTCCTCTGGGTAGGACCTCTGTGCTCTATGTCTCACCCTTGAAAGCGCTCAACAACGATATACAGCGTAATTTACAGCGTCCACTAACGGAATTACACCGTCGCTTCGAGACCGCAGGGATGGAGTGGCCGGACGTTCGTACTGCCGTTCGGAGCGGAGATACGCCTCAGAACGAGCGCCAACGCATGCTTCGCAACCGACCTGAGATTCTCATCACGACGCCTGAAAGTCTCGCTCTCCTTCTAACATCCGTCCGTGCGTCGCAGATGCTGGCGACGGTCCAAACGGTGATACTCGACGAGATCCATGCTGTACTCGACTCTCGGCGTGGTGCGCATCTGATGGTGTCGTTAGAACGTCTGGTTGAAGTTGCAGGTGAGTTCCAGCGCATCGCGTTGTCGGCGACCATCAATCCGTTAGAAGATGTTGCACGCTACGTCGGTGGCATAGGCGTGGATGGGCAACCTCGCGAAGTAGGCATCGTGCAGACCTCGATTGAGAAACAGATCGACCTTCGCGTTCGTTTTCCCTCGCCGGTACGTGATCTTGCTGAAGCGGGTGAATCCGTTTGGCCTGCAATGATCGAAGAGTTAAACCAACACTTACAAACCAATGAATCGACGCTGATTTTTTCGGACTCGCGGCGTCAGTGTGAACGTACGACGTATTTATTGAACGAGCACGCAGAAGAGACCGTTGCTTACGCACATCATGGCTCGTTGTCGCGAGAGATACGTTCTGAAGTCGAGTCGCGCCTCAAGAATGGCGAACTCAAGGGGATCGTCGCGACGAACTCACTGGAACTCGGTATCGATATCGGCGAGCTGGATGAAGTGCTTCTTCTAAAGGCACCGGATTCAGTCGCTGCTGCGCTGCAACGCATCGGACGTGCGGGTCACAATGTCGGCGACATTAGTCGTGCCACGTTTTACCCAATGTTCGCAAGAGACTTCCTTGATGTTGCGGTGATCGCGGAAGCTGTTGAAGCGTCAGATATCGAGCCGGTTGCGATCCTCGAAGAACCGTTGGATCTGCTGGCGCAAACGCTGGTGTCGATGGTCGCGACACAGGATTGGCATGTCGATGACATCTTTGATGTTGTAACCCGAGCTGCACCGTATCGAAATCTATCGCGCCGCCTGTTCGACCTGGTTGTTGAAATGCTCACAGGGAAATACGAGCGCACACGAATTCGTGATCTTCGGCCGCGTATCGCGTTTGACGAAGATACGGAAGCCCTGTCCATCCGTAAAGGCGCGTTGATGGCTCTATATGCCAACGGCGGAACGATTCCAGACCGCGGCTACTACAAAATGAAGCACGCCGACACCAACACTTTGATTGGCGAACTGGATGAGGAATTCGTATGGGAATCATCTGAAGGTGAGCAGTTCGCGTTCGGAACGCAGCAATGGGTCGTTGCGAACATAACGCACAACGACGTCTATGTACGGCCATCGAGCTCCGATGAAGCACTTCCTCCGTTTTACAAGTCAGAGTTCATCAATCGGAGTTTCTACTTTTCGCAGCAGGTCGCCGAGTTTCTTGAACAAGCTAATCGTGCACTTGAGCGAAATCAGGAGAACTTGCTTACTTCTGACCTACGCAATCGTGGATTCGACTCGAACGCTGCCGAGGAGGTCGTTCGATATCTGTCTGAACAGCGGGCGGCAACCGGTTGCGATCTGCCTCACGCGAAGCACTTGGTCGCGGAAGTCGTTGAATCAGGTCCCGGTGGTTATTCGTCCGCAGGTCATGCACGTCAACTGATCCTTCATACGGGCTGGGGTGGCAAGGTGAATCGACCAATTGCACTTTGTCTTGAAGCTGCGTGGGAAGAGCAGTTTGCGACTGTGCCCGATATCGTGGTTGATAACCAGGTTATCGCGATACAAATGAAGCAGGATATCAGCGTTCCTGAAATCATCAACATGCTCTCGCCCGACGATCTTCTGCCGAAAATTCGACGTTCCCTTGAGAAATCTGGTTTCTTCGGCGCACGCTTTCGCGAGTGTGCGGGACGCGCATTGTTACTCTCTAAACAGCGCTTCGATCGTCGAATGCCGCTATGGCTCACGAGAATGCAGGCAAAGGACCTGCTCAATTCAGTGGCAGGATACGACGATTTTCCAATCCTGCTTGAAACTTGGCGATCGTGTTTTAGAGATGAATTTGACATTGATGCAACGCGCCAAGTTTTAACCGCGCTGGAGTCTGGCGAAACCGCGATCAGCGAATGCAAAACGGATGTACCCAGTCCTTTCGCCGCAACACTGGCGTACGATCAGCTCAACCGATACGTATATGCGGACGATCAGCCGGTTGGGGGTGGTCGAACCTCTTCGTTAAGCGACGAGTTGATCGCACACGCATTACGCGACGCTGCGCTAAGACCAGCGATCTCCCAAGCGGTTATTGAGCGATTCGAGGCGAAGCTCCAAAGACGTGAGCCCGGTTATGCGCCGACGAGTGAAACCGAACTGATTGAATGGCTGAAGGAACGAGTCTGGATTCGGGAACACGAGTGGTTTGAAGATACGCCCGTCCCGGAGGGGGTGGAGGAAATTGCCGTAGGCGATTCAATTTGGTATGCGCACGCAAGCGGCATTCGGTTAGCTGAGTCTGAAGCGATTACTGCCATTGCTAACGCGATGCAGTTCTATGGACCGCATACCTTAGAGGAGTGGCAGCAACTCATGCCACTATCTGCAGATGAGATCGCAAAAGCCATTGAGGATTTAATCTCGACCGAATCCCTGGTGGCTGACGTCGGAGTGGAAGGTTGTGCGGTTTTGTGTATCTGTGATGCACGCAATCTGTCGACGTTGCTTAGATTTCAGAGAATTCATAGTCGACCGACCGTTAACTCACAACCTGTTCGTCAGTTACCGAATTTCCTTGCGACATGGCATCAATTTGGCCGTGAACGAACCGAGAGCACGATGCTCGACGTGTTGGAGAGCTTGCAAGGATTTGTCGCGCCAGTGCAGCTATGGCTTGACGGACTTTGGCGACCCCGTGTCGGCGCAAACGACGTGGGACAGCTCTCATCCATCTGTGAACGTTTCGGTGTGAACTGGCGAGGTCGAGGAAAACAACGGATCGCATTAGGTATCGAGACTGACTTTGACACAGGTACACGCAACGATTCGGACGATTCACTCATTGAAAATGCTTTTCGAGACCCGTTCGGGAGTTACACCTACCTGCAATTGCAGCAAGCATCCAGACTGAATATCGAGGACTTTAACGAGAAATTCTGGACGGCGGTCTGGGACGGTGTGATTACCAGCGACGCGATCACCGCGCTCGCTCATGCAAGTGAAACCAGCTATAGCGTACAAGGTGCGATGGTCGCTCAAATCCAACGTTCTCGTGTCAGATTGCGAAGCCGAATGCGGTCTGAACGACCACTGGGAATGTGGCGACGTGTAGTTCTACCAGCTAAGAACGATGACGAGATTGAGCGTCTCGAAGACGCAAAGGAATGTGTACGCACGCTGATAGGTCGATATGGCGTTTTATGTCGTGAGCTCTGTAATCGCGAAGGAGGACAGTATCGATGGTCGCAGGTCTTCCGAGCGATGCGCATGATGGAATTGTCGGGCGAACTCGTATCTGGGTTGTTTTTCGAAGAGTTGAGTGGACCGCAGTTTATGCAACCGAACGCGTTAGACACGTTTCTGAGTCACGTAGACAATCCAAGTTCATATTGGGTCAATTCATACGATCCAGTTTCACCCTGTGGTCTCGGACTTAAGTGGAAAGTCTTACCTACGCGAAATGTAGGAAATATGCTCGCGTTCAGTGAAGGCGAGTTAGTCGCCACGAGTCGCAGCTATGGAAAACAGATGGATTTCTTAGTCCCGGTTGACGACGAAAGACTGGACGAAGTGTGTCGTACGATGCACCTAGCTATCACAAATCGAGCACGAATGACGATCACCACTATCAACGACGGTCGGGCGCTGGACAGCCCGTATCTACAGGTACTTGGTCGTTACATGCAAATTCAACGGGGCGTTCAGGATGTTTACGTCGACGCGTTGATTAGATGAGAGCGGCCCTTCGAGTCAAGTTCATTCGAACACACACGTTCAGAGCGCTATCAACCACACGGTTACTACGCCGACCACGAATCCTAGTAGTGTTGCGAGGAGGCGCAAGCCAGCTTGAGCCGACGCGATCGACCAACTTGGTTTGTCCTCGTCTGACTTCCCACCAATGAAACGTGTCAAAGCGATTAGGCCGATTGCATTGACCGCCGCCCAGACAACGATGCCTACGATGACTGCGATGAGAACATCGAAGGTGTCAATACGGTTTGCGAGTTCGGCAAGATCCATCGGTACTAGCGTTGCTGAGAAAACGATTCAGTCAGACGTACTCTTTCCCTGTAGCAGATAGGGTCGAAACCAAGGTACCATCCAGCTTGTGGTATCGGGGTAATCGGGTAAATCGTCTGAGAACGTGCCGTCGAGAGTTTCCAGTGATCTCCTAAGATCACCCATAACTGCTTTGCCGTAGAGTCGGTGCCATTGCGACTCGATGCTTGCGAGCTGAAACGGATATGCGTCACGCGACAATCGGGTCTTCTGAGTCGGATAAACCATTCGAGTACCGTCGCTGGGTTTCCCTGGTTCGATCGCGATGTACAAGTGGCGCTCGTGTAAAGACTTTCCATTTCCGGTTATTGGCTGAAATTCTCTTGCAGCTTTCAAACTCAATCCTTCGTCCGGAAGGTATTGGAAAAACATGGCCGTCAGTCCGAGTCTGCCTAGTCTGGCAGCCTCGTAATCCAGTACGAATTGAGTCAGCGTTTGGCTGAGTAAGGCAGGTAGCGAGAGTGAGTGATTCCGTATGTCGGTTTGGCGCACGACTACCGGCCATTCAGCGCCTCGACTAGGAACTCGTGGCGGTCCATCTTCGGCTGGAAGGTACGTTCCGCCGGTAAGTGATTCATCCGCAGGACCGTAACCAGTGACGTAGTGCGGTAATGCAAGCTCGAACTCGCTCACCAGTGTTTCTAAACAGGACGTCAACTTCTCATAGGTGTTTTCATCACGCTTTGACCAAAGAGATTCCACACGTTTTATTCGACGCATGCCGATCTGGCGCATGGATTCGCCTTGCTCAGTCAACTCGAATGTGGTTTTTCTATTGTGGGCATCCTTCTGTAGTTTGAGCCATCCTATCTCAACACAATTGCGCAAGACCACACGCGCTGTTCTCGTTGCGAGAATCGCTCGCCTTTCGAATTCCTTTTGCGTAATTCCCTGTCGTGGCACCACTCGGAGCACATTGGACAGGACCTCAAGTCGAGGCATACCATGCCGAGAGACGCTGCTTTCGTACTCACGTGTGAATTCGGTTAAAGCTCGCGTCAGCAGTACCGGAAGTGGCGTCTTTTTGTGCTTAGATAAAGGCGGCGGTTCGTCCATGAGTAGTGTGGACGCATATGCAAGGAATCTTCCAAAGTTCTTCGCCTGTTCTTCGTTGCAGCGAAAACAGCTACTTGCGGGCTGACCATCTGACGGTTTACACGACTTCGCGCCGACTCGTTTCGCGATGAAGTCAACTGTCAACGAATCAATGTGATCGTGAAGCGATTGATTGAACTTAAATGCGAGCTCGACATGTTTACCGTTGGTAATGAGTCGACTTCGGCGGCGCTTTGCTGAACTCGGGTAGGTTGCGAGAGCCTCATCTAGTCGTTCAACCCATGCTGACGATTTTTCAGACAACGTACAAATCTCAAAGTCCGTTTCGGTTTTTTTGGACTCTTGATAGTCTACTGATTGATGTATGTCATGGGACTACCCGCGCTTGGATGGTGGGAGCGAGATTGTTGAATGCCCTTGGTCCAAGCTCTTATACGCACGTTGGGTGCCGCATGACCAAATTGCGGAATAGGACTGTCTCAGTCTTATGTCGAGAATCAGCGACCCATGAAAGGTTCGTGCCTCTCCGAACTGCTCAAGCCGTTCCAGTGTCGCATCGTTCGCTCCGTCTCCTTGGAAGGTTAGCTACCGCTTGATTTGTTCAAGTGCATGAACTTGCGACATGCTAAATTTCAGATGAAAAGAGCCAGTTCGCTCAGGTTCTCGGTTGCGGACTCATTGTGTTCTCCCAAGTTTATCTGCGAGTAGCGATTAAAGAGTTGCTCTTGCTCATCCTACGTAAGTGATTTCGATTAGTCGAAGCGAGGCGACGGAAATGAGACTCTTGGCAGAGTTGCAAGGTTGTACTTCCATACGCATAATTAGGGTATGGAAGTACTAGAGTCGCGTGAGAAGCGATACGAGCACTGCGAGGTGCCATTAGTGGCATCCACCTCCATGGACTGGTTCCTGTCCAAAGAAGGGAGTGAAAAGGCGATTCAATCACGTCGTCTTCACGTTAGAGATATGTTGGGTCTTGCGGGAAATGTACACCTGACACGTCATTCGCTCGGACGATACGGTTCATACCAACTTGAGGCACCGTCGGTCCTGATGTGTCTTCTCACGGACCTCCGTTGGCACGGCGCTTATACGGCTACGGTTGGAAACTCGTTCGCGGCCGCTGGATTGCCTGATTTCGTTTCGTCCAAACCGTTCGCGGAATTGACAGAAACGACGACCGAAGCAGTCCGGACGAGTATGAACGAATTGGCCGTCGGACTGACACTGCCGATGGCTGTGAACAGGACAATCTGCGGACTTGGCGGCGACGAGCACTTTCAACGTGTCGCGATGGACTACAGCGGAGTTGTACGTAGCGTGGTGGACGCGTTACCGAGTGTGGAGCGTTACACCGGTCAAGTTGTTTGGATTGATGGTCGCGACGCATTAGTGTCGCTTGAGGTCGAGGGGGAGAATGACGAGGAAACGCGGATGGTCGACGCGGATTACCTAGCGAACATGGGTATCGAGACAGACGGGCAACCACTCGTGGTGATCGACCAACAATGGTCTCCTGATGCTGGAAGAATCTCGTACTATCAGCCGGCGGTAGTCGTTAGCCATGAGGATCCCAAAGAATTAGAAAGATTGGAAAGATTGCTTCGCGAAGCAGAGTCGCCACCTCCTCGCAAACGCGACAAAGTCGCTAACGCGGAGTAACGCCACCCACCGGTCTACCGCCAAGTCACAAGCGCGTACAGAAACCGTAGCGTCGTCGAAAGTCACCCGCTGGATCTTTGCCTATAACGGTAGATCCTGCCCTCGAGAGCCGTACGCGAATATCGCCGAAACAAGGACCTTGGCCAAGTAGTGGATTCCTCATTAGGACCGGATCTGAGGCGAAGGCATCACGGCATGCGCGAGCATAGGATGTGCAGTAGAGTCGCCCGCCCTCGTTAGCGTCACAAGTACGTGCTATCGTCTTGAGGACATTCTCGTGAGGGTGATCCTTTCCGTTCGGTCCGGCGGAGACAATGGCATTGCCGTTTATATATTGATTCATCCAGTCCGGCCAGTTGTGCGCCGAACCATGGTGCGGCACAACAATGGTGTCGTTGTCGATCGAGAGTTCGGGATATTGTTCGGAGAGGCTTGCTGCGAACCTGAGCAAGGCAGGTGTGGCGTCGCCTGGTAAGAGAGCGTGTCCAGAAGGCGCAGCGGCGTTGTTGAGGTAACGGAACAGTAGGATCAAGCTTGTAGTGTTGCCGGGATTGGTCTCTCTACGGTGGCTGATGAGTTGGTGGCTTGTATTCGTGCTCGATGGCGGAGCGAGAATGGTCACTTCCCAGTGGTCGGTTCGGGCCACGTACGGTGGCGGCTGCACTTGATCTTCTGGGAAATCGTTTACGGACAAGGCATGAATATTCATGCCGTTTTCATGGGCGAAAATCGCAGCACGATTGAGGTAATCGTAGGGACCGAGGTTGACAGGTCCGGTTGCTGGGTAGAAGAGTCGGTTGACGGTAATGTCACGCTCTACACACTCGCGGAGAATGAGTTCAAGTCCTTTGGTGTGGTCGCTGTGGGCATGCGTGGCGACGACGAAGCGCACACGTGAGGTCTTGGTTTCGTCGAGGAGCGCGGCGAAGGAAGTGATGTCCTTCGTGCCCCAGTCGACTATGCCGATGGTCGCGTCATCAAATACGAAGGCGCACGCATTGCCATGGTGAGGCAGGTGGAATACCCGGAGTTCGACTTCAGTCGTCGGAACGCCACCTTCTACCGGACTATACCCGACTTGGGGCACGTCGATTGGCTAGTACGAGTTTAGAAGGCGGTCTGCAGCCCGAACCGTCATCTAGCTTCTAGTCAGGTAAACCTAAGACTCGTTTCGCGATGATGTTGCGCTGAATCTCGTTGCTACCACTGTAGATGGACGCGGCTCGATTCGCCAACCATGTTCGTGTGCCGCCGATTTGGCGTGGGGTAAAGCCTTCGCCGGTCCAACCTAAGCCATTTGTACCACGCATTTCGACGAACAACGAAGAGTTTTCTTGCTGAAGTTCCGTGCCATACATTTTGAAAATCGATGTTGCTGGTCCGGGCGTGCTCCCGTCAGCTGACTCTTCAACTGTGCGACGTTGTGTTAACTGATACGAGGTAGCGTTGATGTTGTGTTGAATGATTCGATTGCGAAGCGAGTCGTCAGCAATGCGTCCGTCTTCTTCGCCTGCGAAGTTCTTTGCTTCCTGTATCAATGATGGTCCTTGGTCACGCGTCGCACCGCCGCCTACAAGCGACGCCATGCTCCCGCGTTCATGCTGAAGAAGGCGCTTGCCGACGGTCCACCCCTTATTGAGCTCGCCCACCAAATCGTCTTTTTGAGCGATTGCATTGTCAAAGAAGGTCTGACAGAAAGGTGACTCGCCGGAAATCAAGCGAATCGGTTTAACGGTAATACCCTCTTGCGCCATATCCATAAGGACAAAGCTGATGCCTTCGTGTTTGGGCACGTCGGGATCTGTTCGCACGAGCGCGAATATCCAGTCAGCCCATTGCGCGCCTGATGTCCAAATTTTCGAGCCATTGACGAGGAAGTGATCACCTTTATCTTCTGCACGCGTGCTTAAAGATGCAAGATCCGACCCAGCGCCGGGTTCACTGTAGCCTTGACACCAGCCGACTTCCGCTCGAACGATCCGAGGAATGTGACGTTGTTTTTGCTCGTCGGTGCCGTATTCAAGCAGCGTCGGTCCGATCAGCGAGGTACCCATACCGGCGAGAGGGGTACGTGCTCCGATACGTCGCATTTCTTGAATAAGAATCATGTATTCGTCGGTATTCAAGCCGCCGCCACCGTATTCGGTTGGCCATGTTGGCGCGGTCCACCCTTTCTCGATCATGCGGTCCAGCCAGAGTCGCGTATCCTCGTGGGTGAGCGGAACCTTCGAGCTACCTGAGGTGATTGGTCCTGGTCCTCGTGCACCAGAAGGACAGTTTTCTTCTAGCCATGCTCTAGTTTCGAGACGGAACTCTTCTGCGGTCGACATGTTGTAGATCGAGTGGTTTTCTGTTAACGGAGTATGTTACCAAGATCGCGTAAAAGCCCCTTCATTCATGGAGGGGATGGATAGCGCGACATGCCTCGCTTTTCCATGCTGAAATCTGTCATGCGCGGTGGCTGATTTGAGCTTAAGCTCATCGCCATGGTGCGACGAGTGCCACGTTAATACAACTGGACGTTTGGTTCTTCCTCGGAAGGGCTGATAGCTGTTTGGCTTTGATTTTATCAAGCTAACCATTGCCGGTTGGGGGAGGGAGTCCCCGGAGTTGCTTGCAACTCATGAACTCACTTCTGTCGGATCGAACTCGCCGATCTGACTCTGCGCCTGAAGGGTGTGTCTCCATCCTTGAGGATGCAGGTACCGAAAAGGAACCGTTGCCTTTGTAAGGTCGACGGGAAGGTTTCGGGAAATGCCTCTTAATTTCATGTATTTGATTGATCGGGGTGAGGTAATGTGTGTACTCTGTACATTTGTATAGACACACGGCTTTGAGCGTAGGCATGCATTAAGCTGCCTGAACAATGGTCAGAAACATTCTGAGAGGAAGGTTTAGTTGACTTGGATTGCAGTATCCAATAGCCTAGGGACAGCGCGTGGTCGGCAACGATCGGGTGTGAAGCGTCCTGCAAACTCCGCGACGTAACGGTTGGTGTCTACGGGCCGTCTTCATAGGTGTTTAACTACAAAACACGAACATGCGACATAGGTTGTCGAACGAACGAATTGTCGATCTATGCCTTACTGGTGTCGAGGCGGTCGGCGTTACTTTGCGGTGAGAACCAACTCGGTCATGCGACGCACCTCCCCGCACGGTTGATGAGACCGCTGTCGTGCTATTCTGTCTGACGTTTTGCGGCGGCGAGTTCTTGCGCTGTAAGACCTGCGAACTCTAAAGGTACTTCGGCACCAGAAGCAAATCGAGGAGGGTCATCCGGTACGGACTGTCCGGGTAGAAGATAGAGCTGCTCGGTGGCGCGTGAAACTTCAGCTTCACGCCAATGAAGGCGTGCAGCGACATCCTGAGTAAACACCCAGCAAAATGACGCGAACTCTTCGGTATCGGTAGCGCCGAATTCTTCGGCTAGTTTGGCGATATCGGGTGGAAGACCAACGGACTCCCCACGAACCTTGGCGTCAAAGGAACCTGGATGTGCATGCGCCTCTTGATCGGCGAAAAACGATGTTGTCATTTTTCCAATCATATTGAACATGGAGCCATTCCCAAGAAACGATCCGTGTACGTTGCAGCAACGGAACGCCGAACGGTCGTTAGATCAGGCGCGATGGATCGGTTAGAAATGTATAAATCCTGTTGGACCTTCGAAAAATTTAGATTCTCTTCATGTGTAGCTAGCGAATGGTCACCTTTAGTTTTCGCAATGCCGACTTGACTAACCATCTAAGGGTCGATGTCGCGTTTCAGGAATGATGAGAAATGCTGCTAATGCGCCGAGTAGCCCGATAGTACCGGTAACGCCGCATGCGATGACCATCGTGAATGATTGTGCGAGGGTACCCAACACGGATGGTCCTGCTGCGCCACCACTGTCGCCGATCAATCTCCAAATTCCCAAGAACTGACTCCGTCCATATCGTGGCGCTAAATCGCCTCCGATGGTCATAAAGATTCCTGTCCCAAATCCATTACCGAGTCCTCCCAACAACGATACGAGCAAGAAGGTCGTAAATGACTCCGTCCAAGGAAGCAAGGTCAGAGCCACACTCATGATCGTCATGGCAGGGATAAGGGCGGCCCTTCGTCCGAGATGGTCAAGGATCAAACCGGCCGGAAAGAACATCATGAGGTCGACTGTCGCGGTGAGGCTCGAAACCAATCCAATTTCTGCGGGTCCCAAGCCAATGGCAGTACCCCACACCGGGATGATGAGCTGCCGTGAGTTGCGCAGTAGTGACAGGCAGATCATGACGCCGCCACAACGTGAAAGCGTACCGGCATGCTTGCTAGCGATCTGCAGAGCGCCTACAGGAACATGACTCACCGTTCGTAATTTGGTACGTGTTGCCAGGATCGCGACGAGTACGAACGAACTGAGTGAAACGATCCCAAGTACGATGAAAACAGGACCGTACCCGATAAGCTCAACGCCGACACCAGCGGAGACGGGTCCGATCATCGCGCCCGCACGTTCGAGACCTGCAAGCACCGAAATCACCCGTCCACGTCGCTCGAGACGGACGTTTTCGGTAATGTGCGACAGTCGACCGAGAATCCAAGCGCCGCTGCCCACACCGAAACCGACGGCGACGACGGTTAACGCTAATGGTGACCCGGTAAACGAAGCCAGAATCGCTGTCGTACCCACGATCGCAAGACCGCAAAGCATGACTGCCTTATCCCCGATTTTCGCAGTCAATTGACCTGCGGGAACGTCTGCGAGCATCGTACCAAGGGCACGAAGACTGAGGATTGCGCCTGCGACTACGGTTCCGCCTTCACTCTCCAACGCGTAGAGAGGAAGTAGCACAAGTGCGCCCCCTCGAGCGATCGAGTTCAGGAACGTAGGTAGATAAATGGAGAACGCCAACCGTCGCATGTCTTGAACGACGGTTGTGCTAGTCCTCGGCACGTGCAACTCGGTTTGAGGCTACTACCGGATTATTGGGGCGAGCGTTGCACCAATCCCTGATTCGAGCTGTAATGACGCGTTGAGATTTTCGCCGAAGTGTTGTCTTAGAAAGCCCGCGAACGCGAAATAAGCAACACGTGTGTCGCCTTGCGGTTGAAAATTCACGTACGTGCGATTTTCTTGCGTCGCAACGGAAAGTTCGGTACCTGTGCCTGTTCCGTCCAAGTGCATATTTGCGGCGTCGAACAGACCGTCGGTTGAGTCCAAGTCATACAGTACAAACGTGACGGAAGTAGGGAGATTTGGTGCTTTCCCTTCAAACGGCAGCGTATCCGGTGTCACGCGGATTTCCGTACTTAGTTTTAGTGGACGCGCGAAACCAATGTCGTAGGACAACTCTAAGAACCACGCTTTCCAACCCGTTTCGGGCGGATCGACTCGGTAACGTCGGATGGATCCGGGTTCAAGTTTGCTTGTATCGAGTGCGGTCGCGTTATATCCGGGACCGAATGTCTCGATCCGAAAATCACGGAAGTCTTCGTTGGTCGCTTGCCAGCGTGTGATTGCGTCAGGAATGGTCCCAAATGTGACGTCAACTTCATGGTCGCTACGGTATTTCCAATTGACCTGCGGGATCTGTTGATTTCGAGTAATCGCGTAATGGAACGCAGCGATCGACTCACCGCCGTCACTATTACCGAGACCATGGTTCGTATTTGGGACGTAGCGAAGGTATTTCTGATCAAGCAATTCGTTCCAATAGAACTGCGCGGAATCGGGTAAAAAGAACTGGTCGCCCGAAGCATTCACGACGAACTGTGGCATATCTAACCGTTTGACGTAGCGTAACGGGTCAGCAAGATCGTAGAGCTGTTTTAACTCGTCCTTTCCCATCCATTGCATGATGCCATGATTCACATAGTCGGCGATGGACGGCGCCCAGAAGCCGTATGCAGCAAAGTGGTGACGCATTGATACATCGACGTTCAAGACGTCGATGACGATCGGCACAATCGCAATGACGCGTTCATCCATCGCACCCGTCATCCAAGTCGTCCAACCGCGCTTCGAACCGCCACCAACAACGAACCGATTCACTGGATGTGTGCCATTTCGATGACGTTGCATAAACGCGCTGATCGCGTCCATTGCTCGAACCGCGCTTTTGACCATGGCGTTTCGTGGCAGCCATTTCGGGTCGCCGGTTTGGAGGTACTGCACCCATGCGTACGCGATGAGATTGTCTTCGTAGCGTGGTTCACCGTCTTCGTAGAAGACCAGCGGCTGGTTTGGGACTTGTCGTAGTTCAGCGACGACGGTGCCTGTGGAGAGCGCAATCTGGCGCACCAGCTCGCTTGATTCGCGAGCAGGATTTTCGGTACTGGACCCGCCGCTTATGTAGAGAAAAGCCACATCCGATGTGTGGAGTTGGTCGGGTACCGTCAAGATCAAACGATGACGCCATAGCGGTTGATCAACTTCCTTTTTCGTTAACCACCGTTGCGATGTCATATCGATCAGGACGGTTTCATAACCGTCACGGAGGACGATTTCAGCTGCTTTCCACCGAAATGCACGGTCCTTAGCCGCTACGTAAGCGTCGATGGCATTGCGGAACTCGGCAGGTGCAGGCTCAGCACGTACCTGGATCGAAGCGATAGCGAGCAAAAACAGAGATGCTGCAGTTAGATACCTAGTCATGCAGGGAGTGTCCTTTGTATGTCAAGCGGCAAGAACGCGCTCCATGATTCGTTGGTAAACACGAGCGAGCGGTTCTAGAGCATCAAGCGCGATCCGTTCGTTGATCTTGTGGATCGTGGCATTTACGGGTCCAACTTCAACGGTCTCAACACCCGTCGGTACGATGAAACGTGCATCGGACGTCCCACCTGCGGTCGACTTTTCGGTGTCCAGTCCGGTGATCTCATGGATCGTTTCCACAACAATGTCAGTCAACGCACCTTGTTTTGAGAGGAATGGGAAACCTGACGTATGCCAAGCGATCTCCGAAGTCACACCTGAATCAATGCCTTCAACAGCTTCTTCTACTGCGCGTTTTAAAGATGCTTCGGTTTGTTCGGTACAGTATCTGAAGTTAAAGGCCACTTCGACTTTATCCGGTATTACGTTGACGGCACCCGTTCCACCGTTCAGGTTCGAGATCTGAAATGATGTAGGACGAAAGAACTCGTTGCCTTCGTCCCAAACCCGTTGCGTGAGCGGTGTCAGGCAACGAATGACCTCGTGCAGCGAGTTTGGCGTGTCGTCAGGGTATGCAACGTGACCCAGCGGCCCGCTCAGCGTCAGTGTGCCATTCAAAGAACCTCGACGTCCGACTCGGATCGCATCGCCGAGCTGAGTGCTGGACGATGGCTCTCCTACGACGCAGTAGTCAATCGAATGATCACGTGCTTTGAGGGTTTCTATCACACGCTTGGTCCCATTAATGGCAACATCCTCTTCGTCGCTCGTGATCAGTAAAGCTAGCGAGCCAGCGTGCGAAGGATGTTGAGCAACGAATTGCTCCGCAGCCACAACCATCGCCGCGATGCTGCTTTTCATATCGGCGGCGCCTCGTCCGTAGAGATATCCGTCGCGCAAAGACGGTTCAAACGGATCGCTGTTCCAGGATTCAAGCGAACCAACGGGTACAACGTCCGTATGTCCAGCGAATACCAAGCAAGGCCTCGCTTCGCCGTGCCACGCCCAGAGATTGCTTACGTCCTCAAATGGCATGTGCTCGATTGTGAAGCCGATCGCCTCTAATCGCGTTGCGATCAGTTCCTGACAACCTTCATCGTTTGGAGAAATCGAAGGACGCGCAATCAACTCCCGTGTAAGGTCAAGTACGTTTGTGTTCATCAACGTATCTCGTCAGCGGCACGGCAGAGGCGTCGAACGGCATCGACGCAATCCTCGAACGGCGCGACCAGGGCAACGCGAATGTGGTTCGCGCCTGGATTCTTGTCGCCGACCGTGCGACCAAGGTATTTCCCAGGCAAAACCGTGATGTTCTCCCGGCGGAATAACTCAGTGGCGAACAATTCATCGTCGATACCGACATCAGGCCAATAGTAGAAAGCACCGTCGGGTGGTTGTACACCAAAGGTTCGGGACATGAGTGTTTGTGTCGCTTCAAATTTGCGTCGGTATACCGCGCGATTTTCGATGACGTGTTCCTCATCCAACCATGCGCGTTCACTTGTGTTTTGAACGTGAACGGGCATTGCGCAACCGTGATACGTGCGATAGTTGTAGTACTGTTCAATCACGAGTGGGTCCCCTGCGACGAATCCTGAACGAAGTCCAGGGCAGTTCGAGCGCTTTGAAAGACTGTTGAACGCGATGCACCGATTGAACTTCGGTAGTCCCATCGATGCGGCAACTTCGAGGAGTCCTACAGGTGCTTCGTTCTCCTTGAGATAGATTTCCGAATAGCACTCGTCAGAGGCTACGATGAAATCATGCTCTTGCGCTTTATCTATGACGTACGAGTAAAGTTCTCGATCGGCGACGTATCCCGTCGGATTTCCGGGTGAACAGACATATAGCAATTCGGTTCGCTGCCATACTTCCGTCGGTACCGCTTCAATCTCAGGTCTTTCCGTAGCTGGAACGTAGTACGGAGTAGAGCCACGTAGGAATGCAGATCCTTCATAAATTTGATAGAACGGATTTGGTATCACAGTAGTCGAATTCGGAGCGCCGCTCAGAACGGCTTGACCGAGCGAAAACAGACCTTCTCTTGTTCCATTTACGGGCAGAATACTCGTGTCAGGATCCAGCTCGATGAAGTACCTTCGTTTTAGCCACTGTGCGATGGCTTCTCGCAGTGACGCATTGCCGCGAGTCGGTGGATAGGTCGTAAGCCCTTGGTGGAGTAGGTCTGGATCAGACAGACACTCGATTACGAACGACGGTGGATCATGATTCGGTTCACCTAATGCCAACGATACATGCGGTAAGTTGGATTCAGAACGAATACCTTCCTTAAGTGCATTTAGACGTTCGAATGGATAAGGAAGTAACGCGGAAAGGTGACGATTCAAGAATAAGCCTTAATGAGTCAGCTGCGGTAATTCAGCGTTGATTCGATCCGTTAACCTCAACTGAAGGTCGTCGACGTCCGCGGGATTAGTAAGCGACGTCTCGTCCGTCGTACTCACCAGAAAGATATCTTCGACACGCTCGCCTAACGTTGTAATCCGTGCTTGGTGAAGCTCGATATTGAGTTCGACGAATAGCGCGCTAATGAGCGCCAACAAACCGGGTCGATCTGCCGTAACGACTTCAAGACGGCTGATCCCGTTTGCGTTCGGCTCGTCAACCGTCACTCGTGCAGGTCGATCAAATTGTTTGAGCTGCCTTGAGATTCGGCGATGTTGTCTCCGCTCCGGGGCCGATTCACCATCAATCACGCGTTGGAGCATTTCTTGGATTTCGGACTTGCGAGACTTCAGGATCAGGTTCGCTTCGTCCTCCATGACGACAAATGAGTCGTAACAGTACCCGGATGCACCGGTGCCAATATTTGCACGCATCACATTGAGATTGAGAACGTCTAAGACAGCTACGCAATCAGCAAAAAGTCGAGGTCGGTCTTTTGTGTAGATAAAAATCGTGTATAGCCGCTCGTTAGATACTCCGAATAGCCTGACTACGCCTTTTGCATCGGCAGGTCGGTGAACGATCGCATCTGCGATGTCCGCGAGAAGGGACGCGTCGTGCGATAGTACGAATCCGGTTGAGACGTCGTCCCAGAGGAAGTCCAGATCAACGTTCTTTATTTGCCGTTGTTCGAGCGTAACCGCGGTTTCCTGTTGACGTTTTTCAACTGCCTGTAGACGTGCGTCTGTGCCGTACTCGCCATGTTTGAGCGCTTCCAGCGTCGATGTATAGAGTTGAATCAGCAGCGATTCGCGCCAGGCGTTCCATTCCTTTGGATTCGTCGCGTGAATATCAGCTGCTGTCAGCGCCATCAGATAGTGCAAGCGTTCCGAAGATTGCACGATCTTTGCGAATTTTTCGATATTGGCTGGATCTGAAAGATCTTCACGTTGAGACGTCATGGACATGAACAAATGGCGTTGAACGAGCCAAACAACAAGGTCTCGGCCATCTTCGTCGATTCCGACTTGGTCACAGAACTTTCCGGCGTCGACTGCGCCAAGCGCTGAGTGGTTACCGCCGCGCCCCTTTCCGATGTCATGGAACAAACCGGCGATAAATAACAGTTCAATGCGCGGGATTTTGGCGACGACATCACGAAGAAAAGGAAACAGATCTTCGAATTCAGGGAGGTACATGCGCCGAAGATTTCGCAGCAGTGTCATCGTGTGAGCGTCGACGGTATAGATATGAAACAGATCGTGTTGCATCTGTCCGATGATGCGACCGAACTCAGGTATGTAAGTACCGAGGATGCCGTAACGACGCATCCGAGTAAGTTGACTGACGACGGTGTAGGGTGACTTCAGAAGCGTGACAAAGAGTTCTCCAACTTCAGGATCGCTGCGAAAACGATCGTCGATCAATTCGAGGCTCTGCCGGATTTGTCGAATCGTATTTGCTCGAACGCCTCGAATGTCGGTCCGATTCGCCATGATGACGAATATCTCCATCAACGTAGCTGGGCGACGTTTGAACACATCGCTTCCGGTCGTTTCGATGTAGTGGTTGCGGATGCGAAAGTTCTCGTTGATCGGCTCGAGCACGACTCGTCGTCGTTTTGAGAGGATCGCTTCAGTGAAGTGTTGTATCAGTATGTCGTTGACTTCACGGAGTTCGAGTACTCGGCGGTAATAGTCACGCATGAACGCTTCAACAGCGAGTAAACCATCGGAGTCCTTGTAGCCGAGACGAATTGCAATTTCGCGCTGATGGTCGAAGTAGAGCTGATCTTCTTTGCGACCTGCGAGAAGATGTAGCGCAAATCGCACTTTCCATAGAAAACGGCGACCATCAAACAAGGTTTGACATTCATGCTCTGTCAGGAACCCGCGTTGAATCAATTCACTCAAATCGGAGGTATCACAGTGTTTCTGTGTGATCCAACTGATAGTTTGGATGTCGCGTAGACCGCCAGGCGAACTCTTGATATTAGGTTCGAGGCCGTACTCGATGTCCGAGTAATGCTCGTGCCGATCGTTTTGCTCTTCGAGTTTACCGTTAAAGAACTTATTACTTGGCCATAAGAACCGGCTACTCAGCGCTCGATCTAGTTTCTGCGCTAGTCGCGGTGAACCAATCAGCAGCCGCTTTTCGATCAAGGCCGTCATCACGGATAGGTCGCGGACTGCTTCATTTTTGCATTCGCGGACCGTACGCACGCTATGCCCGATCTCAAGCTTCAAATCCCACAGCAGTCGAATGAACTCGCCGATCCTCTCATTGTTGCGCAGGCTTTCTTTGATAAGGATTAATAGATCGATATCAGATTTAGGATGTAGTTCACCTCGTCCGTAGCCTCCGACCGCGAAAAGCGCGCAATCGTCGTCATACTCGAACCAATGGTGCCAGAGCTCGCATAAAAATGCATCGATGAACGTCGCACGTTCACGCACCAGCTCCTCGACATCTTGTCCGGCCCAGAACTGTTCGGCGAGTGCATCCTCCATGGCTTGGATGCGGCGTTTGAGGTCGTCGAGCGACTCTAGCGAAGCGTCAATGAAACGTTTCCTCTTCGCGTAGTGTCAGAATCTCGAAACCGTTCGAGGTGACAAGGATGGTGTGCTCCCATTGCGCAGATAGTCGATGGTCGCGGGTAACCACTGTCCACTCGTCGTTCAGCATCTTGATGTGGCGCCGACCTGCGTTGATCATGGGTTCGATGGTAAACGTCATTCCTGGTTGAAGTTCGACACCTTCGCCCGGATTTCCATAGTGCAACACCATCGGTTCGTCGTGAAACTTGTCATTGATTCCGTGACCGCAGAATTCCCTCACGACAGAGAACCTTGCCCGCTCCGCGTGCTTCTGGATCACGTGCCCGATATCCCCAAGGCGCGCGCCAGGGCGCACCTGCTTAATTCCCAGATATAAGCACTCTTGAGTGATCGCGATTAGTCGCTTCGCAAGCACACTCGGTTGGCCGACAGTGAACATCTTGCTTGTATCGCCGTGAAAACCATCCTTAATCACCGTGATATCGATATTCAGGATATCCCCACGTTTGAGTACTTTTCTATCGGATGGAATTCCGTGGCACACGACGTGATTCACGGACGTACAAATCGACTTTGGGAAAGGAGGCGAATTGCCATTTCGATAGTTGAGCGGGGCTGGAATGCAGCTTAAATCGTCGACGATAAATTCATGGCATATTCGGTCGAGTTCTTCGGTACTCACACCTGCTTTAACATGAGATCCAATCATGTCTAGAACGCTTGCCGCGAGCTTACCGGCAATGCGCATTTTGTCGATTTCGCTTTCACTAAGCAGACGGATGCTCACGTTACTTCCGAGCGAGACTACATATCTGGTTGAGGATGCAAATACTAAGGAATGAATGCGACGGTCATAGGCTAATCGCTCTCCATTCCTATAATTCCGCGCTTCGATGGCGGGCGTTCCTCGCCAATAATCGCCTGTGCAACATTCGTTTGCGTTGCGGGTGGTCGTTTTTCGACGACGTATACAACGCGACTTGCACGGCAAAGCGCTAGTCAGCGCAATCTAACCCGGAGATTAATCTATGGCAGACATCTGTCTGCGCGACATGCTTGATGCGGGTGTCCACTTTGGACATCAAACCCGTTACTGGAATCCGAAGATGGCTCCCTTTATCTTCGGTTCGCGCAATAAAGTACACATCGTTCATCTAGAACGGACACTGGAGCTACTCGAGGAAGCACTTGCGTCGGTTCGCCTGCTGGCGAGTCGGAATAAGCAGATTCTTTTTGTTGGCACGAAACGATCAGCGTCTCGAACAATTCGTGAGCAGGCGATCCGAGCCGAAATGCCGTACGTTGATCGGCGGTGGTTGGGCGGAATGCTGACGAATTACAAGACGATTCGTCAATCGATTCGTCGCTTGACCGATCTTGAAGGACAGGACGCAATGTCCCAGTTTGACTTGCTACCAAAGAAAGAAGCACTTCAAAAGCGTCGTCAAATGGACAAGCTGACGAGGAGTTTGGGTGGCATCAAGGACATGGGTGGACTTCCAGACGCACTCTTCGTGGTTGACGTCATGCATGAGAGAATCGCAGTCGACGAAGCGAACAAGCTCGGTATTCCGATCATTGGTGTCGTAGATACCAATAGTGATCCAGATGGTGTTGACTGGGTTATTCCTGGAAACGATGATGCGTTTAGGGCAGTGAGCCTATATGTGACAGCCATTGCAGATGCAATCATTGATGGACGGAAGTTAGAGGAACAAGGCGGCGTGACCGCCGAAGATTTCGAAGCTGAAGCGCCGGCGGAAGAGGAATCTTCGACCGACGAAGTAACGACCGACGAAGCAACGGTCGACGAAGCAACGGTCGACGAAGCAACGACTGACGAAGCAACGAACGGCGACGATCAATCGGACGAATAGTTCGACCTTCTTCGTTCATTCCACTTGATACTCAATTCGACTTTGGAGCACACTTGTTGTGAGTGACATAGCCAAAATAAAAGAAATTCGAGAGCGAACCGGGATCGGTTTCGGGGACTGTAAGAAAGCGCTCGCTGCGTGTGATTGGGACGTAGAGAAAGCGATTGATCACATCCGGAAGCAAAGCGCAGTCAAGGCTGCGAAGAAAGCCGACCGTACAGCCGCAGAAGGTCGTTTGGCGATTAAGATCGCGGAAGACGGGAAATCCGGTGCGATCGTAGAGGTAAACGTCGAGACCGATTTTGCCGCTCGTAATGAACGATTCGGTGCGTTCTGTGACACCGTGGTTGACAAGGTTCTGACGGAAGGTCCTGATTCCTTGGAGACCTTGGACGGTCTTCGCAAGGAATTGGTGCAGACGATTGGTGAGAACGTGACGTTGCGACGAGCCGACCGCTTTGTAGCCGACTCCGATGACGGTTTCGTCTCATCCTATTTACATACCAACGGCATCGTCGGCACGTTAGTTGAGATGGCATCTGGCGATGACCAGACTGCGCGCGACGTGGCGATGCACGTCACGGCATCTGAGCCGCTGGTCGTCAATGCTGACGACTTGTCTGAATCCGTTGTGGAAAAAGAACGCGAGATTTTGCTAGAGCAGGCGCGAGACTCTGGTAAACCGGACAACATCATCGAAAAGATGGTTGAAGGTCGACTACGCAAGTTTCGGGCAGAATCCTGCCTCTCCGAGCAACCGTTCGTCAAGGACCCAGAACAAAAAGTTGGCGCAGTACTGAAATCGCGAAACGCTGCTTGTGAAAGGTTCGTACGTTATCAGGTTGGCGAAGGCATCGAAAAGCGTGAAGATGATCTCGCCGCTGAGGTTCAGAAGCTCATCTAGTCACTCCTAGAAGAGATTCGTCACGTGCGCTACCGGAGCATTCTTCTAAAAGTCTCTGGCGAAGCACTCGGTGGCGACGATGGCGCGGGATTTGACGCATCAGCGCTCGAACACCTCACCGCTGAAGTTGGATCTGTATGTGCGGAAGGGGTTGCCGTCGCATTAGTGATAGGCGCGGGTAATCTCGTACGTGGTCGGGACCTGCACAGTGAGTTGGGTGAGGCTGGTTTGCGACTGGTTTCCGCAGACCAAATGGGTATGTTGGGAACGATTGCCAACGGATTGGCAGTTCGAGACTTGCTCGCTCACGCCGGTATACCGACCGCGATCTTCGCTACGCACGGGATCCCTAGCATTGTAGCGCCTTATTCAGTTTCAGATGCATTGGCCGCGATGCATGACGACAAGGTCGTAATCTGTGCGGGCGGAACCGGAAATCCTCTATTCACGACCGATTCCGCAGCGTGTCTACGTGGAATTGAACTTGGCGTCGACGTGGTCATTAAGGCGACGCAGGTGGACGGAGTCTACGATGGAGATCCACAGACGAATCCAAACGCCATTCGATACGACTCGCTTACATTCGATGAAGCAATCGAAAAGCGACTCAAAGTAATCGATACGACCGCAAGCGCTCTTTGCCATGAAAACGGAATGCCGCTAATCGTTTACAAATTCAAGAGCGAAGGCGCCTTATCTAGAATAGTAAACGGCTCTAATGAAGGCACAATGATCCGCGCAAACTGAGTGTCGGTTGAGCGCGGTTTAAAGGAGCGCAAGTCGTGATCGATGAAATTCTCAGTGATGCTGATGAGCGAATGGACAAGTCGGTTAAGGCGTTAGTCGGCCAGTTCGCTGCGATCCGTAGTGGTCGCGCCCACCCATCCTTCCTAGATCCGGTCGAGCTCGACTACTACGGTGCTCAAACACCGATGAAGCACGTCGCAGCCATTTCGGTAGAGGGTGGTAGGACGTTTGTGATCAAACCCTTTGATGCCGGTATTTTGAAGGCGTTAGAGAAAGCGATCTACTCGGCTGATCTTGGATTGACGCCAAATAACAATGGCGAAGTGATCAGGCTTGAATTACCCCCACTTACGGAAGAAAACCGACGGGACCTGATAAAACAGGCGCATGCGGTCGCGGAGACCGCGCGAGTCGCGGTACGGAATATCCGTCGCGATGCCATTCACGATATTCGAGAGTGCGTCAAAGAGAAACTTGCGACACAGGACGAAGGTCACGAAGGCGAGGATGAAGCCCAAGTACTCACGGATCGGCATGTTGAGCTTGTGGACAAGCATCTGGCGGATAAAGAAACCGACTTGATGGCATTCTGACGCAACTTAGGCAAAAACATCCTGATCTCAGCGAGTATTTTGAATTTTCAATCCGGTTAGGTGTCTATTACGCGAACAGGAAAGGAATCCTGTCATGTATGACGTAAAAGTGAAGCACGCTTCATTAGATTTGAGGTCTAAATGAGAAATCGCACAGAATTCGACGTGGAGATTCCACAGCTTGACTAGCTTCACAGCACCAGTGAAGGTTCCTTTGCACCTCGCGATCATCATGGACGGCAACTCGCGATGGGCTGAAACCAAAGGACTGCTGCGTGATGAAGGACATCGTACCGGCGCGAAGCACGTGCGAACGATCGCGGAAGCATGTGCGGACGAAGGCGTCAGGTACCTTTCCTTGTTTGCATTCAGTACGGAGAACTGGCAGCGTCCACGAGATGAAGTCGATTTCTTGATCCAATTAATCGGCGAAACACTAGATAACGAACTGCATGAGCTCGTAAAGCGCGAAACTAAAGTTCAATTTATCGGCGAGCGTTCGCGATTTCCTTCACGGATTCAGAAAAAGATGTGGGAATGTGAAACGGAGACGTCAAACTACGATAAATTGTTCCTGACCATCGCATTGAACTATGGCGGTCGTTGGGATCTCACGAACGCAACTCGTGAAATCGCACAAGCCGTGCAGCAAGGGTACCTCCAACCGGACGAAATCGACGAGAGTGTGATCGGGTCATACCTAGCTACTCGTAATTTGCCTGCTCCGGATCTTTGTATTCGGACCGGTGGTGATAGGCGGATTAGCAATTTCCTATTGTGGGATTTCGCATATACAGAGTTTTACTTCGCAGATTGTTTCTGGCCGGCATTCACGACTGACGAATTGCAGGGCGCCTTGCGCGAATACGCTCACCGTCAACGTCGATTCGGCGGTAGACGCGAGTTAAACCCCAATCCGACGCTTGTCGAATCTAACTAAACGACTACTTACAGCGGGACTTGGCATTCCGCTGCTTCTGTTGGCATTGTTTGCGTACGACGGTGTCGCGATGCCGTACGTTCTCTTACTTCTCGTCGTTTTGTTGCTGTGGGAATGTTCGGCATTACTGCTTATTCGTAGCACAAGTTTGCGCGTCATATTTGCATGTATCGGTGGCGCCGTCTTTCTGGGACTAACTACCTTGAGTCGAGAGTCGTTTTTTATGGTTTTCGGTCATGTGTTCTATTTTGGTCTCTACTCCACGCTGCTTGTGTGGTTTATTCTGTGGGCAGATTGGAGTAGCTTACTCGGCGATTTTTGGGAAGCTAGAAAGAAAAACAAACCTCCCGAAAATCCTACGACGATTTCGCTAAGGATTTCTACCGCGTCGAGAAAAGCAAGAGTCTTACTAAGTCTCGGTTGTCTTGTTGTGTTAGTCGCGTTATGCATCGCCTTTTATGGACTTCACATGTACGTCGCCCCGGGAATCCTGATTTATGTTTTGGGTGTTGCATGGGCGACTGACACGGGGGCATACTTCGTGGGACGCTCGTTTGGTAAGAGACCTTTATCAAGGCGTGTCTCCCCGAAAAAGACGGTTGAAGGAACCATCGGCGGTTTCCTTCTAGGAGTGATACTTGCTTTAATTGTTGGCTTTCTGTGGATTCAACCTGAGTTAGGTTGGTCCAACGTTGGAGTCGTAGCGATGTCTTTCGTGGTTCCGATCACTGCGGTTGTTGGTGATCTCCTAGAGAGTATTCTCAAACGCATCAGTGATGCAAAGGACTCGGGCTCGATACTGCCTGGTCATGGTGGATTGCTTGATCGAATCGACTCGCTTGTAATTGCAGCACCATCTATGTTCACAGCTTCAACCCTGTTCGGCAACTTTTCGGCATGACTTACCTTATTGCATTTGTCGTAGCCATCCTGATTCTCGTGTTCTTCCACGAGCTAGGGCATTTCCTTGTCGCGAGATGGGCTGGCGTCCGAGTTCTAACGTTTTCGATCGGTTTTGGGCCGAAGATCTGGTCTTTCAAAGACAAGCGTGGCACCGAATATCAACTCGCCGCTTTCCCAATTGGTGGCTATGTTCGGATGCTAGGCGAGGACGAGTTTTCTGCGCAACCAGAACCGGAGGAGATGGCGGAAGCGTTTTCCAATGCGAAGCCGATTCATAAAGTTGCGATTGCCGCCGCGGGACCCTTCGCGAGTTTGCTGTTAGGTTTCGTCATCATTTATGGGATTCTGGTCACGGGTACGCGGGAATTAGAGCCGTACGTTGGTGATGTCGCGCTGAATTCGCCTGCGATGAACGCGGGGATCGGCTTAGGTGAGGAGATTCTTAAGGTCGACGGCAGGGAGATGAACTCGTGGCAAGACGTCAGTCTCGCATTAGCTGAACGATTAGGAGACACAGGATCAATATGGATTCAAACTGATCGTGGCGAATACGATGTTCAGATCGATTCGTGGTTATCAGACGAAGTAGATCCAGATGTTGTTTCTGAGTTGGGACTTGAGCCTGAACTTCGTGCTCATATTGGCTATGTAGCTCAGGATTCGGCTGCTGCGGATGCAGGAATTCAAGTCGGCGACTACATTTCTCATGTCAACGGCGGATCGATTGATTCGTGGCAAGACGTGGTCACCGTTGTTCGTGCCAATGCCGAACAAAGGTTATCGCTCACGGTGGAACGTGACGGGGAAATCGTTTATCTATCTCTCGTTCCAAGATCGATCTTCGCGGATGACGGGACTACTTTCGGACAAGCAGGTATCTCGCCTCAGATAGGACGTTTGGTTCGTTATGGTCCGATTGCTGCTATCCCGTTGGCATTTGAAAAGACCATAGACTACATTGCGCTCACGGTAGAGTCGATCTACAAGATGATCGTTGGTGAGGTTCATGCTGGAAACTTAGGTGGACCGGTGCGAATCGCCGAATTTGCAGGCGATTTGGCAGAGTTAGGCATTACTCCGTATTTGATGCTGCTCGCATTACTCACGATCGCTCTGGGTCTAATCAATCTGCTACCAATACCGATGCTGGATGGTGGTCACGTTGTCTTTGGCTTAATCGAGTGGGTATCGAACAAACCCATTCCGATAAGGGTTCAGGCGATTGGAATGCGAGTTGGTTTATTTATCGTAGGTTCAATCATGATTTTTGCGTTATACAACGACATCGCTCGTTTAATTACGTCGTCGTGAATGTGACCGAACGGAACGTCCCTATTGTCTGAAATACGGCCCACTACCGTTCATGGTGCTCAGGTGTCGATGTACGTATCAAGAACCATATCAATCGAACGGAATTCCTTGGAACTGACCCGCAAATCGCGGGTCTATAATCGAACGAAATACGAATTTGAGCCCTTCGGCAGCGCTCAGACAACGATTTGAAACCAAATAAGGCATCACCATGCGTCGACTAAAGTTCTCTCTCGGGTTGGCGATATGTCTGGCTTCGTCCTTCGTGCTCCCGAACTATAGCTTCGAAATATCCGATATCCGGGTACAAGGTCTCCTACGAGTAACGCCTGGAACCGTGTTCAATGCTATGAGCATTGAACTTGGAGATGTCGCGACACCACAAACCGTACGTGAGACGATTCGAGAACTGTTCAAGACGGGATATTTCAACGAAGTAACGATAAAACGTGACGGGGATATCTTGTTGGTTGAAGTTGACGAACGACCTTCGATCGTTGAGATTGAAATTACTGGCAATAAGGCGGTTCCAACGGAATCGTTACTAGAGGGGCTTGCTGCAGAAGGATTGAAGGAAGGCGAGATTTTCAAGCAAGCGACACTCGATAGAGTTCGCATTGAATTGATACGTCAGTATGTGGCACAAGGTCAGTACACAGCTAGCATCGAAACAGATATTGACGTGCTACCTCGAAACCGCGTCAGGATTGAGATCGAGGTCGAAGAAGGCAAACGCGCAACGATCGTGCAAATCGCGTTCGTCGGCAATGAGGTATTCGACACGAATACGCTCCTTAATCAGATGGAGTTGAAGCAACCTACGCTATTTGGGTTCATTAGCGGTGAGAACAGGTACTCTCGTGAGAAACTCCAAGGCGATTTAGAGTCGATCGAAGCGTTTTACACCGATCGAGGATACATCGAATTCAAAATCAATTCGACTCAAGTGAGTATGACCCCAGATCGTAAACAGGTCTACGTTACGGTAAATGTCAGTGAAGGTGAAAAGCACTTGATCGGGGAGGTCGAATTGGTCGGCGATCTTGATGATGTCGATCCCGAACAGATCGAGAAACTAATCGTTGTCTCGGAGGGGCAGCTTTATTCAAGTGCACTTTTAACGGCTACCGAGGAGCTCATCACGCGTCAATTAGGGCGATTTGGCTACACGTTCGCCACTGCAACCGCGGTAGACGAAATCAATGAAGACGGCACCGTCAATGTTCGATTTATGGTGAACACCGGTAAGAGGGCATATGTGCGACGTTTGAGCTTTGCGGGAAATACGACGACGCGAGATACGGTATTGCGTCGAGAAATGCGCCAACTTGAGGGAGCGTGGGCGTCGACGGATCTGATTGATCTGTCGAAAGTTCGACTTGAAAGGATGGGTTTCTTCTCGGATGTCACTGTCGAAACGCCGGAGGTGGCTGGTGAAGAAGGACTGATCGACGTTGATATTCAGGTGGAAGAGCAGTCAACGGGCTCAATTACCGGGTCACTTGGCTATCAGAAGCTATCCGGCATGATTCTCGGTGCATCGATCCAAAAGGCGAATATCGCAGGAACGGGCAAGAACATCGGCCTTTCGTTGGATTGGAGCGACTTTCGAAAGTCGTTTTCGTACACGTACATCAATCCCTATTTCACGGAAGATGGTGTTAGTCGAGGTCTAAGTGTTTTCGTGAGAGACACAGACTACAGCACACTGAACTTAAACGCCTTTTCAACGTCGGCCGTTGGCGCGGGTGCTCGTTTTAGCTTCCCTATCGGTGAGACGAAACGACTTCAATTTGCAGGTCGAGTCGAATACACCGATGTCGAACAAAGTGGTACCGAGGCAGAGGAGATTCGGGACTTTATTAACGCTAGCGGTCAGACGTTTTTAAATTACAAGGTCGAAGGCTTATGGTCTCGCGACACTCGCAATCGGGCTATCTTCGCGACGCGCGGATCGAGACAAACCACGGCATTAGAAATTTCTGTACCCGGCAGCGATTTGGAGTTCTATAGGGCAACGGTACAGCTTGAGCAGTATTTCCCGGTGCCAGGGCTCAGTACGAACTTTGCGTTTCATCTGAATGCTGACCTCGGTTACGGCGGCGCGTACGGAAATACCGAGATTTACCCGTTCTATGAACATTTTTATGGCGGTGGATTCGGCTCAATCCGGACATATAAAAGAGCCTCACTTGGTCCCCGGAGCACGGCCCTACGGAATTTCGCGTCGAACGTTCCTGGACGTCCGTTTGGTGGCAACATCATGGCAGAGCTATCGGCAGAATTCGTGTTTCCTCTGCCATTCATGAAAGATAGAGGGCAAGTTCGGTCAATTTACTTTGTTGATGCTGGCAACATTTTCAGCGACCATTGTTCCGAAACCAGTCTGAATTGCTTTTCACCCAGCGTAAAGGAGTTGCGTGGGTCAACGGGAATCGCGGTGTCTTGGTTAACGCGCATGGGTCCGATGTCCTTCTCGCTTGGTTATCCGTTCAACAACAGTGAATTGGATGAGACGGAAGTCTTTAGTTTTGAACTGGGTCAGACGTTTTAAAGCGCGTTTTTTGTTCGATTTTTCCACGTTTGATTACGTCTAAATCTCGAGCCAAGAATATAATCCCACGCCTTGCGTAGCGTGCTTCTGCCATGTTCTGCGCCCACGTATCCCTGAGGCATTCATGATTACGAAATTGTTGAAGCTGCTTTGCGCTGTGATAGCGCTCAATGTGGTGATCGTAGCGTCTGCACAGTTACGCGTCGCAGTCGTGAACTCGTCAGAAGCCGCGATGGCGACCGAAGAAGCGAAGGCAACCCTTGCCCAGATCGAGGAAGAATTTGCGCCTGAGAGCGATCGCCTGAAGCAACTGCAACAAGACTTGATTAACTTGCGTGATAAGTTAATCAATGACAGTGCGGTTACGTCTGAGGAAGAACGCCGCCAGATGCAAAAGCAGATGGAGGACATGCAATTTGATCTTGAGGTAGGCGCGCAAAAGTTACAACGCGAACTAACGGAACGACGTGACGAACTGCTAAATGCGCTCAATCCGAAATTCCAAAAAGCGCTTCGTGACCTCGTTGAATTAGAGAACTACGATATCGTTTATCAGTACAACCCTAGTGTATTGCTATTCGTTAATCCGCGTCACAACATTACGCGTAGAGTCACGGAGGAGATGAACAACATCACTGAGTAAGTGATGTCCTTCAACTACCGCTAGCCAGATCATGTTGTCGCTCGACGAGATCGCGCAACGCACTCAAGGGCGCGTGATAGGTGACGAACTGACTTGCATCTCAGGAATCGGATCGCTCGCAAACGCTCAACGCGGTGATCTGACATACCTTTCGAATCAGAGGTATCGGACGCAACTCCAAGCAACGGAAGCGTCTGCTGTATTGCTTTCCGAGCAGAATGTGGCGAATTGTCCAATCCCCGCGATCGTTGTGCCTAACCCACAACTTGCATTTGCACAGATCGCTATCGAATTCGATAAACGAACGAGAGTCGCTGCGGGGATCGATGCAACTGCGCGAATCGATTCCAGTGCGCGGTTGGGAGACGATCTTCGAATTGGACCAAACGTGAATATAGGACCACATTGTGAGTTGTCGGACGGTGTTGAACTTTGCGCTAACGTCTGCATTGGTGCTCATTCCTCAATCGGACGGAACACCAGTATTCGTGAGAACGTCGTCGTATACCATGACGTCGAAATCGGAGCGCACTGTACGATTCATGCGAACACTACGATCGGCGCAGACGGCTTTGGCATCGCGGCGAATGACAAGGGGCAGCTACAGGAGATACCTCAGGTGGGTAGCGTTCGGATCGGTGACGATGTATTGGTCGGCGCGGGCGTGACAATTGATCGCGGGACCATTGACGACACCGTCGTTCACGACAACGTCAAGCTCGATGATCAAGTTCACATCGCGCACAACTGTGTCGTGGGAGCACATTCGATCATGTGCGGAAGATCCGCGTTGGCCGGAAGCGTAACGCTAGGCGAGTATTGCGTGCTGGGGGGTGGTGTCGGCGTTGCGGGTGAGGGTCCTGTTTCGATCGTGGGAGGAGTAGAAATCGGAGCGATGACCTTCGTTTCTCGAGACATAACCGAACCGGGGCGTTACTCGGGCTCAACGTTGCACACAGATAATCGGACGTGGCGACGCAATGTACTGCGCTTAAACGAACTTGATTCGATTGCAAAGCGATTACGTCGCATTGAGAAGATACTCGAAAACAATGCACCTGAATAAGCTGGTACTGCAACCGCGGAGTAGGCGAATCCATGTCTGAACAAGATATCGACTTCGCGATAACGGACTATCTGCCGCACCGGTACCCATTCATACTGGTTGATCGAGTGCTAGAGATTGAGCTGGGTACGCGAATTCGAGGACTAAAAAACGTAACCACTAACGAGCCATTCTTCCCCGGACACTTCCCGACGCGACCGATCATGCCGGGTGTGCTCATCGTTGAAGCGCTCGCACAGGTGAGCGGGATTTTGGCGCTTCGTTCCCGTGATCTCTTGCTTGAGAAACAAGGGGATGTGTTCCTCTTGGCGGGGATGGACAAGACACGATTCAAGAAACCTGTCTTACCAGGCGATCGTTTGATACTAGATGCAAGTGTTGTGAGTGAGCGCCGAGACGTCGTAAAGTTCAGTTGCGAAGCGCTCGTGGACGAAAGCGTTGTATGTTCAACGGAGCTTTTGGTCGCTAGATGATCGACGAGCGTTGAATCGCCTCTCGTTTTGTCTGCACACTCGTTAAAAATAGGCATTGTCGCTGGCGAACCGTCCGGCGACCTGCTCGGTTCTTCACTAATGGCAGCGATTGCCGAACGTAAGCCTGGAACTGAATTCGTCGGCGTTGGTGGAGAAACCATGCTTGCTCACGGGTTGAGAAGCGTGGCAGATATGGACCAGTTCGCGGTTAACGGATTCGTTGATCCCCTGCTACGAATTGGCAGTCTCTATCGCCTCTTGCGACAGTTAATCCATGAGCTGTCCAGCGCGGATGTCGTAGTTGGCGTTGACTTCAACGTTTTTAATCTCTTTTTGGAACGAGGCGTACGAAAACGGGGCGTTCCCACTGCTCACTATGTGAGTCCTTCGGTATATGCCTGGCGTCGCGGTCGTGTAAAACGAATCGGACAAGCCGTCGATGTCATCATGACGTTGTTCCCTTTCGAAACAGAGATCTACGATGAACGCGGCATACGCGCGGTTTTTGTAGGTCACCCCACCGCAGACCGATTTGATCCGGAAGAAGCCAAAACTTCCCTAATGAGCACGGCACGAGCTGCCAATGGTTGGGCGAGTGATCAATTAATCCTCTGCCTGATGCCTGGCAGTCGAGGTTCGGAAATCAGGTTTCATCTCGAACTATTTTTGGCAGCTGCACGAATCTTCCGTGAGCAAGTCGATCACCCGAAGATCAAAGTGGTCGTACCGGCACGCCATCCGGCCGTAAGCCAGACATGGGCGAATCTGCGTAAGGATTTTCCTTCGTTGGATATTGATATCACAGACTTGGAAGCGACACAGGTTTTGGCAGCAAGTGATGTCGCGTTAGTGAAATCGGGTACGAGCACGCTTGAGGCAATGCTCATGAAAACCCCGATGGTTGTTGCGTACAGACTAGGCGCATTGACCGCAAAGGTAATTCGCTCGATGATGTTTATCGATCAGGTCGCCTTGCCTAATATACTTGCTAACAAGACGCTAGTGCCTGAGTTTTTGCAGGACGATGCGACACCACAGAACCTAGCTACGGCGCTAATCGAGCAGTTGAACAGAGACGAAAAAACAATCGCGAGTGAATTTGCGTCGCTCCACAGGTCATTGAAGCAGAATGCCGCGAGTCGTGCTGCGGAGACCGTACTTTCACTTGTCTGATAGAGCTCACTCCCAAAACCAGATTCTGATCGGTATTGATGAAGCCGGTCGAGGTCCTTTGGCTGGCCCAGTTGTCGCCGGCGCAGTCGCGCTGAATTCAGAAACGCCGATTGTCGGATTAGCAGATAGTAAACGTCTTACATCGAAAAAGCGCAACCGTTTATTCGACGAAATAAAACGTAGCGCCCGCGCGTACGGTATCGGAATCGCAGATGTCCGAGAGATTGATACGCACAATATCTTGCAGGCGAGTTTGCTTGCGATGCGACGCGCATATGCCGCCGTCGCACTCGTGGCTGACGAAGTTTGGGTTGATGGTGACAAAGATCCTGAGATTACAGAACCGACCTACACACTCGTTGGCGGTGATGCCAAAATGCCCGAGATAAGCGCGGCATCGATTTTGGCTAAGGTCACACGAGATCGCATGATGGTGGAGTACGCCGTGACTTACCCTCAATACGGATTTGATCGGCACAAGGGATATCCAACTTCGTTGCATCTTTCACGTCTCCGGGAACATGGTCCCTGTCCGATCCATCGACGGAGTTTCGGACCGGTACGGGACGCAGGCCATAGTCTTTTTCAACCTTCGACATGACAGATTTCGTCCACCTATCGGTACACAGTGAATATTCGGTTGATGACAGTGTTGTATTCCTAGACCGGCTAGTTCCGAGAGTTGAGCGGTTGGGTATGTCGAGTGTTGCTTTGACGGACAAAGGCAACCTAACGGCGATGCTGAAATTCCAGAATGAAGCGCTTAGGGAAGGGATCAAACCAATATTTGGTTGCGATCTAGCGGTGTTAGGTCGGCACGGCAAGACGAAATTGTTGGCACTCGCAACGAGTCAGACTGGTTATCACAACTTGATTCGGCTCGTTACCAATGCTTCGCGTAGCACGCAAAATCAGTGTTGTGCTGATTACAAGCTACTGGCGGAACTCAAAGAAGGTTTGATCCTTCTTTCGGGTGGTGTAAACGGGGATCTAGGACAGCGACTGCTCGCAGATGAATATGAGGGTGCTGAAGAACTAATCGATTGGTACCTGCGGGAATTTGGGGATCGGTTTTACGCTGAAATCTCTCGTACGGGCCGAGCCCATGAGAACGATTACATTGATGCGGTCGTACCGCTCGCTTCAGTGAAAGGCGTACCGCTCGTAGCGACGAACGATGTCATTTGTTTAGAAGAAGAGGATTTTTTCCTTCACGATGCGAAACTGTGCATTCAACGCAGTGAACACATGGGTGAGTCCTATTCCTGGAAAGGTCAATACAGCCCCCACCAGTACTTACGTTCCGCAGACGAAATGTCGGAACAATTTAAGGACATCCCTGATGCAATAGAAAACACCGTCGAGATTTCGAAACGGTGCAATGTCGAGGTTGAAACCGGCACATATTTTCAACGTCCATATCCGAACTCGGATGAGCAAAAAAACGTTGAAAAACTGCGGGCGAACGTGACGGAAGCGCTTGAGGTGTTTCTATGCGACGAACAATCTCAAATTGAAGAGTCTGAATTTGATATCTACCGCAAGCGGGTGGAAGATGAACTAGAAGTCATCATCGATATGGGCTTTGCCAGTTACTTCTTGATCGTTAGCGACATTGTGTCGTGGGCAAAAGAGCAAGAGATCCCGGTAGGACCAGGACGCGGATCTGGCGCGGCGTCGCTTGTCGCGATGTTACTGGGAATCACTGGATTAGATCCGATCAAACACCATCTGTTCTTCGAGAGATTGCTTAACCGCGATCGACGTTCCATGCCTGATCTAGACATCGATTTCTGTGCACAACGTCGTGATGAGGTAATGTGGCATGTCGTCGAGCAATTCGGGCGCGATTGTGTGGGATTAATTGCTACCCAAGGCACACTCGCAGCTAAGGGCATCATCCACGGCATGGGGCGAGCGCTTGATTACTCGCACAGCGATGTCGTGCGCATCACTCGATTGATTCCAACTAAACCCGGTACGAAATTGGATGACGCGTGCCGAGAAGATCCGAGGATTGAAGAAACTGCAGCGGCCTACGGTTGTAGCGAACTCTTGGAAGAAAGCCGGAAGCTCGAAGGCATTGTTGCAACTTCTGGCGTCCATCCGGCAGGGGTCGTGATCGGTCCGAAGCGTCTTGAGGAGTTTGTCCCCTGTCAGTTTGACACTGAGTCAGAGTTGCTCGTAACGCATCTTGACAAAGATGATGTTGAAAAAGCGGGGATGGTGAAGTTCGATCTGTTGAGTTTAAAGAACTTGACGGTTATTGATAAAGCGATCCGGTCTATCAACGAAAAACGACAGAATGGATCGCCGCGTCTCGCTGCGTCTGACATCCCACTCGACGACAGAAGTACTTTCCGATTGATCGCAAGTGCAGCGACAGAAGGTGTATTTCAACTGGAATCTGATGGGATGAAGAAGCTCATTCGCCAATTGAAACCTGACAAATTTGACGATATCGTCGCACTCGTCGCGTTGTACCGACCGGGTCCGTTAAACGCAGGTATCGAGAAGAGCTATGCATTGCGCAAACGCGGCGACGAGCCCGTTAGCTACGATCATCCTCGACTTGAAGACGTCCTGAGAAGTACTTATGGCTTGATGATCTACCAAGAAGATGTTATGAGCGCTTCGAGGGCGTTGGCTGGATTCTCTGGCGGCGAAGCCGATATTCTGCGGGAGGCGATGGGGAAGAAGCGGATGGAGAAGCTTGTTGAGCTCAAGGACAGGTTCTCCGAAGGGTGCCGCCAAAATGAAGTAGAGCCGCGAATAGCCGACCTTATTTACGAAAAAATGTTGGGATTTTCGGAATATGCGTTCCCGAAAGCCCACGCGACGGCTTATGCAGTTGTCACGTATCAAACCGCCTACCTGAAGGCAAACTATCCAAGCGAGTACATGGCAGCAGCGATATCTGTCGAAAGCGGTGATCCGAATCGAACGGGACGCTTATTGGCTGAAGCGGATCGTATGGGATTAGTGATTGATTTACCTGACGTTAATCGGCCGTCAGCCAACTGTGTACCAACCTCAACGGGATTACGTCTCGGTATGACCTGCCTCAAGGGAGTCGGCAAAGGCGATGTAAAAGCGATTGAGGATGCCCGTCAAGAAGGAGAGTTTTCGAGCTTATTTCAGTTTTGCATGCGTGTGGATTTAGAGCGAGTACAGCGAAATGCGGTAGAACGACTGATCAGGGCAGGCGCATTTGATTTGCTAGACGGAAAGTCACAAAAGATCGAGGTAGTTCGTGCAGAGCTTCTCGACAAACTCGAACTCGCGTATCAGGCCGGCAACGAAGGCGCACAAACGAACCAGAGCTTATTCGGTGGTCCCCAGGAGCAAGAAGTTTTCGCTAACTATTCGGCACCGGAAAGTTTGTCGAAGACAGAGATATTTGGTGGCGAGAAGGACACGATCGGATTTGTCGTGAGCGACGGATCTACTCGCTTGTATCTGCGCGAATTCGATTCAATTTGTAGGTCTTCGCTTGATGATATCAGTACTACAGGTGGAAACGGTGAGATCACAATCGCGGGAAGGATAAAGAAATCGACGGTACGCGAACAGCCTAACCGTGGTGAGATTGCGACGATCGAACTCGAAGGTTCGAGCGGCTTGATGAAAGCCGTACTTTGGCCTGTCCAGTATCGAAAGTTCTCTCGTTTTGTGATTGATAATCAGTTCATTGTCGCGAGAGGACGTATTCGGTACGACAGCTTTAATGAAGAAAACCAGTTGTCCGTTACTTCGTTGTTTGACGCGGTAGGAGCTCGGAAGCACTGGCAAGCGTTTGTCACATTACGATTTGAACATGCTGAGACGCGGTCCTTACTCACTCCCGAAAACCTACAACAGTTGGAAGGTGTGTTTAAGCAGTTCGGACGCAAGGAAGGCCGACCGGTGGAGATGACAGTCCAAAAGGAAGGTGCACGACTACGCGTGGATTTAGGTAACGGATATAGAAAGCTCCCGGTCACTGATCAGATCTTGGCAGAACTTCGCGATATCTTCGGACCAGAAGTCGTCAATGTCGGATTTCAAAAAGGCGCAACGTAACCAGGTTTCGCTTGATCAAGTCATACGAACCCTTGACGCGCTAGACCTCGGAGTCACGAATCGACTTTGGATCGCTTTTAGCGGCGGAGTCGATTCAACAGTTCTTCTCCATGCTGCGTCGAAAGCGTATGAGCCTCACCAACTCGCCGTCGTTCATGTAAACCATAGGCTGAGCCCCAATGCCGACTCGTGGGAATTGCATTGCAAAAATGTCGCCACAAGATTGGGTCTTGAGTTTCATTCCGAGCGCGTGTCGTTGCACGGTAAGAACTTGGAATATGAAGGTCGTCAAGCGCGATTAAGCGTGTTCAAGGCTGTGTTGCGGGATGGGGATGTTCTCGCCACTGCACATCATCGAGATGACGAGCTCGAGAGTTTAGCGTGGCAGCTCGCGACCGGTAGAGCGCTTGTTGGTATTTCCGACTGGCGTCGATTCGAGCAAGGTCGGTTGTGGCGCCCACTGTTGCAATACAACCGCAATGAGCTGCTGAGCCTCGCGAACGAGTACGCGTGGTCTTGGATCGAAGACGAATCAAATCAGGATGTCGCATTTACTCGAAACGCACTAAGACACCAGGTCCTACCGCAGTTAAAGTCAGCATTCTCTGACTTTGAATCACAGTTGCTCGGCTTGAAAGAGCCTCCGCTGGAGCACTTGCCGAGAGCTCCGATTAAGGCAAACGTGTTGTGCGAAGATTCGAAGAAGACACGAGCGTGGCTCCACGCATTTGGGATTACGCCAAGGAACTCGATCGTGCAGGAAATCATGCGTCAAGCGAGTGCACGGAAGGACGCAAAGGTTCTCGTGCGCGTGTCGTCACGTTCAAGCGTTCGCCGACATAAAGGACTATTTTTTGTTGTTGCCGACGCCGAACCAATCTCGGACTTGCCTGTTCGAGTCGGTGAAGATGCCTTGTATACGTTTGGCGAATTAACGTGGGTTCAGAGAGACGTTGGTTTGCCCATCGACGCTCAGCTTCATGCGGGTTCGCGCCAGGGTGGCGAGTCGCTCAATATTAAAAACCGGAATGTAAAGCTCTCGAAGTGGTTCTATGATCAGGGAGTACCGCCGTGGGAACGTGATGCTTGGCCGTTGCTCTATCAAGACGAACGGTTAATTGCGGTACCGGGTCTAGGTATTGATTCGTCCGCTTGCTCCGCGCATGGTTACTTGCCAAACTGGCGTCGGACAACACAATATTCGTAGTACAGATTCACGCAGACAGTTAGACGGTCGATTGTCTTTAATTCAATTCGGGTAGACCAAGATGCGACTCGTCACGACTAGAATTTACGAGCGAACGCTTCTTGTTAGCGTCTCACGAAGCCTTAAGGAGTGACGATCTGACACACTACGTGTTCGTAACTGGTGGCGTAGTATCCGGACTCGGAAAGGGCGTCACCACCGCATCGTTAGGCGCAATCCTTAAGGCGCGTGGCCTCAAAGTCGATGTCGTCAAGATGGATCCCTACATCAACGTGGATCCTGGTACGATGAGCCCGAATCAGCACGGTGAGGTATATGTCACTGCCGATGGTGCGGAAACGGACTTGGACCTCGGTCATTACGAACGATTCATCCAGAACAAAATGGGTCGTGCGAACAATTTCACCACGGGATCGGTCTACGAATCCGTTATCAAGCGCGAGCGTGCGGGTAACTACGATGGTTTGACGGTACAGGTCATACCTCACATCACCGATGAGATTAAACGACGCATAAGAGCAGTCGCACGAGATAACGACGTCGTGATCGTTGAAACCGGTGGTACCGTCGGCGACATCGAGTCGCAACCCTTTCTCGAAGCGATTCGGCAAATGCGCCTCGAAGAGGGTATTCGAAACACCTTATTTATGCATTTGACCTTGGTTCCCCAGCTGAGCGATGGCGAGGACAAAACCAAACCTACGCAGCATTCGGTCAAGGAACTGCGTTCCATTGGTTTGCAACCGGACATCCTGATTTGTCGTTGCAAGGAGAAGGAACTCGACGCGAGCCCTCGTAGCAAAATCGCACTGTTCACAAATGTCCGTGAAGAAGCTGTGATCTCGTTAGCGAACGCTGACTCGATTTACCAGGTACCGCTTGTGCTGCACCATCAAAGACTCGATGACATCGTGCTGGCGCATTTTGGTATCGATAGTGACGATGCTGACCTATCGCATTGGGAGGAAGTCGAGCGAAAACGAAGCGGTGCAAACGATTCGACTCGCATTGCGTTGGTTGGAAAGTACGTGGATTTCACTGATGCTTATATGTCGCTTATTGAAGCGCTGATTCACGCTGGAATTCACACAGGGGTCAAGATCGAGATCGAGACAGTCGACTCCGAATTGGTTGAGCAGGACGGCATAAGTGCTTTAGAGGACGTCCACGGTGTATTGATTCCGGGCGGATTTGGTCCGCGAGGATTCGAAGGAAAAATCAAGGCAGCAGGATTCGCGCGTAGGAAGCGAGTCCCGTACTTGGGGATTTGCTACGGCTTACATGCGGCAGTTGTTGAATTCGCGCGCAACGAAATAGGGTGGACTGATGCAAACAGCACGGAGTTAATTCGTGATACGGAACATCCCGTCATCGCATTGGTCAATGAATGGCGTGACGATACAGGCGAGATCAAACAGTATCAACCTGGCGATGATCTCGGTGGCACCATGCGACTAGGAGAACAGGAGTGTACCTTGACTTCGGATTCTCGTGTGAGCTCGATCTATCGCCGCAGTTCGATTCGTGAGCGACATCGTCATCGTTACGAGGTCAACGAAGCATTTATCAACGCATTCGAAGAAGCCGGCATGCGATTCTCTGGTCGAAGCAAGAACGAACAATTGGTAGAGATGCTTGAACTTGCGAACGACCAATGGTTTGTCGCGTGCCAATTCCATCCTGAGTTCACGTCAACACCGACTCAGGGGCACCCATTGTTTAGCGACTTTGTTCGAGCCTCGACCGCTTACGCGGTCGCAAACGCATGAAACTCTGCGACTTCGAAATTGGGAGGAAGCGCCCGTTCTTCCTGATTGCTGGTCCGTGCGTGATTGAGGACCGAGCGCTTGCAATTGACGTTGCTTCGCATCTAAAAGAGGTAACGGACGCTTTAGATATCCCGTATATCTTCAAGAGCTCGTTTGACAAAGCGAATCGATCCTCCATAGGTAGCTACCGTGGACAGGGGATCGATGTCGGGCTCGCAATCCTGCAGGCAGTCAAAGACGAAATTGGTGTTCCCGTACTTACCGACGTGCACGAATATACGCCTCTAGATGAAGTCGCGAGTGTCGTGTCAGTTTTACAGACGCCGGCCTTCTTGTGTCGACAGACAGACTTCATCATCAACGTTTGTGAACAGGGTCTTCCCGTCAATATCAAGAAAGGACAGTTTCTTGCGCCCGGAGATATGGCTCACGTCGTCGCGAAGGCCAAGTCAACAGGTAACGATCAAGTCATGGTGTGTGAACGAGGTGCGAGTTTCGGTTACAACAATCTCGTGTCCGACATGCGTTCCCTTGTCATTCTTCGAGAAACGGGATGTCCAGTCGTGTTCGATGCGACGCATTCAGTCCAGTTACCAGGTGGACAAGGTGCGGTTTCAGGTGGACAGCGATCGATGGTGCCGGTATTAGCACGGGCTGCGACGGCGGTAGGTGTGGATGGTCTATTTATGGAAACTCATCCGCGACCGGAAGAGGCGAAATCGGACGGACCCAACTCCTGGCCACTACCGTTAATGCAATCACTCCTCGAGCAACTCGCTCAGATCGACGCACTCGTTAAGGAACTCGATTACCTAGAGGAAAAGATCGATTGAGCAGGATCGTCGCGGTAAACGGCCGGGAGATCCTTGACTCACGCGGCAATCCGACAGTCGAGGTCGATGTTCATCTAAGCAACGGTTCGATGGGCTCAGCGATGGTTCCATCTGGTGCATCCGTAGGTTCCTTCGAAGCTGTTGAACGACGCGATGAAGATCCCAATCGTTACCTTGGAAAAGGTGTTCTGCTGGCCGTAGCGAACGTGAACGGCATCATTGCGGAAGGATTGCACGGACTCGATGCCGTTGACCAAACGAACGTTGACGAACGATTGCTTGCGTTGGATGCTTCACCGAATAAGCAGAACCTCGGCGCGAACGCTATTCTCGGCGTTTCATTAGCGGTTCTAGAAGCCGCGGCACGTGCGAAGGGCGTACCTCTATACCAGCATGTGAACGATCTTTACGACTCGGTACCCATGCGGATGCCGGTTCCCATGATGAACGTGCTTAATGGTGGCGCACACGCTGATAACGACGTCGTATTTCAAGAATTCATGGTCATTCCTGTGGGTGGTGGATCGTTTCGCGAAGCTCTACGCATTGGGATTGAGGTTTTTCACGTTCTGAAACGGAATTTGCAGAACGCGGAGCCAAGACGCTCAACGGCTGTTGGCGATGAAGGTGGTTTTGCGCCGGATTTGGATTCAAATCAGCACGCGCTTGAGTTTTTGAGCAACGCCGTTCGGGATGCGGGTTATGAGCTTGGTTCCGATTGTTACATCGGATTGGACTGTGCAGCGACTGAGTTCTACGATGAACGTGGTTATTCAGCAGATGCGTACTCGGAACCTCTAGATCCGGATCAAATGATCGAGTCACTCGTACGGATCAAGGATGCTTGGCCGTATCTAATGTCGATTGAGGACGGATGCGCCGAATCGAGATTCGATGACTGGCAACGTTTGACGCAGCGCTTAGGCGCGACGACCCAGCTTGTTGGCGACGACCTGTTCGTGACGAACAAAGCGCGCGTGCTCGACGGAATTGAAAAAGGACTCGCAAATTCAGTTTTGGTGAAATTGAATCAAGTAGGTACAGTTACCGAGACATTGGAGGTCATGCGCGTGGCGCATGACCATGATTACACCACCGTCGTCTCACATCGATCGGGTGAAACGGAAGACACTAAGATCGCCGATATCGCTGTAGGTACAGGTGCTGGGCAGATCAAAACCGGCTCAGCGTCACGATCCGAAAGGATCGCGAAATACAACCGCTTATTGCGTATTGAGGAACAACTTGAGACCGTAACGTTTGGAGGAGCCAGCGAATTCGCAAAGTTCAAAGGGACTTGAACAGATGAAGCTCTTACTACCCTCTTTGTTCTGCATGTTTCTCGTGATGCAGTACATGTACTTGTTCGGCGAGTCCGGATTCTTCGCAACGCGTTTGCTCGTGCAAGACGTGAAAGCGCAGGCGGAATTCAATCAGCGCTTGGCGAATCGCAACGAGTTGCTACGCATGGAGATTCAGCGCATCAAACACGACAAATCAGTCATTGAATCCATCGCACGCAACGACCTCGGCATGATCAAGCCAAACGAGACGTTTTACCTATACGTTGACGACACCTAATCAAACCGCTGAAGAAAAACTAGCGTCGGATGATTCCGCTGATGGAGCGACTGTTTATGCTTGCGGAGACTTTCCTATAGCGACTGAGCGTCCGCGCTCACCAGGGTATATTCGCCGAGAAATTACGGACTTTAGAGTCAAAGAAGAACTAGGGTTTGAGCCGACGGATGACGGTGAGCATCTCTTGCTCCGCGTACGCCGGTCAAATTTGACGACCCCGGAGGTACAGTACCGTCTCGCGCATGAATTTAGTATCGAACCAAGGGACGTAGGGTACATTGGGCTGAAGGACAAACGCAGTGTTGCAACGCAGTGGTTCAGCTTGCCCGTACCCTCTCCATCAAGACCGACCAATGTACCCGAAGTGGAAATCTTGGAACAACGTCGACACCAGAGGAAGCTACGACCGTCGGACGGTTGTCAAAACTGGTTTGAGATTCTGATTCGGGACGTCAATCCCGAAACGATTGACTTTAGTCAGATGCAGTTTGTCCCAAATTACTTCGGTCAGCAACGATTTGGTCGGGACGGTCGCAACGTGACGAGCGCAATGAGGTGGATCGAAAAAGGCAAACCGCGTATTGCGCCATTCCTGAAGTCCATTTACCTTTCTTCTCTTCGCAGTTACGTTTTCAATCTCGTATTAGCGTCACGTGTGAATCGAGGCGATTGGTGCGAGGTGATCGATGGCGATGCGCTATTGGATGGTCTTCCCACCGGTCCGTTATGGGGGCGTGGGCGTCTTTTGACAAGCGGACTCGCGCAGCAGATTGAACAAGATACTGCGAATAGCGTCGGACCGGTCTCGGAAGCGTTGGAATGGGTAGGCTTGAAGCAAGCACGACGTTCTCTAGTGGTTGCGCCAACGGATATGGATTGTGAGATCAATGGAGACGTCGCGGCCGTACGTTTCGCGTTGCCGTCAGGGAGTTTTGCTACGAGCGTGCTCCACGAATGTTTCGATTTGCAGGACCAACGGAATTGATGGATTCCACATGTTTGGGATTGGAATGACGTCTGCGCGAGCACGTGCGCGCTTGGTGAATAAGTTGGCGGGTCAGGATCTTGCGTCGACTGAAGTACTCGAAATCATGAACGAAGTTCCCCGACACGTGTTCGTTGATGAAGCGATCGCCCATCGGGCTTATGACGATACGGTGCTACCGATCGGTTTTCAGCAGACGATTTCACAACCTACGGTGGTTGCCATGATGTCGAATGCAGCCGCTGGAGTTGCAGATCGTTCCAAAGTGCTCGAAATCGGTACGGGATGTGGTTATCAAACCGCCATCCTGTCGCGGTTGTTCGACGAGGTTTTCACGATTGAGCGGATCGAACCTTTGCATCTGCGAGCCCGTCGTACGTTAGCTAACCTTGAAATTACCAACGTTACATTCAAATTCGCTGACGGTCATGAAGGATGGCCTGAATATGGTCCATACAACGCTGTCATCGGTACCGCTAGCGCTGAGGACGTACCAGCAGAGTTGAGTGATCAAGTTGCATTGAACGGTCGCCTCGTGATGCCGGTCAATGACCCACGCTTCGTTGGTCAATCACTGGTCCAGTGGGAACGAACAGGAACAGGCTACAGAAAAAGCGATCTTTGTGGTGTCCGGTTTGTCCCAATGTTGAAAGGAATCGAAGCGACATCATGACGTGGTTCGGACTATGTTGGCGCGGAGTTTTGATGGGCATAGTTGAAGTGCTACCTGGGATTTCTGGTGGCACCGTCGCGTTGCTGACGCAGATTTACGAGAGGCTCGTTGATTCCCTTAGCCAAATCGCTCAATTTCGTGGAACCGATGTTGATCGGGGGGCATGGATAGCCTCGCTGAAATTTCTTGCTCAGCTTGGATTCTGGATGGTGTGCGGCTTCGTCGCGTCGATGTTGACGATTCTCGAGTTTGTGAATCAAGAACCTCTCCTATTTTGGGGAGCTGTATTAGGCATCATCATTGGAGCGGTTGTTCAGCTATCGCGTGCTGCGAATCGAAAGGACTTGGTCCGATTCGTGCCGCTTGGGTTACTCGTTGGGATCCCGGTCGTCGCATTTCCGGCTACATCTCTGGAGCCGCCATTGTGGATGTTCGCGGTTGGTGGTATCGGTGCGTTTAGTGCTTGGATTCTTCCCGGTATATCTGGTTCAATGATGCTGTTACTAATGGGCCTATGGCTACCGACACTTGAAGCTGTACGACACTTGGAAATGACGAAACTTGCCTTGTTTGCGGGTGGCATGGCGTTAGCGTTTGCGGTCGTACCGAGAATACTGGCGAGAGGTGTCCGTCGATATCGTCAGCCCATGCTTGCATTCTTTATCGGACTCGTGGCGAGTACGCTATATCGAGCATGGCCTTGGCGATCGGATACTGGTTTCCCGGAGTTGCCTACATTTGGTATGGAATCGCAGTTACTTGCGGTCGTTGTATGCATGATCCTCGGTTGTGCGTGCGTGTTGATTCTTATGCAACTAGTGGAGCGTGATATTGCTTAATCGGATTTGGTGTACGGTCTTATTGGTAGCAGTTGCAGGATGCGTCGCGAAAGCACCCGCACCCGTTATCGATAAGTCACGACAGAGCGACCATGCGTATGCGGAGAACCAAGCTGTGTGTCAGGCAAAGACACCAGAGGAGTTTTGTCACGTTGTGGAACGAGGCGACACGCTGTATGCGATCTCCCGACGTTACGGGTTGAAAGTGGTGGAAATCGCTTCTCGCAATGAAGTCAAAGCGCCTTACATCATCCGCCCAGGTGAATTACTTGTAGTTAGGCAAGGGGATGAGCCAGTGAGTGCTCCAGCGCAGGCGACGCCTACGCAAATTACTCAAACTGAAGCACCGACCTCGCAGCCTATACCGAGCGACGATGCAAAGTCCGCGCCAGTTGAATCGAAAAAACAACCCGTGCTCACACCAGTAGCAGCGGAAACGCCATCAGCTCCCCCGTCTCCATCAGCAAGCGCACCGTCGGAAAGCAGTACCACGAAAACGCCTCAGGTGCCGGTAAAGATGACCTTGCGAACTACTCGCACCAAGTCAGGTTGGCAATGGCCGGTACCGTACGAACCCACGTCCAATAAAGATAAGAAAGGCTTGGAGTATCGACTAGCCGACGACACGGAGGTTGTCGCGGCTATCGGTGGTAAGGTGATTTATGCGGGAGCGGGTTTAAATAAGTTTCGTCACTTGATCATTGTCGACTCTGCGACAGCGCACCTTGTCGCATATGAGTTCAATACAGCGCACGATATCAAGGAAGGCCAGGGCATTAGTCGAGGCGACACGATTACGCGAATAACGCGTGGCGATGGTGATCCGTCGACCGATACGGAGCGCTATCGTCAGTTTCGATTTGAGATTTGGGCAAACGGTAAACCGCTGAATCCTGACAGCGTGATCGCGGCAGCGTCGCGAAATTAGATACCGTCGTGCGCTAAATCGCTAGTCGGCTAAACCCATCACATTCAGAATGAACGCATACTCCTCCGCGACCTCTCGCAAAGAGTCATAGCGTCCGGAAGGACCGCCGTGTCCTGCGCCCATCTCAGTTTTCAGAATGAGAGGGTTGTTGTCGAGCTTTAAGTGTCGAATTTTCGCGACCCACTTCGCCGGCTCCCAGTAAGTCACGCGAGGGTCGTTCAATCCAGCGGTCACGAATAGAGGCGGGTATGAGGCCGCCTTGAGTTGATCGTACGGTGAGTAGGAAAGGATGTATTCAAGGTCGTCCTTATTCTCAATGGGATTTCCCCACTCGGGCCACTCGATCGGCGTTAACGGGAGGGAATCGTCAAGCATCGTGTTGAGTATGTCTACGAAAGGTACGTGCGCCGCGACCGCTCCCCAAAGATTAGGCGCTTGATTGATTGCAGCGCCCATAAGCGATCCCCCGGCACTACCACCAGCTATCGCAATACGACCGACCGCTGTGTATTTCTTGTCGATAAGATGACGGGCAACATCGACGAAGTCATTGAACGTATTCGTACGGTTTCGGAGTTTGCCGTTTTCATACCAGTGATATCCGAGCTCCGAACCTCCTCGTATGTGGGCGATCGCATACACGAATCCTCGATTAACCATCGAAAGGATGGTTGTCCGAAAATATGGATCCATCGTCGCGCCATAGGCACCGTAACCGTAGAGATAGAGTGGAGCTGATCCGTCACGTAACGTGCCTTCTTTATAGAGAAGGGATATAGGAACCTCGACACCATCGCGTGCGGTCGCAAATATCCGTTCCGTGACATACTGCTTCGGATCGTGACCACTTGGAATTTTCTGCACTTTTCGCGTGTGCAAGTTTCCGGTCGCGAATTCGTAGTCGTAGGTCGTTTCAGGCGTCGTCAAGGACGAGTACTCGAATCTAAGTGAATCGGGATCGGATTCAGGATTGGCACCAAACCACAGACTGTAGGTTGATTCAGAAAACGGAATCGACTTGCGTTGACCTGCTGTATCGAGGATTTGAATGGTTTCTAAGCCGTTCTCCCTCGCGGCAACGACAATATAGGATTCAAAAGCTACGACGTGCGTAACGTATCGGTCGTCTGTCGGTTCGAGCAATGGCTCCCATTGATCGATGCCCGGAGAATGTTCAGGCGCAACTACGAGACCGAAATTCTTGTGCTGATCATTCGTACGAATCACAAACTGATCACGATGGTGGTCGACATCGTATTCGTGCTGTTGGCGTCGTGGCGCGATTAACACGAGATCTGAATCTGGTACGTCGAGCGCTAATACTCTGACTTCACTCGTGATGTTCGATGCAGTACTTACGATCAGATAGTCTCGTGAAGTTGATCGATCGATGTCTACGAAGAACCCTTCGTCATGTTCCTCGTATACCAGGACATCTTCGCTTATGTCGGTTCCGAGTGTGTGTTCCAGAACTCGATAGGGTCGCCAGTTCTCGTTGTTGACGACGTAAAACAAGGATTTGCCGTCATTGCGCCACACCGATTCACCGGTCGTGTTAGGTATTTCGATCGGTAAATGTTCGTTCGACTCAAGATCCAAGATTCGTAGCGTATACCGTTCGTTTCCTGAGAAATCCACGCCATAAGCGAGATACCGATCGCTCGGGTCAATCGAAAATCCTCGTCGTTGAAAGTAATCTCTGCCTTCGGCTAGAAGATTCTCATCTAAAACAAGCTGTACTTCGGATGGAGGGGGAGCTAGGTTGTCAACTGACGACTGAGTATCCACCGACCAGCGAACGTGTTGGCGATATTGTTTGCCAGGAAGATATCGATTCTGGTATATGTACTTGCCATCGCGTACGGGTACGGAAGATTCGTCCTCAACCTGGCGTCCCTTTATTTCCTGAAAGAGTTGCTCCGTTAGATCCTGAAGCGGTACCATGTGGCGTTCGAAATATTCGTTTTCAGCTTTCAGGTACTCGAGCACGTCCTCGTCATCAACATTTGGGTAGGACGAGTCTTTTAACCAAAAATACGGATCACTAAGCTCGATGCCATGGATGGTGCGGATGTGTTCGCGTCGGTCTGCGGTAGGCGGTTTGGTTAGATCATTGATGTCTGTCATATGTGCGATAGCACTCGAGCTAAGTAGAGTGAAAATGAAGAAAGATAGACGCAACTTGGTATTCCCTAAGGCTCTTATGTACTTCTGTGTGTTTTCCACACTGGTTACACGGTTCCGTGTCGATCAGGACTTATGTCCTGATTCGGTCTTCCTGTTGCCGACACTGCGGGAATAGAGCCACCCGCATCAAAGAGCGCAAGCCCCTTGAGCAACACATTCTTGGATGCATTCACGTCGCGGTCGTCACGATACCCGCAATGCGTGCATTCGTACCAACGATCGTTCAACGTCAACGCTTTGATCGGTAATCCACCGCAACTGGAACACCGTTGCGTGGTGTGTTTGGGATCGACGCGCACCAACTGACCACCGGCGCTTGCAGCCTTGTAATCGAGTTGAGAAATGAACATGCCCCAGTTCTGGTCGAGGATCGAGCGATTCAAGCCGGCCTTCTGTTTGACGTGATGTCCTGGGGACTCTAGCGTCCCAGCTGCGGACGCTGTCATGGCCTGAATATCGAGATCTTCTACTGCGATCCAT
>JAJECH010000057.1 GCA_022822135.1 Pseudomonadales bacterium
CGAAGTACCTTACGGGCTCACGGTTACGTCGTTCGACAAAACCGTATCGAAAAGCCGAATATAAGACTGTCCCCGATCAAGTCTCAATCGCAAAGCATGAAAATTCTCGATGGAATAGAGGGCGAGTCCATATAAGCCTAATCATTCGACCTCTCAATTTCTTAAAGACGATCTCCGCGTTGCTTTCTGCGAAGATGCAAGTTGCGTCTTCGTGCTCACTACTAATAGCATTGCCCGTCATACGAGGCGCCGAGAAAAATGAAACGGAGGCTTGTGGGGTAACGCAGTTAAATCCCGTCGGGCTCAGATCCAGTTCTGAAATTGATCCATTGGTCATCCTCTCAGTCAGCGCTTCGCAGACATCATCCCACGCACCAGAGTCGATAGTTTCTCTGAACATACGCTCGTCCGCGAAAAGGCCGATGTCGGTGCTGTATCTGTGATCCCACCTCGCGGCTAATACGGTTCCCCCGCCAATCGCATACGTAGAACGCGGTATCCATGGGTCAAGGAATTCGACGATCCAGCCAAGTCCGTCTTGAAGATGTTCAGGTAGTTTCAAGGAGTAGAAGCTAACGACCCAGATTGCCGTGCAGTCGATACAATCGATCTTCGTTTTTAGGTGGTTCGTAGTTTGGCGAACGGCAGTTCATCCACTCAGCTACGAACGGATGTGTGACCTGACACGCGATCATCGCTCTCGCCAATTCGTACAAAGACACACCGCACAGGTGGCGGAACAAGCGAATATCCAGTCCGTCACACTGTTCAAAAACTTCGGCTAAGTAGCTTTTCTGCATCTTCGTCAAATCACCCTCTCGAATCGCGTCTCGTATTTCTTCCGGTGACATTTGGAAGCTACTACCCGCCATCCGAGGTTTAGTTAAGATCGTGATGATGTTGCGATCGAAATCAGTGCGTATATGAGCTCTTGGGAAATCAAAGTTCTCTAACGGCAAGATATTGCGACGACGACGCCACTCGAATACTGAATCGGGGAGATTTAGTTCGCGTTGGGACATGTGACAACCTTGTCGATAGAGTCGATTTTAAGGAGGATGTGAGTCGACCTGCCGCACTCGTTCCAGCGTGGTTTCGCCGTTCGGAGCCTCTCCAGCGAGGATCGCGCGCGCCAATCTACGCAATTGATCGGACCCGATCGGTCGATACTCGAGTTGTTCAACCGAGACGTTGATGTGCGGTGAATCAGGCGGTAGGATCTTCTCGTGCGTGTGTCCGTGGACGTTCACGTATCCGGACGGCACGTTCGGCAGCGCCAACCTCTAGCGAGGGCGACTACCCCGATCTCTGCACCTCTTTGTATCAATTCACTCACTACGCCGATCCAGACCGACTGTCGACTTGCTAAACGCTGCGTCACAACAGACGCTGCCACCTAAACTCACCTTAACAGATAGGTCGTAGCGATAAGCGGTTTTGGAGAAGTTGCGTGAACTAGATTGGGAAGCGGAGGTGAGAGACGTCGCTCCGTTCTTAGTCGGCCAGCGCGAAATCGACCTATTGAATCGGGACGAAATTGAACTCATCTTGCTGGAAAGATGAATGACAAAAGGCAAGCCGAGTAGCTGGTTAAGACGAGGGGGACACATCGAAAATATCGCCGTCTTTGAGCATAGATTCGCTTAAATCACCTTCCCTATAATTCGCGTCGATTTTAGGGGGCGGAACACCGCTCCAGCACTAAAAATCATCGTATTTAACATCGATTCGGCAGCCCTTCGAACCGACCGCCCCAAATGTTAGTTTCTTCTTCCGGCGCGCCACGCGACGATAGGCGACTAGTGCTTTTTGTGCTATGCCAATTGGCCGTCGTTGCCGTTGTGCTTGCCATTTGCGCTATAGCGGTACCAGTGAGTGCACCTTATTTAGCGGTAGGCGCACTAGCAGTGGTTCTCCCTAACTCGGTTATCACTCTCATCATGCGAAACGCAAATCCCGGGGCACTGGTCATGCTAGCCATGCTTCGTTCCGTCTTTGTGGCATTTACCGTGATTGTTTGTTTCTTGCTACTAGAACCAATGTCGGCTCCGTATTTGATCGGAGCGGGTCTAGGTATAGCCGTGATTACCTTCGTGCCGGTCGCGCTTACGTTGCTTCGACCTGCACATACGAAAGACATAAGGTAATAGCATGGCATCGGGCGAAATGACCTCTGGCGAGTACATCGAGCATCATCTCTCAAACCTCACATATGGTCGCATGCCAGACGGCACATGGCAGTTTGCGGAAAACCCCGCCGAAGCGGCAGAGATGGGGTTCTGGGCGATTCACGTCGACTCGTTCGCATGGTCTTTTGGTCTCGGAGTCGCGTTTCTACTGGTTTTTGGCATCGTCTCACGTCGTGCGACGTCCGGTGTTCCAGGAATGTTTCAGTGCGCGATTGAGATGATCGTTGAGATGATCGAGGAAATCGCACGCGACATCTTTACGTACAAGAATGACTATGTCGCGCCGATGGCCGTGACCGTCTTTGTATGGGTATTCCTGATGAACTTGATGGATCTCGTCCCAGTGGACTGGATCCCGCACCTGGCAGTGCTGGTGGGTATCGACTATATGCGGATTGTGCCAACCACAGATGTCAACGTCACGATGGGCATGGCGCTGTTCGTGTTCGCGATGATCCTTTTCTTCAGTATCTGGAAGAAAGGGATCGGAGGGTTCTTGGCGGAACTTTCGTTCCATCCATTTCCGAAGTTCATGGCGCCGGTGAATTTCGTTCTCGAAGGAATTACGTTATTGACCAAGCCTTTGTCGCTTGGTTTGCGGCTGTTCGGCAACCTGTACGCTGGCGAGCTCATATTCGTATTGATTTGTTTGCTGTTTAGCGGTGGCATCGTGCTGACGCTGAGCGGCGTCGTATTGCAATGGGCGTGGGCGGCGTTCCACGTTTTGATCATTACATTGCAGGCATTCATCTTTTCTATCTTGACCGTCGTTTATATGTCTCAGGCATACGACACGGGTGAAGATCACTGACATTAGTTTCCAGGTAGGAGAAATTACCCTATGGAATTAACGGACCTGATTTACGTAGCAGCAGGCCTAATGATGGGACTTGGCGCAGTAGGTGGCGCGGTAGGCGTCGGCATCCTTGGCGGCAAGTTCTTGGAAGGCGCGGCGCGTCAGCCCGAGTTGTTAGGCTTTCTGCGCGTGCAATTCTTCATCGTTCTCGGTCTTGTAGACGCGATCCCGATGATCTCTGTCGCGTTGGGTCTATTCGTGATGTTCGCGTTGTAAGACCGTACTGAACATCGTTTCGAACCGGACCATAGGCACTAATTCGTAGGTCGACCATGAACATCAACATCACGCTCCTCTGGAGTTCGATTGCGTTCTTCATTTTCACGTGGTCTTGTTACTACTTCATCTGGCCTCCGCTGGTGAACGCCATTCGTACGCGGCAGCAGACCATCGCCGATGGGATCGAAAACGCTGAAACGGCCGCGCGCGATCTGGCTCAAGCTGAACAGCAAGCCGACGAGATCACGCGCAATGCACGCCAGGAAGCACAGACGATCCTTGATCAAGCGCGAAGTCAAGCTGCAACGATGGTAGAGGCAGCGAAGACGGAAGCGCGAGAAGAAGGCGAGCGGTTGAAAGCTGCCGGCGTCGCCGAAATCGAGCAGGAAGCGAACCGCATTCGTGAAGCCTTGCGGAGCGACGTAGCGGCGCTCGCCGTTCAGGGCGCCGAGCGCATCCTCGAATCGGATATCGATGGCGACAAGCATCGCGAGTTGTTAGAGAAATTGGCAGCGGAACTGTAACGGATGGCAGAACTCGCGACTCTGGCTAGACCATACGCGAACGCCGCGTATGAGTTGGCAAAGCAGTCTGATCGTGTCGATTCCTGGTCTGCAGCGTTGACGCTCCTCGTCGAAGCCGGAAAAACGCCGGAAATCCGGGAGTTGATCGGATCACAGGTTGTCGCACACGTACAGAAGTCACATACGCTGAATGACCTTTTGGTTGAGTCCAATGCACCTGACGAAGTTAAACGGTTTGTATCCGTCTTAGCCGAAAATCATCGATTGGATTTATTGGCGGATATCGCGACGCTGTTTGAGGCGCGAAAGGCAGAAGACAGCAAGATCCTGGACGTAACGATTACTTCCGCGGTACCGCTTTCCGGTGAACAGGAAGCAATGTTCGAGACTGCTTTACGCAATCGGTTTGACCGTGATGTCTCCGTGACCACCGAACTCGACCCCAGTTTGATGGGTGGCGCATTCATTCGCGCGGGAGACGCTGTCGTTGATGGGTCCGTCCGCGGTAAATTGGCAAAAATGCAAGAGGCGCTGACTCGCGCCTAAATACGAGCGAAATACATGAACACACTCAATCCCTCAGAAATTAGTGATCTGATCAAGGATCGAATTGCGAACTTGGACATCAGTTCGCAGCCACAAAACCAAGGAACGATCGTATCCGTCTCCGACGGGATCGTGCGTATCCACGGTTTGGCTGATGCGCAATACGGCGAAATGATCGAGTTCCCGGGCGGCGTCTACGGTATGGCGATGAACCTGGAACGCGATTCCGTCGGTGCGGTTGTCCTCGGCGACTACAAGCATCTCTCGGAAGGTATGACCGCTAGGTGCACTCAACGGATCGTTGAAGTTCCAACGGGGCCAGAGTTACTCGGTCGCGTGGTCGATGCGCTTGGAAATCCGATTGACGGTAAAGGTCCTATTGAAGCGACCTCGTCCTCACCGGTAGAGAAGGTTGCTCCGGGTGTAATCGCTAGACAGAGCGTTGACCAGCCAGTTCAGACAGGCGTCAAATGTATCGACTCCATGATTCCGATTGGCCGTGGCCAGCGGGAGCTCATCATCGGCGACCGTCAAATCGGTAAAACCGCCCTCGCCGTCGACACCGTGATCAATCAGAAAGGCACGGGCATCAAGTGTGTATACGTCGCGATCGGACAAAAGATGTCGACGATTGCAAACATCGTGCGCACGTTTGAAGAGCACGGCGCCATGGAGCACACGGTGGTCGTTGCAGCGGCTGCAGCGGATCCTGCCCCAATGCTCTACATCTCGCCTTATTCTGGATGCGCGATTGGCGAGTACTTCCGCGATAGAGGCGAAGATGCGCTCATTATTTACGACGACCTTACAAAACAGGCATGGGCGTACCGACAGGTTTCATTGCTTTTAAGACGCCCACCAGGTCGCGAGGCGTATCCTGGCGATATCTTCTACCTTCACTCAAGATTGCTCGAACGGGCTGCAAAGGTGAACCCGGATTACGTTGAACAGTTCACCAACGGCGAAGTTAAAGGTCAATCTGGGTCGCTTACTGCGTTACCAATCATTGAAACGCAAGCTGGCGACGTGTCTGCGTTCGTACCGACCAACGTTATTTCGATTACGGATGGGCAGATCTTCCTCGAAACTGATCGGTTCAACGCGGGTATCAGACCTGCGATGAGCCCGGGTATTTCGGTGTCTCGAGTGGGAGGCGCGGCTCAAGTACCGTTCATGAAGAAGATCTCGGGCGGTATTAAGCTCGCGCTCGCGCAGTATCGAGAACTCGCTGCATTCTCGCAATTCGCTTCTGACCTTGACGAGGCGACTCGTACTCAGTTGGAACATGGGCAGCGCGTAGAGGAACTGATGAAGCAACCGCAGTTCTCGCCGATGTCGGTGGCGGAAATGGGTGTATCGCTATTCGCAGCGAACGAAGGCTATCTGAACGCGGTTCCGGTTAACCGGGTGCTCGATTTCGAACGTGACTTGATGGACCACATGAATACGAATCACGGAGAATGGATGCAGCAAATCACGGAATCCGGTGATTACTCGGACGAAATTGAAGCGTTCTTGCGTGACGCACTCGAAGAATTCGTCAAAACCCATTCCTACGCAGACGAGTAAGACACGATGGCTGGCGGTCGTGAGATCGTAAAGAAGATCGGTAGCGTCCAAAACACGCAGAAGGTCACTAGCGCCATGCAGATGGTGGCAGCTAGCAAGATGCGACGGACGCAAGATCGTATGGAAGAAGCGCGACCGTATGCGCGTCGGATTCGCAATGTGATCGGTCACTTGGCCAACGCGTCGGCCGAATATCGACATCGCTATATGGTGTCACGCGACGTGAAGAATATCGGCTATATCGTCATCTCGACCGACAAGGGACAATGTGGGGGTCTGAACTCCAACATGTTCCGCACACTGATTCAAGACATCAGGGCGTGGGAGCGGAAAGACGTTCCCGCCAGCTTGGCTTTGGTCGGCAACAAGGCGGCGGGCTTCTTCCGCTCGGTAGGTGGTAACGTCGTCGCGGCGATCAACAATGTCGGCGAGAATCCCGAGGTCGAGAGCCTGATTGGTGGCATTCGTCGCATGCTCGATCTGTTCGAGGAAGAGAGCATCGATCGGTTGGACCTGGTATCGAATCAGTTCGTTAACAGCATGACGCATCGTCCACAGATCGAACAGCTACTGCCTTTGGATCCGGATCCGGAAGACTCCTACAAACACATGTGGGACTATCTCTATGAACCGGATGCGGAAGAGCTGATTGAAGGCTTGGTGCAGCGGTTTCTGGAATCGCAGGTGTATGAGGCAGTGGTGGAAAACACGGCTTGCGAGCAAGCCGCAAGAATGATCGCGATGAAGAACGCGACAGATAACGCAGAAGAAATGATCGAGGAGCTGACGCTGCTCTACAACAACGCGCGTCAGGCATCGATTACGCAGGAGATCGCTGAAATCGTTGGAGGCGCGGCAGCGCTTGAATAGCGACGATTTGATCGAAACACGAGGAACACATGAGTAACGGAACAATCGTTCAAGTTATTGGCGCGGTTATTGACGTAGAGTTCGAGCGCGAACAAGTGCCGAACGTCTTTGACGCGCTAAAGGTAGTTGAGACGGGTCTGACGTTAGAGGTGCAACAACAGCTCGGCGACGGCGTCGTGCGAACGATCGCACTTGGTTCGTCTGAGGGCTTGTCGCGGGGTTTAGAAGTCGTAAACACCGAAGCACCGATATCGATTCCGGTTGGGGAAGAAACGCTCGGTCGGATCATGGACGTGCTCGGCAATGCCATCGACGAGAAAGGACCAATCAACGCCCGGGAAACCAAACCCATTCACCGCGAACCGCCGACCTACGAAGATCAAAAAGGTGGCAACGAGCTACTAGAAACGGGCATCAAGGTCATCGACCTGATGTGTCCGTTCGCGCGAGGCGGTAAAGTCGGATTATTTGGTGGCGCTGGCGTCGGCAAAACCGTTACGATGCTTGAACTCATCCGGAACATCGCTATCGAACACTCAGGCTTGTCGGTTTTTGCGGGTGTTGGTGAACGTACGCGCGAAGGTAACGACTTCTATTACGAAATGATGGAAGCCGGCGTGCTAGACAAGATTTCGCTTGTGTTCGGTCAAATGAACGAGCCGCCGGGGAACCGACTGCGGGTGGCACTGTCCGGTTTGACGCTCGCGGAACAGTTTCGCGATGAAGGTCGGGACGTGTTGTTGTTCGTGGACAACATTTACCGCTACACGTTGGCTGGTGTCGAAGTCTCGGCATTACTTGGTCGAATGCCGTCTGCCGTTGGGTACCAACCTAACCTAGCAGAAGACATGGGGATCCTGCAGGAACGGATTACGACCACGAAGACGGGCTCGATCACGTCCGTACAGGCGATTTACGTACCAGCCGACGACTTGACGGACCCCTCTCCTGCGACGACGTTTGCACACTTGGATTCAACCGTGACGTTGAGCCGTGCGATTACGGACTTAGGGATTTATCCTGCCGTCGATCCATTGGATTCGACATCTCGCCAGCTCGACCCGAACGTCGTTGGACAAGACCACTACAGTGTTGCGCGTGAGGCGCAAGAGGTCCTGCAACGTTATCAGGAGCTCAAGGACATCATTGCTATTCTGGGTATGGACGAGCTGTCTGAAGAAGACAAAGCGCTGGTCTATCGAGCTCGCAAGATGCAACAGTTCTTCTCACAGTCGATGTTCGTTGCAGAGCAGTTCACCGGTCAGCCAGGTCAATACGTATCTCGCGAAGACACCGTTCGAAGTTTCCGCGCGATCCTGGACGGTGATGCCGATGACTTGCCAGAACAAGCGTTCTATATGGTTGGAACCATCGAAGACGCGCGTGAAAAAGCGAAGACGCTAGTGGATGAGGCCGCGTAAGCATGGCGGCTACCATGCGTTGCGAGATTGTCAGTGCCGAGAACGAGATTTTCTCGGGCGAGGTGACGATGGTGATCGCAACAGGCACGTTAGGCGAACTAGGCATCATGCCAGGTCACACACCCTTGTTAACCGGATTAAAGCCCGGTCCGGTACGTCTTCAGATGGAAGACGGTGAAGAGGATGTCTTCTTTGCATCCGGAGGATTCTTGGAAGTCCAGCCGAACGTCGTCACCATTCTGGCGGACACGGCCGAGCACGCTGACACGATCGACGACATGGCAGCGGCCGAAGCGATTGAAGCTGCGGAACGTGCGATGTCAGAAGCTGCCGCGGACATGGACTACTCTCGCGCAACCGCAATGCTTGCAGATGCAACAGCGCGGCAGCGTACGATCGAGGAACTGAAAAAGCGGCGCCGCTAAATCAATAAACGACGGTATCTAAGCAGAGAGGAAGAGATGTTCCAAGAGTTGCGTCAATACAAGATTCGCGAAGGCAAGATGGATGCCTGGGTCGAATTCATGGAGACCGTGATCATTCCATTTCAGGTTTCGAAGGGGATGGTGATTACAGGCAGCTATCGTGGCGAGAGCGACGATACCCTCTACGTTTGGACCAGACGCTTTGAAAGTGAGGCTGAACGCGAACGCCTTTACGACGCGGTATACAACTCAGATACCTGGCGTGACGAGATTGCGCCGACGGTAGGTGAGTTGATGGACGGACCTCCAGTGTCAGTTCATCGCGTGATCTCTACGCCGAGATCGCCCGCCCAGTAGCTAGCGAGTCCCAATCGAACATACTCTCGCCGAAAACGCTTTCTCCATAAGCGACGACTCGGTACGGAGTAATGCTTGTAGGCTCTCTTGAGTCAGTTCCAGAGAATGGGCGTAAACAGCCTGTAGCGTCAATGTCGCCGTATCAAGTTAGGTATCGGCGCTTTCTCTAACGATGCGACGTCCTTGCGCTATCGTCGCGTGTTGTTTTGGGGTGATGCTAGCTCTGCCAACTGCTGGAACAGAGTCCAAATCCATGTCACCGCACGCGAACACCTACGTCGAAGATTTTGACGAAGCGTGGGTTTTCGTCCGAGATACTTATGCCTATTTCGAAGACGTTGTCGGATGGACGAAAGCACGCGACGTTTTGCGACCTAGAGCGGCTCGGATTCAAGACCGAGAAGCTTTCATCGGGCTACTTGAAGAGCTCATCGAGCATCTCTGTGACCACCATGCGCATTTAGGCGTCAATACACCATCTTCGCCGCGACTGATCCCAACTGGTTCTGATTTATGGGCTGAACATGTCGACGATGAGGCGTACATTACAGACGTTCGACCGGGTTCCAACGCAGAGCGTGCGGGGTTAAGGCAAAGGATGCACATCATTTCGATCAACGGCCGGCCTACACACGAAGCAGTAACCGACCGTTTGCCGATTGGTCTAGCATCGGACAATTCAATTGCGCGTGATTGGGCGTTACGAACGTTGCTCGCGGGGCGCCATAACACCTCCGTAAGCGCTAGTGTAAGCGACGGTGAGAAAGAGCAACTCGTTGACTTTGAACCTAGTGGAAAAGACCGCCCCAACGAACCGTTAACGGCGCGTATTCTTGAATCGAACGTAGGATTCGTGCGTATTCACGACAGTTTAGGTTCGGAAGCGACCAAGTCCGCTTGGGATGCTGCGCTGGACGACTTCAATGGGACGAGAGGACTGATTCTGGATCTTCGAGATACACCTAGTGGTGGGAACGCTACGGTCGCACGAGCTTTGATGGGACGGCTGATATCGGTCGAACTACCGTATCAGCGGCACGAACTTCCTAACGAAGGGCATCGCGAGGAGGCGCGACATCATTGGGTTGAACGGGTCGAACCGCGAGGTCCGAGTACCTATGACAAGCCCGTTGCAGTACTGGTCGGTCGTTGGACCGCTAGCATGGGAGAGGGAGTCGCGATCGGGTTAGATGGAATGCGCCGTGCACGAGTGTTCGGTAGCTCAATGGCGGGTCTTAGGGGCGGGATATACAGTCGAAAACTAACGCACACGAAGATCTCAGTGCAAGTACCGGCAGAGCGCTTGTACCATGTGGACGGCACGCCTCGCGAAGCGTTCGCTCCAGAGGTAGTCGTCGAACCAAAGATAGGCGAGGATGCCACGCTTAACGCAGCAAGACAGTGGTTAGATCAGCTTTAGCCCAGCGGCATTCCACGTGAGTCTTAAACACAGGACCGTGAGATGAAACGGGTGGTTTCACTATTTAAGGATCGAGCCATACGGTCCTGGGCACTCTATGACTGGGCGAATTCGGTCTTCGCAACGACGGTACTCGCCGGATTCTTCCCGATTTTCTTTAAACAGTATTGGAGCACAGAGGCCGACGCAGTCACCAGCACCGCACAGCTGGGCTTTACGAATTCGATTGCGTCCGCTCTGTTTCTAGTTGCCGCTCCGATCCTCGGTGCGATCGCCGACGGTGGCGCTACGCGCAAGAAATACCTGGGCGCTTTCACACTGCTAGGCGTCGTCGCGACGACGGGTCTCTATTTTGTGGCGCAAGGCGAATGGCTCACGGCAGCATGGGTATACGCGTTGGCCACGGCAGGATTCTGGGGCAGCATCATTTTCTACGACGCACTGATCAGGTCGGTGAGTCCGATAGAGCGTTTGGATGAAGTTTCCTCGCTCGGTTACGCCCTTGGCTATCTAGGCGGCGGCGTACTTTTCGCCCTTAATGTCTTTATGACGCTTTCGCCTGAAACGTTTGGGCTTGCGGATGCGGCGGAAGCGATAAGAGTGTCGTTTCTGACCGTAGCGATATGGTGGCTCGTTTTCTCTATTCCACTCTTTCGGGCGGTTCGTGAGCCGCCTCGTTTCGGAACGGACCATTCGGCCGTTCTGAATGGTTTGAAGGCGCTGTACAAGACCTTAAAGGAATTTCACGCGCACAAGGGTGTTGCGATCTTCTTGGTCGCTTATTTCTTCTACATCGATGGTGTTCACACCATCATTCGAATGGCGGTGGACTACGGGATGGCGCTTGGCTTTCCAGCCGAGAGCCTGATCGTTGCGTTGCTGATTACGCAATTCGTTGGCTTTCCCGCTGCGGTCATATTCGGGATGGCTGCAGTGCGCTTTGGGCCGAAGTCGGCGTTGTATTTTGGTGTAACGCTCTATGCAGGCGTGACGATCTACGCGTTCTTTATGTCCAATGTTGTCGAGTTCTATGTGCTCGCTGCGGTCGTGGGACTAATTCAAGGTGGAGTTCAAGCGGTGTCGCGTTCACTTTTCGCGCGTTTCGTGCCGACCACGCAGAGTGGTGAGTTCTTCGGCTTCTTCAACATGGTGAGTCGTTTCGCAGCCGTGTTGGGTCCGTCGCTAGTTGCAATCACAGGACTATTGACCGGCAGTTCGCGCTTGGGTCTCCTGTCAGTCATCGTACTGTTTGTGATCGGACTTGCTCTCTTAGGTTTCGTACGGGAACCTCAAAGAACGCCCTAAGTAACAACGGTTCGCTATGAGTACATGATGGCGGAAAATCTCCGATTTGGAGCCGAAGCTGAGTCGTTTTTTTCGACAGAGATCGATAACTTAACAACGCCATCTAACGGCCTCAGCTCCAGTCCGAATGCAGAGTCACTGCGAGTTAATTTCCTGAACCTCCCTTCATAGGCTCGAAGCCGCAGCATGCGGCAGCGGTTTGTTCAGGGACCGATCTGTAGACGAATCTCGGCCACTTCCAAGAACTTGCTTCGTTCACGAACGACGTTCCCTTTCAAATCGTATTCAATTGAGTGATCGGGAGAATAGTTCACGACGTAACCGATTGTCTTACCCATAAACTTGATTTCCTCGGGCAGGTTTTTCCGAGCATATGCCGAATAGTCTTCGGGAGCGAGTTTTTGGGTCCCATCGGTGTACGCTTCCGGAAAATGAATGATTCGTTGCTGGTCGCCGCCGATCAAGCCGTATATGACGATTGAGGACGGAACTTTGCGCTCGCAGAGCGCAACCGCATGTGGTTTGAAATTCTCCTGCGTGAATTCTCGTTTTAACCTAATCTCGTCAAAATCTGCATCTAAGTTCTGGTCGTTTTGACCGAGGCTAGATAGGGCATCGGGAAGGTGTGTTGTGGCAGGATGCTGCTCAGTCATTCGTTGGTTTACTTTGCCAGTCATCGACTGACGATGACGGGGTAACCAACCAGAGATCACGTCAAAGCAATCTCGAAGCGTGTTGCGGATTCGCATGATTCACCTCTTTAGCGGCTTTTGCACAATGCAAGGGGCGCAAGCTAGTTGTCAAATCACCCTAGTCCGTTGAGCGGACCAATCTGTCTTTAGATCGACGAAGAAGCACATCCAGCGATGGAGTCGTTGGTTTGCTGCAAACAATTAAAACTAAAGACCATTGAATTATCGAAAAAATAAGGCGAAAGGAGGGGCTTTAATTTGGGAGTTATAACCTTAACTAAACAACCGACGGTTGCCGCCTCGATTCCATTTGACGGATCATCGGACCAACCAACGTTGCAGCCCTCTCCCGTCCAGCTGCGCCACTCCCAGACGCCATGTTCAAGGCGGCATT
>JAJECH010000044.1 GCA_022822135.1 Pseudomonadales bacterium
GTTGTATAGGAGGCGTTGTTGCGTCAGAAACTCGGCAAGGTTCCGATGGGTGTGGGTGTTGAGCTTGGCTTTATAGGTGTACGTTCTCACTGCCGAAGCTTAAGCTGAGATGCGCCTACGCGCATGACGAATTGACGCGGAGTGGACGAGGTGGCGATGAAGTAAAGGCATGTCGAATCAATGACTTACTTCAGCTTCGAATCCACTGCGAGTTGAAAGCAACAATTAAATATATAAGAGCCCTAAACTATCTTCACTACGCTAAGGAGATTTGCTATGTCATCTGATCCTCGACCAGACGTCGCCGTCGGACACATCCACTTGGACGTGAATGACGTCACCTCGGAATACGGGTTTTTCTTAAAGCACGGTATGCGCGAGATTCTCAAACGCGACAACTTTGCGATCTTGGAATTACGCGGAGGCACGCACCTAATCCTCCAAAAGGCGGAAGAGCAAGTCGATTCGGGAATGCGCACACCCTTCGACCTGATGGTCGATGACATAGATTCGGCGCATTCCAAATACGTCGACGACGGATTGAAGACCTCGGAAATCGAACGCGGGACCATTCATGACTCGTTCACGGTCACGACGCCTACCGGCTATGTGATTCCTGTGAATTCATCTCACGTTGCGGGACCTGTTTAGGCGTTACGTTTCCAGAGCACTTTCCACGATGTTTTGGAGCGAAGCCGCTGTACCGATACCACCACCTTTGGTAACTAAGGCACTGCCTTCATAGTTCGAAACAGGAATTCCCGCCTCCACAGTGCCGATCACCTGTAACGTCTTGTCTCCGACGCACGCAGCCACCGTATCCCCGCCAACGATGACGAGCGTTGCCACATCGACTTGAGCGTTTTGTACCGCTTCCGCCACGCTTTGAGCCATCGCTTCCGCCATTGTGTTCGTGATTTCCCCACTCGGTATTGGCGTCGCAACAACCCGCACACCGTCAAAAGCTGAAATCGGTGCGTCTAGTTTGAGGCGTTCACAATCTAATCTGTCGAGCTGGTCACGACTGGTTGCATTCAGGCTTCCACAAACAACCAACATCGGCTGCGATAAACGGATCGATGCTGGTCTTCGTTCGCCGAGTAGGTGCGCGGCATAGGACCCGACCGCGCCGGACGGTCCAACAAGCACCCGATCCTCATTCAGGCTCCGACGCGTTGCACGATCTAGCTCAGCATTGTCGTTCGCGTCCCAGACTACGACCTCATCGAAAATGCAGTTCGCTTCTTCAAGGACTTCCATAGGTCTGCTGCTGCAAGGCGCGGTAAGTGGGTCCGCACCGAATGGCGATTCGAGTACAGGAACGTCCTGGATGTACACGATCCCATCCTTGCAACGTCTACCTGCGTCCGGAAAACTCGGTACAACCGCAACACGGTATCCTAGTTCGACTAGTGCGTGAATCTCGTGAGGCCAGTTACCACGCAATCCCGCGTCCATCTTGTGGCAACGGTAATCAGCTTTACGTTGATGAGCTTCCAGTACTTTTATGAAAGCCGCTTCTGACGAAATGTGCCGGGATACCAGGTCGACAACGCAACATTGCAGATCGTCGGCGAGGGGTCCGACGGGAACCGGGTTGCCCTCAGATGCAATGATGCCTCCAATTTCAAGCGAGCCAGTTCGATCGTCTGCCGTGATGAACAGTCGCCGCTTCTCTATAGTCTCGTCCACTTCTAATTTGCCGCCATGTCAAGGTTTCGCGAATTCGATGCACAATCCAAGATTCAGATCCGACTTTACAAACATTCGCGGTTGTCGATTGTTATCGGTTGCGTCAACTTCGTTTACGCCGAAATATGCAAATTCAGCCGTACGAATGAATTTCTATAATGCCATATCGCCTCAAAAACCTTGATAGTTCCGTATATATGCACGCGTCGACCCTCTCTATCGCGGAAAAGAACACACTGGTACGCGATGGTTTCGTGATCCTTGAAAACGTCATTCCACCCGACGTTATCTCCCAGGCGAAGGAACTCATCAACAAGGATCCGACACGTATTGTTCATGGCGATACTGCAAGCATCAACAACCTATACAGCGAGTCGGCGCTTCGCGAGATCATGTTGGAAGCGATGGGACCGCATACCGCTCCGATCAATGCGCAAGTGGCAGTTACGTTACCTCAATTTGCTGATGCGGTCGTACGTCGACCTGCTTCATCCGTTTACCACCCGCAGGCTCACGTAGATGGCGGTTGGGCCGGACAATGCCCGATGTCTAAATCCGAGATCTTGGCGTCCGGTGCGACATTGGAGACCTGGGGAAGCGACGGAGATCCGCAGTCGATGGGTCCCGCAGGTCACGCGCCGCTGTGGCAGGATCGAGAACGAACCGTAGCGCTCGGTAGCTACACCGCATTAGTTGGCGTGTGCTTGAATGACCAACGGAAACCTGGCAAAGGACAGTTTTCAGTTCGACGAGGCGCACACGAAGCGGTCGAGGCGTTTTTCCGCCACCAACGTGATCTGGGCGGTCCTATCGGCGGCGGGGGTCCAGATTGGCCGCGCCTACAACCGATGGGAGAGGACGGCGCGTTTGCCGGAATCATGCCGGAGAAAATGGTCGATTCCTACCCCGACACCTGTTTTGAATCGGATAAATGGCCTTGGCCAGAATTGACGCCGACGCTTATGAATGAAGGGGATGCAGTCATTGCGCTTCACGCTTTACCGCATACTGCGACGCCGAACTTGAGTGACGATCCACGCATGAACGTGTTCTTCCGCATTCGTCGTTTTCGAGACGCTAATCCTTATGAAGGCGATCCAAGGATCGGATGGGGCGTTTCGGATCATCCTGACCGCCAGTTAAACGGCGATTTCCTAGACTATCCAGATTCTTATGACCCGTTTAAAACTTCGGTTAACAAGATGTGCGATCACTGGAGTGAATGGGACGGGATTTCGCAATTAGAGACGCAAACCTGACCGTCATATAGTCAGTCCGTCCGTCCATCCAAATCAGGATCTATCTAACACCACTCCCATCTTCAGTGTCTAAGACGTTGATTAAGACACGGATGTTCGTATGCTGAAACGTTTAGCGTGGGTTGGCGCGGTCATCGTGTTTCTTACAGCGCTGCTCGTGATGGCTCCCGCTGCACTACTGCCCCAGTTCGTTGCCATCCCCCACGTGAAACTAGAAAATACGGAAGGCATGATTTGGCACGGCAACGCCGAGACCTTCTTTGACGATCAGCATATCGGATTGCTCGCATGGCGTGTTAGACCGCTAGGCTTAATTGAAGGTAAATTAATCGTTAACTTCACCCTAGAACGAGACGGTATTTCACTCGCTGGCGTGAGTACGTCTAGACTCGACAATCATGAGATTTCGCTTGCGGGCGACGTCGGCAGTCGATTTGTCAATGTCTTTACCTTGGACTACGACATTCGTCTCTCCGGTCATCTCTTAATCAACGATGTCCGACTACGAGTTAATAACGAGCGTCAAGTGGAGTCTGTCGAAGGGGATTTGACGTGGAACGGCGGACCCGTGCGGTTTAAATTAGCGAACGTGCTGCACGAAGTAACGTTGGAACCCGTGCTCGGAACTCTCACCCAAGATGCAAGTTTCGTCGTACTAAACGTTCGACGCACTCGCACCCAAGCGCCTGTTTTGGCGTTCCGGTTCGATCCAGAAACCGGATGGGTGCATCTTAGAGCCTTCCCAGCATTCCTAGAATTTGCAAACATACCATCGAACTACCTGATGCAAGACGCTGATTTCCTATTTGAAGTTTCTCAGAAGCTTCTCTGAGCTATGAGGAACATCGCGTTCGCGCCGCGATTTACTAGCGTCGGCCTGATTTCCACAATAACCTGGGCTGTACGACTCGGTTGTATCGCCCTCGTTCTGCTTGTGGCCGCGGATGCGATCTGGTACTTCGTCGTAGGACCGACTGAACGCACTGAGTCATCGACTCTGAACCTTAGTGCTAATTCACAAGTACGCGAGGTCAACACCGCTCGCATTCTTGCCACCGATTTATTCGGTTCTAGTGATATAGTGCAGGATCCTGCGTCGCTCGAAAACCTCCAAGAGACAACGCTCAGTTTGACCCTCGAAGGCACCATTGTCTCAAGTGACGATCGGTCTTTTTCGAGCGCGTACATATCTAATCGTGATAGTCGAGCGAGCGCACGAGAGTATCGTACCGGTGACGCAGTGGCCAGCTTTGCACAGATCGAGGAAATTCATCCGCGCTTCGTCGTCATTTCACGTGCTGGTGAGCGCGAATTACTGACATTTGAAGTCGATCGAGTGTTATCGGAACCTCCTCCCAACACGAAACCACAACCGAACACGGGTAATCCGCCGCAGACAAATGCCACTCAAATCCCGCTCTTGGAGACACCGACGGTGCGTGAACTCGATCCGAAGCGTCTTCAAGAAGCGACGATCGACGATTTGAAAACCCTTGGATTAACTGAAATCCAGACGGGAGACGGCGCGATGCTTGCGATTACGGATTCGTCAAGTACATCACCACTCGCCCGTCTTGGTATGCAACCTGGAGACATCGTCCTTTCCGTTAACGGGCACTCGCTCGACGCACTACGTAACGACGAAAAGTTGATCAGTACGGTTCGTGATTCCAGCACCGCTCGTCTCGGCATCAAGCGAGCAGATCGCACGTTCTACCTTACGGTGCCTATCCCATGAATCAACTAAGGCGAAGGATGCGCTACGTACTGCTCTCCCTCGCGACATGTACGTGGGTAAGCGACGCTCTCGCGCAGAACGGTCCTTGGAAGATCAACGTCAAGGATGTCGAGATTGCGAGTTTTATCGAAGAAGTGGCCACGATCACAGGTAAGACATTCGTGGTGGATCCCCGTGTAAAAGGCACGGCTTCGATCATCAGCGATACCGAGCTATCCCAAGACGGCGTATATGAGCTGTTGATGAGCGTACTGAAAATCCAGGAGTTTAGCGTCATCGAGAGCGGGGATGTCGTCGAGGTCATCCAGTCATCACGAGCTAGGACACTGGCCGGCGCAAAAGCTGAGGTAGACGACGGGACCAGCGGCGATTTGTGGGTGACCCGCGTGCTTGATGCGGGTGACCTAGACCCGGCTGAAATTGTGAAGTCTCTGAGGCAACTCGCCCCTCAGCATGCCCAATTCTCGGCGATTGCCGAAAGCAACGCGGTGCTAATCTCTGATCGGAAGAACAATGTCGACGCGATGTTGCGCGTCGTCGAACAGCTAAAGAGTGCTGCGGTTCAGAAAACCGTCGTCGTCAATCTCAAACATACCGTCAATACTGAGGTTGTCGCGCTACTAGAGGCGCTTCTCGATGGCAACGAGTCACTGAACATCATTGGCAACGATAGGAACAACACACTTCTCTTGCGTGGCACCGAGTCAGCTTTGATGGGCGCTCTACAGTCGATCGACATGATTGATCAACCGAGCGATAACAACGTTGATACTCGCGTCTTTCGACTTGGACAGAGTGTCGCACGAGAACTTGCCTCCATCGTCAACGAGATTGTTACCGAAGGATCTCAATTAAATGACGGATCTTCAGTAGGCGAGCAACACATTCGAATCGTAGCGGATGAATCGCTCAACGCCGTCGTCGTTAAGGCAAATCCAGCGAATATGCAACGAATCGCGACGCTTATCGAAGACCTTGATCAGCGACGAACACAAGTGCTCATCGAAGCTGCGATTGTTGAAGTTGACCTGACCGACATTTCAAGTTCCGGCGTCGAGCTAGCTGCGGCGGATGAAGATGGCGATGCAGTTCCAGCATTCTCGACCTCGCTGAACGGCGTCCTTTCCGCCCTTATCACTCGATTAGGCGTCAGTACGACATCGGAGGACGGCATCAACCCGGTCGACGTTATCGGCGGTCTGAGCTCGCCTACCATCGCGATTTCCCAGCTGGACCCAGACGGGTTTTCATTTGGGGCCATCATTAATGCACTGACCACATCAACCTACGCTAACCTGTTATCGACGCCCAGTGTGGTCGCACTGAATAACGAAGAGAGCCGAATCCTTGTTGGTCAAAACGTACCGTTTCGATCCGGTAATCTGATTTTCCCGAATGAACAGAGCCTCTCGGGTATACGACCAACCAGTCGAAACGATATCGGTACGGAATTGACGGTTACGCCCTCAATCCATGAAGATCTATCGGTCCGCATGGAGCTCAAATCGACCATCGAGGTGATTCAAGACACTGGATTGGGTATTGGTGATTCAGGATTGGCCGACATCGTCACCAACAAGCGTGAACTCGAGACGGTTGTGGTTGCCGAGAACCAACAGACGATCGTATTGGGTGGTTTGATTCGTACAGAAGCGCGCGTCACAGAGCGGCGCGTTCCGCTTTTAGGGAGCGTACCGTTGTTGGGGCGCTTGTTCCGTTCAGAAAATCAAACGAACGGTCGTACCATGCTGCTCATATTCTTGCGCCCAACCGTTATGTCCGATGCAACGGATGCGCAATCGGTCACGGCTCGCAAGTATCAAGAGTACTGGGAAGTCACCATCGATCGGAGAGAACAGGATCAACCCGCCATCGATGACCTGTTCAAGGGCGACACGAACTGACCGCTTGGGGTTCCTTCAAGCAACTTAGCTACAAAGTTCTCCGTGGCACCTTACGACTTACCATCCGTCCGGTCATCACGGGTTCGGTAGACACCGATTCACAAGACCTTATCTATGTACTGGAACGACGTTCGTTGTTCGATCTGATTGTTCTAGATTTAGTCGCAACCCAGCTTGGTCTCGAAAACCCGTTACATTCGATCGAGCGCTTGGGAGAACAGCGACGTTTCTTCTTCCTCTTCCGTGCCGTCGGTGCCCGTGGCAAAGTCACGATGTATCGATTCTCGAAACGGATGCAACGAATTCAGGCAACACTTGCGAGCGAAGCACCATCCGCTGCCATTTTGTTACCTGTCAGCATTTACTGGGGTCGCACGAATGAGAAAAAGGGGTCGATTGCACGTCGTGTCGTGTCCGATGAATGGCGCACATCGAGTGGTTTACGTCGTCTACTAGGCGTCGTATTTACCCGTACCGACATACTGGTACACATTCATCCTTCGGTCGATTGGTGCGCGGAGACCCTTGAAGACCGTTCAGTGCCGCAGAATCTTCGGCATATTGCTCGACTACTAAGAACTACGTTTAAGTCCGAACGCGTTGCAGCGCTCGGACCTAGCATGGTGACACGAAAATCTGTCATTCGACTGCTCGCGCACCACAATCAGAGCGATCCCGATCAAATCGCACTGCGCCGCAAGATGGCGAAAAAACTCGTCTCGAATCTGTCCTACCCCGCGATGCGAACGCTCAAGAGCGTGCTTGACTTTTTCTGGCGGAAGGTCTACGACCGAGTCGAACTGTTGCACGCGAGTCGAACTCACGACATTGCTACGACCCACACCATCGTGTACGTTCCCAATCATCGGTCTCATGTCGATTACCTGATTCTCAGCTACCTCCTTTTCACCGAAGGCATCGCAATTCCGTATATCGCAGCGGGAGACAACCTGGCTTTACCGGTATTAGGCGGTCTATTACGACGGTGCGGTGCGTTCTTTATGCGACGAAGTTATCGCGACGATCCCGCGTACCGGACCTTGTTGGCAGACTACCTGACGTTCCTACTAAACGAAGGACACTCGATCGAGTTTTTTATCGAGGGCACCCGAAGTCGACCTGGTTGGACGCTCGAACCTCGGCTTGGATTACTTCACATGATCATGGAGTTGCAGAACCAAGCGCCCAACCGACCGATCGCACTCGTGCCGGTCTACACCGCGTACGAACGATTAATTGAGAGCGAAAGTTACCGCGCCGAGTTACTCGGCGAGACGAAGCGCAGCGAGAGTCTACGAGATGCGTTTAGTGCGTTTAGATTGTTGCGTCAGCGACTAGGCATCATCCAAGTCTCCTTAGGTGAACCACTCGAATTAGCCAATCTGACTGAGGCGTACGGTGTCGATATCGACGCTGCTCAGGCAGCTGCGACCCGCATTACGCATGCCATCAATGACAACGCTGTACTAACTCCTACCAACCTGGTCGCTTCAGCCGTATTCAGCGTCGGCGTCGGCTCATTTACCGCTGAGCAACTCTCTGGGCGAATCGATTTCTTGCGAGGCTTAGTTCGCGTTGAGTCGCTGAAACACGCCTATACCGTCGCAACCAGCAAAGCGGAGGACCTTCTAAGTCACGTGATCGAGCTCGGCTTTTTTAATGTCGAGGGTGAAGAGATCAGCATCACGAGCGAAACACTTGCCGAACTTGCATGGTTTCGAAACAACACCTTACATGTGCTTGCAACACCCGCCATCGTGGCCGTGGTTTTGCTAAATCAGGAACAACCGACCACAAGATTAGACATCCTTCGGCAAGTAGCAGGGCTTCTACCCCACGTCGCCGCCGTCCTGAAATTCCCAACGGACCTGCGGGCGATCAAACGATGGTTGACACATTTCAGAAATGCCCGATTGATTCGTGAAGACCAACAGGGTCTGGTCGACGCGATTAGCCAAAGTGCAGGCGCTGACTCGGCATTGCGTGGATTAGTGAACCTAATCATGCCCGTGCTTGAGTGCATGTATGTGATGATCACGTGCGTGATTGTTCAAGATGCAAACACGATGACCCGTCAAGAACTAATCGACCGATCATTCCAGTTGGTTCGAAGCGTTTCATCGGATCGAGACAACGAGTCGATGCTAGGTTTCGACCGCCGATTTTTCGAGTCTTTCCTTGAGCAGTTAGTTAACTCGGGTTTGATTCAGACCAACGCCGAGGAGAAGGTAGAACCATCATCTAGGCTCATCGTCATTCAACGACGCTCCTCTGCGGCGGTTGATGCTACGTTTAGAACCCGTCTACAGAACTACCTCGACGAAGATCTGTAGACATCGAAACGAACCGTTTTGCCATCGACTGACCAAGTCGGGTTTGCTCGCTCGGGTTGTTGGTTTCTTCTTCGTTTGACGACGACTCGATCTTTCGAAATCTCAAGTGCTGCATCAAGCACCCGCGTGAATTCACAGGTCCCGGCAAGTTCAGCGAGAATCTGAAGGGACTTCGAAGGTCGAGCGCCTTTGGGATGACGCGGGAACATGTCGTCGAGGTACACCACCTCAAACTCCTGAGTGGTGTTGCTCATGAAATCGATCACATCGCAACAGACATACCGTGTCTTGGGTGCGATGTTCAATGCTCGCGCACGGCTCATAGTTGCAATCAGCGGCATGATTTCACAACAGACCACCGGACAACCAAACGCGGCCAGAGTTAGGCCGTCGGTACCCCAACCGCTTAGTGCGTCCAGTATGCGAGGTTTTCTAATAGCGCCGCATGCTTTCGCCAAGCCACTGCGAGCAAACCCTACAAGTCTTCGCGCTATTTCGGATTCGTTTAAGACGAAGCGAAGATCGTCGCGTCCTACTAATTCGAGACGCCCGTCGACGATCAACACGTGCCAAGCATCTGGCGTCATGGAACTCGCTTCCAACTGGACGCCTAATCGATTGGCTAGTGAAATGGATTGTTCGTCTTCTACGTCGCCATAAACTGCGAAGTCCGACCCTACCGTGTCGGTCGCCAAGGGTGATCGCCTTCTACGTAGATCGGTAACGCATATGCTGGCTGTTGCCAAGCGGATTTTTGTCTCGCCGCCAACAGCAGGACGTCAAGTGCAGAAAGCGGTACCTGTGAGTCGTGAAACACTTGACACTCGCCGTCGAACTCATGCCGTTCGACCAGCCGGTCTGTCACGACGAAATTGCAGCGCTCACCGTCATGGTTCACGCGCGCTTCGTACACCAAGTCTCGGCGGGAGGTTCGCTGTACGAGATATTCTCCAGTCAACGAAATCGTTCTATAGAGATTCTCCCCCATGCACAGACTCGTTGGCGCACAGTAAATCTGTGCATCCGTCCCGGTGGCAATTCCCTGTGCGACTGCTGCTCCCAGCCGTACCCCAGTGAATGAACCTGGTCCAGCGGAGAAGGCCACACATGCAATGTCTCGACGCTCAATGCCTAAACTTGTGCATGCGGCGTCCACCATCGGCAATATTCGCTTGTTGTGCTGTCTTGGCGCGTTGTGTGACTCGAGAACATGGTTCTCGACCGTACCTAACGCAACAGCGCATACATCGGAGGTCGTTTCCAGCGCAAGAATGACAGACATGCCTGAAATGCTAAGCATTGACAATGCCGTAACTCGACTCGCTTCCTTAATTACGCCGATTAAAGAAACCGAATCGGTAGCCATCGCCGAAGCAAGTCAACGCGTCGTCGCGAACGACGTGATGGCACCGGTCTCACTCCCACCATTCAATAGCTCCGCGATGGATGGTTATGCAATTAATACGTCAGAAGGTAATGACGTTGGAACCGAATATCGAGTGGTCGGTACGAGCTTTGCGGGAAAACCATTTGAGGCAGATGACGTTCCCGCGCGCGCAGCGGTGCGCATATTTACGGGTGCGGCGGTACCTGATTGGACCGATGCCGTCGTACTTCAGGAGAATGTGGAACGTCAAGATCGTGCGATCCGATTGAATGAGCCGGTCACGTCAGGTGACAACATACGCCTCATTGGACACGACATTCAAGAAGGCGAGCGCTTACTTCGGCAAGGCACAAAACTCGGTGCGTTCGACATTAGCTGGCTCGCAGCCTGTGGTGTCGCCGAAGTCAGTGTTGTTCGTCTGGCTCGAATTGCGCTATTTTCAACCGGCGACGAACTCCAGGATCCGGGTCAATCGTTGTCTAAAGGGCAGATCTACGATTCGAATCGAACCGCACTCAAGGAGTTACTCCGTTCAAAACCCGTTGAAATTCAAGATTTAGGTCGTTTACCAGACGACCCAATCGAAATCGAACGTGCAATCGCAAGCAACTCCAAGAGCGTAGATCTCATCGTCACTAGCGGCGGCGTATCGGTCGGAGACGCTGATTACGTCCGGCCAGTCATCGAGCAGCTTGGTGAACTAACTTTCTGGAACGTCGCGCTTAAACCTGGAAAACCGATCGCCGTTGGTAGCATCGGCAATGCGCTCTTTCTCGGATTACCGGGTAATCCCGTTTCGACGGTCGTGACCTATTTGCTATTTGTTGCGCGGGCAGTCGATGCGTTAAGCAGCATGGCAACCACCGGACCTTTGACTATTCCCGCCGTTTTGACCGTCCCACTGCGACATTCCAAGGGACGCCGCGAGTATCAGCGAGGCATTCTCTCTCGGAACGGGAACACTCTCTGTGTCCAAGCGACCGGGGATCAAAGCTCTAATCGTCTAGCAACGCTGGCAGACGCGAATTGCCTTATCCTCGTACCAGAAACGGTCGATTCAATGGCTGAAGGGGATGTTGTCGACGTACTTTTATTGCCGAATGAGGCACATCACATCGTCAACAAGCCGATCGATCCGTCAGCTCGAGAACGTACGTAAGAAGCTACGGATCGACACACTGATCTCGTCTACGCTGACGGTGCCGTCCGTCTTGAAGTATTCTGACGAACTCTGTTGATAGTGATCGATGAGCGGTGCCGTCTGCTCGTAATACACCGCTAAGCGTTCACGAACGGTATCTTCGGTGTCGTCTGGTCTTTGAATCAGCTGTTCCCCTGTCTCATCGTCCCGATCTGCAACTTTCGGTGGATTGAACGTTAGGTGATAAACACGGCCACTCTCTTGATGAACGCGTCTCCCACTGATGCGCTCAACGACGACGTCATCAGGAACCAACAACTCCACGACTGCATCAAGCGTTACTCCGATCGCGACCATCCCCTCGGCTTGAGGTAACGTTCGAGGAAAACCATCAAATAGCGCGCCTTGAGTACAGTCAGGCAAACGTAGGCGTTCGTTCACCAATCCCAAAATGATGTCGTCGGATACCAAGTCCCCAGCGTCCATGACTTTCTTGGCGGCGAGCCCCAGTTCAGTACCGGCAGCGACAGCTGAGCGAAGCATGTCGCCGGTGGAAATCTGAGGGATACCGAACTCGTCAACGATGTACTGAGCCTGGGTGCCTTTTCCCGAACCAGGAGGGCCAAGCAAAACGACATTCATGGGATTACCTATGGTGCTAGCAGCTCAATACGGCAGACCGACTAAGGCAGGTTGTGATCAACGCCTAGATCGTCGGTCGTCTTCTTGAACCACTCAATGACTTCAGGGTGATAAGGGATGCCTTGTTCTCGACGTTCGACTTCATATTCGTATTCCGGATAACCCGGGTATACGACGCGAGATTCACCCGGAGCAGGTTTGCACTCAAGAATGGAACGTAAATAGTCATCCATGTCCTTCTTGAATCCATCAAGATCGGTGAAGCGTGCAACATCGATCGCCATAAAGTAATGAGCCACACCTTTACGGCGATGTGGACCACCGCCAGTGCCTTGCAACATGCCACAGAGAATCTCGATCATGAAACTGAGGCCAAACCCCTTGTGAGAACCGATCTCGCGCGTACCGCCAAGCGGCAACATCATGAAATCTTGAGGTACCTGCGTTTCATCCATGACCGGGTTTCCATCTGCGTCCGTCACCCAACCAGGTAATACGTGACCTCCTACCCGTCGAAGCAGCTCGATCTTGTTCCCAGCGACGGAACTCATCGAAGCGTCGAAGATGAATGGCACCTCTTTATCCGCAGGTGCACCAATCCCTAGTGGATTCAGGCCCAACATGCGTTCCGCGCCTTGAGTCGGGGCAACCAGTAAACCGCCTGCTGTCATCGAAATCCCGACCATATCGTGGTCGAGCCCGACATGGGCATAGTAGGCGCACGCACCGTAATGACGACCGTTGAATGCGGTCGCTACCGCCACGCCGGTTTCCTTGGCTCGCTCACATGCCGCGAGCATCATTTCTCTACTCTGTGCGAGACCTAGACCGCGATCACAATCGAAGTTCAGCGCCGCAACATGGTCTAACGTACGGTTTAGATTTGGCGTTGGGTTGATCTGTCCCGCTCGAAATCCAGCGACGTACGCACGCATCATGTTGGACACACCGTGCGAGTCGATACCTCGGATATCCGCGTACATCAGCACGTCCGCCGCGGCTTCGGCCTCGGCTTCAGGCATCTCTAGTGATTTGAAAATACCCTCCACAGCGTGGCGCATGTCTTCTTGTTGGACGCGCACAGCGATATCGTCAGGGACTTTAAATCGGTCGAGCATCACAGGTCTCGTTCAAGGAAGCGGGCATTTTAGTTTTGCGAAATAACCCGAGCAGCCCGCGGTATCAGAGCTACACGATCAGTACCAAACCCTCGATGGATGAGTGTGGTCCTCTAATCGGTGCGATCCCGATGTTGCATACCTTCTATTCGGCGATCGAGTCACGTCATCCGATCTCGATGCGAGCTATTACTTTGAGGGGACCGGGGTTTCCTTTCTACAGAACGTACATCGAGCAGATTCACGCAGCAAGGTTCTAACGCAATCTGTCGGATGAGATCGGACTCGTCCCAGTTGACGCAACGCATACCAAATCGTGGCCGGAAATGGCATGCCAGCTTTCTCGAAATTACTCGACACAACTCCCGAATTTCAGATTCGTAGTGTTCTATCCCGTTGTTAATATGCTTAATACTCTCACGAATCTCATGTTTCGGACGGTACGATGAATCCCAAAACGGTCATCTACGAGAAACTTCAACCTGACGAGGTGGAGAATCTCCCACTTCGCGTACGAGCTCGGCTTGGCGATGCTGCTGTTGAAAGCGACGAGTGGCTGGTACTACATTCCTCATGGCCGTTTCACAATATCGTGGATCGATTAAATCGTTTAGGTCAATTCAAGACTGACGAATCACAGCATGCGGACGCGTCGCAAGTACTGGACTTTTTAGCCTCTTGGCTCATCTCAGACAGCGCTGACGTTGTAGAGGAGTTGGTATTCGACAACGACACTGCACATCTTATGTACTTAAAGGACACACCTACACTAACCGCGACGCAAATCCACGCGCTGTCTGGATTGACGTCGCGTAACCTTAGTGAACCGGCATCAAGGTGGCAGAAGGAAGGTAGATCATTCGGTATCCGACGCGGACGGAAATACCTCTATCCTAGATTTCAATTCAGCGAAGGGCGACCTCGAACTGTGATCAAAGAGATTCTCAGCGCTCTTCCACCCGAGATGTCCGCATGGCAGAAGGCATTTTGGTTCGCCTCGGACAATGGTTGGCTAGGCGGTGACAAACCCCAAGAACGATTAGAGGATTCGGAGTTGGTTGTGGAGGCTGCGCGGCAGTTATCAGATCTCGCGCGCGGTTGAGGCATCGCCCGAGTACATTCACGCGCCTCCTGCGCGAATCTCAGCGAGCTCTACTCAGGAACCATTCTGGAGATTCAGACGTTGTTATTAAGCGATATCGTAACGGGTCAAATAACGTCATCTAAATAGATCAAACGTCAGTTCAGTTCAGACGTCGCTTAACCGTCAGTTTTAGTGTCGCTTGAAATGAGTGGAAGGCGCCGCTGTCGGCGCCTTCCATCATGCAGTTAGTGCTTAGTACGCCGTTGCCGTTACCGTCGGCGACCATGGGGACTCTTCCCGCTCGCCGCCCTCGACCTTCACGGCGCGCACCCGGAAACTGTAGGCGGTCGCACCCAGCTCGTTGCTCAACTCGACCGCGAGCGTGTCG
>JAJECH010000011.1 GCA_022822135.1 Pseudomonadales bacterium
ATCGACATCTTGCGGGTGTGTGCCTACACCATCCGCATGGCGGATCCTGAGGAGAACCGGATGAACTTCGAGATCGCTCGAGTCCCCAGAGATGGGGCATCGATGGATGCATCCCGGGTGACGTTACAGATTGTGGCGCACTTGGGGGACGAAGGGAAACCGGTCCTCACCATTCTGTTGCCTCCGGCGGTCGCGAACGCGTAGCGTTCAGCTGCTGCTGAAGCACTGTGCCGCGATCGTTTGATCGCGGCACTTCTTTATTTCCTGCTGGCTTTGGTCAGCTCAACCCTGTCGGGGAGTTTCTTCCCGGCGGGAGTCGCTCCTCGACGCATTGCTGAGGAAGCGATATGTTGAACAACTGGACCCGCAAGATCGTCGTGCTTTGCGCGATGCTTTATGTTGGGTATTTCAGCGCGTTAATTGGTTTGGAACTTTTCTACTTCGGTGCTGCCCTGCCGTACCTGCAAGGTGCGGTCGTATGGCTGGCGTTGGTGGTATTTGCGTTCTTGGATCGCAAGTTCGAACTGATTTAACTCGTTAGACAATGAAGCTCTGTGACACGATCAATTGTGTAAGGAGCACGAACGCCGATGTCAATTAGATATCGGTATCACCCTGCTGGGAGACTCTCCCAGCGGGATTGCGCTCCCTAGCAAAAACTCGGGAGCATGTCATGCAATCCGAAACACAGGATCCGCGTGAGCGGACCCACGGGCAGGAAACTGCCAAATCAGAGCTACCGTTCAAGCCAATGGATGGTATTCGCGTACAGCTGAAGAAAGGTGATAATTTCACTGATGATCAGGCGGCAGCGATAACCATGGCTATGAACGACGCAATCCAACTCGTGCTGAACCGCTTCGACGACCTCGGTCAACGATTCGAAATTGTTGAGAAGAAGGTTGACGAGGGTTTACGAGACGTTCGAATGGATATAGGATTCGTTCGAAAGGATGTAGGAGTTGTTCGTAAGGACCTCCGATCCGCCATTCGAAATATCGTTTGGCCCCTTGTGACATCAGTCTTGCTTGGTGCGATTGGGATCATGGCGACCATCCATTGGTCGTAATTGCTTACGTAGCTTTGTACCGAAGAAGGGGATCGATCGATCCCCTTTTTCATTGTGGTGGATTGCGACAAGACCGGGAAGGGATTCTGGCGCTGAGAGACGACCACGGCGTCTCGCGTGAGTAAATACCTTCGAAACTTGCTCTGTTTTCACGTGAGAGCGTCTACTGATCTCTAATTCGGTCCAAAAATGGCTGTTTTGAGTTAATTTTTTACAACTACGTCAATGGTCGATATCGCAATAAAGTAGTCTCGCTCAACGAATCCGCACGCCAGGCGGCACTTTCAGGTCGCTACAGTACTTGCGTGCCGTGGTGCGCGAGATCTTGAAAACGTCTGCGAGCTCACTGTAGGACCAACCTTGCTTACGCATCTTTCGCAGCTTGCTGTAATTGCTATCGGATAGACCTCGAGGTCGACCCAAACGACTGCCATTTGCTTTCGCACGTTCAAGACCTTCCTTCGTGCGTTCGCGCAATCGGTCTCGTTCAAACTGAGCGACGACCGCGAAGAGGGCAAACACTAATTTACCCGCAGCAGTCGTCGTATCGATCTCCCGTTCAGCTAGTGAGACTAGGTCCGCTCCGCGTTCATGGATGACCTCGACCAGGTCAAGCATTTGGCGTAAGTTTCGACTGAGTCGATCGATCTTCGTGACCACGACGACATCTTCTGGCCGGAGTTGATCCAGTAACCGATCGAGTTGCGGTCTACTTTTCAACGCGCCGCTTACGCCGCGGTCGACCAGGATCTTCTCGCACCCTGCATCACGGAGTGCTATTTCTTGTTGTTCAGTGTGCTGGTCCGTGCGTGAGACGCGTGCATAGCCAAGGCGCATGATCGTGTGAGCAGGAAACGTGCAGAAATGTTAGAGACTTTACGCCCAGATTTCTGATCGGATTTTGAGGCCTTTTCCCGGGATTCGATATCTGGAAGAAAACGACCGTTTTGTGCCAGTTCGTTGTGGCCACGAGCTTAGTGAATCGTTTCGCGTGTAACCAGGTACTATGAATTGTCAGTCGCCATTTAGAGTTGTGTATGTTGCGTATAAAGCGACCAAAACGAGGATGAGAATCCATGTGGTGAAGATACAGGCGATGAGCTTAAGTGCAAACTCCCACCATGGGACCGGAAGTCCGGTGCAAACGGCAACAATAAGTCCGACGATTGCGAATAGCTTACTGATCTCCTTCAGTAAGGCGAGATTCACGATGATTAAGTGCCGCATAGTTCAACGTCGACAAGGCGGTTCATGTGCTACTAAGGCACCGATCGTAAATGCAGTAGGTTTTCAATTTTTGAGACACGTTTTAGTACGGTATCGAGTTCGTTCATCGCAACAGATGGATCCAGTTCAATCACATAATTCGATAGCCCGCGCAAAAGGGCCGCGGCTCTGTCGACGTCGGATTCTGGCGGTAAAGCCGCGAACCACTTAAATAGTGGATACCATTGTACCGCTTGGAGCTTTGCGATAAGCGAGGCAGAACACGTTTGAATATCGTCTTGTGCTTCACTGGTATTTTCGCGGTTTCTACCGATTGGCGTATGAATAGCTGGACCGTGCTTCATTAGAACGAATCGGACGTGCCCGATTTCTTTTCGAAACTCGTGAAAGGGTTCAATGAGCAATTTGATGAGAAATTGGGTGACTACGGCGAATACGATCCCACACAATCCACCTAAGATAAATAACATCACTTAGATATCTCCACCTTTGCGATCGAATCACCCTCGCGATCATGCCTGACCTGTTAGACGATTTTCGTAATTTTAGGATCGCTGGCGCTGAAACATTGAGCATGACGACATTGATCGCAAACCCCATGTTTACGCGCCTCGATCTCTTTCATTGACATCATCGCCCGATTCCTCGATGCGTCCGCACAACCAATCGAGTGACACTCCCAATGCTTCAGCAATGGCCAGCGTATTGGATAAGAGCGGATGGGTCACTTCACCCTTCTCCAGCCGAATGACGGTACGTTCGCAGAGACCAGCATCTTCTGCGAGTTGAAGTCTGGTCATACGCAAATCAATCGATTGCACGTAAGCGATCCGTTCACCGAGGGTACTGGGGTTTTCTTTGACGTAATACGTTCTGCCGCCTCGAGTGTGGTTGACAGCAATCTGCCTCTCGGTATCGTGCTCCATGACCAATGATGCTAATGGCGCTACGTGAGCTCTTCGCGAAGGATCGTCGACCCGTACATGCACCAGCGCTCGATCGCGTCTCGAATCATGATGGCGGCTGGAAATTGCTCGAGCTCCATCGCCTCAATCCACTCACGATGTTTGGCGAAGCCGGATGTCGCTTCCTGATTACCTAGCCGACACTGGATCGCCAATAGCCAAAGATCCGCGAGCTTGTCGGCGATCTTCATCGCCGGTGTACGTGTCGCTTCGTGACCGGTCCAGCGCTTCAAGGTCGCTGATTCCTCTTCGTCGAGCGACTGTGCTAATTTGAGGTTGGCCCGCTTCAGGACTGCAGATAGATCACCGTGTTTGAGTTCTGCGACATCGTGAAAGAGCGCCGTTTTGAGGTCTTCGACGGTACAGTCCGGATCGATCAACCCTAGGATCACCGCCACGTGCCAGGCGTGGTCGGCCACGTTTTGCGGCGGCATGAACGGATGCATGTGCCAGCGTTGGGTTTGGCCGCTCAGTAACGTAAGGAGCGCTCGCTCCTGCTCAAGCGTGATGTGCGCCTCACTATGAACGGCATCCCGCAGACGCGGGGTTGGCGTTGTTGAGGAGGTCTCCACGTCTATACGTCGCTCACCAACGCGTCACGCAAGCGCAGTTTCGGTTTCAAGGTCTGGGTGACCGGTCGGTCGTTACGCTTCAGTTCCTGTACCGCTCGAGACAGACTTAGAGCCGACCTCGATCCGGATCGTGTCGCTTTACCAGGCGAAGGCTTCGTATCTATGTAGTTCATCGTTTCGCGTGTGAGTGGCGGAGCCGAAATTCTAGGTTTCGGGACCGGCGAGCGTGAAGAAGTGCCAGGTGCACAGGAAGCCGAAAAACACGAGAGAAAGACCGATCCCTAACTGGATCCAGTTGCGACGCGTCGACAGCATGGGCGCGAGTTCGGTGCGGAGCGTGTCGTCAATGTCCAACGTCCAGAGCATGAGCCGGGATTTGTATTGAGCGCTGAGGAGTGCGATCGCGTTCATCCCGATCGCAACCAGAAACAGGACGTTGATGAAGAGCGCGACGAACGCCACGATGGTCCACATGCACAGTCTCTCTTAAGGATGATGTGATTGAAACCGTGTTCGGTCGGCGGCCGATCTACTGAGATGCCTCGAGTTGAGGAATGTACTTGAACGCTTCGATCAGCTTTGAAGCGGTGGACGCGTTCAAACGCGAGAGCAGTTGTTCCTGGTCAATCACGCCGTCGCTGGCGAGAGTCTTCTTCTCGATCAGATCTCGTAGGAATTTCAATTGGCTGGGCGACACCGCTCGCGGCATTCGATGCGTGGGACGATCCGGATCTTCGGTGTCGGGCGCTTCGAGTTTGTCTTCTTCCTCGTTTGCGATGAGATCCGTGATGAGCTCGGACGCTTCGGCCTGGGACAGTTCCTTGAGCTCGATGTGTCCGCTTATGAGATCGTCGAACACGGTGTTACCGCATTCTTCGCCTTGGTTGAGCAGTCGCTCAATGAGTTTCTCTTGTTTATACGTAATTGAACCGGCCATATCGTTGTGCGGCATTGCAAAATTCCCAGTGAATGGTTAGCCATAAATATAGACTGAAATGGCGACGTCTGCGAAACGAATTAACGTCTACCTGAGCGAGGAAGATCACGCGTTGGTAGCGGAACGAGCGGCGCGGGCAGGAATGACCACGCCAGCGTATCTGCGGCGGATCGCGTGTGGTGTGCTGCCGACGCCGAAGACCAGGGACTTCGTGACCCACGGTCTTGCCCTCCTCGCCAGCGAGCTGGACACTGCCGCTGGAGCGGCGAAAGAGAAGACGTCGAAAGTCGCCATGCTCTCGGCCCGGGACCGGCTTCGAAGCTTGCTGAAGCAACATCTTGGTGCCGTAGCGGAAGATCAGGACGCTTAGCGTGCCTCGCGTTTGTAAATTACCACCGAAAATCGAACTCCGGTGTACAGGAGTGCTTGTTTGTTGGCTTAAATTGGTCGATATCTGAGCGATTTAACGGTCATTTTGACCGATCGACGCTCGCCGGTCCAGGCGATAGGACTCGGAATAGACGTCATTTGTCGCTGGACTACGGTTCTTCGGCCGCAGGATAAATTTCGGCGGCGTCGCATCGTAGCGTTGCTCAGATACTAAGCGCCGTCTCGATTGGTACTATTGCGGACACGTGCGTATCGATAGGTCTTGTAGGTAACAAATATGAGTAGGCAAACGACCGAATGCGTCACGAACGTCAGGAGCGCAAGCTGATACCAAGGAACCACGTCACCGAAGATGAACCACGTGACGGCGAAGACGAAGACGGCGATCCGAGATAGATCGCGGAAGATCAAGAGCGCATTTTTTAGCATGGCGTGCGGTGTCCTTCGTTCGCTCGACATCGATTGACGTCGGCTGATTTGGGTCGCGTAGTTTACGGATGTTCGGTGCCCGGATCCGGAAGACGAAATTCTTCCGGCACGCCGATTGTGAGTGCCGGATTGCCGTCGTTATCCGTCGTCGACACGAGGATGAGTGTCGTTGCACGCTTCTCCACCGGCACGGTAAACTCAAGTCGGGTCCGGTCTAAGGCGGATCGTTTCAGGATTTCGTCGTGAGCGATTCGAAGCAACTGCCGAATGCGGTCTGCGTTGTCTTGCACGATTACCGGTTCGGACTCAACGCGCTGCAGCGCGATCGCGGCGTCGCATGCCCGTCGAGTGATCGCTGTAGGCCATGCGAAGGTGTCTTCGCGCGCGATCGCAGTCACATCGATCAAGTCGCCGCTGGCCAGCGCTTGCGCACGCTGTGGGTGTCGCTGAAAGATCGTGAAGCTCAAAGATGGGTCGGTCACGGTTGGTTCTGACGCGACGAACTTGGGATCTATCGCACGACGTCGCGCAAGCGAACACGTGGCGCGCGTATAGGGGTCGTTGCGACGAAGCGATGTACGCAACCCTTGAGCGACAGGTTAGGAGCATCGCATGGACGAACCAAGAAGCGAAGGTGAATGTGTTTCTCGATTGGTTTCATTGCACAAGCTTAGGACGCAAGAGGGGGTAAATTTAGGCAAATCTGCTAGAGCTTGGCTAGCAACAGAGATGGTTCGCGGGGTAAATTGAGATTTAGGAAGCGTGGAAAGACCATTGATGTGGGTTCGGTTTCGTAGCTATGTTGTGTTTCATATATGAAGAACGAGGAGCCACAACACAGACTAAATTAAAGGGCGATACACGATTACTGCTCAGACGGGATCACGAAGCGCGCCGTAAAGTTAGGAGTTTGTGTTAATGCAGACTTTCGTACCTCAACGTTGAGATCATATCGTTTGGTGATGGTGGATACGAGCTCGAAGAACCACGCGTCTGCAAACGGTGCGACTACCAGTTCTGTTATGAGTCTATGCAAGTCGACCTCGCAATAGCAGCCAGTGATAGCACTAGTACGTTCTTCGTTCGTTCCGAATACAAGCGCTCGCACTTCGTGTTCGTGCCTAAAACTCTCTCTTTTGTGAAACAATGGTAGGAGAGCGTTTCCGAACGGAATGTTGGTCTTACTATAGTCAACGTACTCCATTCTGCCGACGGAGATTTGACGTTCGCACACGAATGCCGTACAGAAACTCTCGTAATCCGTTCGAACCGCAATCCCATCTCTTTCTCGCGCGTACAAGCGCCACATGGCTGCGGATTCATAAGGTGCGGCGTGCCAGCAGTTCACGAAGGAAGAATGGACGACGGATCGGAGGTCGACGGCCTGAATTTGAATGGGATGCTCTGGTGGTTGCGGTGGAAATGCCGGAGGTGAAACAGCTGAAATCGATCCCTCGAACGGATCCCCGAGCAAATCGGCGCGGCAGAAGTGTAAGGCTGAGCGTTCCAATAGTGAGACGAACTTGGTGAAATCCATATAACGCCATAGGTGCGTGTCATCTGGATAACGTTTTAGTAGAGGATGTTCGACATACATATGCGCAGCGGCTCGTAGTTTTTTGTCTAACGGAGTCGGCGATCAGATCAAAACCCGACGCCGATTGCTCAGTCACGGTCTCGAGAGCGTAACTAAGTACGCACCCGGCATCAATGCAGGTGAATTGTGTAGCGCTAGATAGTTTCTTCCTTGGTCGATGCGACGGTCGCCACCTTAGAGACCTATCGACGGAAGCAGGTAATCGAGAGCCTTCACCAGACCAACCCCAACGCCGATTGCTGAGACGATCCATAACTTGATGCGGTGTTCTTGTAGTTTCATCTCATTCGTTACGTCTCGACGCATCGAGTCCATGTCGCTCTTGGTCGAGTCGCGCAAATTGTCGATATCGTTTTTCAAGCTTGCGATATCGCTCTTCGTCGCGAGATTGCCGGTGATCGCGCCGTTGACGAGTTGGACCAACACTTCTGCTTGGTCATCGCTGAAGCGATCGCCTTCGCGGAGTTGCTGGTAGGCGCTATGGGTATCGAATGCTTCTGCCATGCGTCAATTTTAGTGTCTGTGCAGTTTGCGGGTGATCGATCCAGAGGTTGTGTGCAGCTCGATTTACGCGCCAGTTCGACAGCATAGCACCGCTGCACATATCGATTAAATGCCCTAGTGGTCCAACCCATAAATCTTCAAACAACGCCACAGGGAGCGATTGGAGAGGGCGTTTTTGGACAAAAACGACGAAAATCATCGATTTTTGGGTGATTTAGACGAATTCGCATGAAATCGATCGATTTCGTAGCGATGGAGATCCGACTTGAAAAACGAACCAACGGGGCTTATATTTGTCTTATAGATGAGCGTTTGTTTGGCCCGACAAGCTTCTGACTTGGCGCGAAGAGTCGCGTCAGGTGGTGATTTGATAAGAAGGATGATGAGATGTTAATACGTAAAGTGAGATACGCGTGCTTTGCGGTCGCGGCGTTTCTGATCGCCAGCGCTGGTGCGCAACAAGATCCGGAATTTCCTGACAATACGGTCGCGATTGCCGATGAAGAGCGAAGCTACGACATCGAGCGCATCGAGGAGCTGTTCGTCGAAGGCGAGCGGCCGACCGGTGCGGACATGGATCTGCTCGAGATGGATCGTGTGTATCGGTGGAAAGAGACGGCGGCACGCAGTTTCAAATCCGGCCAATACGAGAAAGCGTTTCCTCAGTTGTCGGTCCTCGCTCGCATGGGATTCAAGGATGCCCAGGCGCGACTTGCCTACATTTACCTACACGGTCTCGGCGGCCAGAAGAAATCCAACATGGAAGCGCTCGGCTGGCTCGGAGTCGCGACGACTGGTGAGACGCGACCTGCGTATCGCAACCTGTTCAAGCAGATGATGGCGCAGATTCCTTCAGAGCATATCGATACGGTAAATTCTCACGTTCAGACGTACCGCGACAAGTACGGTGCCGACAAGATGGGAATCCAATGCTCGCGCAGTCGCACAGGTCACATTTCTAAGTTTCTGTGTCGATACAGTGCGGAAATGGATCAGCACATGATCCGTTTGATGATGATGGCCGCGACCCGCACACCTGACGAGGGCGGTTGGCTTTACTAGTCAATGTAAGAGAATGAGAGAACTCTTGTTGATTGACTAGGGTTACGGTCCTAGTCCACCTTCGCCACAGACATACCCTGACAGTACACAGCCGCGCTCTACATCCTGTTGGCCGCATATTATTCGAGGACCGTACCAAATTTGAGTTGGACTAGCACAGTAATTCCCCGGCCCAAAGCACGCCCCGATTGAACCCGTGCACACCAGGTCACGATGGATGCTGCATGCGGTTTCAGTGGTCACGACCGTCCAATGCGGTCCGGGGTTCTGACCTATTGGAAATCCGGTGATCGGTTTCGCCGGGCAGCTCCACACGATCTTATCTGTGTACTCGGTCACGATCGGCGTCATTTGGGGGCAGCAGCAGTTCGGATAGGCGTTGCCGTTGGCGCAGCTGACGGGTTTGGCGGGACAGGTACCGCCGCACGCCATGACAGCGTTGTTCCAGCAGGTCTGCTGACACGCGCGCGTGATCGTGCATGGGGTCTGAGCCGTCGTGACCAGGTTGCAGCCGGCCGCGCAGGATTTCGCCCCTAGTTCGGTCGGGACGATCGGCGGACAGTCGGTCGGATGCGTGACCACGACGCCGTTGCACGGACACGTCTTCTGACAGGCGAACGTCTTCGCGCATGCGGTCTCAGCGAGTTGTGTGCGGGTGTAACCGCTCGGACAGGTCTTGGGACCTACTTCCTTCTTCTCCACGACCGGACAGACGGTAGGATGGGTGACAAGACCTCCTTCACAGGGACAGTTTCGCTGACACGCGTACGTCACGTCGCATGGGGTTGAAGACACTACCGTGCGGACGTAGTCCTTGGGGCACGTTTTCGGTCCAAGCTCTTTCTTGTCGATCGGTGGACATGTCGCCGGATGCGTCACCGTCCCCCCATTGCACGGACAGGTCTGTTGACAGGCGTACGTCTCGGTGCATTGGTCCTCGGCGATCTTGGTCCGCGTGTAACCGCTTGTGCACGACTTGGGTCCCACTTCCTTTTTCTCGATGATTGGACACGTCGCGGGATGGGTCACCGTGCCGCTGTTGCACGGACACGTCTGCCGACACTCGTGGGTGATGGTGCAGGCGGTTTCAGAGACCTTGACGCGCGAATACGGGGCGGGACATGAGGTCGCACCAAGTTCTTGCTTATCGACTGCCGGGCAAGTCCCGTCGCCTAGGCGAGTTGCGCCACATGGACACGCGTTGGCGACGCAGCTGGCCGTGATCGCACACGCACCGGTGGTCTCGACGAGGTTGAAGCCGGTCGTACACGATGTCGGTCCCGAACGGGTCGGAGTTGAACATGACTCACTGGGACATACGCTCGGGCAGCCGCTCGGACAGGTTTTCATGGTCACCAGCGGACACTGCGCCAGTGTCGGCGCCCAGTTGCCGCAGGAACAGGCGACCGGACATGACGCGGTCTTCAGTATGTTCGTGCCGTTGGCACAGTCTTTGCAATCGGTGGCGGGATTCGTCACCGGAGAGCCGTCGCCGCAGGTCGGTTGAACCGGACAGGTGGCAGGTGGAAAGACGGTGGTGCCGTCGTAGCACTTCGTGCCGGAAGGGCAGGTTTTACTGATATGGATGTTGGTGCCGTCGGTGCAGTTCTTGCACTCGGTCGTCTTGTTCATGACCAGGGAGCCGTCCCCGCAGCTGGGTTGGGTAGGACATGTAGCCGGTGGATACACCGTGGTTCCGTCCCAACAGCTAGTTCCCACTGGACACGTGTTCGCATTAGGAATGTTTGACCCGTCCGGACAGTCCTTGCATTCGTTCGCACGGGAACTGACGAGGGTGCCGTCGCCGCACTGCTCGAACGTCGGGTGCGCTGGACAGGTGTCATTCACATGGATGTTGGTGTGGTCCCAGCAGTCCTGGCATTCGGTTGCGCGGTTTTGCACCACGGTCCCATCGCCGCATTTGATGGTCGTGGGATTGACGGTACACGTCTGCGTCTTCGGAATGTTCGAGCCGTCGCTGCAGTCCTGGCAGTCGGTCGCTTTCGACGTCACCCTGGTGCCGTCCCCGCATTGCTGGGCGGGTTGGACCGGACATGCGTCAACGACGTGGATGTTGGAACCGTCCCAGCAGTCCTTGCATTCCTGCGTCGTGTCGACGACCGCCGTGCCGTCGCCACAGCGCGGAATGACGATCGATGGACAGGTCGCGGTCTTGGCGATGTTCGTGCCGCCCGGGCAGTCCTTGCAGTCGGCGCTGCGAGAGGTCACGACGGTGCCGTCGCCGCAGGTTTCGGTGCGTGGTGGTGGGTTGACTGGGGTCGTACTGCTACTGACGACTTCCCAGCGACGGTTACCGGGCAGTGCGTGATCGGCGCGAATACAGGCCACGATGCGTTGAGTGCCGTCGTCGGCGATGGAAAACCCACCCATGTCGGTTTCGCCGTTCGGACCTAGGCACGTGCTGCCGATGGTCACCTGTGCCGACGGCGCGAAATTCAGGCGATCGTGAAGGTGGGTACCGTGCGGACCTGTCACGTGCATCGAATACTGTTGGACCAGCTGCTGCAGTGTGGACGTACGCACCGGTCGCATGGAGATCTTCCACTGCGACCCAGAAGGCTCGTAGCGACCGTGGCCGGCGAGTTGGGCGACCACCTGTGAAGCTTGGGCCTCGGTATCGACGAGCGTCGTGATCACCTGATTAGCGCCAGTGCCTTCAAGGGTGTAGGGATTTCCGAGACCGTTGAAGTGAGCTTGGGTCGGTGAATCGACCCGCACCCCGGGCATGAGAATCTGCATCCGCTGAAAATCGAGATCACCGGTGAATCCGGCGCGGCGATAGGAGCGTTCACCTTCGTTGAGGCGTTCGAAACCGGCCACCGTCCCGAAGATGGTGAAATGGTGTTCGATGAGCCGGACGCCGTACTGGATGGTTGCGACCATGGCCGCGAGGGCGATGAGACCGAGCATCGCGTCCAGCAGCAGATAGCCGCGATGTCCGGATCGCACGGAAGGCGGTCTAGAAAACTCCATTCAAAGCGCCTGCCAGGTTCCGCTGGTGCAACGCACGGGTTGACCGGCTGCGGTCAAGGCGAGACCGGAGCCGCTGCAGGTCGCGGCGAGGGTGACGGTGTTGGTCATCATGAGCGGCCGACGCATGGCGTTGGAACCGTCGGTCAGGAGTGTTTGGGTCACGAGTGAAATGCCGCCCGGGTCTGGTACGCCGACGGTGATCGTGAACCCCGTCGCGCTTGTGACGTAGGACGCGCTCGATCCGAATTCGCGGACGGCAGCTTGCGCATGAACTTCGTTATCAACGGACGTTGCGAGCATGAGGTTGCCGCCGGTGACGGACATGACGTACGGATAACCCTGCCCATTCGCGCCCGCTTGCAACGGTTGACTACTGTTGAACTGAAGATTGGGTAGATAGGGCAGAAGGGCGTTGAAGTCCGTCGGCCAACCCGTGATATTAGTGTCAGAGCGATAGGCGTACAGTCCCTCGATGAGCGTGATGAAGCCTTCGCTGGTACGTCGTGCCGCATCCTGTTCGTCCTCGAGTCGCGTCCAGTCCGCGACCAGGAAGACGATGATGGCCAGCAGACCAACGAAGAGCAGTGCGCCGATGGTGTGCATCTAGGGACAGGTCCGGCCGCTGAACGCGGCCGTTAAAAACCCGCGGCTGTGATGGGATCCGGGTGGCGCTACGTGCAGCGTGCGTACGTGCAAACGCTGCGTGCCCGCTTGGCGATAGACGGTTAACGTCGACTGTTGCTCGCCGGTACCGTCGAATTCGATCTGCCATTGTCCGGCGTTCGCGACGACAGGCGGTGTCTCACCACTCAAGAGCAATGCTTGACGCGCCACGTTCAACGCGACGGTGGATCCTGCCAACGCGCACCGCGTAGTCGGATCGTGCAGTTGGCGCGCACGGTAAGCGAGCGCGATCGTCATCGCGTGCTGGGCATCCGTTGCGCGATCGAGCGATTCAACGGTGTCTTCGCGGAAGGCGGCAAAGAGCGCAATCCCAATCACGACGATCAGGAGGCTGAGACCCAACGCTACCAGGTGCATGACGCGTTCGAAATGGCTCAGTCGATGATAAGGACGAGGTTGGCGGTCGAACACTGGGTTGTGTCCGCGCCAGCACCGGCGATGATGCCGGGTGCGTAGTTCGTGCCGTTGGTGAAGTTCGCGAGCAGACTGGTGCAGGCGTCGGCCGAACTGGTCGGATACGTCAGTTTCGCGCTATTGGGACCGCGGGTGCCGGCCGCACCGGCGACGGTCGTAACCGCAATGGCGATGCTGCTCTCCGCTTCGTTGTAGGCGTTAAAGCCGCGGTCGTCAATGCCTGCGGTGGGATAGCCTGCCTTGTACGTCGTCCACGTCAATCCTGCGAAGCTCCCCTGTGCGGCAAATGACTGCCGATAGGTCTGGATGCCGCCGATCAGGGTATTGAGTTCCAAGACCGCCTGGGTCTCGTCGATGCCTTCGTCGACGTCGGTGTACATCATGGTCGTGATGACGATCAGCAACCCGACGGCACCGAGCACCATGAGCATCTCCGCGAGGGTGAAACCGCGTTGGCGCGCAGGTGGGGATGCCCTGACGGACGTCGTGTGAGGAAGTTGGAAACGAGTCATGGGAGGTTCTCCATGCGGTGTTGAGTCAGAAATAACCGGTTCCGGACGTCAGCTGACGAGCGGCATCGAATAATCCCTGCACCATGAGCAGGATCATGGCGACGGTGGTCGTCATGAGGAAGAGCTTCAACATTCGCGCCCAGTTCGCGTACCGGTGGGCGAGCGTTGCTTCGATGGTGGCCGCGACGGTCTCGAAGGCGTTGGCATAGCGCACGCGTTCTTCGCCGGGTACGAGGTCCTCAAGCAAACCGGCTGCGTCTGCCGGCAAGAGTCGTTCGCTGAGACTGGCCGCGTAGGCACGCCCGGCCCGAATATCAGCTCGCACGAGCGGCAGCCACGTCCGGACAGCGCCGCTGTCGTTGACGTCTTCGAATGCGTCGAGCGTCTCGAGGTGAGTCGCGCCATGCCGGGTCAAAGCTGCGCCGATGTGGCAGTATTGGATCGCGACCTGTTCGCGCCAGTCGCGATCGAACAGCAGCAGCCATCGACGGCGAGTTCCCGTCCACCGGGAACGGGTCATGGCGATGCAACCAATCGTGCCGAAGATACCTGGTATCGAAACCCATGCGGTCTCGCGGAAGCTGATGGCGATCGTGTACAGCTGAATGTTCTCGAGCAACGCGGGGTCCTGCACGATTCGAACGATCAGGACAGGCGATCCGATCATCATGGTCAACGCCAGCGCAAACGGCACAAACTGAAACGCAATCGGTTGCAGCACGCCCCGGGGAATGTTGAGCTTTGTGCGTTCGTCGCGGTTGAGCTGGGCGAGGGCTTCGGTCAAGAGTCCGTTGCGCTCGGCCACGCGCAACACCCCGATATCTGACGGCGGCAGAAAACCGCTGTCGGCGAAACCGTCGCTGGCGAGTCGACCGCTGCTGGCTGCGTCTGCGCCGGCCGCGGCGAGTTTTCTTAATCCGGGTGCAAGGGTGGTGCGATTGGCGAGGTTCTGACAGATGGTCAGCAAGCGCACGCCCCCGCGATGCTGGGCTTCGAGGATGCGATAGAAAATCGCCCGGGCGCTGGCGTCCACCGCGAACGTGCGACGTTGCCAACGCATGAGGACGTTAAACCAGGACATCAATTGACGACCCGAAGATGATGGGGCAACGCGTCACGGGTGCCGATGCGGCCGATGACCGCTTCAGTGAGCAGCGGATCACACAAGCCCTCGGTGATTTTCGTGATGGCGTGATCGGCTTTGGAGCGCATGCCGAGTTCGCGCATGCAGACCGCCAATCCTGCGAGATCGTGGTTACGAATGCATTGTTGGGCGGGGTGGTCCGGTTCGCGTGGAAACTGCATGACTTCGGCCACGACGGTCTGACCACTGATGCCGCGGACACATGCGCTGCAGCCGTCCGGATTGTGGAACCGGAGGTTGTCGGTGTGGTACTTCCGCTGGAGGCGCGTCGTCGCAACAACATCGCCTTCGCTCGAGTCGTTCGCGACGGAGTCGCGGGCGCATTTTGCGCACACGAGGGGTACGAGCGACTGGTTGACGATGCCGTTGAGAAACCCGGGTTGCCCAAGCACATGGACGGGAATCCCCAGGTGCTCGAGGCGGGAGATCGTGGTGAGCGCCGAATGGGAATGCACGGTGCCCCACACACGCTTCCCCTGCAGTGCCATGTCGATGGCGGCGGTAGCCGTCTGTTGGTCGCGAACCTCGCCGATGAAGAGCGTGTCTGGATTTTGGCGCACGAGACCGCCGAGCGTGCTGCGGAAGAGCTTCTCCGCGTCTTCCGCGTAGTGATCGAGCGCCATGTGCGTGACGTGGGGAAATTCGATCTCGATCGGGTCCGCCAGTTCGATGATCATGTCGTCGTCCGACATGCCGGCCATGAGAGATGTCAAGGTCGTCGACTTGCCGCTGTTCGTCTCGCCGCTGACGATGGCCAACCCGCCTGCACTGAATTGCAGTTCCTCGAGCGCGCGTTGCTGCCGGACGTCGTAACCGAGTTCCTTGAGCGGCGGCATGAACGTGGGATCGCGCAGGCGCAGGACGATGGAGTTGCCGCGGGTATCCGGCATGGCATTCCCACGCACGCGGACGTTCGCGAAGTCGAACGCCGTATCGGTCGGCACGTTGTCTTCGAAGTGTCCGTCGCGCGCGAGCGACCAGAGCGAGCGCGCCATTTCTTTGCCGTCTGCATGCGAGATGGCCGAGTGCAGGTAGCGTACGCCGTGGGTGCGAAAATGAATGACGGTACGGTCGAGGTGAATGGCAATGTAGACGTCCGATGCTTGTTGTTCGATGGCATCGAACAGGACCATTTCGACCAGGTCGTTCTGCGATGTCGATGCGTGGCGTGGTTTGACCGCGTGGCTGCGCAACTGCGAGAACTGCAGCAGTGAAATCGGTTTCGCCAACGCCCGGCCGAGTTGCTGTTGGACGAGGGACAGCAGGTCTTCGATGGTGCGCACATGCGACGGATCCTCGACGTGGTAGACCACGCCATCCGTGGTCACGAAAACCCGGAGCGTCTGCAGGGAGGCGAGCGCCGCAGCGATCGCTGGGTGCGTGTCAGCGGCATCCTTAAGCGTGGTCAGCTCGGCGACCGACCATGACGTATCGATTTCCTGATCAGCGCTGCATGCAGTGTCCGATTCGGTCTTGTCAGCGACACGGAAAGGTTCGAGCGTGTGACCGGCCTCGACCGACTCAAATGAGCGTGTCTCTCCTGCAGCGTTCGCATTTATCACGCCTGTGTCGGTGCCGGTCGGCGCATTCGCCTGCAGTTGCGGACCGGTTTGGCGCCGTCTAAAGAAGCGGAATGTCACGCTGCTCGCCATTCACGTCGACCGATAAGGTTCGACCCGTGGTGGTGCGGGTGATCCCAAGAACCGTGATCGTATCGGCATCCAGTTCCCAAGGTTCACCCATGGTCGTGGTCGTGTGCGCGCCCGTCGCCTCGTGCCGCCAACCGATGCGGTGACCTCGACCATCGCGGACGACAAAGACCGGTTGCCAGCCACTGAACCCACTCATAGTTTCGATGACCGGTTCGATTGGTTCGGACTGGATGGGTCCGCGTACCGGTAGGCGGACGTCATCCTCAGACCTTGTCTGCTGTTCGCGTTCACGCTCGGCCGTCGCGATCATGGTGTGGACCACGGTGTCGAGGGACGCATGCTGCAGAAGTTCTGCCCCGGCTTGACCGAAGTCGGCAACCTGTGCGGCCGCTTCTAACGTGGTGCGCAGCGCGACGGCAAGATCGCGATGCGTCGCCAGCTGCGCAATGCGGGATTCTCGGTGCAGCGTCGATGTCTGTTGTGAGCTGCGCAACAGATCGTCCAGCGACAACGAAGGTAACGATGGCGGGTCTGCCGTCGCTGGTACGGCTGGCGTCAATTCGATGTGCTTTGCGTTATTAACTGGATTCGCGCTTGGTGGGGTTGGTTCGGTACTGCTTTCGACATCGGGGTGCATCACGACGGATTCGTCGATCGGATCCGTGGAATGCGGCCTCGCTTCATCATTTGACGCGGCATCACCGAACAATGCCTCATCGACGACTTCAACGGCAGGATCCTTATCGTCGTTCGGCTCGGATATGAAGGGCGCTTTGATGCGATCGACCCATGACGCGTCGTCTTGCTGAGGCTCGTCCTCGACCGCGTCAGTGACCCCAAGATTCTCGAGGACGTGATCCAGTCGTCGATCGGGATCGGCGATGTCTGTCGCTTCGTAGTCGTTTTCATTCTGGTCGGACTCACGGGTGTCGTCACCAGAGATGCTTAGGTTCGCAATGCATCCACATGCGAGGATGTATGTAAGAACGCTCGCGAGCTTAAATTTCATGTGGCTAACCCTCGGATCGCGAACTGCAGCTCGCAGGATTGGAAAGCGCCTTTCTGCACCGCGCAATTCGCGTGATGCAAGGTGACGGGCAGACGTCGAAGCCGTTTTGTCAGTTTGACCAGTGCGTAGGCGACGCCGATGTCGTTAGCGTCCGTCTCGTGACCGATCGCGATCGTGACGTGCTGTTCGAGATCATCGCCGCTACCGATCGCATACGGTGGTCCGAACGTCAACGACCAGTACGACGAGTGTAAGTGATCGGCGAGACCGTCGTGGAGCGCGCGTAACGTATACGGCACCAACGGCGGCGGAGGTTCGGGTTGGACGGCTGGCGCGACCGTCGATAGAGACGGTCGCGAGTGCATGTGCAGTGTGAACCTGCGTTCGGCTGGATCAAACTCGAGCCGTGAGGCATCGTTGACATCCCAAAGTACGGCATCGTGCGTGGCCGCAAGATGGGCGAGGATGCCGACGTCAACGGCAGCGTCAAAGCGCGCCGGTGGTGCAGGTTCTGTCACCAGCGCGACCAGGTCCTGTACCGGTACAAGGGTCGTATCGGTGCGCCACCAGTTGAGACCTAGCGTGATCGAGCTGGCGAGAAGCACGGCACCAAGTGCAAGCACGCCATCCCGCCAGCGTAGAAGACCGGCGCTGATCAATGCGAACGACGCGTGCCGCAACGTCAAGGCGTCGGTGTCAATGTCGACTGGAATATCGGCCGCGTTAGGAAGTTCGACATCCTGTGTGCCACCGCCGGTCAAACGCGTCAGGGTACGGCCTTCGCTACGCCAGGCCTGCACCTGCTCTGTGAATGCGTTGGGATACAGGAACCATTCCTCGCGAACGAGACCCCCAGTCAAGCTCGCGGTGTAAATGCGTTCATCGAGCGCAAGGGCGACGATACCGTCGCGCAGCCGCTCGTGGTTCACTGCCATGTGTTCAATGCCGGCTGCGAGCGACGTGCCCGCGGAACCGGCGAACCAGGTTGCTGGTGCGTCACCCCAGTCGACCTTCACGACATGGGTCGCGCCACGCAGTAGACGATTGATTTCACGACAACGCGACCACCAGGACGTGATGTCCGGTTCCTGCCACGCTTTTGCATCGGTGACGATGGCGATCGGTTGACCGCTGATGGTGTCGTGATGGGACGTGGCCATTAGATCAGCTCCACGCGCATGAGCAGGACGGATTCGGTTTTCGAGGCTGTCTTGCCTTTGCGCGTGACGAGACCCGCGAGTTTGTTGCGATTGGAACGTTCGTCGGACGCCTGCAGCGCCGTGATGATGCGTGACTCACCGTCCGCGAGTGACACCGTCATCGCGCGTACCTGGTCGTCGGTCACGAAGTTGGTGCCGACGCTCTCGCCGAACTGGAACGGTCGTTCTTCCACGAGCGAACGCCGCGCGAGGGAGAGCCGGACGGTTACGGAATCGCGACCGATGGTTGGATGAACACTGATCGCCCAGCCGGTGCGCAATTGCTCCCGTTGTACTTCAGTGCGTTCCCTGCCTAGTGCGTCCTGCTGACGCGTGATCGACGCGATGTATTGGTACGTGCGGGTCGACGAGCTGGCGGCGATCTGGTTGTTGCGGACCTCGATCGCGTCGTGGAAATTGATGGTCGCATCGCCTTCGGCATTCAAGAACTCGAGTAACAAGTCGCTGCCGAACAGCCGCGTATTCGGATTCAGGACATCGAATGAAAACTGTGAGTCGGCTTCTATTGCACGTACGTTCCAACCACCGGCAACGGTGCCTTCGCCAGTCGCGATCGCCGCTGCGAGCCGCGAACCGACGGAGCGTTTGGATGAGGACGTGACCTCGTACACCGTCAGGTGAATCCGGACACTTTGCGCGACGCGACCGTTGTACGTTTCAATCACCGATGCTATCTTCTGCACGGTTGACGGACGTGCCGTGACGAGCAAGGCGTTGGCGTTCGGCAACAGTCGTGCAGTCGCGGGAATCTCACGGTCGATATCTTCCGCGAGCAACGCGTCGACGAGAGGTCTCAGTTCGGTGCCGTACGGATCTGAGCTGTGGTCGACGCTCGCGCCGTCGCTTTCATCATCTTCGTTGCTGCCCCCACCCGATCCAGCATCAAGCGAATTGACGCTCATGGAGGCTTGCACCGATCCTGGTTGGGCGAGCAGCAGCAAGGTGCGCGTCTCAAGGTCGCGCACATGGATGGTGCCGTCTTTGACCTCGTACGCCCAGTCGGCTTGGGACGCCAGCGTGTCGAGCGCGTCCTGCAGCGTATGATCGGATGCCGACGCGTACGCAATCTTCGGCGTGCTCCGTAACTGCACATCGAAGTGCACCGGTCGTCCACCGGCAAGAAGAGAAAACGCAGCGGGTGCTTCAAGATCGACCATGGCAACATCGACTGGATTGAGCAACCAGGCGGCGTTCTCCGGCCGTGTCGTGCGTCGGAACTTGGGTAACGTCGGTGGATTGGCCTGTGTACGTTGAACGGGTCGCGAAGATATCTCAGAGTCGTTCGGTGCGTCAGCTTCTGGTTCGACTGCCGCTGAGCGAATCTGCAAAACGCCGCAACCGACCATGCCAATTGAGAGGAGCGCAACGCAGCCGATCAACAGGCGCGAGCGCTTCATAAATCACCGTCCATCGAAAAGGCGATCTCACGGTGGAGGACGTCGACCGTCGCATTGAGACCGTACGTCGCACGGAGTCCAGCCAGCAGATTCTCGACCGACGAGACGTTTACGCTTGTTTCGCGTGTCACGATCCAGTCCACGATCAAGCGCTCATTCTGTGTGTCGTTGGGCCATGCGGTCACGGTCCAACCGCGTTGCGCGAGTGCGTCGACCAGATTCTGCTTGAGGGAACCGATGGTAAAGGTGAAAACGGCGCCGTCCGCGGATGAACGTTCGGAGACATCAAATGCGTCTGGTGTCGGCGCCGTCGGGGGAAATGGGATTTCAGCTGAAGCGCTGCGTTCAATGGGTGTGATGCGTGGTTGCGTCATCGATCGTTGAATAGCGGCAGGTCGCGATGCGACGTGAATATTCCTGCCTTTTACCGTTTCAGCTGAATGTGCCGGTGGTTTCGATTCGAGACTTCGCGCTGTGTGAAGTGAGCGCATCTGCCAATCGTTCGCGCTGCTGAAGACCTGTGGCTCGTCGTCCCGTGGATGATTACCCACGGAGATCGAGCTGAGCGCTTGCACCTCGCTTTGATCGATGCGATACAGGCGGTGAATGCGAATGCCGTCGTCGACGTCGAGGCCGACGTGCCAGGTGTTCGGCGGAATGCGTTCGCCTAGACCGGAGATCTCGATGGCTTCGTCAGGATCGGTGGCCAGCGCATAGCCATGAGCTCGCATTGCGTTCTCAAAATGGTCGCGCAATGGCATGGCTGCTACGAACACCGGAGCATCTGACGGTGGAACGCGCGTTGCCACCGCGACCGCGAGATCTTCCGCGATCGCTTCGGCGTGGTCGTCCCGCAACCATTCAAGGGTTGAGGTGGATGCACAGCCGGTCAGCATGAGCATGTGAGTACTGATCGCCATGAACGTGAACGTCTTCATCGAAGACGCCTTCACTGCGCTTTCCGGCGAATCGACACGGCCTGCTGGCGTCGACCCACGCCGAGAGATAGCCTGGCTTCGTCAAACAGACCATCGACGATGTAACTCGGATCGTCAAACCGGTAATTAACAACCTGCGCTTCCGTCTTCGCACCGACGATCAGGAGTGCAGGCAGAGGTTCTTTGGTGGACGCTTCCGGCAGCACGATGATGGTGCGCGTTCCATCGTCGAACACACGTTCCGGGCGCCAAGCGCAGGATCGGCAGCCGGTCACGTCATAACCGAAATTTAAATCGTCCAGGGAAACTTCGCCAAAATCCTCGGGAAGCGCGTGCACAAGATGATCGGCTGACGATACGGGTGGCTCGATGCCTTGAGCCCGGGCCACCATGGAATTGATGTCGTCAAGGGCTTGGGTGTCGTAACGGAACGCAACGAGCGGCATGTACGCTTCCGGATCAGAAATCAGTTCGATGTGGTAGTGCCTGGCCTGCTTGCCCGTCGTGAGAATGGCAAGCGACGTCCGGAGTCCTGCGTCTTTCGGGATGAGCGAAATGTGAATGGCGTCGTCACCGGCGACGTAGACTTGCACCACATGCCACAGGGTGGCCGCGCCGATCAGGAGACCGTTTTCAGCGATACGTTCACCTGGCGCTAAGGCGAGCGTGCAGATCCTGAAAGGTGCGCAGATCAATGACGGTTGACCTTCACCGTACAGGTACGTCAAACGATTGCCTTCAATGAGTGGTTGTGGATCCCGCTCGAGGTAGCGCTCCACGAGCGCCAGACGTTCACGTTGTACCGCGGGCAGTGCTTCGCTTGGTGATAGCAAGTCGTCGAGGGGTTGGGTGTCGTCTTCGTTTGCATGCGAACATGCCGCGCACGCGAGCGCGACGATCACCAGCGTGCGTTCAATCATTCCACCCACACCTCTTGCCAGTCGATCTCCGTGATGTAGAGACCGCCCGGGTTGAGCAGGATGGACGCCTGCTTGGGTTGCCCGAACGCCACGAGGATGTTCGCGGTGTAACGTTGGTTGTCGCGCAGTGTTGCGTTACGTGCGTACGTCGTTTCGCGCCAATCGATTTGCCACGAGTTACCGCCGCGATTGGTGACGGAGATGATCTCGACCGCGACGGTTTCGTTCTGCGCACGTTCGTATGGGTTGTTGTCGTTGAGCCAGTCGTACACCAAGCCCTGGGCTGAGGTGCCGTCCTGGATAAGTGCGAAGACGCGTGCCGCGCGGTCCTCGATAACGTGGGTGTCCGGACTGACGTTGCGCCAAGCTTGAATCCAGTGTCCGAGCGTCGCGCGGGTGTGTTGGGCGTTTGTCGGCAGGATAGGTTCCGCAGGATACGTGCGGACGATCTGTTGATCCGTATCCAGTTCAACGACGTAAGGCACCACTGTGTGTTTCGTTGCAACGAGCGTAAACCCAATCGCCAACACAAGTGCGATACCGATGGCGAGGGTGGCCACGACCTGCCAGAGTCGTCGGGCTTGCCGCAATTCCGCATACTCTTCGACGAACGTGCGCCGTCCTTCAATGTAAGGCGCGAGCAGGTTGTCAGATTCATCGCTCAACCGTTGCTACCGCTGGCAGTGCCGCCCGCGTCGGGTTGCGGTCCGAACGTTTCGGGATCGAAATGCTTAGCGATGCCGTGCACGTACGATCCCTCATTCATGGCGGGAGCGGACATTGCTTCTTTCGCGCCGGACCACACTTCGCCGACACCTGCCTTCATGCCGGCTTTCGCGCCGTCGCCAGCACCCTTGACATACGCGCCGACTTTGTCGGTGAACGATGCGCCGTCACCGAGCGCACTGGCATTGCCCATCCCGGTCGCGTGCGCGCCTTGACCTAACAACTGAAGCCCTAGGCCGGCGTGTCCAGCTTGTCGCATGCCTTCGCCGATCGCGCGTTGGCCGACGTTCGCCGCGGTCATGAGCGTCGTGGTCAGGACACTGTTGAGGGCGAAATTCGATGCGCTGCCCATCCCACCAGCGATTTGTTGGAAGACGGCCGGGACGCCGTAACTCAAGACGAGGATGACAAACGGTACGCAGATAGCGAAAAACACCGCTTGCATGAGGATGTCACCGTATTGCGAAGGCGTCACCGCGGCGGCTTGCGCACCCTGCAGCGGATCGAATACGCTGGTCTGCAGAATCGTGATGCCGATCGCCATGATGAGATACACCGCGAACATCTTGACGGCAAAGCTCAGACAGTAGAACAGGTAGTTCTTCGCCGTATCGATGGTCCAGTCGGTCCCGGCAAAACTAAGAAACACGACGCCGCCGGCGATGACGATGAGTCCTTCGAGTAGCAACAACGTCAGGTACGCGGCCATGCCGGCGAACAGGATCGCGGTCACGAGACCGGCAAGGGCAAACAGGATATCCCAGTGCGGCCGAAACCCGACGTCGATGTCTGCGAGTTCCTGCCAGATATCGAACCCCATGCTGACGATCGTGGACGGCGTCAGTTCGAGCTGACCATTCACCATCAGGGGGTTGTTTGCGGGTAGGATGCTGGTCGCGATCTCGCGAAACGTGTCCACGAGCGCGGCGGCCCAGACGTCGATGTTGTCGATGGCAACGAGGTAAAACCCGATCGTGAGAATCTGGATGAACGTCAAGCGCATGAACCCGAGCAGGTCTTCGTTCTTGAGGAGCGCTTGCATGGCGTTCCAGGCGAAACCGATCGCCGCGAGAAGCAAGAGGAGGTATCGGGCGTATTCCTTTAGCGTGGGATACCAGGTCTGGGTGGCCGCCTTGAACTCACTGGTGACGGAGTCGAGCAGACCTTCCTGAAAGATCGAATTGCCACCGGACTGGGCGGTCGCGTCGAGCGCAACGACCGCCATAGCGCAGCAGAGAGCAAGGGCAGCTGAGCGTGTCACGGTCGGGATCCGCTCAGTAGACCATCGAGCGTAGAGGATTTCACATCGTGACCGCGACGACGATAGTCGTCAACGAGGTGCGAAGGTACGATCTTGACTCGAGGCGCTTTCTCACCGCTTCCTCGCCGTCGGTCCTGAGCCGCCAGCTCACGCGCGTAGACATTCAGCAGCAGGTCGGTTTGGGCAACGACGGCTTGCGTCAGGGTATGCAGCTGTTGCGCATTTTGGGTGGTCGCAGCGCCGATCAATTGCAGTGCGGCCAACTGCGAATCGGTCCGGCTTAAGTTCCGATTGATGACGTCAACGTTCGTTGCAGCATCGGTCATTTGGTCGTGGAAGGCTTGTGAAGCGCGCATCGTTGCGTGCAACGAATCCCGTAGCGCGTCGCGTGAGATCCGGTCCTGTTGAATCTCGAAGGCGCTACGTTCCTCCGCCGTACGAGCGGTATTGAAGTCAGCGTCGCTCGGGAGCACGGCCAACATACGGGCGGCGGCATCGTGCGTGTTCGCCGTAATGTGGCGCCCGTTCGCGTGAATCTGCTTCAGCTGATCGTCGAGCTTTCGGATTAGGACACTGGCGCGCCAGGCGTTATCGCCCGTGTAGCGTTCGCTGTGCTGGATGAGGTAGTCGAGCTGATCCTTCGCCGCTTGGAGTTGGTCGTTCTGTTTTCGGATCTGCTCAAGTTGTTCAAAGCGGGTCGCTTGTCCCGCGGCGGCATCCGTGATGCTCTTAGTGATCACGTCGAGGATGCCGCCCCAAAATGCTTGTGCCGTCACCTCATACGTCAACATGCAGCAGACGACCAGCAACCGACCAAATGACTTAATGTTCATGTAGTTCCTCCTGCAGCCAGCGCTCCGTCCAGTTCTCGGGATCCTCGACGCGCAGCTGCGCGACGCGTTTCAGTTGGTGTTCGGTCGAGACACCGCAAAAAGCGAGTGTTTCTGGACCGAGATGAAAGTCGACGACGCGAGCGCCCTCGCCACGTTGGGTGATGTAGTAATGGCGTTTCGGCTGCAGACTCGCTAGCACGTCCAGCGCCGAAGGTGGCAGACCGACCGCCGCGTAGGTTTCCGCGTGGTCGGGCGCACGGTCGTTGGCGCCGAAAATCCGTGTGGGGCAGTTCTCCGTGATGATCTGCTGCAGGTCGCTGTTCGCGATGTCGCCGACGGACTGCGTCGCCAATAGGACCGCGACGTTTTTCTTGCGCAGGGTCACGAGCCACTCCCGGACTTTCGCGCGGAACGCGTCGTGTTTGAGGGCCGCCCAGGCTTCATCGATCACCAGGAGCAACGGTTGCCCGTGCGCTTGTCGTTCAACGATCCGAAACAGGTAGGTGAGCGCTGGTAGTCGTAGCTTGTCACTCGCCGCCATGACGGCTGCAAGTTCGATGCACGTCCATCGCTGGTGTTGAATGGAATCGGATTCGCCATCGAAAACTGCGCCGTAGTCGCCGCTGGCGTAGTAGGGTTGCAGCGCGAGTTTGATCTCGGTGTCTTGGATCGCGACGGCGATCGCGGAGAACGTACGCTGGCCGCCTGTTTCGGCCGTGGTTTGTAATGCCTTGCGAATCTCTTCGCGTTGCGCAAGGCTTGGTTCGACACCTTGTACGCGGCAGAGATCTTCGATCCAGTCGGCCGCCCAAGCCCGTTCCGCCGGATCGTCGATGGCGTCAAACGGTGCGAACCGTTCAGATCCGCCGCTCACACTGAGCACGTGATGCGAACCGCCCACGGCCTGTGTGAGTGTCCGGAGCGATAAATCCTTGTCGATGGCTACGACGGTGGCGTTCTCGTAACGCAACCACTGCGCACAGAACAGCGCGATCAACGTGGACTTCCCGGTACCGGACGGTCCAAACAGGAGCGTATGACCCACGTCTTGCACGTGCAGCGAAAAACGGAAAGGGGTGGACCCTTCCGTTCGGCAAATCACGAGTGGTGGTGCATGCCCATGCTCGATCTTGTCCGACGGACAGCGCGACGGTCCGAGCCAGGTCGACGAGAGGGGAAGCAGATTGGCGAGCGTCTGGGTGTCAACGAGACGGCTTCGTACGTTCTCGACCACGTGGCCAGGTAGACTCCCTAGAAATCCCTCGACCGCATTGACGTCCTCGATACGTGCCGCAAAACCGTGTTGCTGTAGCAGCTGTCGAACGGTACGCGCCTGTTGTTGGAGGACCTCGCGATCCGGGTTCCGGAGTACGACTACGGATGTGGTGTACCCCAAGCCGACACGACCTGTATTCAATGTGGACAACAGCGCTTCGGTCTCGTCTTGCATATTGACCGCATCTTGGTTGATGACACTGTTGGCCGTCGGTTGCGGATGGACGATGCGGTCGAGCCAACCACGGGTTTGCTGTGACCATTTCGTGCGGATGGTCCTCAATTCACGTTTAGCGTCGTGTTCGTCAAGTGCGACGAACCGCGTGTTCCATCGTGCGGGAAAAGGCAGTGCTTGGAGATCGTGCAAGAGGTTGGGATAGGTCGCATCAGGCAGGTCGTCGATACTGATGATGCCAAGCCATTCGTCGCCGAACCGCGGCGGCGAGGAACATTGAAAGTTCGGACAGGCCGTTTGCGTGTCAAGATGAATCGTCGGTAGTCGGGGCGCGAGCGAGACGGCCTCGCCAGTAAGGGTCCAGCGCAGGTGGGTCCAGAGTTCATCGGTCCTGCGCTCGTTGTGATCTTCCCGGATTCGCATCCGCGTCAACGAGAGTGTGTTGGCCAGCGTGTCTTCAAACACGCTAAGGGCTTCTTCAAACGCACCGAGGCATTGTGCGAGATCCTGTTCGGCTGCGACGACTTCACGCTCAAGAAGGAAACTCGCGGTTCGCCGGTGTAGCGACGACGGCGGCGACCAGCGGAGCACGAGCGTTTGAATCGTCTCAAACGCCGTGCCGTGTGTCTCAAATTGCGCTCGCCGTTCTTCGTCGATGCGTTGACTTATAGGTTCTGGCCAATCGCGCCGCGGCGGGTATGTATCCGACGGTAGACGGGTGGCATCCACATGAACCGACCAGCCGCCGCCTAATGTATGGATGGCGCTGGCCAGCGTCAGTGACGTGACGTTGCGCTCGTGGTTCGACAATGTGGTCAGATCACGTCCGACGAAGTAATACCCCGCCAGGAGGGATCCGTCTTTGCAGAGGATGACGCCGGGTAGCGGTGACATCAACCAAGCGAGCAGGTCAGAAAAGCCTGGTATGCGTCGCCGCTCAGGCGGTCGCAGAATCTGCAGTGGCTCCCGTAAGTTCATATGGTTCGAACAGGGATCGGCAAGGAAGGGTAGTACGCGTGGCGGTACAACCACCAACGGCGCCAGAACACATGAGCCAGGAAGGGATCGCGTTTCGCCATGCGGCGGAACAGTGCCAATACGCCCAGCTGGAGCACGATCGCTGGAATTACCAACCACCGGAGCTCAAGATACAGTGCGGTGAAGCCGCCCAGCATCGTCGCGATCATCGAGGCGAATACGAGGCCGCGTTCACCACCTAGCACTAGGTGGCGACGGGTGACGGACTTCGCGACGGGGTGGACCAGCAACTCGTCCATTGGTCAAAACCCGAGTAGTGCCGCTGCTGGAGTCGACGATCCGCCGAACAGTTCGCGGATGGTTGGACGCGCGAAAAACACGATGGCGAGGAGCAGAATAGTGACCGCGCCGGTGATCGCAAACTGCTGAACGTCGACCCGTCCAAATGCGAGGGCGAGACCGACACCTACGAGGACGAGGAGTCCGAGACTGAAGGCGATGGGTCCGGTGATCGTATCGACCCAAGTATTGACTGGATTCACGATCGATAACTGGGATGCTTCGATGGTTGCGGTTGATGCAAGCAGGAGCAAAACGAGCCAGCAAGTAACAGCGGAAACGCGTTGAAAGGAAGGTGATTCATGTTTCAGCATGGGCGAGCTCCGTATGGTTGCCAATCGCGGTGACAGCGCGAGAACCGTCTTTCTGGCGTTCGATGACGATGGTAAGGTCGAGACTCTCATCAATGAAGCGACTGAGATCCGCGAAGGTGAGGCCGCCTGCTTCAGCGGCGAGCGACTGCATCCGTAACGCCGCGCCTTCGATCGACGACGCATGGACGGTCGCTACGCCGCCAGGATGACCGGTTGTCCACGCTTTGAGCAACGTCAGCGCTTCACCGCCGCGAACTTCGCCTACCAGAATTCGATCCGGACGCATGCGCATCGCAGCTCTTAACAGAGCGGTCATCGACGCGGCTTGGCTCGTTTCAAGTAACACTTTGTTAGCTGCCGCGCACTGCAGCTCGGGCGTATCCTCGATGATGAGCAGGCGTTCATTTGGAAACTGTTGTGAGATCTCGTGGATCAACGCGTTGGCCAGCGTCGTCTTCCCGGTACCGGTACCACCTGCGATGAGAATGTTCAGATGTTGCGCAACGGCAGTGCGGATCACCGCACCTTGCGGACGCGATAAGACGTCCTGTTCGATGTAGTCATCGAGGGACCAGACTTTCGTTGCCCGCTTACGGATTGCCCATACCGGAGCTTGACATGTGGGTGGCAGCAAACCTTCGAAACGTGCGCCGCCGAGTGGAATCGTGCCTTCCACGATCGGCGAATCGGCTGTGCAGACGGTGTCGAGTAAGTGTGCGACCGTACCGAGGAGCTTTCGGGCGTTGACCGTGGACATCTCGCCGATGCACGCCATCTTTTCCGAGCGCCGCTCCACCCACAGCTTGCCATCGGCGTTGCACATGATGTCCTGTACGTCGGGATCGTCAATGGCGGTAACGACATCAGGACCGAGTTCATAGCGCAGTTGCGTAAGCACTTGTTCGCGTGCCGCGCCGTTCTCATTCACGACATGACCCACGCAAGAAAAGAAACGTAAGCGAATCCCACCAACATCGCGCTGAGAAAGATCCAACCCATGGCGTTTGCACAGCGCTCAATCCGTTTAACCGCTCGAAGCCATCGCTTCTCGTAACTGTTGAGGACGATGTCATGTGCGGCGATGAGGGTTAGGATCGCGTCATCCGGTGGGAGTTGGACGCCGGTTTCACGCGCGATCTCAAGCGCTAACTGTTCACGGTCAATGCCGGACGTCTGTTCGCGTTTGACGCTTGCGGTCATGCCGTCGCCTCAATGGCGGGTTTCTTGAACAGGTGATCGAGTTGCGACCATAGCTCGTCGCGTTGCGTCGTAAAACGAGATTCAGACAGGAGCGAGGGTGCATCGTCGATGGCTTCCGCAAACGTCAGTCCGTTGCGGATCATCGTCTCAAGCGCGCCAACAAAGAGTCGACCGCGTTGTGGCAGGATAATGTGATGAAAACCAGCGCTAGCGAGAATGCCGGACTTGGCGAGCGTTTCGCCTTGTACCTCGATGGGTCCGAAGTACTCGTTCTCCCAGACGCACACGTCCGCGGTATCGCGACTTGCCTTGATTCGATCCGTCACCGCTCGCAGACATGCGCCTTGCGACGGGCCGCCGACGACCAGTAAATGGACCCACAGTTCTTTGCCAGCGTTTTTGAACACACGCTCCAGGTCGTTCTCGGCGAAATAGGCGTTGACCTCGACGAAGCTCGAAGCGCCAATATCGAGTACGATGTCGCCCGTCTCGTCGATCACGGTTTCCATTAGGGCGTCGATGGCGAACTGGTCGATCGAGTTACGGCGATCGAGCAAATCATGTTCACGCACGTTCAGTGAGTGACACTCCGACAACGTTCGGTTCTCCGGGTCCGCGTCAATGCAAACCGCGTCCAGGTACTCGCCGAGAAACCGACAGACGAGACTCTTGCCGATCCCGCCTTTTCCCTGCAGCGCGACGTGGACTTGATTCACGCGTCGTAACTCAACCGCGTAAAGCGACCTGTTAAGAAGTATGTAAATGGTTGCAAGGTTTTATATATCGCCGAAACGGGCGACTAATCATAAGTGTGAAATCGGATTTGTCATAAGCGCGAAGCGCGCCACACAAATCTAAAAGGTTCGAGCGCTAGCGAGACACCTTAAGTAAGTAAGCACTTTCGTCAGAAAGTGTGCTACTTACACTATCTTGCCTGCGAATCGAGTGTGTTTTTGTAGATTTTTGGACACTTTTGGAGATTTCTGTCAACTTCTGTCCACTTTTGGAGATTTCTGGATACTTTTGGAGATTTCTGTCGATTTCTGGAGATTTTGTATACTTTCGATGTCGTCCAAAACATCGAAATCGTGAAATGAAAAAATCGATGATTCCGGGTCGTGAAAAACTGAAAAGCGACAAGAGTCCGTACCTGGATGTTGAGATCGCGGCCACGCGAGAAGCGATCACAAAGGCTATCAGCGAAGGGTATAGGTTAAAGACAATATGGCGTTCACTGACCGAATCAGGCGATATCACGGGGAGCTACAGTGGCTTTGTGAAGGCGTTACAGAGAAGCGAAGGTACGAACGTATATGCGGATAGAAACGCGGTTTTCGAACCTGAGAACACTTCTCGAAAAAACAGGTCAGAGCAAGAATCGGAAGATGCGTTCGCGGAAGCGAAACAAATCTTGGCTGAGCGATCAGCTAGAAATTAGCAAATAAAAAGTATGATATGAGGGTGAGCTACAAGATGGATTGAAATAAATCTTCATAACTGATGTGCTTCGACTTACTGAGGAGGGTTCAACTATTTGTACCTATATAGTACGACTGTCGCCACGCAAATCCGCACGAAGCCTGGTTTAAGGCTCGTGACTGGTCTCCAGACGATACGCGATCACGTAGTCGCCGCGGCCGTTTCCGTCAGCTAAATCTCCTCCCGCAGTCACTACGATATAGTCACTGTTTTCGTATCGATACCCCATGGGTGTTGCGTGCGCACCAGCAGGAAGATCCTGAGACCATAGCACTTTGCCATCCGAGCCGTCAATTGCTTGGAGTTTCTTGTCATTTGGTGTCGCGAAGAACACGACACCACCTTGCGTGACCATCGGTCCGCCGAATATGAAATAACCCCATTGCGCAGCTTCCTCACTAACTTCAATCCAGTTTAACAAGCCGATACTCGTTTCCCAGATCACCTCCCCTCGATCAAGATCCACTGCGACAAGCGTAGACCACGGTCCTCTAAGGCAGGGAAGATCCTCGTAAAAAAGATCAAAGCGAGCCATTCCGTAAGGTGTACCTTCTTGTTCTGTATGTTGCGCACGGGCACCGTTCAGAGTGCCGACGCGATCGGCTTGTCTAAACTGATCTCGAGGAATTAGCTTCACGACCGTGGGTAATCGATTGACGATCAGGTAGCCGATACGATTCACTTTATCGTATGCCATGGACCCCCAATTCGTGCCACCGGGATTTCCTGGATAGAGGAGTGTGCCTTCAAGACTAGGTGGCGTGAAGATGCCGTCGTAACGGATTCCTTCTAGCAATCGTTCGCATCCTTCCCGATGCTCGGGTGTGAACTCCCACATGGGTAGAGGTCTCGCGTCAGTGCTGTGGAGCCTCAGCTGAGGAAATCGTTGAGTTTCCGCGGCCTGTTCGCCGGGAACGTCGCTCTGAGGGACGATTCTGTCTTCTACTGGGTGTAGCGGTTCCCCTGTCTCGCGATCTAGCACGAAAACGAAACCTGTTTTTGATGCCTGTGCAACTGCAGGACGCTTCTTACCGTCCGATGCAACGTGCTCAAACAAGAGCGGCTGTGCTGCGAGATCGTAGTCCCACAAGTCATGACGGATGGTCTGATAGCCCCAGACAAACTTCCCGGTTGAAGCGTTTAGAGCTACAACTGAATTTGCGTAGGCATTGTCTCCAATTCGCTTTCCTCCGTAGAAATCTGGGGAAGGTGAAGTTGTCGGAAGAAACACCAAGTCACGCTCTGAGTCAGCCGAAATCACGCTCCACACGTTCGCCGCGCCTGTGCGGTTTCCACGAACCTTTGACCAGCTGGCGCTCGCAGGATGGCTTTCTGATCGAGGAATGGGATCCCATAACCAAGCAAGTGATCCGTTTCGCACATCAAATGCTCGAATCAATCCGGGTTCAAGATTCGCAGCTCCGTTATCGCCAATCGCAGAACCAACGATGACCAGATCTCCAACAACGGTCGGCGGGGACGTAAGAGAGTAATCCCACTTTCTATAGCGTCGTATGCCCGCTGATAGGTCGATTTGTCCGTTTCTCCCGAAGTCAACACATGGTTCACCCGTGTTCGCATCGACCGCTATCAATCGAGCATCAAAGGTCCCTACGAACACTCGTGTGCGGCATTGATCGGAATCTTCTTCTACGCCAGCCCAGACCGCAACACCACGGGAGGTGAACATTTCACTATAGGATTTCGAGAAATCTACGTCTGGGTCGAACACCCAGATTTCCTTCCCTGTCGCAGGTTCTAACGCGATAACGCGGTTGAAGCCGGTCGAAAAAACCAGCTTGTCTTGGATGAGTACTGGCGTTGCCTTGAAATTTGAGCGATTTCCGTCAAACTCAGAACCATCTGACGTATCGCCTGTCCTGTATGTCCAAGCCGCGACGAGACGTTCAACACTTGTTGGGGTGATTGATGACGGTGTGGCGTAACGATCCCCTTTTAAGGAGTTTCCATAGTGCTGCCAACCTTCTGCACCTGCGATTGATCCGATAAATGCGATGGCGAGAAAAGCAAAAATCGCGACATTACGACATTTTCTTGAATCAACGAAGAGGACTGGTAAGCACATCACAATTTGTACCACCCGCGTACCAACCCGACCCATTATCCAGAACCTCGATAACCCAAGTTGTGTGCGCGATTTGAGGTCGTCTCCCGCAATATACGACTGACTTTGATACCTAAATTGTGCGTTGGAACCATCGCAACGTCATTAGTTTGAAATCTCGGGAGAGACCCGTTAGTCCGGAAATGATGTATTTAGAATGAATGACGACGGATAAAATCCGTCTTAAAATAAAATCCAGCCACGTTGAGCAAAAACTCGATGAGGATTTTATATATTACGACAATCATTCTTAAATAGCTAATTTTGAGTTGAAAATGCTGTTTCTACGAAATATAGTAATTAAATATGAAAATTGAGCACAAATATGGCGAAATCAACAGCGTTTAATTGTATTTTGCCTTAAGGATAAAATTACAGTTTAGCACTCGAGCTTGGCGTATAGCATGATAGATCTGTACACGTGGGGAACCCCGAACGGACGAAAAGCCTCGATTGCGCTGGAAGAAATGGCGTTGGATTACAACGTAATTCCAATCAATATTGGTAAAGACGAGCAATTCGCACCCGACTTTCTAAAAATCAGCCCTAATAACAAGATCCCTGCGATTGTGGATCATGAAACCGGACGCTCGATGATGGAGTCTGGAGCCATTTTGTGGTACCTAGCTCACAAGACAGGGTCGTTTTTAGGTGACGACCCTTACATTACGCTCGAGTGGCTCATGCTACAGATGGGCGGCGTCGGACCGATGCTTGGTCAGGTGCATCACTTTCTTCGTTTCAATCAAGGCGTTGCCCCCTACGCAGAAGAGCGGTATCGAAGTGAAGGGCATAGGCTGTATGGCGTACTAGATAAACGATTAGAAGAGAGTGAATTCCTAGCGGGTGAATACTCGATCGCGGATATGGCGACCTGGCCGTGGATTTCGCGATGGGAATGGCATGAAATCTCTTGGGAGAACTTTCCATCGTTGAAGCGCTGGTATATCAATATTGCAGAACGCGCTCAAGTTCAGCGAGGGTACGAGATTCCGGTTGAGACGAGTGGTGTACCAATTCCAGATTAAGCTGGTCAAACTCTACTAGATACACGTTGAAACAGTCGACGGAAAAACGCAGGACTAAACTACTGAACTTATGCAATTAGAAGTCATCGTGCTTGCCGCGGGTCAAGGTACCCGCATGAAGTCGCGAACACCTAAAGTCCTACACACCGTCGGTGGGAAGCCGATGCTGACGCGAGTTTTAGAGGCCGTTTCCGCCTTGTCGCCGACTCGAACACACGTCGTCGTGGGGGAAAACGGTAATGACGTCCAATCGATTTTCGAATCATTTGATGTCAATTGGGTTTCACAAGAAGAGCAGTTGGGAACTGGCCATGCCGTGCTCCAGGCGTTACCTTCATTGGAAAAAGAAGCTCAGGCGCTTGTCGTATACGGCGATTGTCCTTTGGTTCAACCTTCTACCCTTAAACGTTGCGTCGCGGAAGGTCAGGACGGGGTTGGATTGATCACTGCGGTCGTACCTGATCCTGTCGGGTTAGGTCGAATCATTCGGGACGCTTCGGGTCGAGTGGAAGCGATTGTTGAACAAGCAGATATTTCTCTCGAGCAATGCGGTATAGATGAGATAAACAGCGGGATTTTGAGCACGTCTGCGAAGCTGCTTGGCACGTATTTACCCCAACTCAGTGATAACAACGCACAAGGAGAGATTTATCTCACGGACTTGATAGCAGAAGCCGTGTCTGACGACGTGTCAGTTAAAGCCGTTCGAGTGAATGACTTTCGGGAGATACTTGGGGTCAACGACCGCGTGCAGTTAGCTCAAGTTGAACGCATACACCAGCAGTGGCAAGCCGAAGCACTAATGAAAAAAGGTGTGACCATCGCAGATCCAATGCGATTCGATTGCCGGGGTTCTGTAACAACGGGATTAGATTGTGCGATGGACATCAATGTGCTCTTGGAAGGAGAGATCGTGCTGGGTGACAACGTACGGATTGGTTCCAACTGCATCTTGCGGAATGTACGAATTGCCTCTAACACGATAGTTAAAGAGAACACGGTCATTGAAGATGCAACGATCGGTCGAGATTGTTCGATCGGGCCGTTTGCGCGTATCCGACCTGGAACTACCTTGGACGACAAAGTAGGCATCGGGAATTTTGTGGAAATTAAGAACTCGCAGTTAGCAAGTGGAGTTAAGGCCGCGCATTTAGCCTATCTTGGTGATGCGGAGATCGGTGCCGATACGAACATTGGTGCCGGTGCGATCACATGCAATTACGATGGCAAAAACAAGCACCGGACCATCATTGGTGACAACGTATTTATTGGGTCCAATAGTTCACTCATCGCACCTCTCACGATCGAATCTGGTGCCGCAGTCGCTGCTGGCTCGTCGATTACCCGAAACGTGAGCACAGACGCTTTGGTGATTGAACGCGCAGATCAACGCAACGTCAAAGGCGGGGGAACCCGATTTCGAAGGCGTTAAGCGACGATGTGTGGCATTGTCGGCGCTACTACTCAGCGCGAAGTCTTAGCCATCTTGATGGAGGGATTGAGGCGCCTTGAGTACCGAGGATATGACTCTGCGGGCATCGCTGTTCAAGTTTCCGATCAATGTGTCATTGACCGTGTACGTCGCGTAGGAAAGGTCAACGATCTCCAAGACGCTCTAACGGCAGAACCTGTATCTGGTCGCTCAGGTATCGCCCACACACGATGGGCAACTCATGGCGAACCGAGTGAGGCGAATGCTCATCCTCACATGTCCAATGGTTCGATTTGTGTCGTACACAACGGCATCGTTGAAAACTACGAATCGTTACGCGAAGAGCTCGTTGCTCAGGGTTACGAGTTCGAGTCCGACACGGATTCTGAAACCATCGCACATCTCCTGCACTACCACTACCAGGAATCGGGCGAACTAACGGCGGCTATGGTTTCCACTCGGAAACGCCTGAAGGGTGCATACGCCATCGCAGCTATTGCTAACGATGCACCCGACGAAATCGTGGCGGTTCGTGGCGGATGCCCTTTGGTCGCCGGACTCGGTCTTGGTGAGCACTTCGTAGCATCTGACGTTGTTGCACTACGCCCCGTGACGGATCGATTTATCTTCTTGCAAGAAGGCGATATCGTGCGGATTTCATCGGACTCGCTGACGATTCTTGACGCGAACGACGAGCCTGTGGAACGCGAACCAGAAACCGTTCGTGTGCACGCCGATGAGATGGAGAAAGGGACCTACAGGCACTTCATGGAGAAAGAAATCCATGAACAACCGCGGGTCATACGCAACACGCTTGAAGGCAGGATCGGGAGCGATCGCATTCTTGAAGATGCGTTCGGTATTCGAGCGAGATCGATGCTCGATGAGACAGAATCTGTCACGATCGTCGGATGCGGTACGAGCTACTACGCCGCTTGTGTCGCGAAGTATTGGATTGAGGACATTGCGCAGATTCCGTGTAATGCAGAAATAGCTTCCGAGTTTCGCTATCGAAACTTGGTGGTGCCGCCGAACAGTTTGTTTGTATCGCTATCACAGTCGGGTGAAACGGCGGACACGATCGCGGCATTGCGGGAGGCGAAAGTGCGTGGGTTCAGACACACCGTCGTCATCTCCAATGTGCTCAACAGCACGCTCACGCGTGAGAGTGATTTACCCATCATGATGAATGCCGGTGCTGAAGTGAGTGTTGCATCGACCAAGGCATTTACCGCACTGTTGACGGACTTACTGTTGCTTGCGGTCTTGCTCGGTCGGCGTAATGGGATTCCTGAAGAGAGGGAGGCTGAAATAGTCCGCGAACTCCACGCGTTGGATCGCGTGATTTATCGGACGTTGGGATTGGATCACCAATTACGGCAGTTATCAGAAGAGTTCATGCACAAGCACCATGCGCTTTTTCTCGGTCGAGGCTCGCAATACCCCATTGCGTGCGAGGGTGCTCTTAAACTGAAAGAGATCTCGTATATTCATGCTGAGGGCTATCCAACCGGCGAGTTAAAACACGGACCGTTGGCATTGGTTGATGAAGATATGCCTGTCGTTGCGGTCGCGCCGAGCAACGAACTGCTAGAGAAAGTGCAGTCGAACGTGGAGGAAGTCAAAGCACGTGGCGGGATGCTGTATGTGTTTGCCGATGCAGACGCGGGATTTCGAACGAGCGACAACATGAAAGTGATTGAAGTGCCCAAGGTTGATCCGCTACTGGCACCTATCGTCTACGTCGTTCCGTTGCAGTTGCTTGCTTATCACGTCGCGGTTCAGAAAGGCACGGACGTGGATCAACCACGCAATCTCGCGAAATCAGTTACGGTTGAATAACTGTTTGTGCCCGAGTGCTTTATAGTTAGTTCCGCACGAACTAACATGTGAAAACGACTGGTTAAAAAGGAAGCGACAAATTTTGTACGTAATACGGGTCAACTAGGCTAGACCTGCGGCATGTCAATAACTGAAACTCACGACGATTCATCGCTCACAAAGGGACTAAACGAACGTCAACTGGCTGCGGTCACGGCCGAACCAGGTAATCAACTCGTCATTGCCGGCGCAGGCTCGGGAAAGACGCGTGTGCTTGTTCATCGCTTGGCTTACCTGATTAAACACTACAACTACAGTCCGTATGAGTTGATGGCTGTCACTTTTACGAACAAAGCTGCGCGTGTGATGGCTGGACGGGTTGCGGAACTACTGGGGATCGAAACCCGGCACCTCTGGATTGGGACGTTTCACGGGCTCGCGAATCGCATGTTGCGTCGAGATCACGATTTAGCTCGATTGCCTCAGGACTTTCAGATTCTCCCGTCGGATGATCAACGAAGGGTCATTCGTGAGCTGATGAAAGCAAATCACATGGATTCCAAGCAGAACTCGCCAGTAGAACTGGCGAATTGGATCAATCGTGTTAAAGATGAAGGGAAGCGACCTCAGCACCTTCAGCTTGGTAGAAGCCCCGACATGCGGCGACGGATTGATTTTTACCGGATTTACGACGAATTCTGTCAAAGGAACGGGTTGGTTGACTTCGGTGAGATTTTGTTACGGTGCCATGAGATGTTGCTGGCTCATGACGACTTGCTCCGTGATTACCGCGACCGTTTCAGTGCGTTATTAGTAGACGAATTTCAGGATACGAACGTCATTCAATATCACTGGATTCGATTGTTAGCGGGCACGAATTCGCACGTCATGGCCGTTGGTGACGACGATCAATCAATCTATGGTTGGCGAGGTGCAGTCGTACAGAACATTCGTAACTTCTCGGAGGACTTCCCTGACACGAACATCGTGCGCTTGGAGCAGAACTACCGCTCCACGGCAAACATCCTAAACGCAGCCAATAAGGTCATTGAAAACAACGATGACCGCTTAGGCAAGACGCTTTGGACCGACGCAGCGGATGGTGAACTTATTCACGTATTCCCCTGCGAATTCGGCGAGGACGAGGCGAATTACGTCGTTGATCGTTTGCAGGATTGGGTGCGCGACGATAGTTCACGCACGTACGAAAACGTCGCAGTCTTATATCGGAGTCACTTCCAATCGTTATCGATAGAGACTGCTTTACAAGGAGAGGCGATTCCATACACGATTCGCGGTGGCGCACGCTTTTACGATCGCGCGGAAATACGAGATGCACTGGGTTACATGCAGCTGGCTAACAATCGAGAAGCAGATGTTGCGTTTGATCGCGTAATGAACATCCGACCCCGCGGTATAGGTAGCGCTTCACAAGAGCGAATCCGGGAATTTGCTGTAAGCCAAGACCTGAGTTTGTGGAACGCATCGCTCGAGGGGATCAAACAACGCGTGTTCCCAGACAGAATGGCGCTTCGGTTAAAGGAGTTCCTTGACGAAATCGATAGAGTGACTCTGTTGTGTGAGGGAAAACACTTGTCCGAGATCGCCGACGTGTGTGTCTATGAGTCTGGTTTGATGGACTATCACATGGAGTCGGAACGGAACGAGCAACTTCGAGAGACTCGGCGAGAGAACCTTCAGGAGTTCATTCGAAGCTGCGGAGTTTTCGAGGCGAAGTTTCTACGAGAGGAATTGGGTGAAGATGAGAAGACGGTCCTACAGTCGTTTCTTGATACGGTGAGCCTCGATGCTGGCGATGTTGAAGAGGATTTAGGACCGGCCGTGAGCCTAATGACGTTGCATGCTGCGAAAGGTCTTGAGTTTCCGCTGGTTTTCATCGTTGGCATGATGGAAGGACGCTTTCCGCACCACCTAAATCTCGACGACCCAATCCGTCTTTACGAGGAACGGCGACTCGCGTACGTTGGCTTTACGCGTGCCATGGAAGAGCTTCATCTCACCTACGCAAAGCGGGATCGAGGATTCAGTGATCGTGTGGATACTTCGAGAGTGTCGCGCTTCATTAGGGAAATTCCCACTGAATTTCTTCACTATACCCAGCATCGGCGAGTGCTCAATCGACGACGTTTCAGACAATACGTACGAGGTCTCTGACTATCTAGTCACTTTCTTCCTCGAACCTAAGCGTAGTCCTGTTGTATTTACGCAGGCATCGCGAGACAGGCGAATGGAACGGTCGAGGTAATACCGGACCGTCGAGTTGAGCGAAGAAGATCGATGAGGAATCAAGCAAACACCCAAATCGCCATCTGTGTTAATCCAATGGCGGGTCGGGATGTGCGACGCTTGGCGGCACGCGCTTCCATGGTGACTCACGAAGCGAAGATGGACTGTGTTGCGCGTATCGCCGCGGGCGCGGACGCAATGGGTGTCGACGAGATCTTGATCGTACGGGAACCGTTTCGGATCGCGGAACGCGCCCTGGAGTGGATGTCCCTCAAAGCCAACGTGACCTTGTTAGACATTGAACTGACCCATGACATGGGAGATACCGAGCGAGCCATTTCGGCTTTCTGTTCACACGGGGTGGATCATGTAGTGGCGTTAGGCGGAGACGGAACACACCGCGTCATCGTGAAAACTGCGCCGGACATCTATCTCGTTCCTTTGTCTACCGGTACAAACAATGTCTTTCCGCTTACAGTCGAAGCCACCATTGCTGGCGAGGTAGCTGTCTTAGGGGCGAAGGGTCTTCTTCCGCAGGCACGGTTCTGTCGTCGAGCAAAGGTCGCGAAGCTCGCGATTGATGAGCGGGTCCGCGACATTGGACTTATCGATGTCGTTCGCGTTGAGGACGATTTCGTTGGTAACTATCGCCCCTTCAACCCGGCGAAATTACGTGAAATGGTGTTAACACGTGCGGAACCAGACGCAATCGGCATGTCGCCTATCGGTGGGCTGATGGATCCGGTTGTTGCAGATGACGAATGGGGTCTGTACGTTAAGTTTGGCGAGGGACATATTCGACGAGTTCCCGTTTCTCCGGGTTACTTTCGAGACGTGCACATTGCTGAGACCAATAGGCTGCCGCTCGGTCATAGCTGCGAATTTGATTCATCCGGTCTGATCGCCATTGACGGGGACAGACTTCATCGAATCGAGGCTGGGGAACGGGTAAGTATCGAAATTAATCGCGATGGTCCCTATGTATACGATGTCGCCGCGTCGATGAGGTTCGCAGCGGAACAAGGATTCTGCTTTCACGAAACGTAGATAGTCGATAGCGAATTAGCAAATTCGACCCAAAGACGCGTTGGATAATGAGTCGCTTTCTCGTGTCCAGCAAAGGCGATCGCGTGCACAGAAAACTCATAGTTGGCGTTTTTCTTTCGACGTTACTCATAGCGTGTGCAGAAACCGAACAGACATCTCCTTCGGACGACACGACATCCGAGCAACTCAGTACTCAAACGTTTGAGTGGAAGCTCGTCATGTCCTGGCCAAAAAACCTGCCCGGGCTTGCGACTTCAGCTGAACGATTGGCGCAAAACATCGCGGAGATGTCAAATAATCGCTTGACCATCAAGGTGTTCGGCGCTGGCGAATATGTACCAGCGTTTCAGGTGTTCGACGCCGTCTCAAGTGGTACCGCAGAGATGGGTCACAGCGCCGCGTATTACTGGCGCGGAAAAGCTCCGATACTCGCTGTTTTCGGTACAGTGCCCTATGGCATGACCGCTCAAGAAACCAACAGCTGGCTCCACTATGGAGGCGGTCTGGAACTGTGGCGCGAGGTCTACGCGCCGTTCAATTTAATCCCGTTTCCTGCTGGAAATTCTGGCGTCCAGATGGCGGGATGGTTCAACAAGGAAATCAACAGTCTGGCAGATATTCAGGGATTGAAGATGCGTATCCCTGGGTTGGGTGGGGACGTATTTCAACGAGCAGGCGGTGTGGCCGTGCAACTGCCTGGTAACGAGCTATTTACGTCTCTACAGACAGGTGTCATTGATGCGACGGAATGGGTAGGTCCATACAACGACTTGGCATTCGGCTTACATGACATTGCGACGTACTACTACTATCCGGGTTGGCAGGAACCGAACGCCGTGCTGGAGCTGATGGTCAACAAATCCGCGTACGAATCATTGCCAGCAGACCTGCAAAAAATCGTAGAAGTCGCTGCTCGAGCTTCAAATCAAGACACGCTTGATGAGTACACCGCCCGAAACATGGCGAGTTTGAACACCATGATGGCAGAACACGGCGTCCAATTGCGCAGGCTTCCGGTCGACGTGCTGTCGGCGTATCGAACCTATGCCAAGGAGGTGTTCGACGAACTCGCCTCCGAGGACGAACTTTCTGCACGTGTTGTTGCCTCGTATAAAGAATTCCAAGCGACCGTGAGTCAATGGCATGCGATCGCTGAAGAAGCCTATTTCGAGGTCCGGCGAGAAAACACCGAGTAGTCACCAATTGTCCGTTCAACCATACTGCACTTAAATTCAACATGTTTAAACGCGTACTAATCGCCAATCGCGGCGAAATCGCCATCCGTATCGCTCGCGCCGCACAAAGTTTGGGCGTCGAGAGCGTCGCGGTATATCCTCACGCAGACCATACCTCGCTTCACACCCAATTTGCGACTCACAGTCAAGAATTGACAACACCGTCGGGAGGATCGCCGGTCTCAGGCTATCTGGATATAGAGCAACTCATTAGTGTGGCGCAGAAGACGGGGTGCGACTGTGTGCACCCCGGGTATGGCTTTCTGGCGGAACATGCTAGTTTGGCGGAGCGAAGCCACGAGGAAGGTATCACATTCATCGGCCCATCAGCGGATGTGTTGCGCATTTTTGGCGACAAGGTTGCTTCGCGCGACTTGGCAGCAAAGCTCGAAATCCCGGTCGTACCAGGTAGTGAACAAGCAACCGAAATCGAGGACGCCGCCGCCCAAGTTGCGAAGAGCGTCGGTTATCCAGTGATGCTGAAAGCTGCGGCAGGCGGTGGCGGTAGAGGTATGCGAGTCGTCGAATCCGAGACCGAACTACGCCAGGAGTTTGCTAGGTGCAGCGGTGAAGCAAAGTCAGCATTCGGTGATGGTTCAATCTTTGTTGAGAAGCTAATACGCGATCCGCGTCATATTGAAGTGCAAATCCTTGCCGATAGCAGCGGTGAGGTTGTTCACCTATTCGAGCGCGATTGTTCCGTTCAGTTGCGCCATCAAAAAGTTATGGAATTCGCGCCGGCGCCGAATCTGGATCCGCGACTACGTGAAACGATATTGAACCACGCGACGAAGCTCTGCAAGGAAGCCGGATACGTAAACGCAGGAACCGTCGAGTTTTTAGTCGATGTCGAAAACGCTGAGTGCTTCTTTATCGAATGCAATCCGCGGATTCAGGTTGAACACACCATCACCGAGCAAATTACCGGCATTGACCTCGTTGAAGCGCAATTCCAAATTGCTGCTGGGGAGAGCTTAAATTCGTTAGGGATTGACGGGCAGGATTCGATCGAGGCAATCGACGGTTTCAGCGTGCAGGCGCGTGTCACAGCGACCGCGGCTGGCACGATATCGGGTTATAGAGAGCCTACGGGGCCTGGGATTCGAGTTGACAGTTATGGCTATAACGGTTACGAAGTCAGTGCACAGTTCGATCCGTTACTAGCGAAGGTTGTTGCAACGACGGGTCGCGACTTCCCCGCAACACTTGGTCGTATGAGCCAAGCATTGGGTGAATTTCAAATAAGCGGCATCAGGACCAACTTGGATTCGCTTTTAGCGATCTGCAATAACGAACTTGTGAAGTGCGGCGATGCACGGACGTCACTACTGAGCTCACAACCGGAGTTGATGGAAGCGGATGGACAGCGAGACGACGGTTTTGTCGGCTTCCTTGAGCGATCCAGTGCTAGTTCAACGTCAGAATCCGCTTCACCCAATGAGAAAGCTCAATCTGATTCGGTACTTCGGTCGCCGCTAAGCATCCCAGATGGCGATATAGCGATCACCGTTCCGTTGGAAAGCGCGCTGGTGGCTTGGTCGATAACGGAAGACGATCTCGTCAAGGTAGGGGACCCGATCGTCGTTGTTAATGCGATGAAGATGGAGACCGTTATTTCAGCACCGAAGTCTGGCCGAGTCACTGCCTTGCAGAAATTGAATGCGGGGGATTTGTTGAAAGCTAACGAGACGGTGGCCGCATTGACACCGTTAGATGTCACAAAATCCTCGACCCAAGGAGCTCGTCTTGAGTCGAGCGATTGGCAATCAACGTTAGATCAAGTCGCCACGCTTCAGGCTTTGGCGAAAAAACGTCTTGCGATCGGTTCAGAAGACCCTGGTGTCGTACGTCAAAGGGATCGCAACAAGCTGACGTGCCGAGAACGTATCGAGCTCTTACTCGACGCAGATTCTTTCCACGAGGTGGGATCTGTCACGGGTTTCGCGTCGTACGATGAAGAAGGCAATATCCTCGCGTTTACTCCGGCAAACCACGTTGGCGGCTGGGGCTCGATCGAACAACGGACAGCCATCGTTTGTGCGGATGATTTCACGTCACGAGGTGGACACGCGGATGGTGCAATTGGGGCAAAAAGCTCTCACCTAGATCGGCTCTCCATTGAGATGCGCGTGCCATCGGTGCGCTTGCTCGACGGCTCTTCTGGTGGCGGCAGTGTCGCCGCGATGGTGCCACAGCAAAAGCAAGAAGGTGAAAGCTCTGCGAAAGAAAGTACAGGCGCTATCAAATCCGGTAGACCTCGTGTTGCTGGTGGTGGCGGCTCTTTCTTGCCAGGCCACTTGGGGAGCGCGATGTACACACAGCAGTTAGCAACCGTACCTGTGGTCAATATGCTCCTGGGAAGTGTTGTCGGTATCGGTGCGGCGAAAGCGGTCCTCGGTCATTTCTCTGTGATGGTCCGGGATATTGCGCAACTGTTCGTCGCAGGTCCGCCTGTCGTCAAACACGCGATGGGCTACGACATCACTAAAGAAGAGCTGGGTGATTGGCGCGTTCACTGCACAAACGGTTCCGTTGACAACTTGGCTGAGAACGAGGACGACGCGGCCACGATGGTGCGTACGTTCTTGTCATATCTACCTTCGAGCGTTTATGAAGCGCCACCGATAGCGGCGTGCGACGATCCGGGTGATCGTCGTGAGGATGAATTGTTCTCAATCATCCCACGGAAGCGAACGACGACGTTCGATATTCGTCGCACGATCGACTTAATCGTTGACCGAGATTCCTTCTTTGAAGTCGGTGGATTGTGGGGAACGGATCAAGTCACAGGATTCGCCCGGTTTGCGGGTCACCCGGTTGGCGTTATTGCTTCAGATAGCCAGCACGTTAATGGAGGTGCACTAACTGCCGATGGATGTCGCAAGTTGACGCGTCACTTGGACTTATGCGATCTATTCCATCTCCCAGTTTTAAATCTCGTCGACAACCCGGGGTTTGCGGTTGGATTAGAACACGAGATCGCGGGAACCATTCGTGCAGGCGGTGAATGGATGGTGGCGTTTTCACAAGTGAGAATACCGATATTCACTGTCGTCATGCGACGGAGTTTCGGGGTCGCCGGAAACAACTACGCGACGCCACGCTCAGCACCGTCGATGCGAGTTGCGTGGCCTGCGGCTGATACAGGTGGAATCCCACCGGAAGGTGGTATCGAAGCCGCGTATCGCCGTCAGCTTGCCGAAGCCGAGGATCCGGAGGCGCTGCGAGCAGAACTGAACGCACGGATTGAGAGTGCACGCGGACCTTTGGGTCCTTTATCGAAGTTCCAGATCGAGGAAATGATCGATCCCCGTGATACGCGTCGATATGTATGTGAATGGGTTAAGTTGGCGTATCGGTTGGTATCCCTCCCGGATCAGTTGCACTCCAGAGAGCTGCAATTTCGACCGTAGATTACCGCTAACGTAGGGTACGACCGATTGGTGATTGAGGAGACGAACATTGGATTTTGACACTTATAAACGGTATGGCTTACATATCCCCCCTCCGCGAGCGGTCAATGGACGTTCGTCAGACGAGATCGTGAAATCGACGATGGTACCGGAGGACAATCAATACAACCCCTGTGCGGAAGCCTATCCTGGTAGCCAAATCCCAACCGGTGAATTTAATCGAATCCGTGACTGGGCGGAATCAAAGATCTACCCAGGGACAACACGCACGATTTCGATCTATCAATCGGCAAGCCTGGCTAATTCGAGCGAAATGCCGGCGTTTGTGTACTTCAATGACGGTGATTTCTACCTTGCGCGCGAAGGTGCAGCGCGTGCGACTCGAGTGTTTGATTCGATGTGCGCGAACGGCGAATTGCCACCCCTTATTGCTGTGTTTGTGAATGCAGGGGTCTCAGAAAGCGAACCCGCACAACGAAGTATCGAGTATGACACAGTCTCCGACCAGCACGTGACATTTATCGACACCGAAATCGTTCCGCTAGTCGAATTCATGACCGGTAAAACACTTGCGAGCGAGCCTTCGAAGCGATTGATTTGCGGAATCTCGAGCGGAGGAATCTGTGCGTTCACGGCTGCGTGGCACTCACCGACTAGCTTTGGTCGAGTATTGAGTCACTGCGGTTCGTTTGTGAATCTTCGCGGCGGTCACAACTACCCGTCCATGATTAGACGAACACCTCGAATTCCAATTCGGGTGTTCTTACAGAGTGGGAAACGTGATGCCAATATCGTGCCGGGTAGTTGGCCTATTGCGAACCAAGATGTAGCGGCTGCACTCGACTACGCAGGATATGACTATCGTTTCGAGTTCGGTGAAGGTGGTCATAGTTTGCGACACGGTGGCGCTATATTCGCGGAATCCTTACGGTGGTTGTTCCGAGTGTAGCTAGTTGAAGTAGCGCCTCGTTACGCTAAACTAAGCGACAGAAGGAGACGTCGATCTAGGAGTCTCATTGTGCTAGTTGCGCAATTTGATCAACGATCGCTTCCATATTGATAGGACCATCACGATTGGTTTGAACGGCGATCGTTAGTTGTTCGTCCAGATAGTGTCGTACATGCGAGCGATATCCCATCCAGAGTCCACCGTGTTCAACTACATTCCGGTCATGGACTACGAATAGACCAAATCCATAGTGCCATTCGCGGGATTCCGGATCCTGCCATCCGGAGTTTTTCATGGATTCGAAGGTGTCTGGTCTTACTACCTCCCCTCGCGCTAGAGCGGAAAAGAACCTAACGAGCATCGTGGGATTGGTGACTAAACCGCCACCTGTCCATTCGGAAGTAGGGTCAACCTTCATCGTTCCGTCTTTTCGAAGGTTTCGAGCGCCACGTGTGTAGCCTGGCGTTATATCTGGCAACGCGGAGACGTTTTGTGGACGAATTAGATTGAGATTTTGCGGCGAGAGGATACGCTCCTGAAGGAGCTCGTAGTAATCACGCCTGGTCGCCGCTTCGATGATCTTGCCTAAAACAAGGTAACCTGAATCAGAATAAGCGAATCCGTCACCAACAGGATATAGTGGCTTCTTGTTTGCCACCATCTCGATCAGCTCATCGTGTGTGAATCGGATGCCCCCGTGGCGAAGCGCACGCCAAATAGAGAGCATCATGTACCGGTTTGTCCCGGGATAGTCGCTTAGACCAGAGCTGTGAGAAAGGAGGTGCCTGATCCTGATGTCATCTTGGTTGGGAAGATCCTTGAACCACGACTCTTCGCTTAACCACTCCGATGCTAGGTCGTCCAGAGTTAAGGTGCCATCTTCTACTAGCAGCATGACCAGCGTCGCGGCGAAGGGTTTTCCTGTGCTCCCGCCCGGCATCCCGATATCGTGATCCAAAGGAACGTTGTTCTCAACGTCGGCAAGTCCAACTGCGGCTCGAATGAGCGTTCCGTCGGGAACAAGGACTGCCGCACGCAATCCAGGCATCTCTTGTTCGGTTCGGATCGATCTTAGAAGCTGTGCGAGCGTATCTTGAGTCAAGCTGGCATTGCTACCCTGACAAACGAGAAGTGCGACAAATAAGAGCGAATGACGGATGCCGGCCGTGCGCATTCGTGGCAAATGGAAGGTACTGAGTGTTTGGGTTCCCACTTTCGTTACTGAGGTCGCGAGTTTCCATGTGGTTATATAAATTGCTTCATTCCGAAAATCGTCGGTTTGCGAGAGAACTTAGGTCAGTTACGCGAATGAGCGAACACGCGATCTCGATTCACCCCGTTGTTCGTGTTGGTTATCAGTTCTAATATCTTAGGAGCAAGGTACCCGTCCATCACGTCGGCAGATATTTGAACAAGACCATTAGAGAATTGCATCGAACTGTCTTGGCGAGCTCAGTGATTGTCGCGTTAGTTATTGGATTACGCGCATACACAGCGTGCCCAGAGCCCATGGCGGATTCAGATCAACCTCTTGCTTCTAAGACAGTTCTTCAGGCGATTGAAAAGAACGATCTCCAGATCCTCGAATCGGGAACAACCTTCACGATATACGACGCGGGAGTGAAACGGTACGGGGAGTTCACAGCACTTGTCCAGTCCAGCAATGAACCCATTTCGTTAGGCGCTGAGATGCGTCCGTATATGGATACCCAACGATTTTGGGCGTTTGTACGGAACAACGAAGTGAACATTCCGGACGATTCGCCGCAAGAGATCTACGTCTACAACTGGATTGAGAAAGCTCAAGGAAGGATGATCTTCGACGTTGGGGTGCGGACCCAGGACAAGGAACTGAAGAAATCCCTACCGAATTGGCTTCAGATTAAGACCTACAAACCAATGAAGTTCGCGAGCCTAGTGTATGTTGGACCTTTCCCTCATCAAGAAGATAGTGGATGGGAGAAGATTCGATGGGAGGATCGAGCGAAAGAAAAAGGATGTGTATACGATGAGCGCATGTATCGAGAGTTGTATCACCGATTTGACTTTGATAGGAATCAGCACGTCACTGAAATTCAGATCAGTGTTGAATGATCTACGAAGTCACTAGCATGAGTGTGGCAAGCTGAATCTCTCGAATTACGCTGGCTAGAATCGAACGTACGTGTCATATCGATACGAATTCGAACCAAGTATCCCGGGGAATAGGAGAGTAGAGTGAAAGTAACGAGCGGTGTTGGTGGTTGGCCTGGCTCCGTTGGGGAGCAAGCAAAAAGAGCCGAAGCGGCGGGGTACGACATCATCGGGTGCGGCGAGCTGTCCCACGATTCGATTGTTACGATGACATTGGCCGCAGCAGCAACAGAGAAGATTGGGATCCAAACCTCGGTCACGATCGCGTTTCCCCGTAGCCCGTTCGTGTTGGCGATGCAAAGCTGGGATATTCAGCAGCTGTCGAACGGACGCTTCACGATCGGCTTAGGCAGTCAGGTCAAAGGTCACAACGTTCGTCGATTCGGCGGTACTTGGTCGCCGCCAGGTCCGAGAATGCGCGAATACATTCAGATGATGAGAGCGGTTTGGGACTCCTGGCAAAACGGAACGCAACCCGAGTTTCTTGGTAAGCACTACACCTACACGTTAATGACGCCTAACTTCAATCCGGGACCGTTAGATTGTGCGCTACCCAAGATTGGTTTAGCTATGGTGGGACCAGTAATGGCGCGAGTCGCAGGTGAAGTGGCGGATGTCATCATGCCTCATGGCGGCATCATGTCAGATCGTTACATGCGAGAAGTGCTGCTTCCTTCAGTTCGGGCCGGATTAGTGAAGTCCAATCGCACCTGGGATGACATTGAGATTAACTCAAGTGGCTACCTGATCATGGGGGAAAACGACAGTGAGATTGAGCAGAGTATTGAAGCAATGCGTCGTCCTTTGTCGTTCTACGGATCCACGCGAACCTACCACAAGGTTCTGGCGATCCATGGACTTGAAGAACTGGGGTTGAAATTGCATGCGTTGTCGCTGAACGGTAAGTGGGAAGAAATGCGTGAGACGGTACAACCGGACGACATTCTCAAGCTCGCGCAGACGTCTACCTATGACGGCTATCCTGACTTTCTGAAAGAACACCGAGAATATGCCTCGATAACAGGATTTTCGATGCCTCAACGTACGGCCGATGAGCGCGAGCGATACCACGCCATCATGCAGGAAGTTCAATCGATCGAACCCCAACGTGTACCTCGTGGTCTGGAAATCTAGTTGTGCTTAGAGCGATGGCAACCACGTAGCAAGCGTGGGAAACAGCACGAGTACGCCGATTAAGATAAGTTGGAGCATAACGAACGGTGCGACCCCCTTGTAGATCGCCACCGTTTCAACTGTTGGAGGTGTGACACCGCGGAGATAAAACAACGCGAATCCAAATGGCGGCGTGAGGAACGAGGTTTGGAGGTTAATCGCGATCAACACGCCTAACCAGACCGGATCTATGCCCATCGCAAGTAATACCGGTCCGACGATCGGCACGACGATGTAGGTGATTTCGACGAAATCTAGTACGAAACCTAGCAGAAATATGACGAGCATGACGATGCCAACCGCAAGCAGTGGCGCGTGTTCAATGTGGGCAAACCAGCTTGAGACAAGCTCGTCGCCGCCATAACCACGGAACACCAGCGAAAACACGGACGCGCCAATCAGGATGAAGAACACCATCGCGGTTGTCGTGAGTGTGGATCGACAGATTTCCTTCAAGGTTTCGATCGACAATGCGCGTTGAAGCGTGGCCATCAATAGTGCCCCACAAGCGCCAACTCCTGCAGCCTCCGTAGGAGTTGCATATCCGGCCAGAATGGATCCTAGTACCACGAAGATCAACAGAATCGGCGGGAGCAAGCTCGTAAGCAATTCACCGAAGTTCAATGCTTCTTCGCTGCGCGTTGCTGGAGGTGCCGCCTCCTTATCGAAATGGCTACGTATGAAGATGTAGGTTGCGTAGAGCGCTACGAGCACCAATCCTGGAAGTAACGACCCGACAAATAGATCTTCCACCGATACCGTTTTAGGGTTGAAGACGCCTATCGAGAGCTGGGCTTGTTGATATGCATTCGAAAGGACATCACCGAGAAGTACAAGTGCAATCGACGGTGGGATGATCTGACCTAGCGTTCCAGTGGCAGCGATCGTACCAGTCGCGAAGCTTGGTTGATAGTTTTGTTTCAACATCACTGGGAGCGCGAGTAATCCGAGCGTTACTACAGTTGCGCCAACGATGCCTGTACTCGCCGCCATCAACGCGCCGACCAACACGACGGCGATCGCTAAGCCACCGGGTGTGCGCGCCATCAAAATGGAAAGTGATTGCAGTAGCTTGTTCGCAATATTGGTGCGTTCGAGGGTGACGCCCATTAGGATGAAGAGCGGTAGCGCAATAAGGACGGTATTGCTCATGACCCCAAAGACCCTGATTGGCATGAACCCAAGATCCGCTAGATGGAAAACCCCAGTCAATGCACCAACAAGCGCGAAGATCAAAGCGACGCCTGCGAGCGTTGGTGCGACCGCGTACCCGCTAAGGATCATTAGAAATACCGCCGCGAACATCAGCAGCGGCAGCCACTCAATCACTAGGTTGTCGTGGATCGAGTAACAACCGCGCGATTTCGCACAAAGACTGCAGAATCAATAAGGTCGCGGATAGAGGAATAAGCGATTTGAGAAGGTAGATGCCGGGGATGCCGCCGACTTCTGGTGAACTTTCCTGGACCCGCCAGGATGCAAGTACGTAATCCCAGCTATAGACGATTAAAAGGACTGCGAAGGGGATCAGAAATAGCACATGTCCGCATAGATTGATCAAACGCTTGACGTTCGGTCGCAATCGAGTGTAGATGATGTCAACGCGAACGTGACTGTCCGTTTGTAGTGCATACGCCAAACCGAGCATGATGAGGGTGGCATGCATGTAAAGAACGGATTCTTGTAGCGCGATTGAGCCAATATCGAACACGTATCGCAGTATCACGATTACGAACGTGAGGATTGCCATGAAGAAGGCAAGCATCGCGACGGACTTGCCTAACACTTCATTGGTTCGCTCAATAACCCGAACGACTTGCTGGATCACGATGCCATGCCCATCGCGGTACCGATCATGAGGGCTGTACCTACCCAAATATTGCTTTTAAATGCCACGAACCAGCCTTTGCGATTGTCAGGTTTGCGCAGCTCCCTAAATTGGTATGCAAACAAGCCTGCAATGATGAGCATAGCGACGTAAAAACTCATGCTTAAATTCAAAACAACGCCCATCACTAACCAAAGTGCGAGGGTGAGCAGGCCGAGCGCAGCAACGACGATTACGACCTGATTCCCAGCCAGAATCGCAGTCGATCCGATGTTGAGATTGATGTCATCGTCTTGATCGACCATCGCGTAAATCGTGTCGTACGCGACGATCCAGCAAAAGTTCGATGCAAAGAGTAGATACAGTGCTGGATGGAAGCTCCAGGCGTCAAGTGCTGCTGTTGATGCCATCGGAATACCCCACGAGAACGCAAGACCAAGCACGAGCTGAGGCAACATCGTGACTCGTTTCATGAACGGGTAGAGCACTGCAATCGCAAAACCTGCCACAGCGAGTAACTGTGTTTTTAGATTGAGTTGCAGTACGACTGCGAGTGCCAGCAGCGCGAGCGCCGCAAAGACGATTAGTGCGGTCCAGACCGACAGTCGTCCGTCGGCAAGTGGACGTTTAAACGTGCGTTTGACGTGTGCATCGATGTTTCGATCGGCGATGTCGTTGATGACGCATCCCGCTGAACGCATGAGCACCGTGCCGACGATGAAAAGCAAGAGCAAGTCATATGGTGGAATGCCTTCACTGACGATCCACAATGCTGTGATCGTGGGCCACATCAGCAATAGCGAACCGACGGGTAGATCGAGTCTGGTCAGTTGCAGAACGGCAATAAACTTGTCGATCAATGCGGACTCAACACCACAATAACATTACACACTTTCTTTCTACCCACCTTTAATCCATGCGCAAGTGGCAGTGCATTGTTTGTGGCTACATCTACGACGAAGCGGAGGGTTGCGAGGAGGAGGATGTTCCACCCGGAACGCTCTGGGAGGACGTGCCAGAGGATTTTATGTGCCCAGAATGCGGTGTCGGCAAAGAGGATTTCGAGATGATCGAAATCGGTTAATCGAGTTAGGACGCTGCATAACCTTGCCCTTCCGGGGTCCACGTCGCGATGATTTCATCCGCCAACGATGGATCTTCTCTCAATAACCTTTCGGATACCTCACCTAATTCCTCGTAGCGTTCGACGAACGACGAAAGACTGGCAACTCGGAACGGATCAACACCCGATTGTCGATTGCCAAACATTTGTCCCATCCCTCGGGTTTTTAGGTCCACCTCGGCCAGCTCGAACCCATCGGTCGAACCTCGCATCGCCTCAAGTCGTTCTCTGGAGGATCCACCTAGCGGCGTTTGATAGAGCAGCAGGCAGAAACTCTGTTCACCGCCACGTCCTACTCGACCGCGCAGCTGGTGCAGCTGTGCTAACCCGAGCCTTTCCGCATTCTCGATGACCATGACCGTGGCGTTTGCGACGTCGATCCCAACTTCGATGACGGTTGTTGCGACCAATAGTCGTACTTCACCATCTCTGAACGCGGTCATGATTTCGTTTTTCTCATCAACTTTCATACGACCGTTGACGTGTCCGACGCCGATATTTGTAAATCTCTCCTTCAGTTCCTCAAACGTCGTCGTACTCGCGGATAGATTGTTTTCTTCGTTCTCGTCGATCGCCACACACACCCAATAAACCTGCTGTCCGTTCCTTAGTTGATGCTCGACGGCGGCGATGACGTCCTCCCGGCGTTCGTTGGCGTGGATGGTGGTCCGGATAGGAGTTCTTCCGGGCGGCAGCTCGTCGATGGTCGAGACTGCCAGATCACCGAACATCGTCAATGCGAGGGTTCTTGGTATTGGCGTAGCTGTAAGGACAAGCTGGTGCGCGTTCTCGCCTTTCCCGGTCATTTGCATTCGTTGGTGCACACCAAACCGATGTTGCTCATCAATGATCGACAAGATCAACCGCTTGAAAATTGTCTTCTCTTGAAATAGTGCGTGCGTACCGACGACGACCTGAGTATGACCGTTCATGATCGCATCTTGTTGACTACGTCGTTGGCGGCTCGGCATCCGACTCGTGAGAAGGCCGACTTCAATGCCAAGCGGACTAAGCCATTCGGAAAATACCTGATAGTGTTGTTCGGCAAGCAACTCGGTAGGTGCCATGATCGCGGTTTGCGCGTCGTTTTCCGCCGCACGGATGGCCGCAAGCGCTGCTATGACCGTTTTTCCTGAACCAACATCGCCTTGAATCAGACGCCGCATCGCAATTGGTTTGGCGAGGTCTGCAAGAACTTCATCCGCAACGCGCTTTTGTGCTGTCGTCAGTTCAAATCCAAGGTCGTTAAGTAATTTCTGTTCAAGTCCCTCGACAGAGGGTAATGGGTCGGTTTCGCGGTCTTTGTGTTGACGTTGACGTCGTTGGACGAGGGTAAAGGCAAGCATCTCGTCGAAAACGACGCGTGTGTAAGCGGCTTGCATTGAATCTGGATAGGTGCGAGGCTTAGGCTGGTGCACTTCCCTGACAGCTTCCTCTAGAGTCAACTCGTCGTATTTGAACTTCGGGAAGAAGGCGGTTTCGGAAAGCGACTGCACGATCCACGCACCAAGACGAGCGCTACTGATGCTCGCTGTGGCCGGATAGACCGGACGATATTCGGCAGTCGGCTCGCCAGGATTCTCATGAAATACTCGATACTGAGGGTGAATAAACGTCTTACCGTACGCTGGTTTACCGAAAACGTACAACCACGAACCGACTCGAAAAGAGTTTTTCTGATAAGAGCCGTAGTGTAGTAAGCGCAGGGTACCTCGTCCCGTCTCGTCCTCAAAGAACACCTGCATGCCACGCTGATTCTTGTAAGACTCCGCGACATCGACGATGGTCCCCTGCACGACGCATTCCTCGTCTGTGACATCACATAGATTGGTACGCCGCGTACGATCCTGATAGTCCCGCGGCATGTGGAGGAGGAGGTCGGTGACCGTCCTGATGCTAAGGTGGTTAAGACGTTCGGCGGCTTGTGGTCCAACGCCGGAGATTGACGTGACTAAGTTGGACGGCACAGGATCGCGCTATTTTGCGACGGCGATAGCCTCGACTTCGACGGTCGCATTTCGAGGTAATGCCGCGACTTGGACCGTTGAACGCGCAGGATAAGGTGGCGATAGTAGTTCGCTCATGACCACATTCACGCTATCGAACTGACCTAAGTCGGTGATAAAAACGGTGAGTTTGACGATGTTATTGAGGTCGGCACCGCCTGCTTTCAGGACGGCTTCGATGTTCTTGAAGACTTGCCTAACTTCGGTTTCGGTGTTAGCAGCATTGAGCGCCATCGTATCGGGATTCAATGCAATTTGTCCAGAGAGGTAAAGCATGTCACCGACACGAACCATATGGGAGTAAGGCCCGATCGGCTCTGGCGCATGCTTCGAGTCGATTGCATAGGACTGCATGGATTACTCCTCTGTATCTGCGCGGTTCCCGAGGCGTTGCACCTTTGCCACGAAGTGGGAACGTCTTAGATTGCTTGAGACGCGTTTTAAATGGTCGGAGTTTCGTACTTTGATCTCGACGCGAACCGCATTGGTGATCCCCTGTTCTGGAAGGGTGTCCATTCGCATTAGACTCGCGTCCGTGAGTCTTAACGCACTCGCGAGCTTGTAAATGGAGTCTTTTTCGCCCGTCACCCAGATCATCAGCCCAGTCGAGAATTCTTCATCGTTGGTGTCACCCCACGTCAACGGCACGCGATCAGCCTTCTTATCGCTTCTCGCCGTCGCACATGCCCTTCGATGTACGACAAACCCTTTCTGCCTGGTTCCGTGTCCGACGATCGGATCGCCGGGTACCGGTCCACAGCAGTTTGCGAAGGTGGCATTCATTTTTTGGTTAACGATCTCTACCGTTGAAAGACCATCTTCGAGGTAAATACTGGGGGTTTCGTCTTTAACGGACGAGAGCAGTTTCATCGCGGCAAATCGCGGTTGTAGCTGTCCTCTACCCACCGCTAACAGCAGTTCGTTGCGATGTTTGACGTTTAGATCCTTGTAGACCTTTCGATGGCTTCGAAAATCGAGGTCTTCAAGTGTTACCCCGGCTTGTGCTAGCGCGGCATCAAGCAATCGCTGACCCGTCTTCAAGGCTAGTGAGTGGCTGCTCCGGTCGAGCTGCCGCTTGATGGCGTTTCGTGCCCGCGGCGTAATAGCGTAATCAAGCCACGCAGGACTTGGCATCGAGCTCTTTTCGGTCTGAACGTCGACCGTTTGTCCAGTTTCAAGTACGGTGGACAGGGGCGCTGGTTGATTGTCGACATAACTGCCCGTGCATTGTGCGCCTAACGTCGTACTGATCGCATAGGCGAAATCGATGACCGTTGCACCAATCGGCAGATGGATGACATCACCGTCCGGCGTGTAGACCAAGATGCGATCTCGTACAAGATCGTGTTTGAATTTCGCGACAAAATCGATCGCATTGTCCGCATGATCCTGAATGTCTTCGATGGTGTCGGCAAAGGACTTCATCAGTGCTTCGTTTAAGCCTTCAACACTCGTGTCCATCGCATTGGGATGGATGGTGGTGATGCCCCGCTTCGCGAACTCTTCCATCTGAAGCGTGCGGATCTGGATCTTGGTCAGTTTGCCGCGAGGACCGATTACCTGTGTATGCAGCGACTGATAGCCATTGTGTTTCCGTGCAGCGATATAGTCATGGAATCCGCGGGTGTTCGGTTTAAAGACCTGGTGAACTGCGCCGAGTGCGCGGTAACAGTCTTCCGTACTGTGTGTGAGCACACGGAAATTCAGGAATGTCATCGCCTCGTCGAACGTCATCGGCCCATGCTTCATCTTGTGATAAATCGCATAGAGATGAGGCGAGTGGTAGTTAATTGAAGCGTCTAAACCGATCTCGTTGAAGTGTGCTTGAATGCGACTCTGAACGACGCGGATGTTGTCTTCGTTCGCTTTCTCGAAACGTTCGACCGCGTACTTGATGTGATCGGAACGGAATGAGTTCTTCGCGGCGAAGGCCAGGTCTTCGAGCTCGTTCTTGATGACATAGATGCCAAGACGTTGTGCAATCGGTGCATAAATTTCAAGCGTCTCGGTAGCTATGGCAAGTCGCTTGTCCTTATCGATGACCGCGAGGGTGCGCATGTTGTGGAGTCGATCGGCGAGTTTCACGACGATCACACGAGGATCCTTTACGGTCGCAAGTGCAATGCTCTGAATGTTGGTCGCGTGAAACTCTTGCGTGGACGAGAACTCCGCTAATTTGGTCACACCATCGACGATGTTGGCGACCTTTATCCCAAATCGGGTCTCGAGCGTCTCCTTTGTGACGTTGCAGTCTTCGATGACATCGTGCAGTACACCCGCCATAACGGTTTCATGGTCGGCTTCAAGCTCTGCGAGTATTCCCGCGACAGCGAGAGGATGGGTTATATAAGAATGACCGGTCTTGCGGGTTTGCCCTTCGTGTGCGCGCTCGGCGTACTTGCAGGCTTCCCGGATTTCAGCGATTTGTTGCGGCGTGAGATACCGCAGTTTAGAAATTAGGTCTGAAAGCTCGAACGGAGCCGCTTGTGTGTCAGATCGGGCTTGTTCGGCGAGAACACCGACGAAGTACGAACTACTCGTCGGTCGCTTCGTTGCCATCCGGGGAGTCTATATCGTCCTCGCTCGAGGCGTCCGTCTCGGCGATATCATCCAAAATGCCGCCTACAGTCATCCCTGAAGCAATTTCGCGCAACGCGATCACCGTCGGCTTGTCATTCTCGGGATCAACTTGTGGCCTAGCGTTATAAAGATAGAATTGATGTGCGCGTTCGGCTGCCAGTGTAACCAGTTGGAATCGGTTTTCAACGTGTTCAAGGCAGTCTTCGACAGTAATCCGGGCCATGTTGGTGTGGGCGCGAAAAGGGTTCGGAATTTTAACGATTTCCTGCGACTGTTGAGACGTCGATTTTCGTGTAACTAGGGATAGTTACGCCTTTATAGATTCACCCATGATGGTCTCGGAGTCAATCCGCAACGAATTTGGAGCCGCCTTGTTCATGAAAAGGTCTTTTGCCTGTCTCTTGACGATCTTAGGATGTAGTGCGTTTGCCGTCGATTTGGAACAAGCGTATCGAGACGCGTTAGAAAACGATCCGGTCCTTGCGGGCGCCATCGCTGCCAACAAGATTTCCGGCGAGAACCTATGGTCGGGAGTGAGCGTTTTACTGCCTTCCGTGAGCGCGAGTATGAATCAAGGTGAAAGCGATTTTGAGCGAAAGCGGGGAACTGGCGATTCGGAAATAGGCGATTTCATCGTAGAAGGCAAATCAGAAAACGCGGGGTGGAGTGTCAGTATCAACCAAGCGCTCTTCAATGCGCAGGCGATATTCCAGTTTTTTGCGCTTCGAGATCAGATAAAAGCTGCTGATTGGAATCTTGTCGCAACTGAGCAGGCCTTGGTACTTCGAGTTGCTCAGGCATACCTTGACGTGTTGCAGGCTCAAGACAGTCTTGAGTCGAGCGTAGCTGCCGAAGAGGCGGTGCAACGGCAGCTTGAGCAGGTACAACAACGCTTTGATGTCGGTCTGGTAGCGATCACAGACGTACTGGATGCAACGGCTAGTTACGATCTGGCTGTCGTCGATACGTTATCTGCACGGAGCAACCACGGCATCTTCTTTGAGTCATTGCGCACGGTCACCGGTGTGGACTACAGCGAATTAGGTAAGTTAACGGACCAACTACCCATCGAGAATCCACAACCCGTCGATGAAGAGGAGTGGGTACGAGCCGCTATGGCAGGTAGTCCTCGGATCCAATCGGCGAAAGCACAGTGGGATGCGTCAAAAAAATCCAGACGAGCGTCGTTGAGCTACCTGTTACCGACGGTACGGATATCAGGCTCACAGAGTTACCGCGAAGATCCGTTGTCCGTCTTTACAGACCAATCAACAACCACCAGCGTAAGCATTAGCGCGAGCATGCCATTATTTAGTGGCGGTCGCAATATTTCACAAGCGCGAACTTCAGCTTGGCAGCAGGAGCAGGCAAAGCAGCTTTTCATTGAATCCCAGCTCACCGTTGCGCGTGATACGCGAAACCTGTTTCGATTGGTGCAACGCGACGTGGATCGAGTCAGCGCTCGCTACAAGTCGATTCAATCGAGCCAAGCCGCATTGGAAGCGACTCAAACTGGCTACGAGGTAGGTACCCGAAACATCGTCGAAGTTCTACAGGCTCAACAACGCCTGTATCAAAACGTCCTCGCGTATGCGACTTCCCGATATACGTACGTTTTGAATGGATTACGTTTGAAGCAAACCGTTGGATCTCTATCGGCAGAAGATCTTCAGCAGCTCAATCAATATATTGACCCGTCTGATACGGTCACGAAGATCATGAGCGCGAGTGGGAGATCGGGAAACTAATCTCGTTCAGCCATTCGCGCACGATTCTGAATTGTTGTTGCGCGGATCCTCGATTTGCATCGACGACTTGGCGCGCGGCGTCACCTTGGCGTTGGCGTTCTTCAGGATCGTTGAGTAGTTCCAGCAGCTGAGACGTTAACTCGTCGCGGTTTCGGACGGCGCTCAAACAGCCTGAATCCGCAAACCGCTCGCACACTTCCTCGAAATTCATGCGATCAGCACCCATGAGCATCGGTATGCCTAGCACCGCGGGTTCGACCGGGTTGTGACCTCCTGTACCTTGTAGGCTCCCGCCGATGAATGCGATGTCGGCGATGCCGTACATCTCAAGCAGTACCCCCATTTGATCGACGACCAGGACATCGACGGCTTGCGGTCGTTCGGAGAGCTGTACCGAGGTGAGTGACCGTACGTCCGCCAGTGCTTGAATGTCCTCTGCTCGGTGGGGATGGCGTGGCGCTACGACTAGGAGTAAGTCCGGATATTCCTTACGAGCATTGACGTGAGCATCCAGAATGACTTCATCTTCTCCTGGATGGGTACTTGCCGCGATCCAACACGGACGTTCACCACGCCATTTTTCCTTTTGTGATGCGGTGTTGTTTCGGATTTCTTCAGAAATCGTCAGATCGAATTTAATGTTGCCAGTAACGTGCATCTGCTCACTTGGGTAGCCCAAGTTACTGAAGCGTGTTGCAGTATCTTCGTATTGCGAGACGATCATCGAGACACCGTCCAGCATGAGTTTGGTCAAGGAAGGTACAAAGCCATACCGCCGAGCGGAGCGGTCACTTAAGCGCGCATTCACCAAACACACATTGATACCTTCGCGACGCGCGATGCGGAGCAGATTTGGCCACAGTTCTGTTTCCATGAGGATCAACGCCTGCGGTCGAGTGCGCCGCAGAAACCGCCGAATACAGCGGCTAGCGTCAAACGGCACATAACAGTGATCGACGCGGTTTCCGAATCTTCGAGCGATTTCGGCAGATCCTGTAGGCGTGGTAGAAGTCATCAAAATCCGCGTTGTGTTGGGACTCTCGAGCAACTGATTAACCAGCATTTCAGCGGCGATTACCTCACCTGCGGAAACCGTATGAATCCAGACAGCGCCTTGTTGAATCTCTGGTGGAGTAAACCCGAATCTTTCCCTGATACGCAATCTGTAGTCAGGCTCATTCCGAGATTTTCGCAATAAGTTCAGCGTTGCGACAAGAGGCAACAGTGAGGAAATCACTCGATAGAGGGCATAGACCATTGTCAAATGATTCTTTTGTTCATTAGCTTGAAAACTGGAAATGTGACCCTATCTAGAAGGTATGAAGTGGTTAATCCCACTAGCATGACAACAAAAAGGAAAGTAAACATGTCTATCGTACAACTAAACGCCTGGAAACCGCTTGATGCGCTTCCTGAGCAGCTCAACAGCTGGTTGAATGATTCGATTTTGGGTCATCAGAGTAACGCGAGCTGGCGACCGGCATTAGACATCAAGGAAAACGCAGATAGTTACGTTTTTCACTTGGATGTACCCGGAGTAAAGAGTGAAGATATCGACGTAACGCTCGATGACGGCCATCTGAAGATTTCTGGATCTCGTAAATTAGATCGAAAGTCGAATGATGAGGACGGTACGTATCGAAGTTTTGAACGCGTGTCCGGCTCGTTTAAGCGCGTTGTTCGGCTACCTTCTCATTCGACGAGTGATGATGTCAGCGCTGTCGCCAAAGACGGTGTTCTAACCATTACGATCAAGAAACCGGAAGAGGTCTTGCCGAAACGCATTGAGGTCAAGGCTTAAAGCCAGCTCCTCACGAGCGCCTAGGTCACGGAACCGATCGAGCGCTCAGCAACAACCTTCATTACCGGCGCGTCGCAGACAACCAATGCGGCGCGCCGCTTTTAATTCGAACAACGTGCGAATCAGATAGTTCAATTCGCGCATCTACCGAATCATTCATACGAGACCAGATACGCTACACTAACGGCTGTTAATTGCTCTTTATGACCGTTGGACCACGACCAATTACGTAGATTCCATTTCGTAAGAGCTCCAGTGCGGGGTATGTGGGTTCGATTGAATAGCGTTTGGGCGGATGCGATCCACGGACGACCTTATCCCGATGCTGCCAAGCGTCTGTTAGGAGAAATGATGGCGACGGTTGTGCTGATCTCCAACAATATCAAGCATGACGGTGGCGTAACTCTTCACGCCGTAGGGGACGGTCCCATCAAAACGGCGTTCGCCGAATGTCAAGGTCAAGAAGCCCTACGCGGGATCGTACGTCTAAACGAAGATGATCCGCAGCCTATCCACGAGGCAATGAATTTCAAGGAATTGATTGGTAGTAGCCGCATGGCGCTGACCATGCAGTTCAAGAACGGTGAGTCTTATCAAGGTTTGGTCAGCACCGAGCATGAAATGCTCGAACAGAATATGGAGCACTATTTCGAAAACAGCGAGCAACTGAACACCACGTTCGCACTTGATACTAGTACGGAGGAAATAACAGGTTGTTTTCTTCAACGATTACCCAGTGCAGACCTCGCATCCGATTTGACGTTAGCGCAGGACGAAGCTGAGTGGGTAAGGCTCGTTAGCCTGTTTCGAACGATTCACCCTGGCGAGCTCGGTTCGAAAGACATCGAAGCATTGCTTCGTGATCTGTTCCCTAACGACTCTATCCGATTGGATCATCCAAAGGAACTGCGGTTTGAGTGCTCGTGTGATCGTGAGCGTTGTTCAAAAGCACTGAAAACGATTTCGTCCGATGAGTTGCGAGAGTTAGCAGACGAGAATGGTGGCATCCAGGTAACGTGTGAATTCTGTGGAACTCGCTACGACTATTTAGCTGAAGAGATTAGTGCAGGATTCATTACCTAACTGGTTAATGAGATCAACTTGAAGTGAAAAGAGACGGCGTCGATTGATCTCGTGTGATCCGCTCAAGATTGTGGAAAATCGATCGAGTGCTATTCGAATCAGTCGAAGAAGTGTCTCAGAGAACTCAACCACCGGTCGTAGAACGGCTTGTTTACGTAATGTTTAAGTCGATCTAGCGCGTTCTCATAACGTTCGTCTGCCGGAGTCGAACCCTGCGCTGAACTGATTAGGCTGATGATCTCGAAATGGTAGGGATTCAACTGCGAATCTTCGTAACCGGCAAGAGTAATGAGTATCTCGCGTCGCGGCTCGATATGGTCGTACCCAGCTCGCGCCAAATTCGCGATCGCTTCCTCGGGGTGTGACAGAGCTAATCCCTTAGCAGCCAAGGAGATTGCCTGCTCTGCGTTGGGAGGTGAACCGATCGGATACGCAACAAGCTGTGCAATCCTAAAGCGATTGGCAACTGGCGTCACGAAATTTCCAAGATTGAGTAAGCGAAGAAGATCACGCGGCTCGATTGAATCGTCATTTTCGAAGGACTCCCAGATTAACGTGTGAACAGCGTCGTCTTGAGGCCAAAGTACGCAGAGCGATTGGGGAATCTCAAGCCAAGGGTGCTGCGCTTCAAGCCACTTTTCGAGAGTTTCAGAAATGATCTCCCCTGAGAGATTAGATTCGACTTCTTGATCCTCTAGTGCAGCTGAGAGAATGCCTCGACCTGCTTCGGAACGAAGTTCCTCTAGGAGAAATCTCGCCGCGTTGTGCTCGTGCTTTGCATGCTCGTACTTCCAATGGTTAATTAGCGTTTCCTTCAAACCTGAAATCTCATTAATACGGCGCGCCGGAAGGGTAACAGTTACGCCGAGTCTTTCTTCGATATGGTGTTCGACGTAGGTATTGATCGTCTGAAGAGCTAATTTGAAAATTACAGGGTCCTGACTGGCCACCCCGTCGTACAGGAGCTCGTTCACGTATCCGTCTGGAATAGTCGGATCAAAGATTGCAGTCGACTGTAGATGCTTGTATTGCTCTACGTCAATTTCCTGCGCTGTCGTAATGCTCGCAGCGAAAACCGCGAAATAAACAAAGATTCGATTTACAGTAAGAAATTTACAGTACAAGGCGAGTCCTTTATATGCCGACAATCTCTTAGGCTCTTGTATATTTCTGTGTGGTTTCCACACTGGTTACACGGTTCCGTGTCGATCCGGACTTTTGTCCTGATTCTGTCTTCCTGTTGCCGACACCGCGGGAAGAGAGCCACCCGCATCAAAGAGCGCAAGCCCCTTGAGCAACACATTGTTCGCGGCGTTCACGTCGCGGTCGTCACGATACCCGCAATGCGTGCATTCGTACCAACGATCGTTCAACGTCAACGCTTTGATTGGTAAGCCACCACAACT
>JAJECH010000025.1 GCA_022822135.1 Pseudomonadales bacterium
AAGATATATAACCCGTTAAGGCGGGTTTCATTGAACCGAAACGAGCTGGAGCAACTTGCCAGGCTCGATGACGAGGAGCGAAGCAATGAAAATGGCTTCGACCCTCTTACTTAATGTGTCCCCTAAAACGTGCGCAGTCCCCGATCCTATGCATCAATTTCACTCAAGTGTCGCCTTCGCAATATCATTTCCAAAGCAATTAACTAATCAGAGGATCCGAAAATGACAGGTACTGACGTGATCTAATGTGACAAATCGTTGCCATTTACTTGCATATCCGTTGGTGGACTAAATTCGTCGTGAGAAGCGCGGTGGCGAAGGCATCTTCATCGAAATTGAAGCTATCGCTAACGACATTGCGGAACCAAAGAAGCACTATCAGGCCGCCTAAGCAATTCGAATGTGGTGGCGATTAGTTGAATAGACTGGTCTGCATCCTGTTGGATCTGCCTTCTTACTCGCTACGCTTCTTGTACCGTCGTGTACCAGCCACATCTGCACGCTTCAACGATCCTTGGAACTAAAGTGATGCACCGCCGGATTCTTGGAAGAAACTAACAAAACGAGAACGATCGTTCAATCTGAGCGCAAACAAGAAACGTAATCACGTCAGTCAATGCGATCTGATTGGTAGAGCTTCCACTTCAATTTTGGACAAATCGACGCGGGTCGAGGCTTTGTCGATATCAAATCCGACGACATCACCACTACTGTCGAGACCAACGTTGAGTCCAGAAGAGACTTCAACGGTTTCTGAACCCGGACCCGGTTTGAGCTCGATGTACAAGCTGTCAGTGTCGACGTAGTAATGAAGTTTCATTTTGTCTTCCTCTCAAATCCTGGGTCAAAACCATATTGTGAACGGTCTCGCCAGTTCGATGCGCGCTAATGTTCTTAGCGGAGTCCTGTAAAGTTCACTAACCTTTGCACCTGATCTCATGACCGGCGTGCTAGAGTGCGCAAAGTCAGCATAACCTACGCGAAAGCGCACCTCAGCGGACTTTTAAACGAAGTCCAATCGGGTCAAGACGTGGTGATTACTCGACACGGCCAAGATATCGTTCGTCTGAGCGCCGTTGATCAGCCTAAGTCTAAAGAACCAATCCAACTGGCGGATTTAGCTGAATTTCGAGCAAAGATGCCAAAACTAAGGATGCCATCTTCGAAATTGATCCGAGAAATGCGAGATGAGGGCTATTGAATGAAGTTTCTATTTCTGAAATAACTCAACTAGTCCCGGACTAGCTCTCAAAATCCGATCTAGGCCGGCGCAAATGTCAATATGCCTGCGCTGGTAACCAAGTCACCAGAGAGGCGAAATAGAAGATTAGAGCCAGTCCGATCAACTGCAGCACGATAAACGGGCTAACACCTTTGTAAATTGTGGTGGCTTGTAAGTCTGGTGGTGCCGAACCTTTTAGATAGAAGATCGCGAATCCAACTGGCGGTGTTAAGAAGCTCGTTTGCAGACACACCGCAAATAGAACCGTAAACCAGATTGGGTCGAAGCCGAGTGCTACGACGACTGGTGACACCAATGGAAGGATGATTAACGTCAGTTCAATCCAATCTAGAAAGAAACCTAGCAGGAACGTACAGAACAGGATCGTAATGACGACTCCCGTTGGACCAAACGGCAGATTCAGCAGCGTTCGCTCAATAAGTTCGTCGCCACCTAAACCACGAAGCACCAACGAAAACGCGGTAGCACCGATCAGGATCGCGAAGATGAATGCCGTGGTCTTAGTCGTTTCTTCCAGCACTTCCTTGAATACAGGCAGAGTTAGTTTTCGCTTCCATAACGCTAACAGCAATGCACCGAAAGCACCCACGCCTGCCGCTTCGGTGGGCGTCGCGATGCCGAAAAAGATGCTCCCGAGTACACCGAGAATCAATGCCGCGGGTGGCAGAATCGCTAGAACCAAGCGTTGCAGTTCTCTGAAGTCGAATGTCCCTTCGTCGGCGAGTTTCGGAGCTAAGTCAGGCTTTACCAAGCCCAGCACAACGATGTAGAGGACATAGAGCGATCCAAGCAACAGTCCAGGGAATACGGCGCCGAGGAATAGGTCGCCAACAGGCATTGCCATTCTGTCAGCCATCAATACGAGCATGATGCTGGGTGGAATCAAGATTCCCAATGTACCGACCGCACATACGGTTCCAGACGCCAACATCGGCGCATAGCCCTGCTTCAACATGACAGGCAATCCAAGCAGCGCGAGTAACACGACCGAAGCGCCGATGATCCCGGTTGTCGCCGCCAGCAAAACACCGATCAACGTCACCGAAATCGCTAGTCCACCCGATACCCGTCGAAAGAGTTTCGCGAAACTCGTCATGAGTTCACTTGCAATACCTGAGCGATCCAGAAGAAGCCCCATAAAAATGAACATGGGTAATGCGACCATCACCCAGTTTTCCATGACATTCCAGACACGATCAACCGTAATCGACGTGTAGAGCCAGTCAACGCCCGTAAATAAACCTAAGTCAATGTCGACGATGATGGCAATACATGTGAACAAAATCGCTAATCCAGCGAGAATCCACGCAACGGGAAAACCCGTAAAAACCAACAGAATGAAGGCGAAAAACATCGCCAACGCAAGTATTTCGTTAAGTTCCACGTATGAACAAACCAGCGTAGAGCCGCGAGAGCCTTGAGAGTGCGGCTAGTAGTAGCAATGCAAACCCAATCACCAAAAACGCTTTGATGAACCAGCGGAACGGCAGACCGCCCGGCGACGCCGAGATTTCACCAATATTGAAGCTGTAGATAAAGAAATCCCACCCGTACCAAATCATGACGAGACAAAACGGGACCACAAATATCAGCAAACCGTAAAAATCAACCCATAGCCGCGCCCGATGCGGCATTCTCTCGTGGAATACGTCCACTCGAATATGTGCATCCCTGACCAATGTATAGCCAATGGTCAACATAAAGCCCATGGAATACAGATGCCACTGAAGTTCTTCGAACTCGATTCGACCCTGATCGAACAAATACCTAGCCGTCACATTGATCACGATGACGGCCATAAGGATGACCCAGAGAACGGAAACGCCTTGGGCAATCCGGGTCAGAACTGGATCAACAATGCGCGACAGCCATGTGTTCGGTAAATCCATTCAGAAATCCCGTGGAAGATACGCGAATTTCTTCCAGTGCGCATAGTCAGCTCGAAACGCTTGCTGCGACTCATAAATTCGTTTGAAGTCCGCATCATTCGCTGATTCCTCTGCCATAACCTCGTCCGAAAGACGATTCAGTTCGCGAAGCACCTCCTCAGGTAAGTAATTTGCGGTAACACCTTTCTCTGCAAAACTCGCGATGATCGGTCCTTGTATAGCCTCTGCTTTAGCCAAGTTGCGGGTCACGCCGGCAGTACATGCGGTTTCCAAAATGCTCTGTTCCTGAGGCGTCAGGCTTTTCCATTCATCCATATTTACCGTCAAGTGGATTGACGTAAATACCTGATGCCACCCTGGGAAATAGTTGAGCTTCGCAACGCGATCGAAACCCAATGATTGATCCACGTTTGGTAACGAATATTCGGTAGCGTCAATGGCACCTTTTTCGAGTGCTTGAAAGATCTCCGCGCCTGGGATCATCGTGACCGACGCGCCGGTTCTTTCAATGACCTTTCCACCAAGACCGGCAAACCGAATCTTTAGGCCGCGAAGATCATCAAGCGAGTCAATCGGTTCTCTGAACCAACCGGCCGTCTCTGGTCCGATCAGTCCACATAGCAGGACATGCACTCCGTCACGCGCATAGAGTTCTTGGGCCAGTTCCTCGCCTCCGCCTTCGAACCACCACGATGAGAACTCCCAAGGTTCCAGTCCAAACGGGACTGCGCCAAGTAACGGCGACGCTGGAATTTTGCCTTGATCGTAGCCTAACCAGGTGTAGCCGGCCGGGATTTTCCCTTCGCGCACCGCATCGACGATTTGGAACTCCGGGACGATCTCTTTCGGCTCGGCGACGAGGAATTCGAACGTGTTGTTCGAGAGCGAACTCACTAATCCGGCGACATAAATGATGTTGTCGCCAAGCACCTCGAGATTGGTCGGAAACGACACCGGAACCCGCCATCGCTTCCTGGCGGCAGTGTTACTGTCAACCATCTGACTGGAACTGACCGCTTCACTGTTGTCGGTCGAATACCAAAGCGGAAATCGAATTACGAGCGCGAGAACCAGCCCCACAACAAACGCGACCAAAACAAGCAGCGAAACCTCTCGTCGAGTCAAGCCAGTGTCCTTTTAGATTGCATGATGGACCGCGAAACGGAACCGTCGAGGCGTCATGCTAGCACAGCGACGAAAACCTGTAGATAGCCCACAACATGCGCCTCTCGGGCGTGCGACCATCATTATGATTTAGGTGGCAAAGTCAATGAACCATTGACCTTGTCGGGGTGCGTTAATTTCGGGGAAGAGAACACAATATGACTGCTGAACAGGAACCTCGTACGTTCGATGTTTACAAAGAGAACTTGCGAGATCTATGGGCTGAATGGGAAATAGACGTCCATCAAGACCCCTACTCTATCCCGCTCGAAGAATTCAACTGTGCGCACCCCTATCTATTCCGCGAAAACACGATCATGCCGTATTTCGAGCGCTTGCGGAAAGAAGAGCCAGTGCACTTTACCGAAAGGTCACCATTTGGACCGTATTGGGACATTACTAAATATCGCGACATCGTCGATATCGAGAAGGATTTCAAGACTTTCTCATCCGAAATGAAGCACGGCGGGATTCAACTCGGTGGTATCAAGTACGACACCCCGGATCCCACGTTCAGCCTACCGATGTTCATCGCGATGGACCCACCGAAACACGATGAACAACGCAAGGTCGTTCAACCGCGTTTTACGCAACGAGCCTTGCAAGACCTAGAAGACGACATCCGGCGTCGCGCGCAGATCATTCTGGACGGCTTACCTCGAAACGAGACTTTCAATTGGGTGGAGCACGTCTCAAAAGAACTGACAGGCCAGATGCTTGCACAGCTGTTCGATGTGCCGCAAGAAGACCGCAACAAACTGCTTGAATGGTCAGACACCATTCAAAATGGGTCCAACATCGAGTACTTCGACACAATCGAAGATGCATTTAAGGTGCTTTGGGAGTGCCATGCGTACTTTGCCGAAGTCTGGCAAGAAAAGCTAAAGCAAGAGAAACCTGGTAACGACCTCATTTCGATGCTAGCGTTTGGCGAGGCAACCAAAGACATGCCGCCGAACGAGTATTTAGGCAACGTGCTGTTGCTGATCGTCGGAGGAAATGACACGACCCGCAATAGCATCAGCGGGGGTGTGCTGGCATTGAACCAATTCCCGGACGAGTACGAAAAACTAAAGCAAAACCGAGATTTGATTCCCGACATGGTGTGCGAAATGATCCGCTTTCAAACACCTGTGGCGCATATGGCGCGGACAGCACTGCGAGACACCAAATTTCGAGGGAAGACGATCCACGAAGGCGATCGCGTCGCGCTCTGGTACATATCAGGTAATCGCGATGAGGAAGTCATTCCTAACGCAGACGAGTTCATCATCGACCGTGACAACGTGCGAAGCCACCTGTCCTTTGGATTCGGCATTCATCGTTGCATGGGTAATCGCCTCGGCGAGATGCAACTAAGAGTCCTTTGGGAAGAGATTGAAAAGCGGTTTGACCGAATTGAATTGGATGGTGATCCGGTTTATCTTCAATCCTCGTTCATTCACGGGATTCGCGAATTACCCGTACGCATCGCTGCGTGAAGAATCGATAGGTCACCCAGCAAACTAGACAAGAGACCAAGAGTAATCCATGACGAAGCCAAACGTACTGTTTTTGATGACGGACCAGCAACGCGCCGACGCAATGAGCTGTGCAAGCGACGGTTCCTGGGTGAAAACCCCTAATCTCGACCGAATCGCGGCCGAAGGCGTCCGGTTCACCAACTGCTCGACCACGACACCGATCTGTATTCCTGCTCGCGTGACGCTGGCAACAGGCTTGTACCCGCACAACACCCATGTGTGGAACAACCTGCAATACGCGCTACCGGAAACGGCGCAAACCTGGATGCGTTTGCTCCGAGACATGGGCTATCGAACCAGCATCTTTGGAAAAACTCACCTGCATCCGCATCGAGGCGATCTGCGGGATCGCGAGTACCTTCTGCATGCATGGGGACTCGACGACGTGGACGAGATCGGTGGTCCAAGAGCAAGTGCCGCCGTCATGAGTCATATGACGGCACGCTGGGAAGAGAAAGGACTGCTCGAAGCCTACCGCGCTGATTTCGCCGAACGCTTTGCGAATAAACCGCATGTCGCGCGAGCATCGGTATTGCCATTAGAGGAATACGCGGACGTTTACGTCGGTCAGCAAGCGAAAAAGTACCTTTCAGCATACGATCACAACCAACCATGGTTTTGTTGGGTTACGTTTGGCGGACCACACGAACCATGGGATGCGCCAGAACCGTATGCCAGTATGTACGATCCCGCCACAATGCCTGAACCGCAGCCGCGACCTATCGAAGAAGATGCCAACAAGCGACCACAAGGTTGGCTCGACACGTTCATGGAACGTCGAACACCGAAATTCGACGAAGGCGATCAAGCCGCCATGCGCGCGAATTACGCGGGCAATGTAACCCTTATTGATGACCAAATCGGCGAAATCCTCGAGACGATCGAGGAAAGAGGCGAGCTAGATAACACCATCATCGCGTTTACCTCCGATCACGGTGAAATGAACGGCGACTGGGACCTGATTTACAAGATGAATTTCCTCGACAGCTCTGCGCGCGTGCCGTTACTTTTCCGCTCACCGAAGACCATCAATAACGGCGGCAAGGTCATCGATGCACCCGTCGAAAACGTCGATCTTGGTCCTACAGTGATTGAGTTGGCGGGTGGCGAGTTAGAGTATCAGCAGTTTGGTCAATCGCTCGTTTCAACGTGGGAATCAAATGGCTCGCTCGAACGCACCGGTATGTCGCAGTTTAGCGGTGAATTCATGATTACCGACGGGAAATACAAAATGATGCTCAACCGTGAAGGAGAGCCTTATTACCTTCTCAGTCAGGAAACCGATGAATTCGAAACGGTGAACTGTGTCAATGGCAATGCGCCGCAAGGTGTCATCTCGGACCTACAAGGCAAACTGATCGAACGGATTGCTAAGTCTCAGCTGAGAGCACCATGGTATTGAGCTCCTGATTGCTCAGCCGCTCAAGCTGATTTCTTCTCAACTAACTGAATAAGCGCATCGCACACGACAAACGTCTACGGCACTCGAAAAGCCTTATGTGATAATTGTTAAATCCGGAAATCGAACACACTATGAACGCACCTAACGTCGCTTCGCAAGCAACTGTGGTGGATCGTGACGCCCAATCCGACGCGTACGTTCCCCCATTTCAACTCACCAAAGGTCAACCTACCCCTATCGCCTCCCACGGCGGTATCTCATACATGACGTTCGATAAGGACGGGGATGCAGGTACTGCGGTAGCGATGGAAGACGCATTCCGCCTCATGGATGAAGGTGAAGGTCAAGCTGTCATTGACTTGATCGAAAACGCGCCACCAGGTCCGATTGAGACGAAGTGGGGCAAAGGGTTCCGCACGTACGACGAGTGCATGGACTACATTCGCGATAACAACATTGTCGCGCCCGAAGGCGGCGTTGCATTGCCGCTACGCTATACGGTCCATGAGGAGCCTTCGTATTCGATTGTGTCCTCCAATGCGTTTTGGCGCGACCCGTCTCGCGAGGAAGATGCGAAGCGAGTTCGCATCGAGGAACGGGACATCGGTCGAAGGTGCCTCTATTTCCCACAGATCCTGCGTGACGCGCGACGAATAGAAGAGTATCACTCAGGTCTTTCGCCTAACAGTCCTGAGTGCATGGACCGTCTCGGTGTTTCCTTAGCACATTTGGACTCGAAGTGCCGCAACTTCTACGATTCGAAAGAAGTTCAACGAGTTTTCTACCCTGAAATTGAGCAACTACTCCTTGATTTCTTCCCTGGCGCCACAGATGCTCTCGTGTACAACCACGATGTCTTCAACAAGGACTACGAAGGCGACCGAAAAGAAGATCAAGATAACAAGAACCCCGGCGTAAATCTAGGCTACGCCAACCTCGTGCATAACGACCTGAACGACAACAGTGGTCGGGTCCGTTGCCGTGAGCTACTAACTAAAAACCTCCGCAATTTCGGTCGTACGCAACACTACACCGGAGAAGAAGCCGACGCCAAAATGTCACGGCGATTCATGTCGATCAACCTCGCAAAACCCATGGAGACCGTTGAGCAGTTTCCATTTGTGTTGTGCGCGTGGCCGTCATTTGCCGACCAGCCTTACATCACGAACTATCGGATATATGACGACCGTGTTGGTGAGACGACGCGGTTCACGTATCGACCTGAGCACGAGTGGTACTGGTTCCCTCAGCAGACCTCTACTGAGGTTTCAATGTTGAAGTGTTATGACTCGGTTACCGACGGTTCAGTCTCGCGATGGTCATTCCATTCAGCGTGCGTTGATCCAACCGCACCTGAAGATGCTCGTTGCCGAAAGAACGTCGTCGTGAGGTCTTTCGTCTTTTTCTAAAACTGCGCTTGGCAGCTTAGCGCCAGATGGCGCTTGTGGAATTCAAATTTCAACAAGCGTTTCGAATCCCCCGAAGATCATGCGTTTGCCGTCGAACGGAACCGGATATTTGGTCTCGTCGAATCTTTCATCTGATTCGGCTAGTTCGTGCATTCTTTCCATGCCTTGATCGCGTGTCTCTTTATCTGGCCACTCAAACCACGCGAACACGATTGATTCGTCGTCCTTCGCGTTCACTGCTTTGCGGAAATCTGTCAATGTGCCATCGGGAATGTCGTCGCCCCAACACTCCATCGTCCGAGTAGCACCAAGTTCCTTAAACAAAGGATTGATGTGATGTGCATGCTCTATGTATTTCTGTTTATTCGCAGTCGGTACCGCTATCACAAAGCCGTCGATATACGACACGTAGTCTCCTAGAGCTATTTAGAAAGCAGCGCAAACTATAGACCTCTCTGACGTCCTGCTAACGTTCGGTTCGAACTTGCAAGACGCGAGTCATACAGTAATTTCGAGCAGATTAATTCGTCGTTTGAGTTCAGGCGAAACTAGCGCAGGAACGCCGAAAAGTCGTATCTGAGCAGATCAAGAACCGACAAAACGCGTGTGACAGAATGACGTGCGCGTTCACCTTGGAATCTTGTATGATGAAGTCTATCTGGCGGATTGGATGAAGGTAACGTGCTTAGTGGGAACTGCCTCTGTGGCGACATTGTTTTTGAATTGAGTGGCGAGCCCAAGGGGTTGATGCACTGTCACTGCTCTATGTGCCGCAAACTCCACGGAAGCACATTTGCGACTTTTGGCGTTTTTGATTCGGAGGCAGTTCACTGGGTCAAAGGAATCGACAAGGTGAATCGCTTCAGATCATCGGAATACGGGTCGCGAAGCTTCTGCAGCAAATGTGGTTCCGTCGTACCAGCACCAACGCAAACAGACGGTATTACCTACATCCCGATGGGGGTCGTCTCTGGCGACGTCGGAGAACCGCAGGCTCTTCATCTCTTCGTAGGCTCAAAAGCACCTTGGCACGAAATCACCGATGAACATGAGCAGCACTTGGAGTGGCCTCCCGGTTGGGACAACAGCATTCAAGTTAAAGCCGATGTACGAGAAACCGCAGACCCGAACTGCAGCGGCGGCAGCTGCCAATGCGGTGTAGTGCAGTTCGAATACGAGGGTGAAGCCGATCGCATGTTGAACTGCCACTGCTCCCGATGCCGTAGACAGATGAGCGCAGCGTACGGCACGTTTGTTTTCGTATCTAGCGATCAGTTCCGTTGGACTTCAGGAGAAGACGATGTCGTGAACTACAAGATGCCGGAAGCTCGCGTCAAGGGAACGGCGTTTTGCCGTCACTGTGGCTCACTCGTAGCGCGAGAGCGCGATGCGGGTTCGATGCAAATCCCAGCGGGTTCGCTAGACGGCGATCCTCATATACGACCGATCGCCAACATTTTCACGGATTCAAAAGCACCTTGGGTCACACTTGACGAAAGCATCACCTGTTTTCCAGAGTATCCGACTTAAGATCACGGTTCCAATCCGACGCTCGTCCAAACGCGCATCGCTGACCGCGCTCTTGACTGGTACTTGGCGAGTTCATTCGATATCCAATCTGGGGAACGAACCATCGCACATTAGTTAGTTCGAAAATGTCACGTTTGACAACCGATTCTCAACGGATGCGGTAAGACCAATGCCAATAAAGATCGTGTCGCCAACGCTTGCACCAGATCTGTTTGAACATCACGCTGATGCGAGTCAATCAAGTGAGCTTTGTACCATTTCCACTGCACCACTGACCTCTAAGCGTTAGCTAGGTGGGAATCAATTGTTTTCAGCATGAGACCAATCACGATGAGATTAACTCAAGAACTTGCCTTAGTGACGACCTTGAGTTTCGTTTTCGCCGGTACGGCGTGAGCGCAAGAAGAGGAAGAATACCAAGACCCGAGCACTGGCGAAGAGGTATTCTCGCCAGTCGACAACAAGTTTGTATCCGGTTGGCGATACTGGGGTTCGGAAATCCGCTATCGATTCTGAGTTTTATGCGTGACCGTCCGTTCTGCGGACGGTCACGTTCATACCTAATTCATTCAGCACCCAATCGGGATACAAGTCGCGTATGACGGCGACCTTCAACGATAGCTCCTGCTAAACGCACCCGAGCGTTGAACCAAACTCGCGAAAACGTGACGCCTCCCGACGAGTTCGAGGCGTTGCGTTTAGACCTTAAGGGACTAGGGCGGATCTATCTGTCGACCTGGCCCTACATACTCGCCCAACTACGTCATTTCCTTGCGCTGCTAGCGCTGAACCTGGGCATGATCGGCTTCGCCACGGCAGTCGGTTTCATGAGTTTCGACATCCTTTGGGATTCGGTCGGCAGCAGTGAACCCCTTTCGCGTGCTCAAGCAGCCGTCATGTTCCTACCAGACGTTGATTACGTTGATGTCGACACCTTATCCGAAGACTCACGATTCGAAATCCTGTTTCGATTCCTCATCGTTTCAGCGATCATCATCGTGCTGACGACGAGCTCGTTCACGCTGATTTCGATTTACAAGACATGGATTCTGCAACGCGTCAACCAGGCATTGCGCGTCGACATGGTCCGCAACGCAGAGGAACTGAGCTTGCGGTTCCACGCGACGGCGTCGGCCGGAGACGGTATTTATCGCGTGTTTCAAGACAGCGCGATGGTGACAGCGGTGGTCGACAACATCGTCGTGCAGCCCATCATCGCATTGTTGACGCTAGTACTGCAACTCACCATCGCCTCTCTATTCAGTCCTTGGTTCGCGTTTCTTCTTTGCGTCGCAAGCGCAACGATATTGACCATAACTGTTTGGTATACGCCAAGGTTGCGGACATGGAGCCAAGCGGCTCGTCGCTCAAACGCCGCCTTGTTCACACGCGTGCAGGAGACGTTTCAGAGTATTCAAGCGATCAAGGCATATGGGTTTGAGGACACGAACCTCTCACGATTCGAAAGTGAATCGAGCATCGCCTTAAACAATGCCTTTGCTTTGCGACGGGATTTTGCCATCGTAAAGGTTGTCGCGTCGTTTCTTCTTGCGTTAACACTATTTGTGACCGACTTCATCGCCACTCAGTTTGTACTGAATGAGGAGATCGTTTTTGGCGCATCGCTTCTGGCTCTATTCGGAATGACCGTTACACGTTGGACAGTCGCTGCGCATCAAGCGCGTAGAGGTTCGATCTACGCGTTTACATTCAATTTTGAGCATCTCGTGCGGTTGTGGTGCTTCGCGCAGGACATGGCCGTCGGTTTAGGACGTGCGTTTTGGCTATTAGCGCAACAACCCGAAGTTCGCGACCCAATTGATCCAGTCACATTCCCCACGTCCATTCAAAACGTGAAATTCGAAGGGGTACGCTTCGGATACGAACCGCAGAGATTGGTGTTAGACGGGTTCGATTTGACCGCGCACGTTGGCCAGGTAACTGCATTGGTTGGCGCTTCTGGATCGGGTAAATCGACGGCGATGTCGCTGTTGCTGCGACTCTTTGACCCGGATGCAGGCAACGTACAGATTAATGGCATTCGCCTATCGCAGATGCGGATCAGAGACATCCGTTCAGCGATCGCGATCGCGCTTCAAGAAAACGTGCTATTCCCCATTTCAGTCGCTGAGAACTTGCGCTACACCACGCCGGATGCCACTGATGAAGAGATACGTGAAGCTGCAGCCGTAGCGTGCGCACTCGATTTCATAAACGAGCTACCAAATGGGTTTGAAACCGAACTAGGAATCGACGGTGCCTTGCTATCAGTCGGTCAGAAGCAACGTCTATCCATAGCACGCACATTGACTCGGAACGCACCCGTTTTGATATTGGACGAACCGACCGCATCACTTGACGCTGAAACTGAACGACAGGTGCTTGCGAATCTCAAGACATGGGCAAGCGAACGGGTGGTGTTTGTTATTACACATCGCATGTCGACCATCAAAGACGTGGACCAAATCGCCTTTTTAACGGATGGCAAAGTGGTCGAAGCAGGGTCGCACGACGAATTGATGAGTCGGCAAGGACACTACACCGATTTTGTGATGTTGGGCGAATCAGCTCATGTCTGAACTCACATTCCACGATCGTCTTGACGTCAAGTCGACGTTAGCGACAGGCGATGTCATCGCGCTATTCAAACGGTCATTGAGATACCTCTGGCCGCAGCGTCGCTTATTTAGTGCACGCGTCGGACTGATGATCGTCATCTACGGACTGGGCTTGATCGTTCCTTGGTTACTGAAAATCGTGGTCGACCACGGGGTCATGCAACAACCGATCGAAGTTGGTGCTGATGGTTTCCTATTTCCGAGTTTCATGACGCCGTTTCTTAATTTCGTGGCAAGTATGGAACCGTTATCGGTCACGCTATATACGCTTCTATTCCTAGGGTTCATGTTCTTATTCGTGGGTTACTCAGGCAACACTTTGCTAGAGGCGAATCTAGCGGAAGGCGCGGATGTTGCAACACGTTCTGAAAACAAGATCAGTGCTGGTTTTAGCGCCGCGCACGGTCTCGTGGGGTTACTAGATCTCTGCATCGCAATTCGACTTTCCCAACGCATCACCGACCACGTTCGACGTACGACGTTTTGGCGTCTCTCATGTCAATCCATGCCGACGCTAAGTCTGCAACGAACGGGTGATGCGTTGTTCCGTGTATTACACGACGCACCTTCGATCGCAGCGATTTGTCATGCACTGACATTGAATCCGCTCGCCATGTTCATCAGTGTCGGCGCGAATCTCTGGGTATTAGCCGCGGTCTACGGTGGTGTCGCACCATCACTGGTTTGGATTGGGTTTTCTGCGGTCTTTCTGACGCTTGTCGCAACATCGCCGCTTGCACGATGGGCACGCCGTGTCAGCCAAGCTAGCCGAGCGTCAGGAAGTGCGACCACGGACGAAATCGAGGAAGGTCTAAAGCATGTCGCCGCTGTGCAGAGTCTCGGAACCACAGATCGGCAAAGGAAGCAATTCGCCGATGCAAGTCGCGAGTCGTTTCGTCAAAGTTTGCTTTTGGTTTGGGTCCTATACGTCGTTGAATGGATTGCCGAAAACGTTCATTTGGTGTTCGCGACCGCTGGTTTTTGGGTGATTTTCTCTGGGATTATTCGAGGGGAACTCACTCTTGGCGACGCGCCAGTAGTGCTTCGAATGTACAGCTTGCTTTATGAAACGTCGATGCAATTCGGACGAATCTGGATCGACCAACAAGACAACGCCGCAGCCGCGCGCCGAGTGTTCTTTTCGATGGATCACGATGTTGAAGCAGTAACGCGTAATCGCCGTACGCGCTCAGGTGGAATGGATCGAGACGTTTCGCTACGCTTCAACGGCGTTGGATTCCACTACCCCGACGGCAGACGAGCTTTGGAAAACGTGAGTTTCGAAGCTCGTGCCGGTGAGACGATCGCAATCGTGGGTCCTAGTGGGGCCGGAAAAACCACGCTGGCGTACATGATTGCGAAATTCTTGGAGCCGACGAAAGGACGTGTATTGCTCAACGATGTCGATCTTGCGGATTTGGATGTGCGAAGCGTGCGCGAGAACGTCGCCTATGTATTCCAAGAACACCAGTTGCTGACCGACACTGTGGCCGCGAATCTCCGAGTCGCCAAACCGGACGCTACGCTCGATGAGATGAAGCAGGTGTGTCAAATGGTTGGTGCACTCGAATTCGTTATGGCGATGCCCGATGGTTTTGATTCGAAAATCGGACGCGGAGGCGGAACACTCTCCGTGGGTCAGAAGCAACGCTTGAGTATCGCTCGGGGATTGCTGATCAATGCAGGCATCTTGATTCTCGACGAACCCACTGCTGCGCTCGACCCCGTGAACGAGACTTTATTGCTCGACACAATAAAGATGTCGCACACGCGCCTCAATATCGTCATTGCTCACCGTATTCGTACCATCGATCAAGCCGACCGAATCTTCTTTCTCGATCAAGGCACGATCATCGAAACAGGTTCTCCCTCAGAGCTGCGGAATCAGAAAGGCAGTTTCTATCAACGTTTCGTCGATATTGCAGAGGTATGACATGCCCCACTCGCGAGCGGTGCTGCTCTCCAATTTGAATGACCGGGATTCGCGGCGTCCTGGACAATGAATGGATGCTGCCGTTTTAAATCTGGCATGATGACTGCCAGTTCCTCTCGGACAAGAGACGAATCCGTAGTCATCTCATTCTGGTTCTAAAGTCAAGCAAGTCGTGGTACTCCCTTGACGTGAAATGCGGACTAGTCCATGCGAGATCAGTTTCAGTGAATGATCGAGACTATTTTGGATCAAACTTCAAATTAGCTCAACTAAATTAAACTAGACTTAAATTTGGTACGTATTTTTAGTTAGCACCGTTGCGTCTTCGATAGAAAAACGGACTCTCATAATGGGTGTAACTACATTGGCGTGATTGCGCAGGGGACCAAGAAAACGTCGTAACACGACGTCAACTAAACAGCATCAACGATTTAGTGCAATCGTAAAATGCGCCGTGCGGTCAGACTCGGCATCGATTAAGCGTTTGGTCTTCCGTATTTCTAGTTCTACACGTTACAGCTCTCCCCATGCGGATAGTTACGACCAAGGAAACTTGGCCTGGTGAAAAGCGCGTTGCGTTAGTACCCCAGATAGTTCAAAAACTGACGGATTTAGGTTTCGAAGTCACCGTTCAGACTGGCTGCGGGGAAGAAGCTGGCTTTACGGATGTTGAGTACGAAGCGGCAGGAGCGGTTCTGACCGAGTATGCGGACGAAGCACTTCGGTATGCAGACATTGTTCTTGCTGTCAGACCACCTTCACCTGAGGTAATTTCCTGGTATCCCGAGGGTTCAACCTATTTGGGATTCCTCGATCCATTCAGATTCGAAGCGACTGTCTCTGCATTTGAAAACTGCAAGGTAGACGCCATATCGCTCGATATGGTGCCTAGAAGCACCCGTGCACAAAAACTTGATGGCTTGTCGTCGCAAGCGAGTTTAGCCGGATACGCCGCAGTGGTTGTGGCTGCGTTCCATTTACCGCGGATCTTTCCATTGATGATGACGCCCGCTGGTACTCTCTCTCCAGCTCGAGTCTTCATTATCGGAGCAGGCGTCGCCGGACTACAGGCGATTGCTACCGCTCACCGCTTAGGTGCAAGAATTGAAGCGTTTGATACAAGACCAGTCGTCAAGGAAGAAGTACAGAGTCTTGGTGCGCGCTTTCTTGAAATCGATCTTGGTGAACTCGGACAAACTGAACAGGGTTACGCACAAGCTCTTACAGCTGAACAGGAAGAACTTCAGCGACAAGGAATGGCAGACGCTATAGCGCGCTCGGACATCGTCATAACGACAGCACAGGTTTTCGGTCGACCCGCCCCTCGAATTGTCTCACTCGACATGTTGAAGGCAATGCAACCCACAAGCGTAATGATTGATATGGCCGTGGAATCGGGCGGCAATGTTGAAGGATCCCAACTCGACGAGATTGTCGACATCAACGGAGTCAAACTCATCGGTATGGGCAATCTACCTTCTCAAGTAGCAGGTCACGCGAGCGAGATGTTCTCGTCCAATCTATTCGAGTACTTAAGCGAATTTCTGAGCGAGGAGTCCGGGACCGTTAATCTGAGCGTCGAAGACGAGATTCTCGATGCTTCACTCGTCGTAAGGGACGGTAAAGTGGTTAACGAAAGACTCAAGGAGATGACCTAACTCATGGAACTGACCTTCGTTTATCTAGCGCTTATCTTGGTGCTGGCGATATTCCTAGGGTTCGAGCTGATCTCGAAGGTACCAGCAACGCTACACACACCTTTAATGTCTGGTGCGAACGCAATCTCTGGGATTACGATCGTTGGCGCACTACTTGCCGCGGGTAGTAGCGAAAACACTTCGTTAGCGACGTGGCTTGGTGCAGCCGCTGTTGTGTTCGCCACGATCAATGTCGTCGGTGGTTACCTAGTCACTGATCGCATGCTTGGCATGTTCAGATCTCGCACCGATAAAACAGACGAATAAGCCCGATCACTCGTGTTAAACCTAGTTGCAATTAACGCCGCATACATCGTAGCTGCGGGATTATTTATCTTTGGCTTAAAGATGCTTGGGCATCCGGCATCTGCGCGTCGAGGCAATTTCCTGTCAGCGCTAGGCATGCTGATCGCTATCGTCGTGACGCTTCTTTCCGAAGGCATCCTTACCTGGTATTGGATAACGATCTGTGCATTGATCGGCGCAGTCATCGGGGCAGCCGCTGCTAGATTAGTTGCAATGACTGCGATGCCTGAAATGGTCGCGGTTTTTAATGGGTTTGGTGGCGCTGCCAGTCTCTTAGTCGCGTGGGCAGCGTTGTTTGAATCTCATAGTCTGTTCGTTGCGATCACTGTCACACTTTCGGTCGTCATCGGTGGCGTGACTTTTGCGGGTAGTGTCATCGCTTGGGGCAAACTATCAGAAGTCATGACTTCTCGAGCGATCGTCTTCAACGGTCAGCGCATCGTTAACTCGTTGATACTACTGGCATTACTCGCATGCGCCGTCATGTTTTGCCTTGAGCCTTCGGCTCAATCACCCTATCTCTATGGTGTCATCGCTTTAGCGCTCATTCTCGGGATTTTCGTGGTGATCCCCATCGGTGGTGCGGACATGCCCGTGGTGATCTCACTGTTAAACAGTTACTCCGGTTTGGCAGCATGTGCGGCAGGATTCGCCATTAACAACATCATCCTCATTGTTGCGGGTTCGTTGGTAGGCGCTGCTGGCATCATCCTGACCAACATCATGTGCAAGGCAATGAACCGCTCGTTAGGCAATGTGCTGTTTAGCGGGTTCGGTGCAGTGAAAACTGCGACGAAGGTTGAAGGTGAAGTCAAACCTATCTCCGCGGGTGATGCCTATCTAATTCTTGAAGCTGCCAACTCCGTCACGTTCGTACCAGGATATGGCATGGCAGTCGCGCAAGCACAGCACGTTGTATGCGAACTCGGCGAGTTACTTGAGGCGCACGGTTGTGAGGTTAGCTACGCCATTCACCCGGTCGCTGGACGTATGCCGGGTCACATGAATGTGTTACTTGCAGAAGCGAATGTGTCCTACGACCAATTAGTAGAGATGGCCGACATCAACCCACGATTACCATCCATTGATGTCGCCGTGGTTATTGGTGCAAATGATGTTGTAAACCCGTCAGCCAGAGATGACGAAGGTAGTCCGATCTACGGCATGCCCATCATCAATGTCGATGAAGCGAAGACAGTTTTTGTCTTGAAACGCTCGATGGCATCGGGATTTGCGGGTGTCGATAACCCATTGTTCATGGGGTCGAATACGCGCATGTTGTTCGGTGACGCGAAAGCGTCCATTTCAGAGATCATTAGCGAGTTCAAGCCTTAATCTGCTCATTCGCGTCGATCACTAAAGCGCACAATAGTTCGCTTGGTTAACAATCGTATTCCTAAGCGCATAATGCGATTTGCTTAACGTAGACACCAAATGCGTCTATGGTTACTTTCTTTATTTACAAAAAGCGATGAGCACATCTCAAACCCCGATTCGTAATCCTCTTTTTTGGTATTGGTCATCTGCATCAGCTGCGTTCGGTATTAAGAACAACGCGTTTAGTTACTTACTGCTCCCGTTTACGACGCAAGTTCTCGGTATGCCTGGCTACGTGGCTGCAAGTGCGCTAGGTGTTGCAATGCTCTGGGATGCCGTGAGTGATCTTATCTTAGGTCACTGGTCAGACAAGACCTCGTCTCGATTAGGTCGGCGACACCCGTTCATGTACGCCGCATTAATTCTCTTGCCGCTGTCATTCTGGGGCATGTTTAACCCATTAATGGAATTAACCGACGAGTTGATGTTCTGGTACGTACTCGTCTTCGCCATTTTGATTCGTACAGCAACAACCCTCGTAGAGGTGCCATCCATTGCGCAATTACCCGAGCTAGTTTCGCAGTATGAACGCCGAAGTGAATGGCTATCAATGCGCCATGCGTTCGGATGGCTGGGTGGAAATGGTCTGCACACCATCAATTTCTTTTTATGGGTCGGTCACTATGGCATGTCGGTACATACAGGCTATGCTATTTATGCGTGGGTTGGAGCAAGCCTCATCGCCCTAACGATTCTGATCTCATCACTAGGAACACAGAAGTACTTTGCGGCACTCCCTCGACCAGAGAAAAGCCTAACCGATAACAACGTATGGGCTGTTCTAGTTCATGCTTTTAGCGAACTTGTACAGTCGCTATCGAATAAAAACTTCGCCGTGCTTTTCTTCAACGGTCTTCTCACCGGTATTGCCGGTGGGATGCTTGCCGCCCTATATCTCTATAACACCACCTATTTCTTTGGATTTACCGGCACACAAATCGCCATGACGGGCGTGTTTGTTCTGTTTTCGCCGCTAATCTCTATCGCGCTCATACCCAAAATCGGACGAATATTCAGCAAACGTCAGATCGCGATGTTTGCAATCTCTTGCTTCATTCTCCTCACGCCATTCCCATACGTGATGTTTCTGTTGGGCATGTGGCCAGCAATGGGGAGCTGGACATCACTATTTCTCTATAGTGTTTTCATCGTCATCGAGGTTGTCTGCCTGATCATAAACGGTGTCATGTTAGACTCGATGATGGCGGACGTCGTCGAAGACAGCGAAATCGATACCAGTCGTCGCTCCGAAGGGCTTTTCTACGCTACACGCGGATTCGCTGCAAAAGCATTTTCAGCGGGAGGTATTTTTTTGGCGGGGATTATCGTGTCGATCGTTGGGATGGAGTCCTTCGTCACGGCAGCAGATATGAGCCATGATCATCGCGTCCTGCTGACGTCCTGGTTCCTCCCAATTTATTGTGGTCTTCAATTAAGTGCTATCGTATTGCTCATGTTTTATCGAATACAGAAAGAAACGCATGAGAGAAATCTAGTTACTCTTGCGGAACGAAAGCAGTCAGTAAATGTCGCGACCTCCATGTCGGTGCCGTAAGTGTGCGAAGGCCCAGATCCAATCGGTAACTGGGCCTCACAGGGAAAGGGCGCGCATCGGGGAATTAACGCCCTTATGCGGAATCAACCACACACGAGAATGAAGCAAATTTCATGCCACTCCGACAATGTGGCCGCACGCCAGATTCCGCCCGCAATTTAAGCGAAGCGAATCCGCACTTGCGACCGAGACTCAAGAATTTGAGTTAATCGACAAAAATAAATCGAAAGTTCGTTTGCCCAAATATTGAGCAACGACAAGTGAGTTGTTGGGCAATACGAGAACCTCCTTACTAGGAACAATATGTGGTTCGTTTAGGCATGGCACCTATTGTTACCCAAAGCGGACAATTTACTAATACAAGAATTAATCAGAAAGGGATAACGCCAAATGGACCTCTACGATGTCATGCGAACCACATTTGCTGCGCGACAACACTCCGAAGACTCAATCCCCGACAGCACTGTTTATCGTATTCTCGATAACGCTCGCTTCGCACCGAGCGGCGGTAACCGACAAGGATGGCGCGTGATCATCATTCGCGATGAAGAGAAACGGCAAGCACTTGCACCACTCATAGCACCCGTCATGCAACGGTATCGTGCAATGGTCCAAGCGGGAGAGAATCCCTACAACACAATCGAGCCTTCTTCGGTCACAGAAGTCGACGTCGCAAACCAGCAACTCCCGGACGCATTCCTCAATCAGTTCACGCAGGCTCCGGTTCTCTTGTTAGTCTTGGTCGACCTCAAAGTGGTAGCTTCGATGGATCATGAACTTGATCGAGTAGGCGTGATATCGGGAGCGTCAATCTACCCGTTCGTTTGGAACATCTTGCTCGCCGCGCGCAATGAGGGACTTGGCGGAACGCTAACCACATTCCTTTCCGCAAGCGAACCTAAAGTCAAAGAGCTCTTCGCAATTCCAGATGAATACGCAGTTTGCGCTCTGTTACCGATAGGCAAACCGTTGAAACAACTCACTAAGTTACGTCGCAAACCCGTCTCCGATTTCACAACGGTCGACTCATTTGAAGGCATGCGCTTCGACCAATAGTCACACCTTAAATTCAAATGCGTACTATGCAATCTACTTAGATGGTACGAGATAAGAAGTGGAAGAACGAGGTGAGTTCGTGATACCTGCGCATCCGCAGGAAGTATGGGATGCTCTACAGAAGCCAGACGTCCTTAAAGAGTGTATCGATGGTTGTGAGGAGATGACTCTAACGGAAGAGGGAATGTTTGCTTGCGTCGTCGCCATTAAAGTAGGACCGGTCAAGGCGCGATTTACGGGCACGGTCAAGATTGAAGATCCCAATCCGCCACATAGTTACTTTCTTGACGTTTCGGCACGTGGAGGAGCCGCTGGTTTTGGCAGCGGGCGCGCTGAAGTCACACTTACTGAAGTAGCCGAAGGTACTCGTCTCAACTACGAGGTGCAAGGAACGATAGGTGGCAAACTCGCGCAAATCGGTACGCGCTTGATTCAATCATTCAGTCGCAAAATGACGCGTACGTTCTTTGACAGGTTTTCACGACGCTGGGTAGGATAATGAGACTATCTGGTCGCTTTGACCTAGGTTCACGTCCCCGGGGGAGGAGAGGGAACAATGAAAGTGGATCTCACCGTCAACGGCAGCCAACACGCTGTTGACGTAGCAGACAACGCACTACTATCTGATGTTCTACGTGAGACACTCGGTCTCACAGGTACCCATGTCGGCTGCGACACCAGTCAATGTGGCGCGTGTACAGTTCATCTGAATGGTAGTTCCGTAAAAGCTTGCACCGTGCTTGCGGGTCAAGCCGACGGTGGCGATATCACAACGATCGAAGGCATCGCTAATGGTGATGACCTACATCCGATGCAAGTTGCATTTCGTGCAAACCATGCTCTACAGTGTGGGTTCTGTACACCCGGCATGATCATGAGTGCCATCGACTTGGTCCAGTCCGCAGATGAACCGTTGGGCGCAGACGAGGTCCGCGAAGGGCTCGAAGGTAACTTCTGCCGCTGCACGGGCTATCACAACATCGTCAAGGCTGTGCTCGACGCACAAGCCAATATGTAGGAGAACGACATGGACGCTGAAACTGGTATTGGTGCATCCGTTCTTCGAAAAGAGGATGCACGTTTCATCACGGGCAAAGGTCAGTACACCGACGACATAAGCGTATTCGGTCAAACGCACTGCGTTTTTGTGCGTTCGCCACACGCCCGTGCCAAAATCAACAGCATTAACACGGATCCTGCGATGGCTGTCGATGGTGTGATTCGTGTCTTCACGGGCGATGAGTTGGTCGAGGATGGAATCGGTGACCTGCCATGTGGATGGGTGGTCAACAGTAAAGACGGCTCACCAATGGTCTCGCCACCCCACCCACCAATCGCGACGACCGTCGTGAACTATGTCGGCGAACCTTATGCATTTGTGGTTGCCGAAACGCTTCAAGCTGCCCGTGATGGGGCCGAAGCTGTCGAGGCTGACTTTGATATTTTGGAAGCGGTCGTCGATACTGCAACTGCATCGAGCAGCACCCAAATTCACGAGAACGCGCCAAACAATCAAGCTTATGACTGGGAACTAGGCGATAAAGAGGCAACGGACGCGGCTTTCGAAAACGCTGACCATGTCACCGAGTTGGACATTACCAACAATCGCTTGATCCCAAACGCGATTGAGCCTCGAGCCGCCCTCGGTTCGTACGACGCCGCTTCAAGTACGTACACGCTGTACACCACCTCACAAAATCCTCATGTCGAGCGAGTCGTTCTAGCGTTGTTCGTAAACGTAGCACCTGAGGCAAATCTACGTGTGATTTCACCTGATGTTGGCGGTGGCTTCGGATCGAAGATCTTCGTTTACGCGGAAGAAACTGCGGTTATTTGGGCGTCTGCAAAAGTAGGAAGACCCATCAAGTGGCGTGCAGACCGCTCAGAATCGTTTCTAGCAGATGCACACGGACGCGATCATGTAACAAAGGCTCAGTTAGCACTCTCGTCCGACGGTGAAATGCTTGGCTTGCGAGTCAAGACGATCGCTAATATGGGTGCGTACCTTTCGACGTTCTCATCAAGCGTGCCAACCTACCTCTATGGCACGTTGATGGCTGGTCAGTACAAAACGCCTGCTATCTACGTGGAGACCCAAGCTGTCTTCACCAATACCTCACCAGTCGATGCGTATCGCGGTGCAGGTAGACCCGAGGCGACGTATGTCGTAGAACGCATCGTCGAAACCGCAGCACGCGAACTCAATATGGATCCCGTCGAGCTACGACGGAAAAACTTCATTCCGCCTGACGCGTTTCCATATCAAACACCGGTCGCGCTTGAGTACGACACCGGTAACTATGCAGCAAGTATGAGTAAAGCACTGGAACTCGCTGATAGCGACGGCTACGCGGCGCGCAAGGCAGCGTCGGAAGCAAACGGTAAACTGCGCGGGATCGGTTACTCCTGCTACATTGAGGCGTGCGGAATCGCACCGTCTCAGCTGGTCATCTCACTAGGCGCGGGTGTCGGTTTGTTCGAATCTGCGGAAGTACGTGTAGATGTCTCCGGCTCGGTATCTGTCATGACGGGTTCACACAGTCATGGCCAGGGTCATGAGACTACTTTCGCACAGCTGGTCTCCGATCGACTCGGCATCCCGTTCGATAGTGTCAACGTGATTCACGGAGACACTGGACGATCTGACTACGGACTTGGTACTTATGGTTCTCGCTCCATAGCGGTCGGTGGATCTGCAATCGATAAGGCATTGGACAAGATCATTGCAAAAGGCAAGAAGATTGCCGCGCATATGTTCGAGACCACTGAGGATAAGGTCAATTTCGCGGAAGGTCAATTCAGTTACGAAGGAAGTAACGAACCGAAGCCGTTTGCGGAGATTGCAGGAGCGGCATACATACCTGCGGTCTACCCGCTCGATGAACTTGAACCAGGTCTGTCCGAAAAGGCGTTTTACGATCCGAAGAACTTCACGTATCCTGCGGGTTCGTACGTCTGCGAGGTGGAAATCGATCCTTCGACAGGCGTAACTGAAATCCAGAAGTTCGTCGCAGTCGACGATTTCGGCAATGTCATCAATCCGATGATCGTTGAAGGTCAAGTCCACGGCGGACTGGCACAAGGGATTGGTCAAGCACTGCTCGAGCATGGCATCTATGACGCGGACGGCAACCTTTCAACGGGTTCCTACATGGATTACACCATGCCGCGCGCGGCTGATTTACCGGACTTCGAAGTTGATATGACATCAACGCCGTGTACGCACAACCCGCTCGGGGTTAAGGGATGCGGCGAAGCCGGCGCGATCGGTTCACCTGCTGCAGTCATGAACGCGATCACCGATGCACTAGGCGTCAAAGATGTGCCGATGCCTGCAACGCCACACACTGTGTGGGAAACCATTCAGCAAGGAGCGTAAGTCATGTATTCATTCAACTTTCGACGCGCTTCGAATATCGAGGACGCGCAACAGATTCATCAGTCATCATCCGACGCGGTGTATGTCGCCGGTGGTATGACATTGATTCCGTCGCTGAAACTCCGTCTTGCGAATCCCGATGATGTCGTGGATCTCAGTCAGATCGAGGGTCTTAGCGCTATCTCATCCAACGACGGTGTCGTCAGCGTAGGTGCGATGGCTCGTCACTGCGAGGTCGCTGCAACAAGTGATATACCTGCCCTTGCCTCATTGGCGAGTCGAATCGGCGATGCTCAGGTGAGAAATCGTGGAACGATCGGTGGTTCGCTGGCGAACAACGACCCATCTGCTGACTATCCTGCCGCTGTATTAGGTCTTGGTGCCACGATTCACACCAATGCCCGTGCAATCGCAGGTGACGATTTCTTCGTCGACCTGTTCGAAACGGCGCTAGAAGATGGCGAGATCATTACGCGAGTCGACTTTCCTATACCGAAACGTGCGGCGTATGCGAAGTTCGCTAACCAAGCCTCCAAATACGCCGTAGTCGGCGTAATGGTTGCTGAGACCGACGCTGGCGTCCGTGTTGGGGTCACCGGTGCGGCTGCATGTGCGTTCAGACTTACAAGCTTTGAAGAAGCGTTGTCTGCCAATATGTCTGCCTCCGCGCTGGATGGCATTGATGTGGACAGCAGCGACTTCAATAGTGATCTACACGCATCAGCAGCGTATCGAGGAAGTCTGGTCACAGTCATGGCAAAGCAGGCGGTGGAACAACTCGCAGCGTGACACGCATCAAGAGCTATCGATGTCACGAGATATCGGAAGACATCGGCAGCATTCAGCTTGATGAAATCGAAATAGCTGACCCCGGACCCGAAGAGATTCAGGTCCGGGTGAAGGCTTGTGCAGTCAACTTTCCTGATCTACTCATGATTCAGGATAAGTACCAGTTCCATCCGCCTCGACCATTCGCACCTGGGGGCGAAGGTTCTGGCGTCGTTGCGAAGATTGGTGCCGATGTCACCGATTGGCGCGAAGGGGACGCGGTCGTATTTGGTAGTCGTTACGGCGGTTTTTCCGAAGCCATCAACATGTCCTCACAAGCCGCGCGACCGCTTCCCCAGCACATGGACTTCGCACAAGGCGCGTCATACAGCACTGCGTATTCAACCGCCTGGGTTGCACTCTCTCATCGTGGCCAAGTCAAAGAGGGTGAGTGGTTGCTCGTTCATGGAGCCACAGGCGGAGTCGGCCTGGCAGCCGTCGATATCGGCAAGCTACTTGGCGCTAATGTCATCGCAACCGGTGGTCGTGACGATAAATTAGCGGTTGTCAAATCACGCGGCGCAGACGAAGTCATTAACTACACGATGCCAGACGGTTCATTAGGTGGTTTCAGAGAGCGAGTTAAAGAAATAACCGGAACTGGCGGTGCGGATGTCGTCTTCGACCCTGTCGGCGGTGACGTTTTCGACGAAACGATGCGATGCGTGAATTTCGGCGGTCGGATCTTGACGATCGGCTTCACAAGCGGTCGATGGCCAGAGGCGCAAGTAAACCTCGTGTTGATCAAGATGCTCTCAATCATCGGCGTACGCGCAGGCGAAATTGGCCGCCGCAATCCCGAGCTTGGTGCAAAGTTCCGGCAGGAATTGAACGAGCTCGCTCAATCGGGAAGGATCACGCCGTACGTATGCAAGGGATTTCCGCTTGAGCGTGCTGTCGATGCCATGCGAATGCTCGAACATAGAGACGTAGTCGGCAAGTGCGTGGTCACAATGAACGACTACGAATTCTCACAAGCCTCCTGATATCGAACGTTCGCTCTTGGTCCCTCAATAAGAAACCACGGATTAAGCCACAATAGACTCTATCCGCTTCGATACTTCGGATTCTTTCACTCAGCAAACACATGAGCATTAGCTCTCAACGCGCCATTCTTGCGGGGTCACGCTCTCCAGTTCGATCCTTGACTTAAAAATCCACGCTCCGAGTGCGCAAGGCAAGAACATCAAATCCAATATCAACAATGACATTTCATGGTCCAGTACCGAGAGGTGCTCGATCACGCGCAATCCATGAAATAGGACCAGTGGAGATTAAGTGATGCTCAAAGGAAACCGCCTCTATGCACTCAGTTCCGATTTAACTATATGAGAAGACAAAGTTCGCCGATGAACGCTTAACAATGTAACGCTGACGAAGACCTTTAAGACGCGTCTCGATGACCACCGTCGCGATCTTCACGTATCAATGCTTCTGCAGGGGTATGCTGGCGACCTTCGGTCAAAGAACGTAGTCGATCTATAGCCTCAAGAAACACTATGCGTTTTGTGGCTATGTCGTCCTCTGCAGCACGTTCTAATATGTGACGTACCTCGCCCTCAAGCGATCGGTTATTCAGCGAAGCTCGCAGTTTAAGGCGATCCACCACCTTTTCGTCAAGCCGTCTTACAATGATCGTCGTCATTGATTCGCGCAAAGTATCTGTTATCAAATTCATACCATAGTCGGAAACTGCGCGAAAGTGCGCGAGTTCCGACCGTGAGTTTGTAATGCTCTTTCTGGTGATAGTTTAAAAACGTTTTTAATGCTATACAGATACGACAAACAATCGACCTATATCCGCTAAGATTCGGTGGGACTGAGCCTTGAGAGATTCCTAACACTATATCTCAAAACACAGACGCGTAGCACGAGTGCCGAATGACCGATAAGCCAACGTCACATGGTCTCAAGATCGACATTCGGGTTGCGCGCCACATTCTTAGCACATGACCCTTTCATCAGAGTTGGAAACCGAAGGAAGACATCCTCAGGCACTCCAGCGAATTTCTTTGACACAGTGTCTCGATCCCAAAGATTGTCCATCCCTCGCGCAGTATTAGCTTGCTTCAACGTAATCGAGTCCAATAGGTAGTACGGACTGACCAAAGGGAAAAACTGAAGAGGCCAGTCCGTTCCATATAAGAGTCGCTTCGTAATTGACTCGACCTGCAACGCTTGCCGCAGATATCCGATTTTGTTGATTTGCGTCAGACTCGACACATCTGCATACAAATTTGGGTACTCGTCAAACATCGGAATTAGACGCTCGAAGTGCTCCTCACCGTCAGTTTCTCCCGTCGTCGCGATATGTGCAGCTATAACGGTCACTCCAAGCGAGAGCGGTAAATGCAATCGAAATGGATCACCAAGTGAGTTATCTGCGTAGTTAAAGGAATGTTCCGCACCCGTATGTGTAAGTAACGGAACACAGTGCTGAACCAGTCGTCGGTAGAAAGGCTCAATTCGTCGGTCCGCTGGGTCAAAATGCATGATGTTGGGGAGCCATTTGATGAGGAGCGCCCCGTTTTCAACGACGTAATCTAGTCGTTCAATACTGTCGTGTCGAAGTGGGTTCACACTCGCCCCAAAGAGCAGATTTGGGTAGTTCTTAAGCTCCCTAATCAAATAGTCATTCGGTACATAAATCTGAGTTCGCTCTCGATCGAGCATGCCTCGTTCATCAACCGCACCATCCAAGGCAAGAATCACTGCCCTCTCGATAAACTGAGAGTCTGAAATCTTCGACGATAGCTTCCTAAGTAAAACCTGATCGCCTCCTTCTCGAAGTTCACTTTCGGTAACGTCAAACGCTCGCAAATAGATTGGAAACTTCCATGAGTTGACCATATCAGGATGAACGAAAGCGCCGCTGTTGCCGTACCCCAATCCAGCGGCGTGGACGTGCATATCGATGTAGCCACGTTCAGGAATGTCAGGGATAGGCGCCGTTCTCATGTAAAAATTCACATAGATCACGACGCCCAACAAGATCAACAACCAAATAGCGGTTTGTAATCCACGCGAACCGTTACGTTCGTCCGAGCTCAAGTTGTTCTCGCTCTATTTCGATTACAAGCGAACGGCGAGAGTGCAATAATTGGACTTGCGCGGGCGTCGTATAACGGTCATTACCTCAGCTTCCCAAGCTGAAGACGAGGGTTCGACTCCCTTCGCCCGCTCCAATTCAGGCGGAGACTCGAGTAGCGTCCTACTCGAACATCACCACGTTGCGTGCCACTTCGCCTGTCTCTAACGCATCAAATGCACCGTTGATATCGCCAAGATGTATATGACCTGAGATCATGTCGTCGAGATGCAACTTTCCGGCAAGGTAGAAATCCACGAATCGAGGCATGTCGACGCGAAATCGATTTGAGCCCATATTCGAACCCTGGAGTTTCTTCTCGCGGAGCAACTCTGGACCGTGAATCTCAATATTGGTACCTACCGGGATCATCCCAATAACGGTTGCGCAGCCACCCGCGCCAATCATCTTCCACGCCTGTTCTGTCGTGACTTTCAATCCGATGGCTTCGAATGCGTAGTGAACACCGCCACCGGTCATCTCGCGTACCGCTTCAACCGGATCAACCTCCGCCGCGTTGACGGTATCCGTTGCACCAAATTTCCGCGCCAGCTCAAGCTTGCTCGCGACGGTATCGATGGCGATGATTCGACCAGCACCTGCTAGTTCTGCACCGTTAACACAAGACAACCCAACACCGCCACAACCAATCACCGCCACCGACGATCCAGGTTCGATTGCGGCCGTGTGGATAACTGCGCCTACACCTGTGGTTACGCCACAGCCAATCAACGCCGCTCTATCCAGTGGCATATCTTGGCGGATCTTCGCAACCGCATGCTCATGCACCAGCATGTACTCAGCGAACGACGAGAGATTGAGAAACTGCGCAACTGGCTTACCCTCTCTCGATAGCCGTGGCTCATCGTCGAAACCACGTTGCAGCTCAGGTTCCTGACACAGTGACATGTGACCCGTTAGACAGTATTCGCAATGCCCACAGAAGGCCGACAAGCACGTGATGACATGATCGCCCGGTTTAACGTAAACGACATCCGATCCAACCTGCTCAACAATGCCCGCAGATTCATGTCCGAGGATACACGGAACCGGATACGGATACGAACCGTTTTGGAAGTGCAAATCTGAATGACAAACCCCTGCCGCAACTGTACGAACCAGTACTTCTCGGGCACGCGGTTTGCTGATGGAAACCTCTTCGATTTCTAGCGGGCTTCTCGCCTCATTCAATACTGCTGCTTTCATCGTCAATCTCCTCAGACCTGATCAAGCCCAACTGCAAATTAAAACTCTAACCGCTTAACAGCTTTTCCCGCCTGTTACTCCGCATAAACGCAAGACCAAGAATCGAAAGAGTAAGCAAGAAATACCCAATTCGATTCTGCATGGTTGCCGCCAATAAGGTCTCAGGGTCCGCGTCAAATAAACTGAACGGGTTGTAAAAAGGCGAAAACACGCGTTGAACATTGCCAAAGCCTGATACGAATGCAAAAAATACAAGCACAAGCGCCGTAGCAACCGCGCCTCCTATCTCGCTTCGAAATAACGCCGACATTCCCATCGCCAGAACCATGGCAAAGAGCGCTCCTTGCAGCGCTCCTTGCAGCGCGAGAAGTGGGTATTTCGTAATAAAAAACCAAACACCAATCCCGAGCAGAATCTCGACTGGAAGCAGTATGAGCACAGCTGCGAGCAACTTGACCCACCAAACGCGTTCACATCCCCCAGGTACCGTGTAAACGATTTCCAAACTTCGACCACTGATCTCACTGGCAATGATTCTCAAGCCAAGGAAGACACCGATAAAAACCAGCGGAATCCCAATCAGTGTTACCTGCGCATGCCCACCGTTGAATCCATCAACTAGCCCAACGTACTCGAGCAAGAATAGTCCTAGGACCCAGATCGGTGCCACCAACAAAATCAAGTAAAAATACTTCCCCGAGAGACTGATCGCAGCATAGCGATACATCTCCAAGCCGCCCAATAAAGATCGTAGATTCATCGTTACGTCGTATCGCCGATCAACCAGAGGTACCCGTCTTCGAGATTCGCATTGACCTTCGTTGCGTCACGCACAGGTGCTTCTCTCGCTAATATCCTTCTGCGAACTTGCCCGCCTCCGGTTGGCGTTTCGTTAACAAGAATCGCGCCTTCTGGAAGTTCAAACCCAACATCTTCGGATTGCTCGAACGTCCAAACCTTGTCGTCCGCATACGTAGAGAGATCCGACGGCGCACCATCGAATTGCATCTGATTTCGAGCTAGCACAAGTACTCGATCGCATGCTACTGCCACGTCATCAACCACGTGCGTAGAGAACAAGACGATTCGGTTCTGTGCGAGTCGACTGAGCAGATTTCGAAATCGAATACGCTCTCTCGGGTCAAGACCGACGGTAGGTTCATCAACAATGATGATCGGTGGTAGTCGCAACAGAGTTCTTGCCACCGCCACCCGTTGCCTCATCCCGCCTGACAAACTACCGATTGCATCGTCCTCCTTCTCGTCGAGGCCGACTTCCTTCAGCAGGCTGTCAACTCGCTCTTCGCGATCCGCGACAGGGATTTCATACAAACCCGCATAGTACATTAGGTATGCCTTGGGGGTCGACCCAGCGGGTAATCCAGAGTCCTGTGGAAGGTAGCCAATCCAACGCGCTAAGTGCTTTCTCAGCAGATTGATCGGTACGCCGCCAAGCGACACCAACCCGCTAGTCGGTTCAAGGATTCCCGCCATTTGTCTCAGTAAGGTCGTTTTACCCGCGCCGTTCGGTCCGAGAATACCGATCATGCCGCGCTCGGCAATGAAATCCACACCCGTAAGCGCTTTGACCTCATCACCTTGCATATCCAATCCGGCCAATCGTTTCGACCAACGTCTCACGAACGTTCGCGGATATCGGAGAAAACCCTCTACGCGCTCTGGAATATCGCCTCGAATCTGTCTGACAGCACTCCGGCGCATGAACTGCAACACGAACAAGACCACGCCGATAGCGATCGGCCAGATCAACGGTACCTCAGGAACCTCGTTTTCAAGTGTCGGTCTCACGTTGACGATGTAGACGTTTATCGCAATCGCGACCCAAGGTAATCCGTATACCAACACGGTCACCAGACCATTCGGAATGACCGACCCGGTATCGTCCACTCGACCCAAGAGGCTGCGAATCTCATAAGTAAATAGAGCAATACAGCACGCCACGCCAAGCGAAGCAAGTAATCCCCATAGACCTTCGATCGTCAGATAACTGATCGCTCCAAAACCCGCCGCGACAATTAGAAAAACAAGCACTTTTTCAATCGAATCGGCCCGCGAGAACATCACACCGCCACGTTCAATGACGCGACTAATGAACTCCTTGCGTCGCTCAATCGTTGCGCGCAACGGACCTGGTAGACCGTAGATTTTGCCGAGGTGTTTGACCTCAAGTAGCGGTGGACCTCCGTCGGTGTGAGGTTCCGGTGGCTCTTGTCTACGGAAGAACATCACTATCAGCGCGAGTAAACAGCCACCCACGAGCAAGGCGACGATGAACTGCCAGAGGATTGATTCCAACAGACCAGACCAGATTAACCACGTCATGATGGCAGCTGTTGCACCAACCCAACCGACCATTAACCATGGCCCGACGCGACCGAATATCCGATCCAGTCGGTGCAGCAAGATGTAGCCGACTGGAATGACCAATAAAGTCAATAGCGCTGAGGTGATTAAACCGCCGATTACCGTCACTGCGAATCCGGGCCAGATTTCGTTTTCGCGTCCTGTTGAGACGGCTAGCGGTGCTAACGCTGCGATCGTCGTCGCAGTCACCAATAACACCGGTCGGGTACGTTCTCTCATCGCAGATAGTGCTGCGGCACCGCGTGACCAGCCGGCATCAAGCGTCTTCCTTTGCATGCGATCCACAAGCAAAATCGCCGGATTTACCGTGAGGCCAACCAACGCCAACATGCCTACAAGGACACCCGGCTCTAGCGGCTTTCCAGTAAAGAACAACACCCAACCCGATCCCAGCATGGTAAGTGGGAGTGCAAGCAACACCAATACCGGTAATGACAACGACTCAAAAGTCATCGCCAACACAAGGAACAAGAACAATATTGCAGGAAGCAAGACCTTCGACACCGCAGAAACATCTTCGTTTTGCTCTGGCGTTTCGATCACATACTCAGGCGGTCGCGGCGCGCTTGCCGCCATCATGTTGATTTGCTCTCGAATAGATTCGAGCGCCTCACCCGATGAAGGCGCTGAACTACTAAATCGATAGTTGACCGCCATTTCGCGTCTGCCATTCTTGTGCACGATCACAGGGGATGGTCGCATCTGACGCGCGGTTGCAACCGTCTCTAGGCGAATGGCTCCAGCAGTCGTGTTAATGCGCATGTTGCGCAAGTCGCTGAGCGAGGTCGTTTCATCTCTTACGCCGATGCGTTCAACGACGATAGGAATCTCGCGGCCCGACGGTAACGCGTAATCCGTTGCCATTTGGACGCCTTCCGTACCAGCGATATTGAGGTTCCCGAGAACATCGGTAAGTTGCAATCCGAGGGAGTCAAGAACGCTTTCGTTCGGACTAACCCAGAGTTCAGGATCGCCACGAGGCGCCGCGACCCATGCGCCCGCAATGAAGTTCGCCCCCTCCAATCGCTCCTCAATGTCGTCGGCAACATTCCAAAGCGTTTGAGAGTCAGGACCAGACACAACGATGCGACCTGGCGGCGCATCGTTAAACCTGGACGAGGCTCTCCTTCGTCGATCCGAGCTATAGTCCTGCTCTCCCGGATTCATGACGTCGATGCCTCTGAGTTTTGCCGCTAGCTTGGATACACGCCCTCGAATCGCACCGACGGTGAGATCTTTAGGGCGATCATCGAGGTCAACGAATTGCACCGTGAGCTGTGCACCTTCTTTATTGCCGTTGACAGTCACGGACTCCACGCCTTCAATGCTCAACAGCTCCGCCTCAATGCGGCTCATCACATCGACGGCGGCGTCGATGCTCCGTGCGCCACGATCGAACATCACGTTCATCTGGACGTTGTCAGCATTCTGCGCACCACTCGCCGTCGTACCGGCAATGACCGGTATCCACGCAAAAAAGATGGTGAGTAAGACTGCAAACGCGACCCCAGTCAACCACGTCGCCGGGTAGCGTAGTGCGGATTTCGAAACACCCGTCAAAAACACACGAAGGAAATCGGGCGCGACCAGTCCGCCTCGCTTCGCGTGCACTTCACGCTGACGCTCGACTCGTTTCAGTGCGGCGGGTGCGGCGAGACGATGGGCAAGCAACGGCACCAAACCAATCGCTACGAAAAGTGATGTACCGATTGGCAGCAACAATGAGACGGCAACGATCGTTATGAATTCCTGAATGAACGTGTTTTCAAGATCTATCAAAACGATTGGGAGGAACACGACCGCAGTCGTCAAACTTGCTGCCGAAATTGCTCGTATGGTTCGCCGTATGCCTTTTTCAGCAGCTTCCGCGATCGGAACCTGACGTTCAACACCACGCAAAATCGCTTCATACACGACGACGCTGTTATCAACGAGTAACCCCGTCGAAACGGCCAAACCGAACAAAGTCAGTAGATTGATGCCGTACCCAAAGAGGTAGAGCAACGCCAACGCTAAGACGATACTGATTGGTACGGCGACTCCCACCACCAACACCGCGCGCCATTGGCGTAGGAACAGGAACAACGCGAGCATCGATAGGCTTAAACCGATCAAACCGAGTTTGGTAAGCCGTGTGAGCTGTTCGCCGACTTGCTCCGAAGCGTCCTGCAGCACGACTAAGTCAATGCCCATCGACTCGAGTTCTGCTCGGACGTCTGCTACTCGTTCTCGTAATGCGCCACCAAGCTCAACTAAATTAGCGTTTTCCTCTTGATAAACGGTGATGCCAACCGCTTCTTCGCCGTTAACGCGGTAGAACGAATCGTGTGCCGCGTAGCCGAAGAAAACATCGCTTGTGTGGCGCAGTTCTGCGGGCGATTGACCAGAAATCTGGGTGTTCTCAAGCGTCCGAAGGTTCCGCAAACGTCCGTCCAACATGACGGGCGTTACGCCTGTCTCATCTTCTAAATTACCCATGTAGCGTAAAGAGCCAGCGCTCCGTTCGATCGCTTGGGTAATGTCCTCCGTATTAATTCCCAGCATCGCCGCCGCACTCGGATCGACCTGGATCACGACTTGCCTGCCACCTCCGCCAGAAGTGGTTGCTTGCGCTACGCCAGGAACCGAAGCAAAGCGCGGCGCGATGACATCGGCGGCGATATCGAACAACACGTCGGTGTCGCCGGTTCCTCCGATGACAGAGATGTCCATTACGAATGTGTCGAACGTACTGGTATTCGCAGCACGCACGCCTATGTACGTGGTATTTCGCGGTTGCTCACGCTGTAACCGCGACGCGATCCGTCGAATCTCATATTCGCGGATCTTGATATCCGTACCCGGTTTAAACTCGATTTGAAGACTGCCTTGAGAACCGCGAATCTGTCCAGTCGTCTCACGAACATCCGGAATCGAACCGATTCGCGACTCGAGTTTGTTGAGAATTTCACGTTCCAGTAGCTCGGGACTACTGTTCTGACGCGAAAACATGACCGTTATCGTCTCGCCTTCGAGTGAAGGTAAGAGCGAGATCGGCATTCTTTGAACTGCGATCAGACCTAGCAGTAGGCATGCGAGAAAGAGCATGCTTGTCGCCATAGGTCGCCTGATCGGCAGACTTAGTATTGCGTTACTATTGAAAGAGCGTGTGGCCACGGGGAGAACTTGGAAGTTGCACGATTAAGCGATTTCGATGACAGTCCACGAGACATTGAGACGAACTCGCGGCTTACTCTTGCTACGACATCAGCGAACGCGTGCACAAAAACACGATTTTAAGCTGCGAAAACTCCGATGAATCACTATTCTGACACGAATGACTCAAACGACTAGTTAGTTTGATTTTTCAAGTTTTTATGGCATAGTTAGCGACAGGTAACGCGGTTACACTGTATCTAATCATCGTCCGCGGGGGAGAACACATGGATTTTCTAGAAATCATCAACTACATGGCGCGTTGGGGTCATTACGTATTTGGTGTCGCATGGATCGGTTTGCTTTATTACTTCAACTTTGTTCAAGGTGGTTTCGCCGCGAATGCGTCTGATTCCACCAAAGTAGAGCTGTTCACCAAGTTAGTTCCCACGGCATTGTGGTATTTCCGATGGGCAGCTCTATTGACGTTCCTAACAGGCGTGGTATTACTGTATTTCGTTCATGACGTTGGTCTGCTTACAAGTGGTCTGCTAATCGGCGCTTTAATGGCAACCGTCATGTTCCTAAACGTCTGGTTGGTGATCTGGCCGAATCAAAAGATCGTCATCGCGTCTAATGAATCGATCGCTGGGGGCGGCGAAGCGGACCCAGGTCAGGCGGACGCAGCAGCCAAAGCACTGTTGGCATCTCGTACGAACACATTTCTCTCACTCCCGATGCTCTTTCTTATGGGTAGTTCAGCACACGGGAGTCTATGGATGAAAGGAGATGCTTGGAATCAACCTAGCTATGACTTCTGGGTCCTATTGATACTCGTCATCCTGATTGAAGCCAATGCACTGTTCGGGAAGACCGGACCCCTAACTACTGTCAGAGGGGTCATTGGGAGCAGTGTTATCTTGACGGTAGTGATGTTTGCTGTGCTAGCTTGGCTGTAGCACGCTAACGACTAGCTGTACTTTTGAAGGGGTTTCGATCGAGACCCCTTCTTCTTTTTCTCGCTTTAACGCTTGTGTTTCCATACGGAACTTGACGAGTACGTTGCGTCTGAACCTCATTCACACAGACGATGTCGGCGCCAAACTAGAAGGCACTCTAACGCTTTACTATTGCAAAAGAAATTTGTCTAAATCGACGTTGTGAGCTGCTTTGGTACCGATTGGTTGCACTGTCAGTTAAACTAGCACTTATTTTCTCCCACTTGCGAATCACTCTTGAGCGACGATTCACTCGTACCTGGTCGTATATCACCGACCGCTGATCCCGAAGGGTCCTATCGACGTAACAACCGTTCATCCTCTGGACGGACGGTGCTGATCATGACGTTTCTATTACTGTTTTTAGTCGTAGGTCTCGTCGCCTTAGGATGGCTTGTTTGGCAACAACAACAGTCTATGACATTGATGAGTGAGCAACTAACCGAAGCGCATGATCAAGTTACCAAACTTTCCAATCAGCTCACAGACACTGAATCCAACATGACGGCTACGGTCCAAGATGCAGACCAACAGATCGCTATCAATGAGTCAGAAATACGCAAACTCTGGGACGTGAGCAACAAACGGAATAAAGCTTGGATTCAGACGAACCAAGCAAATGTCGCGACCAATCAGGACGAACTCGCGGCGACTCGTCGAACGTTAACGCAGATCGAAACTGACCTCAACACATCGCTTACCAGTGTGATCGCACAACAACGTGACCTCACAGACAAGATCAACGTGTTAACGCGACAAACAAGCCAGTTAAACGACACAATCAAACGTCAAGTCGAACAGAACACTCAGTCGATCCAAGCGATCGATGTATCCCGGCAGCAAAACAATCAGCGGCTTCTCGATGCATCCCGTCGCGTGAGCGGTCTTGAGAGTCGCGTTAGCTCCTTAGAGAGTAGACCGGGGCTCTAAACTAATCAGGCATCCTTGACATCGCATCCCGCATCGTGGGGATGTGATCGGCAACGCCAATCCCACCGCCAAGTGTTCTTAGGCACAGGTGCGTGAGCCCCAGATTCTGCCAACCTGATACACGTTCTTGCCATTCATTTTCACGTGGCCCGACTACGGCAACGCCAGCCTCCATCCCGAGTTCCTCGGGAGCTCTTCCTGCTTCAACCGCATGAGCATTAATACTGTCGCGCACCTCGTGGAATTGACTTGGATCGCATAACACGAACCAGCCGTCAGCAAGTGCGCCAATTCTCTTGCGGACGGCTTCTGACGGGACCCCCGCGCCGCCAACCCACATCGGAATCGGCTGCTGCACAGGCAGAGGGTCGAGAAACACCTCGGGCGCGATCGCATCGTACGTCGTACTAGCCTCAATCGACTCACCGCACCACAGCTTTTTTAACAGTGCCATTTGCTCAGAGCATCTGCGACCCCGTTGACGGAAATCGGTCCCCATCGACTCGTACTCCTCAACACTTCCCCCGACACCAATCCCTAAGCGCACGCGTCCACCACTTAGTCGGTCCAATTCCGCAGCTTGCTTGGCAAACAGTACAGTCTGCCGAGCTGGAAGCACGATCACTGAAGGTACAAGCTCGATTTTTGATGTCACAGCTGCGATGTAGCTGAGAAGCATCATCGGCTCGTGTAGGTGACCGCTATTTCTGCGAAACACTTGATCCGGGACGCGCAAATGCGTCAAACCTAAATCGTCAGCGGCTTGCGCAAAATCTCGAATCGCGATCAAGTCGTCGCGCATTTCTCTCACAGGTAACGAAATACCAATCTTCATTCTGATTTACTCCTCAATGACGTAATTGCAGCGCACAACCGCTTATGGTTTACTCGTGAGCTGCTGATCTTTTTCATCCCATAGGTCGTTTAACCAATTCGTTAACGTCCCTTGATCTGTTGTAGGTTTCGGAATTTCCTCGACGACCAATCGAACACCCGACGTTCGCCCGGAAAGCAAATCCCAAAATCCCGGAACTTCGCCTCGGTATTGAATCGTTGCGTTAAGAACGGTCTCGACTCGGTCCTCTAATACGACTAACGTCTGCAGTAATCCGCCGCGCCTCGGTCGCAACAAATTGACGTACGGCGAACCCCTTGAATCGCGTTTGGCGGGCGTGAAGCGCGTTCCCTCAACGAAATTGATCACAGCTACTGGTTTGTCAAGAAATCTCCTGCCCTCTCGCTTCAGAACCGTTTCATTAATCTCTCTTTGAGTCTCTGAAAGGCCGGGTCCCGTCGACTTCGCGCGGTATACATATGGAAAACCCAAAAACCACATCGCCAAACCAACGAAGGGTACCCAGATGAGTTCGTGTTTGGTAAAGAACTTAAGAACAGGCGCAACATCCCTGAAACTTACCTGCAAAACCACAATGTCTACCCAACTCTGATGGTTACAGACGATGACTTGCCAATTACGCCGATCGCGCAGCGGAGGCGGCAACTCGACCTGTATGTCGATCAATCGACATGTACGTATTAACCACCGGAACGAACTAACCCATGCATCGATCACGACGTCCATAGGGTACGCTAACCATCGGCGAAAGCTGGGGATCGGAACGATGAGTCGAATGATTCCTAAAACATAAAGTGGTATACAGACCAACACAGTGGTCATCGCTACCACGAACGCACTAAACGCACCGATCAGTCTGTGCATTGAAGTTAGCGCACAACGAAGAAGCAGATAGTCGAGATTAACGCGACGCCGACCAGGTTGAGCACGAACCCCTCCCGCATCATTCTTGTTAACGGAAATCGATTGGTTGAGAAAACGATCACGTTCGGCGGTGTTGCAACCGGCAACATGAATGCGCAACTCGCGCTCATCGCCGCAGGCACCATTAACAGTCTGGGATCCACCGCCGCCGCGACCGCCGCCGCGGCCAGTATGGGCATCAATAGCGTCGTGGTAGCCGTATTGCTTGTCGCTTCCGTCAGGAACGTGACACCTAGACAGATCATTGCCATCATTGCTAAGACTTGCCACGACGCGACATTCGTTAGATATGCCCCGAGAACTTCACTAAGTCCTGACGCCACGAACGCCTTCGCGATACTAATACCTGCGCCGAACAGGAGGAGCATCCCCCACGGAATCTTGATTGCAGTGTCCCAATCAAGCAAACGACCCTTTTCTCCGTTTGGAATCACGAACATCAGGATGACGGCGATGAACGCAACCATTGCGTCGTTGGTGTAAGGTACGTCAAACCACGTTGACCAGCCACCGAACGGACCAGTGCGCGTAATCCAAGCTAGCGCTGTACAAACAAAAATGATCATGACGCGACGTTCGTGCGGAGTCCACTCGCCAACTTCCGGAATACTCACTTTCCCCGTGTACTTCAGATTGCGCGTCAGCCAAAATCCAGCCACCGGCAGGAGGACGACCACAACCGGTAGTCCCCATGCCATCCACTGCCCAAACGAAATCGTCTCACCAAAGGTCACCGCGTATACAGCGATAAACTCGAGATTAGGGGGCGTACCAATCGGTGTACCAATGCCCCCAATACTCGCACCATACGCGATCCCGAGGAGCAGCGGCACAGACAATTCCTTGTCCGGCGACTTCTCGACCACAGCGATGGCAACGGGGAGCATCATTAGCGCAGTCGCTGTGTTTGAAATCCACATCGAGAGCACAGCGGTCGCCACCATGAAGCCGAATACCAAACTGCGACTACTCCCACCACCGAAGAGCCGAACCATGTTCATGGCGAGTCGAAGATGCGCACCGCTCTTTTCAACCGCAGTGGATAGGAGAAATCCTCCCAACAACAAAAGGACTAACGGACTACCGTATGCCGTGGAGACTTCGGACATCGGCAACACACCTAACATGGGTAGGAGTGCTAAAGGCGCTAATGACGTGACAGGAATCGGGACCGCATCGCTAATCCACCAGACCAGACAGAGGCTAGTAACGCCCGCAGTGAGCGCCGCAGGTAGTTCTAGTCCTAGTTGGTAAGTAACGAATGCGACAATTAACGCAGTAATCGGTCCAAGCGCCATCAAAACAGTGCGCATGCGTTCGTTCACGCTTATCGAGTCTTCATGGCAACTTCCTCAAATTCATTTTATTGGTACGATCTGGAGACCACTGGTCTGCTGGCACGCTGGGACCGCATAACTCAATTCGCCGGCCAACGGACCGACTTAGACCTGAACCCCGTCGGCGAACCTTTCGTTACTTATGTCCAGCTGCCCCCGCAGGTATTGCCGGATCCTGATTCAGTCCTCATCACAGGCATCACTCCGCAACGCCTTCAAGCAGAAGGTATCAGCGAATGGGAAGCGATCAACCAGATTAACGCTTTATTAAGTGAACCAGGTACGTGCACGATTGGCTACAACAATATTGCGTTCGACGATGAATTCATACGTTTTGCATTGTTTCGTAATCTCTTTCCACCGTACAAGCGCGAATTCAATCAAGGTAACAGTCGCTTCGATCTCTACACGGTAGTGAAAGCCGCAGCTGCGATGCGGCCAGATCACATTGAATGGCCTACCAACGAAGAAGGCGTGCTTTCACCGAACTTGGCTGCTCTTGCCGAAGCGAACGGTATCGACCCGAGCGGTGCACACGACGCACTCTCGGATGTTCAAATGTCAATCGCGGTCGCGCGTCTCATCAAACATGCGGAACCCAAGATGTGGTCGTATCTATATAACCATAGACGCCGACACGAAGTCGAACGTGTTTTGAATGATGGCAGCCGGTTTTATCTCCATGTCAGTTCTGTATACGGTGCTAAACGTCGTTTTGTCGCTCCCGTTCAGGTATTAGCCACAAATCCAGAAATCAGTTCACGAGTTTTGGCCGCAGACTTAACGGCGGATTTGAGCATGCTTGAGTCGGCTACTCCGGACGAACTGAACCAAGCCCGTTTTCTGACCAAGGAAGAGGCTGAAGAATCAAATCGGACGCGACTTGCGCTTACTGAGGTGGCTACGAACAAGTGCCCCGTATTCGTAGGTCTCGACACGCTAGGGGAATCATTAGCGAACCGTTTAGAAGTTGATGTCGACAGACTAAACCACAACATCGAGCTTATCGAACGTATGCAACAAGGCGACTTGGAATCCCGCATGCGCGAGATGATGCTCATCCCTCGCGAACGGTCCGAGTCCGACTCTTTCCGAGATGCGTCCGAACGCTTATATGACGGGTTTATTTCGCGCAAGAATGAACAGTTGTGCGAGTCCGTCCACAATGCGATCAAACGCGACTTGCCGTGGCCGGAAATGACGACTGACGACGACCGAATCAGCACACTTGCCAATCGACTTAGGTACGAACTCCGCCCGAATGACGACGCTGCACTAGCGAAGACAAATAGTGAGTTCGTCTCGTCGATGTTAAGACAAGAAGGCGTCGGACTCCGGGACCGACGTGCACGCATAAAGCAACTACGAGATACTGAATTGACTGCAGAGAAACATCAACTTCTTAACGAAGTAGAAACCTACATCGAAAACATCGCGGCGCAATATGGCATCTGATCTACCTCACTGTGTCCAGTTCCAAAACGCCGGTAAGTTTCTCGGCGAAGATTGGGTATTTCGAGGCGTAGACGCAAACGTACCTAACGCGCAAGTTACGGCGATTATCGGCGCTAGTGGTAGTGGTAAAACGACTCTTTTACGACTAATCAACGGTCTCTATCGACCCGACGAAGGAGACATAAAAGTCCTGGGAGAGGACATCCCTCAGAAGAACCAGCACCTTTTCCGGCGCAAGATTGGGTATGCGGTACAGGGCGCGGGTTTATTCCCACACATGACCATCGAGTCGAACATCACAAAACTAGCGAAACTCGATGGTTGGACGCAAGAACGAATTCAGCCTCGCCTAGATGAGTTACTAGAGCTAACCGGTCTCGAAATTGAGATGAAGGAACGCTACCCACATGAACTCTCAGGTGGTCAGCAACATCGCGTCAGCCTTTGTCGAGCATTGATGTTAGAACCCAAGCTGCTCCTGCTTGATGAACCTTTTTCGGCGATTGACGCTATTACCCGAAATGAGATTCAGGACTCGTTTATTGAATTGCAGCGCAAACTGGCGTTCAGTGCGGTATTGGTAACACACGATTTTCGCGAAGCCACAAAACTCGCCCACTACCTTTTGGTACTTGGCGACGACGGAGTCGAACAACAAGGAACGCTTCAAGATCTTCTCGACAATCCTGCATCTTCGTTCCTACAAGAGTTAATTGAAACGGAGACATCCGCGTGAAGTCGTTAGTACTCCTCATCCTTGCAAGCGTACTAATCGTGGTTACGGCAATTGCCGGTTGCGGACAGAAAGAGACCTACGTGATTGGGTCAAAGCAGCATACAGAGTCACACATCTTAGGTGAGCTTTTAGCGCAGACATTGGAAACTGCCGGCTACACCGTCGACCGGAAATTCAACCTTGGTGGTACGAAAATTGTTTTTAATGCGTTAGAACAAGGTGACATTCACGCATACGCTGAATACTCCGGAACGATTCAGGAAGTTATCCTGCAAGAGACGAGGACACTCACGCTCGACGAAATCACTGCTGCTTTAGCCAAACTTGGCATTCAAACGCTCGAACCGTTGGGATTTAACAATTCCTACGCCATGGGGATTCACGAAGACCTCGCGACAGAAACCGGCTTATCAAAAGTATCCGAGTTAGCTAATTACCCTGATCTTCGCTTTTACTTTTCGCACGAGTTTTTAGAACGTGACGACGGTTATCCGAGTATGCGCGCACACTACGGCTTACCCCAATCCGCCGACGGCATCGAACATGCCCTAGCGTTGCGCGCCATCGTTGCGCGCGAAATCGATGTCACAGACCTTTACACGACCGACGCCGAGATCGACCACTTTAATTTAGTCGTTCTCGAAGACGATCTTGAGTTTTTTCCAAAGTACCTCGCTATCCCGATCGTACGTAGCGACCTGCCGCAAGAGGTGAAGCAACTACTTAACGTGGCAGCGAATGCGCTCTCCGATACAACCATGGCGGGTCTCAACTACAAGGTTCACATCGAAGAGCAACCGATCTCGGACGTTGCGAAAGAGTTTCTCGCCACCTTGAATGTCCGGTCTACCCACGAGACTACAACGTTATTCGACAAGCTCGTTGAACGCACGATCGAGCATCTATATCTAGCCGGCATCGCGCTTTTCGCCGCCACGCTGGTAGCGCTCTCGATCTCGATTGCCGTGTACTCGATTCCGTGGTTATCGAAGCCGATAGCTTATGTCGCGGGTTTACTTCAGACGATCCCCTCGCTTGCACTACTCGCGTTGATGGTTCCCTTGTTTGGTATCGGGAAGTTACCAGCGATCGTTGCTTTGTTTCTCTATTCACTGCTACCCATCATCCGAACTACTGTAACAGCTCTATCGACTGTCGATCCAGTGCTCCTTCAAGTCGCAGAGGGACTTGGTTACACGCGAACTCAGTCACTTGTGCATGTGAAATTACCGCTGTCGATGCCAGCCATATTTGCAGGCATCCGTATCTCTGCGATCATCTGCATCGGTACAGCAACTCTCGCTGCGTTTATCGGAGGTGGTGGGCTTGGCGACTTGATTTTCCAAGGGCTCCAACTTGACGATACGCGTCTGATTTTGATTGGTGCGGCATCCGCTGCGTTAATGGCGATCATCGTTGAGCTACTTTTCGAGGGTGTTGAAAAACTCATAATTCCTGGTCACATCGCTGCCGCCAACAAAATTTCTAATGAACCGGTAGTGGCTTGATGAAAGACCAGCCAGTTACCTTTAACAAGACAATCCGCGAGGCAGCTTCGGTTGTCGTCTTACGTGATGGCGTCGACGGTCCAGAAGTGTTCATGCTGCAACGCCCTGGTCGCGGCGACTTTCCAGATCTTCATGTTTTTCCAGGTGGTAAGGTCGACGCCGACGACGTCGAACTAGGCGCTCAGCTCGCTGCCCCTCAATCACCGAATCACCCGACACAAAAGTTCAAGGCGGCCGCGCTTCGCGAGTGTTTTGAGGAGTGTGGGGTGTTATTTGCGGATAACGAAAGCAACCCGCTCAGCACTCACGCTTTGCAACAATTTCGAGCCGACGTACTGAGTAAACGCATCACGTTCAAAGACGGATTCGAACGATTTGAATTGACGTTTCATGACGACGCGGTACTGTATTTCAGCCATTGGATCACCCCGCCGTACGCACCCGCACGCTTCGATACGCGCTTCTTTGTCGCCCACGTTCCCGCAGAACAAGAAGCCGAGAATCACGCGAGTGAAACCATCGCAGGAAGTTGGCAGACGCCAGAAATCGCACTGAATAAATACGCAAAGGGAGATTGGCAATTGATCGTTCCGACGATTACGACGCTGAGGATGATCGCAGGCTACGACAACGTGAACACCCTAATGGATGCCGTGAGACACGGTGAACATCGCATACCTGTAACGTCATCGTTACACGAGAAAGGCATGCAGTACTTTGTTGGTACTTGGTGTTTGTTCTAGATAACGTCGGCAAGTATTACCGCGACGGCGATTCGAAGCGCTGGGTCCTTCGCAGCTTCGCTCACGACTTTACGGCGCACCAATACATCTGTGTGGCTGGACCTAGCGGTTCCGGAAAAAGTACGCTCCTCAACTTACTTTGCGGTCTAATTGGTGCAGACGAAGGTTCGATTACATTTCTGCAAGGCGATGAGGCGTTTTCATTGGACGCGGCGACACCGAAGGAACTACGGGAGTTTCGAAGGCAACGCGTCGGCTTCATCTACCAGTTTTTTAATCTCATTCCGACTTTGACAGCACTTGAGAACGTGCTTCTTCCTCTTGAATTGACACGTCAACGATCGCTTGACGCCTTAGCACGAGATCGATTACAGCAACTGGGATTAGCGGATCGGATGAACGCATTCCCCGAGGAACTCTCAGGTGGCGAACAGCAAAGACTTGCCGTCGCACGCGCCTGTGCACACAATCCAGACGTCATACTAGCTGATGAACCCACCGGAAACCTCGACCGTGCCACCGCAAGCGAAGTCATCGATCTCCTCTGGCGCGAAACAGCGCGGACAGACGCCACGTTGATCGTAGCATCCCACGACGAACATGTAAGCGCGCGATGTCAGGAAGTACTCTCACTCGAAATATAGTCTCATTTCCCGCATACCAAGTCGCGTTCCATCGTCTGACCGCTAGCTACCAAATCGACATGAAATCATGTTGTCCCTGATCAAGAGCGAGCTGCGCGATATTCGGCGCAATTTGCTGAGTGCCATACTCGTAACCATCAGTTTGTGCATTGGTGTTATGAGTGTGCTGGTCACCCATCAACTGAGCGTATCGATCTTAGATACCTTCTCGAGAAGTGGCTTACAAGGTTCGTATGACGGCGTCATACAGCTGCACACGCGATCAGAGGAAGAGTATTTCCACTTACGTCATCGATGGCGAACCGGCGAGATGCCCGAGGTCACTCACGTCGTGCCAGTCATCGAAGGCGTCTTAAGCATCGACGGAAAAGTACTCAACGTACTCGGCTACGACCCCATCGCGACGATGCCGACCCGCAACGACGCTACACGAGGCATGCAGACCGACTCACGTTTCATGGTTGAAGCTAGCGTGATCGCGTTTGGTACCGACTTGCAGCCGAACGATCAAGTCCTCGACACATTAGTAATTCGCAATGAAGAAGCTCGACGACCGCAGTTAATCGCAGATCTTCCGACAGCACAACGCCTACTAAGTCGCGATGGCGAAATCGACACGCTGTGGGTAAAGAAGCAACCTATCGTCAGTCCGTGGTGGAACCTACTTGTGCCAGGGTTACTCACGGCAGCTCAGCCGGAATCGACTGATGTACTACTAGACGGCTACGAGGTTTTGCCATTTGCAACTTGGAATCCATCAGCGCAGCTAGGTGATGCGATTGTCTTCAACCTAGGGATGTTGAGTCTTCTCACTCTTCTAGTCGCGGGCTTCATCGTCTTCCAGGCGATCCAAAGCAATCTGCGAAACCGTGAGATTCAGGTGCAGCTACTTGACTCGCTCGGGATATCAGAAACTCAGCAGCGACTGTTGGTTTTTTTTCAGTGTTCACTTTTCGGTTTTTGCGGATGCGCTTTAGGTGTCTTCGTTGGTTTAGTCGCGCTTTCATACCTGAACGAAACCTCACTCATTGAGACTTGGCAGACACTCAACCACGTCGCATTTTGGAAAGCTGTTGTACTCGGTATGACAACCGCGATGCTCGTCGGCGTATTTACGCAGCGCGGAGCCGCAAAGCAACGGAATCATGTATGGTGGATTGGCTCCGTCCTAGCGCTCATCGGGATTGGATACGGTCTATGGGACGAAAGTGGTTTGCTCGGTGCGTCATTACTAAGCGTTTGCTTCTGCTTACTCAGCATTTTCTGCGTCGTACCCCTATCAATCAGAGGCGGTGTTTTTGCCATGACGCGAATACGTACGAATTCGATAACTCTCAATCTAAACCTTCGAAACGCGTTTACGACGGCTAGCGACATTCGTCTAGCGATCAACGCGCTTTCAATCGCCGTTGCGACCGCCATTGGTATTGGACTCATGCTCGTGAGTTTCAAGTACGAATTTACAGCTCTTCTTGACCAGCGGCTTGCCAATGACCTTCACCTGTCCGATGCTGCCGACATTAGCGAAGACGATCTTTCGGCGATGGCGCATATCGACTCAGTGCGTACATATCGACATGGCAACGCACAGCTCAACGGTGTTCCTGTCCGTCTTATCGCGACAGAGATAGATCGTTTCGAGCAGATGCGTTATGGGTTTGACGGCGAGTCTTCATACGGGATATTTATCAACGAAATTGCAGCCAGAACATACGCGTATGAGATTGGTGATCTCGTATCAATTGATATCGCTCTTAATCCAAACCAGTTGGTCCCTATCCTCCATATATTCAAGGATTACGGCGAAATTCACAGTCGCGTAATCGTTCCATCAGAGCTTGTTCGGTTAGAGAGTCTTGTCGCGGACCGTTTCAGTATCGATACCTCACAGCCCGATCTCGTACGCTCCGTCATTGACACCCAATATCCGAATGTGCGCGTGCTTGACTCAGACGAAATTCGCAACGCATCGATTCAGATTTTCAACGCGAGCTTCGCAACGGCGCAAGTTATGGTGAATATCGCGATATTCGTCGCGGTCATCGGGATGGCTTGTGCGCTGATCGGCATGCAAGCAAAGCGTCTGAAGGAGATGCGTTTGCTCACGATGATGGGGACGTCGCGCGCTGCGTTAGCACTCAACGCTCTCATCCAGAATGCTCTAATTGGACTGTTCGCGATCGCCGTTGCACTGCCGTTGAGTTTTGCACTCGCGTGGAACCTTTGCTACCACGTCAACCCGCGCGCATACGGCTGGTCGTTCGATCTCGCATTCGCCTGGCAACCGATCCTCGTGCCCGTTTTACTAGGGGTAGGCGCAGCCATGCTCGCTGGTCTCGAACCGATGCGCCAAGCCTTGAGCAAACTGGTCACTCAGCCGATTAGCAATGTCCGTTAAGCACCTCTGCCTGCTGTACTTAATCCTAATACTCAGCGCATGTGGAACCGAGGAGAGTCGCCCTCTTTCGATGAACGCGCTCTATGAAAATCCTGATGTTACTGGATTTTCAAGAGCCGAAAAAGTAGTGCCCTTCGAGTTTCCGCGCGAACATGGTGAACATCGGGACTTTCAAACCGAGTGGTGGTACTTAGTAGGGGTCGTTGCTGACGAAAATCAGAGAGAGTTCGGATTTCAATTCACGCTATTTCGTCAAGCGCTGACATCAACCATGCCATCTGAAGAGGCATGGCGAAGCGGTCAGGTCTACATGGCGCACTTTGCCATATCGGATATAGCCGCGCGCGACCACGTCGCATTTGAACGATTCTCGCGGGGTCATGAGCGTTTAGCGGGTGTCTCGAGCGAACCGTTTAAGGCATTCCTCGAAGATTGGGTGTTGCAGTCTGTCAATACGACCTTCTCACCGCTCGAATTGCGAACACAGGATAGTGGTTACGCGCTTGAGATTTCATTAGAAGCCACAAAACCGCCAGTCTTACACGGTGAAGATGGTCTCTCGTGGAAATCAGACAAGAATGCCAGTTACTACTACTCAATCCCTCGTTTGAAAGCAGTTGGAACGCTCACAACGCCTGAACAATCCTTTGAAGTCAGCGGGGAAGCGTGGTTAGATCGCGAATGGAGCACTGGCGTTCTAGATCCAAACTACCAGGGTTGGAACTGGCTCACGCTTCACCTAGACGATGGTCGTGATCTCGTCTTATTCAATCTAGTACCCAAAACCGAGTCCGTCGACGTCATGCCAGTGGGTATGCTCATTGACGAAAACGGGAGTCGCACGCGACTTCAGCCAAGCGAATGGGCAATGAAATCAATGCGCTTATGGCGGACATGGCCTGTAAGTTGGGAGCTTGAGCTTCAAGATAAGACACTCGCCATCGAACCAGCGTTCGACGACCAGTTGATGTCAACTTCAGTGCGGTACTGGGAAGGTGTGGTATTTGCTTTTGATGGTAAAGAACGCGTCGGTACAGGCTACCTTGAACTCACTGGCTATTGATCCGACTGTTAAGCTTGACCTACAGTCAGCGCTGAGAGCCGATCATTTCTGAAAAACACCAATCACCAAGCGACTTAGCCCTCACGTGGCGAAAGATCAGGTCTGAACACGGGGAGAATCTCAACATTCTTCAGGTTCGTCACGACTGGCTTGAACATCCTACGTCAAAAGCTGTGATGAAACGCCTCGTACTTGAGAGTGTGGATTGGATCAATATCGTTGCGCTGACGGCTGCACACGAGTCTGTCATGGTGCGTCAGTATCGATTTGGGATCGGCGCATGCACGCTTGAAACGCCAGGAGGTATGGTGGACGACGGCGAATCTCCCTTAGAAGCCGCGAAACATGAGCTTCTCGAGGAAACGGGCTATAAGAGCGACGATTGGGCGTACCTGGGAGCAGTTGAGCCGAATCCCGCATTCCATCCTCATCTATGCCATCACTTTCTTGCTCGCGATGTGACGCGCGTCGCTGATCTAGATCTCGGACCCGGCGAAGCTATAGAAATCGAAATTTGTGATCTCGATCGCCTTCGCGCGGCAATGCACGACGGTAGTCTGCGACATTCGTTAGCGCTCTCGGCACTTTCACGCGTGTATCCCTTGTGGCAACTTCCTCACACACAATCATTTGATACAGTTACTCGCCTCTAAGAGGCTTAGATCGCCATGCTTGGTTTCACCACTCGAATCCTGCACTCGGATCGCGAAGACGCGATAGAACACGGTTCGCTTCACAAACCCGTCCATGGCTCGGTTGCGTATGGCTATGAAGATGCCCGTGACCTTGCCGGTGTGTTTCAAGGTACGCACAAAGGCTATTCGTATGGTCGGCAGGTCAACCCTACCGTATCAGCGCTAGAAAAGCAGATCAACGCGATGGAGCGCGGACTTGATACGGTGTGTTTCTCTACCGGAATGGGCGCTATCGGTACGATGCTGTTTGCGTTACTACGTCACGGCGACCACTTTGTGTCAAGTTCGTTCTTGTTCGGCAACACGAATAGTCTGTTCAACAGCTTCGCAGCGCAAGGACTTCAGGTTACGTTCGTTGACGCCACCGATGCAAAACATGTGGCCGACGCGATTCGACCAGAGACGAAACTCGTCTTCGTCGAGACCATCGCAAACCCAAGAACACAAATTGCAGACCTTGAAGGCATCGCCGATGTATGCGAACAGCACGGAGTGATTTACGTAGTCGACAACACCATGACGACACCTTATCTCTATCAGCCGATCGATTCGAAAGCTGATATCGTGATCAATAGTTTGACGAAATACATCGGAGGCCACGGAAACGTTCTTGGCGGTTCGATCACCGATACGGGTCGATATGACTGGCAATCGTTTGAGAATATCTACGACACGTATCAGAAAGGCGACTCGGCAAAATGGGGCATCACCCAAATTCGGAAGAAAGGTCTACGGGATTTCGGTGCAACTCTGGACGCTGAAGCGGCGAATCGAATCGCATTGGGCGCCGAAACGCTCGCGTTGCGGGTCACTAAACAATGCGAAAACGCGCAACGCCTTTGCGACTACCTCAGTGCACACCCAGCATGCAAAGCTGTCTACTATCCAGGACTACGGGATCATCCTGAATTCGATCGTGCGAAGCGATTGTTCAAATTTCCGGGCGCGATTTTTTCGTTTGAGTTGACGGACGGTATCGATATTTTTGAGTTCATGAATTCGTTACGCGTCGTGATTAAGTCCAGTAATCTGGGTGACACAAGAACGTTGGCCATCCCTGTAGCTCACACGATTTACTACGAAATGGGACCTGAGCGGCGCGCGAGCATGGGTATCGACGATTCGTTGATTCGGATATCGACCGGTATAGAGGATTTTGATGATTTACGTACGGACTTCGACAACGCATTTAAGGCAACGACATGAGTGACGAATTTAGTGGCAAGACCGTCATCGTGACGGGTGGCGCGGGTGGTATCGGCACCGCCGCGGTTCACTACCTTGCAAACAGAGGCGCGAATGTCGTCGCGGTCGACCTCGAAGAAGATGCGCTTCGTGCAAGTACGAAAGGACTAAGCGAAGACTCGGTTTCCATTTGTGCTGCAGATGTTGCGCTTGCGGACGACAACCATCGCATGGCGGAACACACGCTCGACAGATTTGGCAGCATCGATGGTTTTCTGGCGAATGCAGCCATCGAAGGGCAAGTAACCGACACACTTAACTACGATGAAGACATATTCGACCGCGTCATGGCGGTCAATGTCAAAGGAGTGTGGTTAGGACTACGTGCGGTAATACCGCAAATGATCGAACAACGGTCCGGCAGTATCGTGATTACTTCCAGTGTTGCTGGACTCTCGGGTGCACCCGGAATAACGCCTTACAGCACGAGCAAGCATGCAGTCATCGGTTTGATGCGATCCGTGGCTAAGGAATACGCTCAATTCAACATCCGCGTGAACACCGTCAATCCGTCCCCAGTGGAGACTCGTATGATGCGCAGCCTAGAGCAGGGGATGGCACCCGACGATATGAACGCGGCGAAGACACGCATTGCAGCCAGAATACCGCTCGGTCGGTACGCCGACCCACGTGAAATCGCTCAAGTTATGGCGTTCCTGTTAAGCGATGACGCGTCGTGGGTCACCGGTTCTGTTTACACGGTTGACGGTGGTAACACCGCATAGAAGAGAAAATGGTTCAGTTAGTAACAGAAACAAATCTAAACCTACCTAACAAGCGTGTTGGAAAGGTTCGGGACCTATACGAGACGACGTTACCCGACGGCGACCCTGGCCTGTTGATCATTGCGACGGATCGGGTAAGCGCATTTGATGTTGTCCTAGATACGGGATTGCCCGGGAAAGGGATCGTTCTCACACAAATATCCAAGTTCTGGTTCGATTTCTTCGCGGATGATGTCGATCATCATTTAGTTACCACGAACGTTGAAGAGGTTCCTGGACTCTCAGATGAGGAACGCCAGCAGCTGCGCGGACGTGTGAAACTTTGTCGCAAAGCGAGCGTGATACCTGTCGAGTGCATCGCTCGAGGGTACATCACTGGTAGCGGTTGGAAGGACTATCAACGTAGCGGCAAAGTCTGTGGTATCCCATTACCTTCCGGTCTCCGCAACAGCGACCGTCTGGATGAGCCATTGTTCACGCCTTCAACGAAAGCCGAACAAGGGGATCACGACGAGAACATCAGTTTCGAAGAAGGCGTCAAAATCATTGGCGAGGAGAAAATGACGTGGCTCCGTGACACGACGCTTTCGTTATACAACCGCGCTCGGGAGCACGCAATCGAACGAGGCATCATTCTTGCCGATACGAAATTGGAGTTCGGCGTTCAAAACGGTTCAAACGAACCGATCCTAATTGACGAAATCTTTACGCCCGATAGTTCCAGGTTTTGGCCAGCGGATGACTGGGAACCTGGACGCGAACAAGAAAGTTACGACAAGCAAATCGTTCGCAACTACCTCGAAACGCTTGTATCGGCTGGAAGCTGGGACAAAACCCCACCAGGTCCGGAATTGCCAGCGGACGTCATCGAACGGACGATGCGTCGTTACTTAGAGGCGTACGAACATCTGACAGGGCAAACACTCGAACTCTAATTCGCTTGGACTGGGACACCTATAAGCAACTAAGCCACAGCCCCGCGTACTTCACCCGGTGGGCGCTTGATAAAACCATCGACCATGTAACCGGAACGCTCCGTGAGTACCTTGCTCAATGTACATCGCTTGAACCGCTGGAGAAGCCTAGCGACCACAAGGGCGGTCCTAAAACCGACGTTCTAAAGCTTGAGCTAACTAGCGAATGTGTCCAATCGATTGTAGCTGCACTTGACGATGCCCGTGCCAGACTGAAGCTTGAGGAAGCCTCTTCACAAACCAATCTCAGCACTCTGATCAAAAGTTGGGTGGAATACCAGGAGTGGTTGAGCGACGATACACACCATACCGAATGACGAAGTCTTGTTCCGTCGTACTGTCTAGTACAGCGCATGACGAACTTAGATTTGATCTGATCTAATGATGCCCTACACACGGTACCGCTGTAACGGAAGTTCTCAAGTTACATCATTTCTTTCCCTATGTATTTTTTTCTAAAGGTGGACTTCGTATCCTCCTGCTCAATTTTTTCAATTTCATCGACTCCTACGATTCGCCCAATGTCAAAAGGGTCGTACGAGAGTCCATAAGCAACAGCCATTCGATCAAATCCAGCGGGTCGGTCATTAGCGAACTGGAAATCATTCGGGATTGGTAGTCTTGATTCGCGTAACCTACAAGGAGTAACTTCCCGTTCGAATCTGCTAAGCAAGGTAGCGTAAAAATCTGCCAATGAACCGCCACCCGTATAGAAACTGCGGACCGGTTTGCCAAATTCATTGGAATCTCGCGACCATTGTGGAGCTTTTGGATAGCGATCCCTTTTTGTATCACGTAATAACTGACGGATCGCATCCGCAACTTCTATCTTAATCGGTAAATCCACCTCATCTAAACGCTCTTTATCCACATTAAAGTTGCTTTGGATGAACTCGTTTGTCGGAAAATGTTCGAACGGAGAGTACTCCCATTCAGCTAGTTGTGGTAACCTACTAAGTCGAGTTTCAGCCAGATGGTTAACGCCCAATTCGTGTACCTCTCGGGCTAACACTGGGAAGGTATCTTCTCCATCAAATTCCTCGACATTAAAGATGGTCGTATCCATAGTTCCACCACCTACGTCAACCGTAACGTGTAACCCATTTCGCCGGAGCGACGAACGCAAATAACCAGCAAGCTGCGCAGCGAACTCGGGGAACGTGTTAATCCTGTCTGCAGGTAACTCCGGCGCCTCGTTATCGCTCTGTAATCCAGATATCTCGCCACCTTCCTCATGGATGTGCTGCTTCATTCTCTCCAACGTAATGTCCTCGTCCTGTGCGCTTGCCCTCCACGCTGCTTCGACGATAGATTTGTAAACTGACTTCAGTTCCTCATCGTCAAAACTAGCCGTAGGAAGGCCGATATTGATAAACCACTCACGCTTTCTGTTCTCATATGTCAAGCCGTGTGTGTCCGCTAGCCAGTTACGTGCGTGCTTAATAACCAATCCCAAGTAAGCCGATGCGCGTACACAATCTTCAAGAGACCAGCTCCTATCAATGAGCGGCATTTTTAGATTGTCATACAAGTCGTCGTGTTGTGATTCGGTACTTAGTTCACAAACATTCGTACGTGCCCGGACGTAGAGTCTCGAAGGTAGTAAATATGGATTCTCTGCTGACGTTAGTCCGTTGAACGGAATCGCATAACGTACACGGTCCTCACCGATGACAACTTTCGTAAAACACGTACCGAAATCTAATCCGATAACTAGCCGAATTGAATCTTCTTCGGAATTCCTCGATTTAGGATCTGGTCGCTCATTGATTTCGAAATTTCGCCCTCGTCGCAATATAGCTATCAACTCAGCAAACACCTTTAATAACTTTCTCCAGTACATATTTCGCTCATGCCGCCGTAGCTTTGATGACACCGTAGCAAACTTCCGAACTAGCCGGAGTCATTCTTCCTTTTTTCCGCAGCTCAATCAGACGGCGCTCGAACTTCCTCGTTATCGAACTAATCCGACCTTCAGTAGCGGGAATCATCCGATGATGCTCGTCCTCCAATCGATAGCGTTCTAAAACTTCATTGAGACTACCCAACAACCGGTCTCGATGTCGAGATGCGCTTGTTTTCTGGAAATTGACTCGATCCGCATTTTCATTGGTTCGTTCTCTCTTTGCAGTTTCGTAGTCCTGATCCAACAGCATGTCACATCTATCGATGGCTTCTTCAAGTCGATCAATTGGCACATCATTCCTAACTGAAAACCAATCAACACCGTTCAGCCTTGCCGCATTCACTAGATCCCATGACTGATCAGCATCTAGTGGCGAAACGTGGCCGTTCAGCGAAATCGCCCGAGTGCATAGTTCTTCTTCTGTTCGAAGACCGGTAAAAGACCATTTCTTGCATGCGAATGCGTACACCCCTTCCGACACGTCCGGTAGAGTAGCGACCGACACTGAAACAGCAACCAATGGGCAGATACCCTCTGGACGGTTTCTCAAACTGTCGCTGATGAAGCGAACTAGGGGATGAAACTGACTTACCGTTTCGACCTTCGAAGAGAGCCGTTCCACCCGATTATTAAATTTGCATCGGATAGTGTCTCCACTCGCGAGTCGACTCTTACCGAGAAGGTTCTTTCGACGGATAAAGTCGTCTAGCTCAGAGGCAAATTCTGTCGGGAATTCAATGGAAACGATCGACGGGTCACGATCATCCTCAAGAAATGTAAAGCCCGTTAGATGTCTATCGAGATAGTCTTTGACATACGTTTTTAGATCCTCCCCAGAAATCCAACGTCTAAATTCGTGTGCGACGCGTACACGCTCTAGGATCTGTCCACCGTGGGCAATAAGGTGGCTAGCTTTTTCTTCTAGCTCAGACTCCTGTTGTCTAACGTTCTCGATTGCGATTCGAGCTTGGTTTATCCTCAATTCTTCCTCTTCGCGACTGAGATCTAGTCGCATCAGATCGCTTGTAAGTTTGTTGATCAACTCACCAAGAACAACCTCCATTCCACCGATTGCACGATTGAAGATGTCGAGCTTTTGTAAAAGAAGCTCATAAATCCGTTCATCGATGCTGTCTGCATATCCCAAATTGTGAATTAGGACCTTGTCGGAGCGCTGTCCTATTCGGTCGAGTCGACCAATGCGCTGTTCAATCTTCATAGGATTCCACGGTAAGTCGTAATTAACAATCAAACTACAAAACTGTAGATCAACACCTTCACTCGCAACTTCCGACGTTAGCAAGACCCGAGAGTCGGCAGAGCTTTCAAAATCTTCGATAACTGACTGCTTGTTCTCCGCGATGTCACCATGCAACACTCTACTCGTTACTCCGTGAGATTTCAGTCGTTCCTCGAGGTAGCCGAGAGTCGCCTTGAAATAAGAGAAAACGATGATCTTCTCATCTGGGTATGAATCAAAATAGTCATTAACAATTTCCCAAAACCGATCGAATTTCGTGTCATGCTCTCGCAACGCCTCGATGTCAAGTCCAGGAAGCGCCGATCGCGCTATGAATTCAATGAGTGGACCAGCTTGGGACTGGCCTACATAATCTTCGACTCCTATGTCTTCGTAGAGCAACGTGGAAGCATCATCCGATATTCGTGTTCGATCACTCCAACTACGCGCGGCAGCATACATGCAACTAGACATTTGGCGCTGTGGTGGGGAGAGCAAGAAGCCATCGCTTACATCCTTCAAGAACGCATAGTTGCGTACTGCCCTGGTGACCTTGTCGTAGAACTTTCGTTCAACGCCGTCAGGCTCTAATTCGACGAAGTGGCTTTTCGCATCTCTTTCGACCTTCCACTCGTTCACTTCGACCTTTCTCGTCCGACTGACTGTGTGTCTTAGCAAATTTATGCGTTCTATACGATCCGCTAACTTGATCCTGTTGCTCGTTTTTTCAAGATATTCGAAGCTGAAGTCTTGGCTCAATAGGTCGCGAAGTTGCTGACTGTTTGCTAAAAGGGGGTGTTTTTCTGCGTTCTGAAGCTGCGTCAGGATTTGTATGCCTTCTGAATCTGGATCAAGTGCTAGATCTCGTGCTGCTATCAATGGTTCATTCGCAGATATAACCTGTGGAAACTGGTCCGGAGACTCGAACGAATCAGGATCAATCAGTCGCAACAACTGAAATAGATCCTCCTGACGGTTATTAATTGGGGTCGCCGATAAAAAAACAATGTTTGAACTGACCTCTCGAAGAAGTGTCCCGAGAGCTGCTGTTTGAGTCTCAGGATTCCGTAAATAATGCGCTTCGTCAATGATCAGCAGATCGATAACCGGTTCGCTATCAGCGAGCTTTTCAAGAAGGTGAGCTAATTTCGTTCTGCTGTCCGTTCTCTCTGTAAAACGCCATCCTGACGGCGGTCGGAGTCCCTGCAAGCTACAGATAATCCCTTGCCCATCACGAATCTCATTCTTATCCCGCTTGAGTTCATTTGTAAGTTGCGCTGCATCCAGTTGTCTAGGATCGATGCCAAATTTACCTTCGAGCTCCAGACTCCATTTGTCTCGCAACATTGCCGGACAAACCACAACTAGCCGACGACATGTGTCATCACGAGCCCTTAGTTCGGTCCATATCAAGCCCGCTTCAATTGTCTTCCCTAAGCCGACTTCATCTGCAATTAATATGGCGTTAGATGGTGAATCCAGGAAGTTAAGTACGGGCTTATATTGATAAGCTAGAAAATCAGTATTTGTAGCATCCATGCTATATACGACATTGGCCAGGCGACCACTAAGTTGGATAAATGTCAGATTTCGACGGAGATCACCTATGCGACCGAAGCGTCTCCTTTGCAGCAGCTCAAAAGCGTCCTCACCTGACTCGTCAATGCTCTCGAACGCGTACTCTGGCGTCCATCCGTAGGAGCCATCATTCCATTTGATCCGATACACATCTCCATCTGAACGGGAACGAGGTCCGGCTGTGATTGTCCCGCGCCGACCTGGATCATCTTTCGATCCCACCGAAACACCCACTGGATATTTATTCACCACTCTCGAACATCTCCTCATTGACGTCAGTGTCGCTAAGTACAACCAAGTCCTAATCTCGCACTGATATCATCAGCGTTTTGAACAAATCTACGACAACAAATTTCGATTGAAATTAACATCGATGGCGCTAAATCGTGTAATCGATGATAGTTCCCCGATCTCCGCATGTTTTGGCTCTTGTCGCGAACGTTACTACGAGTATCTACGATGCGACTTTCAAGCTCTTAATAGTGATTACCCAGACGACAGTCCTGACCTGTTGCACTATCGTTGCACGGCTAAAGCTACCTCTGCGTTAAAGATGAGTTTAGGAAGGTGTTACACGATTTAACCGACTAGCTGATCAATGCTAAGTGATATGTCGCCTAATCAGGACGTTCCGCTGGATTTCGGTGTTATCCGATCCTAAACACGAGGAACTATGTCTGACATTCCATCATTCCGTTCGACAATTTTCTGCTCGCACGTCATAATCTGAGAAACATCGATGAATTACTGACCCATAAAGCGTTGACTAGCGTAACAGATTTCGAACCGGGTTTCTACGCAGTTACCGTCTTGCTGACCATCCCATACGTTGAAGGTGCTACCAACTTATAACACACTTGCGGCTACCCGACCGTGTTATCAGTACGAATTCCAATGTGACCTGTACCGACTAACCGAGTAAGTCTATTGGAGCGATACTCGCTTACCTCTCAAAGCAAAAAGACAAGAAAGCACCTTTGGTTTCGAACAAACGTCGCAATACAGGTAACTTAGGCTTCTTCAGGTACTAAGTACGGCGCTAGAATGAATGGTCGCGACACAGGTGTACGTCGCGAGTAAACCTTCTATTTAAATTGCGATGTATTAAATGCCTACCCATGTGACCGCTCGCCTTGCCTGGCATTCTGACGGCTGGAATGGGGCCGTCTGTAAATCCCCAGCTGAGAATACCTACTGCGTTGGTACAAAGTCCTATCCCGGTGACGTGATCGCTCGAGAACGTAATCTCGAGAATGAGATGCGATACGCGGGTTGTTCTGGAAACGATCTAGATGGATACGTACCGCCATGTTGTTATAGCTACAACGCTTTTGGTTTAGACGCTGCTCAGGTTATATCGGCGCCCCCCGACTTTTTTAACGGTCGTGCAGATCAAAAAGAATGGACACTGCCGCCTGCGACCGTATGTATCTGGCCTTTCGAGGCGATGTATACGGATGAGGTGAAAACATCAGGTTATTTCGACAACGACCTTAGACGAGAACTCGCTCGTGAGTTTTTCGCTCCGATCCAAGGAGACTGTGGTTCTAACCTTATCTTCTACTACGCCAACTACTCGAATCCACTATCAGAGGATGAAGCGCCACGCTATGTGATGATAGGCGTTTCTCGCATTACAAGTGTCGGAGATGAGCTTTTATATAACAATGTCCAACCTCAAATCGCGGAAAAGTATGCGGGTGGGATGATTTGGTCGCGAGAGATTACATCCGCATATCCGGATGAAGGTGTACGGTTACCCTATCACCGTTATATGGACGATCCGAAAAGACTCGCTGAGATCGCGGTTTATCCTGAGAATCCACAGATATGTAAATATGGTTCGAAGCACCTTTCTGATGATGAAGCCATAGGTGTTCTTGAGCAGCTTCTAGCCAAAGTGCGACTGTTGAAAGAAATCGATGACGAGACTGAGAATTGGACTATCCGTGAAGAATGGCTTCTAAAGACAATCGCCGAACTGTGGACTCATCGGGGACTGTATCCCGGCTTGTTGAAAGCACTCGATGTTGCAGGCGCGTCACGGCTTCTCGATGGCGTAAAGGAACTATGCATACAGGAAGGTCACGATCGAGCGCACGACCTCGCGTTCGAGGTAATTGAGACTAATCGAGACAACGAACTCACGCAAGAGATCGATGCAACTACTCGTAAGGAGATGTTGCGCAACTGGAAACTACTGGATGACGGTGCAAAGTCGTTATTGCGCGACATACTTCCAAGATTCGATCTCGATAAACAGTCAATGCACGATGTCGCTAACAACCGGAATAGCTGTGGTTTAACTGTAGCAGCTGAAGAAATAGCAGCGAACCCGTACTTACTGGCTGAACTATATTGTGGTGCCGATCAGGGTGAACGAATCCCCTGGAGCACGATCGACCGTGGTACTCTGCCTTCACCCGATCTCGGTGGTACGCCCTTGGCAGGCGTCCAATTTAATGATGAGCGTCGTTTTCGTTCTCTCTGCGTGGAACACCTTCGTTCCGAGCCTAACCACACGTTTCGTTTAGGTAAGGATCTGGTCGAGGAGATCTGCATTCGAATGGCACGTTTGCCGGATTGGAAGCAAGCTCAGTTTAGCGAGCGCTACTTTGAAGTAGACGAAGAGTTCTTGTCGGATTCTCTCAAGATTAGACGCTTAAATTCTGATTTACTGCTCTACGAAAGAGTGGTCTACGAAGATGAGCGCACCGTCGAGATGACTCTCAATGAGCTAGTGTCGCGTCCCGAACTTAGTTTGCGTCGACCTGTTACGTCTTCGGATTGGTCCGCATGGGTAGTCAAGACCCAGAGCACACTAGCGGAACGAGGAGGCGACGAATATGTGAAAGCTACGAACGAACAAATAGAAGTGTGCGAAAGACTGTTCAGGCAGCCAATTTCCGTTGTAACTGGTCCTGCTGGAACAGGCAAAACGACGGTCATCGAATCTCTCGTACGAGCTGTTCGTAAATCCGAAGGACAAGAAGCTAACGTCCTAGTAATGGCACCCACCGGTAAAGCCGCAGATAGGGCACGTCAGATGTTTGACGATGTGAATCTGTCAGATATACAGACGGTAACAGTCCATTCGTTTCTCGCCTCATTTGGCTGGCTAAACAAGAACCTTACATTTCGTCGGATCGGCGGTAAGCGCGCGGAAGTTGGAACTTTGATCCTCGACGAAGCATCCATGCTGGACCTGGACCTCACAGCCGCACTCTTTCGAGCGGTCGATTGGCAACACATACGACGCTTAATTCTTGTAGGTGACACAGGACAGCTACCACCGATTGGTAGGGGCCGCGTCTTCGTGGACGTAGTTAAATGGCTAGAAACCCACTATCCCGACAACCTGGGTCGGCTTCGATCAAATCTGCGTCTGATGCTGAACAAGATCGAAGGTCGAGGACAGAGCATCGTGAAACTCGCAGAGTTGTTTATTAGCCCTAATGAGGACAAGTCAATCGATGCAAGTAGAGACGAATCTACCCGTTTAGATCAAGAAAAGTTGATTGAGCAAATACACGAAGGTGGTGAAGTTGACGAAGCTCTTGATGTGATATTCTGGCATGAGCCTGAACGTCTCGCTGCAACGCTTATTGAAGCGATTGAAACCAAGATGTACGACGGAGACACCGAGAAAGCGCCATATGAAATCTGGCGTGATGGACTCGCAGACGATCCCACTGCATTTCAGATTCTCACTCCACATCGTGCCGAGTTGCACGGAGTTGAAGCACTTAACGACGCATGTCAAAAACGCAGGAATGAATTCGTAATGAATCGAGTCGGATGCGTGGACGGAGTTACGCTATTCGACAAGGTTATCCAGGTGCGAAACAGACCAAGGTCAGACCCGATTTGGGCATACCGCGCTGAAACCAGGGAGAAAATCGAAATCGAGGTCTTTAATGGGGAAATCGGTGTTGTCGGAGCCATCGGGTTTGACTCTAAAATCTGGAAGACGTTAAAAACTGGATATGGACCTCGCCTGGGTAGATTCGCTGTCGAATTCACTCGGAAACCGGGAATCACTGTCGGCTACGGCAACGACGTTCCTCACGGCGGCAGATTCAAACGCAGTGAAAGCGTCGAAGAGAATCTCGAACTAGCGTACGCGGTCTCTATTCACAAAGCCCAAGGTAGCGAGTTTGGGCATACTTTCGTGATTATTCCAGCCAGTAAGAAACGTCCTGTTTCCGCTGAATTAGTGTATACCGCACTAACCAGAGCCAGCAGACATTGCACGCTACTAATAGAAAACGACGTTTCGAGCCTACTTGATGCACGTCGACGAGAAAATACTCAAACCCGTCAGATTAATTCATCACTCTTTGAATTGCATTTGGTCAAGCGTGAGCTGACGAATAGGGACGGGTGGTACGAAGTAGGTAAGATCCACGAAGCCCTTAGCGGCGACATGCTTCGTTCAAAATCCGAGGTGATAATCGCTAATCTCCTTCACGATAGGCAGATCCCATTTCTGTACGAAAAACCACTGTTTGCGGCTGATGGTACAGTGAGACTACCGGATTTCACCGTGGTTTTCGGAGGTAGGACTTTCTTCTGGGAGCATCTCGGACGCATGGATCTACCAGACTACGCACAAGCCTGGGCAGAAAAGCAAAAATGGTACGAGCGCTGGTTTCCCGGTCAGCTTTTGACAACGCGGGAAGGCAAGGGTTTAAGTAAAGAAGCGGCGGCGGTCATCGAGGACCTCAAAAAAAACTTATTTCAAGCAGCTACTTGATTTGACGTTATTTGATCTCGCAAAACGTTGTTCTATAAACTTGCGCTACGTCAGTGATCGTAGACTATCGGCGACTGAGTGTAGGAATGCTTCTTCCGTAGACAGAGCCGAATTGCAGCGTATGGAAATCGGTGGCGCAATCAATGGGGTTACAAGTGGACACCGAGTTGGCGATTTAGAGCCAATTCTGATCCATCACCTGTGGGTTGAAATGGCAAATGAAAGATGTGCAGCGGTCTGAGCATATCAAATTCTCGGCAGTGTTATCTATTTCTGGCGATCATAGGAAATTACCTGCTCGACTGGCACCAAATGCCGAATACAAACGCTCATGGAGTGCTTTCGGTCACCTCCGTGTAGCAAATAGTGGACCTAATGACATCGTAGGTATTTACACGATATCGAGACTAATCAAGCATCGAAGACAACTAGCGTTCGGCCACCCCACTGACACGTTTCTGCAAACAAGGTCGACTGTCGTGGTAATTAATACGACAAACTTTCACGCCGTGTGCCGCGTATAGAACATCGACGTTGTACTTGACCTTCTCGGCGAGCGAGCGTCGCGACGTTCTAATCGACCGTGAAATGGTGGATGAGGCACGTCAGTGGGTGCTTTGCTGATGGAAGAAGCCTATGACGACGATATAACCCACACGGTTGCGACGAATTCTGACCCCAACGACGTGGCGCAGCGGAAGTTAACCCACATTTATCCGTGCCGTTAGCACAAGCAAGCGCTTCGCGAACGCAATGAAGCAATGCCTTCGTTCGAAAATTAACGAGGGAATTCAAACCATTTGCATGCACCTAATGATTCCTTATTTATCTAGCATTCATCAAGAAAGTGCGGAAATCAACGAATTCGCGTTCTAGTAACACGCAAAAGTAAAATCTCGCGTTCCTGCGATGCGTCAGCAGGTTCTCGACGCTTGCCAGGAGCCATTTTCCCGCAGCAAGAAGGCGATCCATTTGCATGGCTACGCACAACGTTGAAAGCGAAGTAACCGGAAGTGTCTGGAAGGTTCAAGTAGAGGTGGGCGATAGCGTCTCAGAAGGCGACGTAATCCTGATCCTTGAATCAATGAAGATGGAAATTCCAGTCGAAAGTCCAGCTGACGGGACTGTGGCAGAGTTGAGAGTTCAGCCTGAAGAAGCTGTAGAAGAAGATCAAGTCGTCGCAGTCATTCAGAGTTAAAGTACCAATAGAGGAAGTGTCATGTCCGATCTCGTAACCATCAATGTTGAAGAAGGTATCGCTGACGTACGCCTGAATCGACCAGACAAGTACAACGCAATTTCGCCGGAAATGTTTCAAGCATTGAATAGTGCCGGAAACCAGTTACTGGAAGCCGACGACGTGCGCGCTGTTGTGTTGTCAGGTAACGGACCTGGCTTTTGTGCCGGTCTTGACATGAACAGCTTCCAAGGCATGGCTGATCGATCCGAATCGCGTTCGAGTGACACTCAATCCAAGTCTGACGTGTCGGTAGAGCAAACCAAAACCGCAGAAAACCACGCTCAACGTGCAGCATATGTCTGGCGTCGTTTGCCAATGCCCGTGATCGCTGCTATTCATGGCGTGGCCTACGGAGGCGGGTGCCAGATTGCACTCGCGACAGACATTCGATTTGCCGAGCCTTCTGCGAAGTTATCGGTACTCGAAATCAAGTGGGGCTTGATTCCCGATATGTCCATAACACAGACGCTCCGGCAGACCGTCCGCATGGACGTCGCGAAGGAACTAACGTTCACTGGTCGTATCCTCAATGCAGAAGAAGCGAAGGAACTCGGTTTGGTCACGCATGTCACCGAAAATGCTCGAGACGCAGCACTCAATCTGGCTCGTGAGATTGCGGGTCGCTCGCCAACCGCCGTTCGTGCGGGCAAGCACTTACTTGAGACCACGTGGCACGCTGACGACGAATCGGGATTCGGGTTAGAGGCTAAATTGCAGACGGGTTTGATTGGCTCGCCGAATCAAGTTGAAGCGATCAAAGCCAATTTCGAAAACCGCGATCCGAATTTCACGGATGTTGCATAACGCGATCGTAAAGAGCCATGAGCTGGGCAGAGGAAGTCGAGGAACTAAAGCGACGGCGTGAATTAGCGAAGCAGCAAGGCGGACCGGAAGGAATCGCCAAGCAGCACGGCTATGGTCGTATGACCATTCGTGAACGAATTCATACGTTACTTGACGAAGGTTCATTTCAGGAACAAGGTAAAGCCACGGCCGTCCCCGATTACGATGATGACGACAACTTCCTTGGCTTTGTTCCAGCTAATTACGTTTTAGGCTTTGGTCGAATCGACGACCGACGCGTAGTCGTAGGCGGTGAAGACTTCACGCTTAAAGGCGGATCCCCCAACGCTGCCGGTTTACGAAAGAGTATCTACGCAGAGCATCTGGCGATTCAATACAAGATTCCGCTGGTGCGGATGCTCGAGGGTGGCGGTGGTAGCGTAAAAAGCAGTGGCAAACGGGGTGGCTCTTCAGGCGGGGATTCAGTTTTCTCCGAACCGCGATTTAAAGTCATTGCCGACGCGATGGGAGAAGTTCCTGTGGTTTCAATGGCGGGTGGAGCGGTCGCTGGCTTTCCTGCCGGTCGTATGGCGGCATCACATTTTTCCGTGATGTCAGCGGATACAGCTCAAATCCTTGTTGCCGGTCCCAAAGTCGTTGAACGCGCGCTCGGTGTGGATATGACCAAAGACGAACTCGGCGGCGCGCATATCCATGCGAAGAGCGGTGTCGTCGATAACGTCGCCGAGAACGAAACCGAAGCACTGATGCAATCTCGTCGATTCTTGAGCTATCTACCCAGTAGCGTATACCAAAGAACACCTCGTTATCCGTGTGAAGACAACCCGGAACGGATGGAGGAGGAACTGCTTGACGTTGTACCTCGTGACTCGCGAAGCGTGTTCAACATGCGCACGGTCATTGAGATGATCGTCGATCTCGGATCGTTCTTCGAAATGGGTAAAGACTTCGGCAGGAGTCAAATCGTCGGGCTCGCCCGCATTGACGGGCAACCAGTCGGCATCCTCGCCAACAACAACCGAGTGTATGCGGGTGCGATGACCGCTGAAGCAGCTCAGAAATACCGTCGATTTGTCGAACTGTGCGATACCTTCCATGTTCCAGTCGTGAATTTCATCGACCAGCCGGGCTTCATGATTGGTCCCGAAGCTGAAAAGAAAGGTACTATCCGTTACGGGATGGCTGCGGTCGCAGCCGCTGCACAAGCTACGATGCCCTGGTGTGCGATTCAAGTCCACAAGGGCTTTGGTGTAGCGACGGCCGCGCACTATGCGCCAAACGCATACGTGCTGGCTTGGCCTTCAGTGGAATCCGGAGCGTTACCGTTAGAAGGTGGAGTCGCAGTCGCATTTCATCGTGAAATTGAAGCTGCGGACGACCCAGTGGCGAAACGTACAGAAATTGAAGAACGCCTACGTTCCGCAAGATCGCCATTCCCACGGGCGGAGTCCTTTGGCGTTCATGAGCTGATCGACCCGCGTGAGACGCGTCCGACTTTATGTCAGTGGATCGATTGGATACAACCGCAACTTGACGAACTCAAAGGACCGGTTAGCTTCTCAATGCGACCATAATCCCATCCTATGGCCGCATTGATTTTGAGCGTCGCAGGGTCCGTCGTTCTCGGCGCGTTGCTTTGGTTGATTATCGGACCGCGACTTAATCTGAATGAAGAACCTGTACAGAACGAGGTGTTAAACGTTCTGTGTTACATGGGAATCGCGTTCCTGATCATCTTCCCGCTGGTGATATTTGTTCTCTCTGACTCGTCCTTTATGTGATCAGGGGTACCTAACAACCCATTCGGAAGGCGTACCATCGGGAAGTTCCACTGGGATTTGCGCCTGAAACCGACGAACTCGTTCCGCTTTATCTTGTTCTGTTCCGAAGAGAGCTAACAATCGCACTTCAATTGTTTCTCGCAAAGGCGCGTCGTCGGGTACATTAGGTACATCAATTGCGCCGTGATAGACGCAACGTCGATTGGGTGATTCCTCCATGCTGTCATACTGCTTAAAGATGAGAAGCTCATTCGGCTGCATATTCGGGTAGTAGTACCACCTTTGCGCGTTGTTGAAAGCCAGTCGAAAGCTGACAAGCTTTCTTGGAATCTTCGTCTGATTCCAGGAATCTGCGTAGATCATGTCGCTCGGATCTACGCTATCCATATCACACAACGACAGCGGCATGATCTGAATTGGCTTTGTCGGATCCGAGCTCTGCCAAAAGTTAAACACTTGGAAATGTCGTCCGTCGACTAGCGGTGCCCAGCCAGGTTCTGAGTAGGGTGTGACGTCTGAGTGAATGCCTCCGTACACGCCTTCGCTGCCATTTGGCGTCGCTCGTGCGCCACGTGGATGCCCGACCGGTAGACCACCATATCCGTTCCGATACTGATGCTGCGTCACGCGAACCTTCGCACAACCCGTCAGGTCTCGCAAGATTTGGGCATACTCTTTGTACAGAATCGAGTTCACCATCGCTTGATCCGACATGTCGGTGCATTGCGTCTCGTGCTCTACAAGCGTGAAACCATGCGTCGATAAACTCGGTGCAGGTTCTTGTTCTCTCGCGTCATGGATATTTATGGGACGACGGTAGTACATCGTCTGTCGCTCGGCATTTTCACTCATAGATTCGGGGGGAGGCATACGTACTCCCTTGTATCTATCGTGCGCGAAATTGCCCAGAACCTCTATCGGTGGAGTTTTCAGGATTTCTAGATTGCGATTCGATACCTAAGCGATATAGTAGTCATCAATTGGACTCGCGAGACGATGCTAAGAGCACTGAGTCAGGCATTCCAGAATAATAGGGCGAACTGCTCAGGCTGCATCCGATCGATACCGTTTCTAGCGTCGGGGGCACGCTTGGCTCGTCTAGTACGGACACAACAATCGACGCAATTTCTGGGCTTGTATGACCGACTGCTTACTAATCCTAGAACAGTAACAAATTTCCTATGCCGATTAGCGCTACAGCAAAACAAGGGGTCTAGTCTTGCCGTGTTTCTGTCAGTCAGTGACAATCGAGAATGGTGATCGTATACCCGAGCCGTTCGTCAGTGTTGCGCGGGAACGCTCTCCTATAAACTAAATTTAATAGTAATGATACTCATTCCTATTATCATTTATTCGATCGTGGGGTAAATTGAGTCGCGCGAGTTGGCTGACGCTTCTCGGCGACGCTGGACGATCCAGATTCGATCCCCCGAGCGTGCTCTGTTCCACAGAATTCGGTCAGCGTTATAGGTAGCCACGCAAGATGGGGCATCGAATCGGTTTCTTTCGGCACAATATCACTGTGCCGTCCTTCTCGAAGTGAGTAACCGATTCCGTATCCCTAGACCTCTACAGCGAGCATCGTTAAGAAAGTCTGTTTCTGTCCCTCGCTCATCGCCGTAAAGACTGGAACACCTAACTCGGTAGTCGGGAAATCGGCAAATTCTGGTGATGGCGCTTGAAGTGCAGCGGCGATGTTGTGCAATCCACCTCCTTCTTCACCCCCCTTACTTAACGCTGCGCCTACTTCTGGAGGCCAAACCGGTTTCTCTCTTGCTTTCAACCCGAGCGGATTGGGTCGTCCTACATATTCTTCAATCGCCTTGAACATTACCTGTTCGTCTGCCGACCGTTGTCTCTGACCTTCGCGTCCGTATCTAGAAGCCGATTGATTGCATATTGATGCCCAAGGCATTTCAACGTGAAAACCTGGTAGCGCACGACACTCATCGGACGTCCCATCGCCTCCAGTTATTTCACCTGCCTTCACCATCATGTAGTAACCTGACAACATCCGACCGTCGGTGAGCAATCGAACAGGTGGATGAGAGTAGATTTCGCTAAAACCCCATTCAAGGTCACTCGGGAGATCACCGTTTTCTAAGAGTTGCACGCCATACGCTACGCATGCTTCGCACCATACTTTAGAGCCAAATTCGCCAACCGGCTTTAGTTCCGCTACATTAATTTCAGTCATACCACTACCTTTACTCATTCAGCCTGATTATGCCTACCTGTGATTTCCGCTATCCCATCTAAGTTTTCTGTCTTTAGGAAATCGACAAATCCCATTGTGTTAATGTTGCGTACAGAATACATCGTCATTCGTATATGCGCACACCAGATTTACATCTACGGTATTGAAACAGCTACCCCTACTGGATGGCTATTCGCTCGAAACAAGCGATCCCGATCCACCAAACCTCTCGTTTCGAACTATGTTCGGGCTCGCGTTGAAGACGTGGCCTTACATGAGACCTTTACTAGCACATCTTCTATTTCTGCTTGGACTCGCAGGTGTTGGAATGGTGTCGGGCATGGCTGGGATCTTCGTCGGCGCTGATTTATTCCTCAACAAGGTCTTGATTGGCGAAAAACTCCAGCCGCTTCAAGCCACGGTGCTCTTTCTAGGCGACGAGTACGTTACCACTGATCCTCAGCAACTTGGTGAATCGCTAGACCTTGATAAAGACAGAGTGTTCAGAGACAAATCCGAAGAAGCAGAATCGGTTGAGTTAGATCCTGAAGAGCAGTTGACGCCCGATCAACGTCGAACCGTAAGAGACCGCTTCATCCTTTGGGGTATTGCGGGGGGTGTTTTTGTCACACTTTTAGGCTTCGGTAGTTGGTATTACGGGACATGGGTCTGGCAGAGCGTCAATCAGAACCTTCGCGTCGCGATGATCGAACGTGCGGAGTCGCTCTCACTGCGATATCACGACCATGCCCGCGTTGGTGATGCGATTTTCCGTGTTTACCAAGACAGTTCGATGATCGTGAACCTCATTCAAGGCGCGATCCTCTCTCCTGCGATGACCGCGGTGAGTTTGTTATTCACATTTGCAATCGTTATTGCGTTCGATCCGCTAATCGCCGGATTCGCACTGATCGCTGCCGTTCCTTTTGTTCTGCTATTGATGAAGTCCACTAAACGTATTCAAAGAAGGTCGCTTGCTAACCGAGTTGCAAACAGCAATCTCACGTCGCACATCCAAGAATCCTTTACAGCGGTAAAGGTTCTTAGAGTGAATGGGTCCGAGCCTCAAATCCACGAGCAGTTTGACCGGGACTCCAAACGTGCATTAGATGCTGCTTACCACCTACGTCTCGACATGGTCTTGTTAACACTCACGATAGCGTTTATTGGCGGCGTTCTCGTGATCGGTTCCGAGTATGTACTTGCTCATTGGGTTATTGCCGAAAGAGAAACGTTTCTGGGAGCTGCTGTTGCAGGACTAATCGGCTTTGCTATTTGGAACTTAGGGGGATTTGAGATCGCTCGAGGTCGAATCGAATCGTTAGCCGGTAGCGCCAGGTATCTGCTAGGTATCTGGATGCGTATGCAGGATCTGTTTATCGCGCTTCGAAGGGCATTTGATCTACTCGACACGCCATTGGAAGTCAAGGAGACCTCAAATCCAGTGACGTATCCGGATCCTATCCAAACCGTCGCATGGAACCGAGTTTGGTTCTCGTACACGTCAGAAGCTCGGCCCGTTTTTACGAATCTATCGCTCACAGCTGAAGCTGGCACAGTGACCGCGATCGTCGGTGCAACTGGCTCTGGCAAATCCACCATGATGTCATTGCTCCTTCGGCTCTTCGACCCAGATGCAGGTGAAGTAACGCTCAACGGTATCGATTTGCGTGAACTGAGACTCGCAGACGTACGACAAAACTGCGCGATCGCGCTGCAAAAAAACGTTCTATTCAATGAAACGGTCGCCAACAACATCGCGTTCGGTGCCGGTAACGTAAGTCGAACTGAAATCGAACGAGCGGCTGAAATCGCTAATGCGGATTCATTCGTCCGTGCATTGGAAAAGGGTTACGACACCGAACTCGGTGAACGGGGTGGCAAGTTATCGGCTGGCCAGCGCCAACGCATTTCCATCGCGCGCGCGGTTGTTCGCAATACACCGATTCTTATTCTCGATGAACCGACTGCATCCTTAGACGCCCGAAACGAACAACGTGTTTTAACGAATCTAGCCGACTGGGGAACGGACAAGATCATATTGCTGATCACGCACCGAATGTCAACCATTCAGAACGCGGACCAGATCGCGTTACTTGAACAGGGACAAATCGTCGAAACCGGCACGTATTCTGAACTCACGACTAAGCCTGAAGGTCGTTTCGCTGCATTTGCTCAGTCAGAGCTTCTTGGTGAATCAGAGGGAGCTGCGAGTTAGTCGCTAGAACGCACCTTGACTGACTCGACACTTCCGAAAAGTTCGAACGAAAAAGCTCGTTCGAACATACTTCAAGAAGTCATTGGTAAGAACCAATTCGATGACCGTATCGATACCCAGTCCGATCTGAACACTTGGGAAGCACTTCGGGTTATCGGCCGATCGTTACACCAGATATCTTCTGAACGAAGCCTCTTCAGCGCTAAGGTAGTCCTTGAGCTGGCACTCATCATCCCCGGTTTGTACCTTCCTTGGCTAGGCAAGATCGTCATCGACAATGTCATCCAGCAACGACCCTTCAATACGACCGAGATCGAATTTCCACCTTTTATGCAGCCTGTTCTGACCCTTGTTCAAGATCAGGACCCGCTGCAAATCATGCTTTCCATTTCGATCATCTTTATCGTCGGTATGGTTTTTCTAGGCATGAGGACGTATGGTCTTGGCGCAGGACTCCACGAAGGTCAGGACGCTGCGACGCAAGCCGAAAACCAGATAAGTGCGTCCTATTCCTCCGGAAGTGGCTTTTTGGGTTTGGCGGCGTTCATGGTCGGTGTACGTCTCACCCAACGATTAGCGAATCGACTGCGAACGCGACTTTTTGAACGTTTGAGTCGCATGCCGATGGCTGTTTTGGACGATCAACGTATCGGGGACAGCATTTATCGGGTCATGTATGACGTCCCGATGGCGCCTGATCTATTTCTTCAGCTCACCATCGTGCCATTCTTGATGATGCTTAATGCTGGAATCAATCTATACGTACTGCAATACTCTTACGGCGACGTGTCTCCAGAACTTATCTGGATCGCGTGGGCGACCGTTCCCGTCGCGTTTCTCGTCACGTTCCCATTCTCTGGCGCTATCCGTCGCACTAGCCAAAACAAACGAGCTGCTGGCTCCGCGACGACAAATGCGATGGAAGAATCCGTTTCGAACGTCGCCGCTGTCCAGAGTCTAGGAGCCACCGGCGAACAATCGAGTCGATTCGCCGCGCGCAGTGAGCAGTCCTTCCTACGCGAGCGGTATTTCATCGCGGTCGTGATCGTCTGTTCGTGTATCTTCGCGGCGGTCTCTGGCCTTGCCGGAATTTACGTAATGATTCTGGTGAGCGACCGCATCATCGACGGTGTCATGTCACCTGGAGATTACGCGGCGCTGATTGGTATTTTCTGGAGCATCGCAATGCCAGCTGCGTATCTTGGGGCGTATTGGATCAAAATCCAGGACGTGATCGCAGCGGTGCGGCGCGTGTTTTTCTTCATGGACTTCGAGTCCGAAGAGGACTTCAATCAAGACGGTGACGAATGCACTTCAATCGAGCGGGAGATCACGTTTGAAGATATCGGCTATACGTATCCGAACGGCACACAGGCATTGGTCGACATCAACCTCTCGTTCAAGGTCGGCGACCTCGTTGCAATCGTCGGCCCGACCGGATCTGGCAAAACAACGCTTGCGTACCTGATCCCATCCGTACTTCAACCTACTGCTGGTCGCGTGTTAATCGACGGACGCGACGCTAGCGAATTTAATCTCCAGAGTATTCGTCAGCAAGTGTCCTACGTACTGCAAGAACATGCGTTTCTATCTGCAACGATACGACACAACTTACTACTCGCGAACCCAAACGCTACCGAGACTCAAATGTTTGAAGCTCTTGAAATCGCGGGATGCATGGAGTTTGTCAAAGACCTACCGAATGGTCTAGACACGCGATTAGGTCGCGGCGGAGACACCTTGTCCGTGGGACAACAACAACGCTTGTCAATCGCGCGAGGCTTGATACGGGACTCTCAAGTCCTGATCCTCGACGAACCCACTGCCGCACTCGATCCAAAAACCGAACAGTCGCTGTTAAGGTCCCTTCAAGAAGCAGCTGGGAGTCGACTAGTCGTTGTTATCGCTCACCGACTGTCGACAATTCGACACGCGGACCAGATCGTATTTATTGAAGAAGGGGAAATTCGGGAAACAGGTACGCACGACGAGCTTGTTGTGCGACCGAACGGCTCATATCGAGAATACGTAGAACTGCAAAACGCGTCTGTCTGATTTCAGGTGTCGTACGCGTCCGTTCGCTAGACCGCATGCCTTTCGATGTAGGTGCGTGAGCAATGTGTCGTGAATCCGTACGGTTCTCTGAACGCCAGCGATCTTCATCATCTGTTTGTATCCATAGAATTCAATATGTTGTGATTGTGTAACGAAAAGTAGTCGTTTCCTTAGGTGCAAGCCATTATTCGGCGTAATAAAATCTACTGAAACAGCGCGCACATTAATCATGACCGACAACGGAGCGCACCAATCCCGCCGACAAACGGTGGCAATGGAAACGCTCACGTACAAACGCTACCCGTTTTCTTACTTCCCAACAGGCTGGTATTACGTCGCCCGAAGCAAGGAACTTCGACCTGGCAAGCTCGTTGGACAGCAGTGGTGCGGCGTACACATCGTTGCTTGGCGAAACGAAGAAGGCAAAGTTTGCGTAGCGGATGCCTACTGCCCGCATCTCGGTGCGCGAATGACGCCCGAAGCAGGAGGGCGTGTCGTCGACGGTCGTTTGAAGTGCCCGTTTCACGGATTTGAGTACGACGTCTCGGGTGCGTGCATGCATACGCCAAACGCGCCGCCTCCGCGAACCTGCGAACTCGTAACGTACCCTACATGTGAACGAAACGATGTCGTGTTCGCTTATCACGGTGGCGAACCTAAATTTGAACTTCCCTTTATCGACGACGAAGGATGGACCCTCAGGATATGGGGCAAAAAGACATTTAATACACACATACAAGAAATACCCGAAAATGCGCTCGATCTGAACCACTTTCAATTCGTCCACGGTGTGAATGAGGTTGAAGAAACGGGAACGCCAGAAGTGAACGGGCAGCATTTCTATACTGCCATCGATACGCGAGGGCGTCTTAATTTGCCATTTGCGCGACACCTGCAGTTCGACTCACACGTCGACTTTCACATGTGGGGACTTGGTTATTTCTTCTTTGAAACTACATCTCCAGATACGGGCGTAGAAACACGCAGTTGGCTTTTCGGCGTGCCCCAGCGCGACGCATTACTAACGTTAAACTACGCCGTAGCCGTACGCGAAAATCCGTCTCAACGCCTACAAGTCTTGAAGTGGTTACCGACCCAATGGCGCACCTTGCTAGTCTGCAAGTTGGTCCACATGGAAACAAGCCTCACGCTTGAACAAGATCGGGAAATCTGGAATTCGAAGCGATTTCGCGCCTCGCCACGCCTCGCCAATACCGATGGATCAATCCTAGCGTATCGACGCTACTGTCAACAGTTCAACGCACCCATCTAACGGCTCGATCTAACGTTCTGCGCACCGTCGCACAGCTTGCTAATCGTCATGAATCTCAACGATACCCTGATCACCATCGATACTGATCATCTGACCGTGTTTGATGCGCTTGGTGCCATCGCCAACACCTAACACCGCTGGGATGCCATATTCCCGTGCGACGATCGAACCGTGAGCCAAAATACTGCCGACGTCCGTTACCAACCCGACCGCATGGGCAAATAGTTGCGTCCAGGCAGGTGTCGTTAACGGGCTCACCAAAATCGAACCTGGCGCCATGTTTTCAAATTCAGCGGCACCGGTAATTACGGAAGCGGGAGCTGTAACGCGTCCTGGACTGACTGGAAAACCGCGCATCATGTCTGAATCAGCTTCGTTCTTGATCTGGGTTTCCTTGAAAGCAATCCCGTCGATCTGACTTGCTTCCAACGGAAGCGTTCCTGGCGGGTGATGCTTCTTCCGAGCTTCGCGAAGCTCTCGGCGTTCTACCGCAATATCACCAAGTTCGGGTGCGGCAACACGCTTCGAACGGCATTCAATCGCTCGTTTTAGCTCGGTTGTTTCGAGGAAATAAACATCGTTCGACTCACGTAGCGTACCAATCGAGACAAGGCGAGATCCCAACTCATGCGCCATCGGCCGCAGTACACCCCAAGTGAAGCCAAACATAAATGCGACCTCTTCACGAATATAGTGATATTTGCGAGCCAACCACAAGCGGAATCTAAACTGCCAATACTCAAGACCGTCTAAGAGCCCACTTATCTCCTCGAACTTTTCTTCCCGAATCGATTTCGTGCGTAACTCTTGATTGCGTGGGTGGTACTCCGAGTCCGCAACCATCGCCTTTAAGGTCGTCATCATCGCAGCGGGATCTTCCACCTGAGTTGGTTCGACGAAGTCCATGCTGTACCCTTGATGCCCGTATGTGGTGAGATAGACATCAATCAGTTCGTTTACCTTAACAGCATCGGTACGTTCAAGAAGCCTGTCCCGTAAGAACCGAATGGGGGTCACCTGAACAAAGTATGCAAGGTCCTTGCTCTTACGGACCTCTTCAGCGATTTCAAATAACGCTGCGTTTGCTTGCATCGTCTTTGATTCAATTCCGGAAAGGAATTGACCGCTGATGAAGTTGTGATCTGGGAGTGTCTCACGCAAGAAACACTGTAGCTGATCATCAGTCGATTTCGCCACGCCGAACGTGTGGCTTGAATTACTGGACCAGTAATATCCCTCCTCGATCCCCATTTCCCAGATACCCGCTAACAGTTGCTCGTCACTCGCTGTTTCGGGATCGATCTTTGACCATTTCTCTCGAATGCCTTGTAGACGAGGGTGCGTCACTTTAAACCACTCGCCAAGCTGCCGGTCGTTCCATTCGCTGTTGTTGAAGGCAACATACGTCGGATTCTTACTTTCTGGCATCGTAATGCGAATGGCAAGGTCTTCGGATGATTCAGCAGCTCGCCATGTATCGAACGCCTCGCAGTCGACTTGAGACAAGTCCTCTCTGAACATTTCTATATCGCGTTCACGAACTAAACGGTCGGTTTCTAAAGCTTCTCTCCTCAGGCGCGCAATCTCAGATTCTTTTTTCTTACCTGCCTTATCTCCTTGACGGCCTTCAGCACTTTGCTTTTCTGCAGCTAGCTCTGCTGCGTCGATTTCCGCATCGTCGACTGGCAGCAATCCCTTCTCTCGAGCTTGATCATGAACGATTTGAAAGTCGAAACGCTGGTACGCATATCCATTCACAGCGATAAACATAGGACCACCACCTACCATAAGGCTCTGACCTTTCCTCGTGGATTCAAGTCCCTCGGTTAGATACAACTCCTCGAATAGCGGACTGATCGGGTCGGGCATGTTTTCGACGATTTGTCGTCGAGACACATACGTCGCGGGTTCGGGTACCTCCCACTCGATATCGATCGGTTGTACCGGTAGATTGGTTATCGGTCGGGATTGAAGCAGATGAATCTTGCCGTCACAGATCGCCCACTCAATGTCTTGTGGAACGTCTTCGTATAAGGTAACAACCTTCTCTGCAACTCCCCAAAGATCGTGGACCTGCTCATCCGTTAGCGCCGAAACCGATTGAAGTTCACTGGAGACTTCTCGATTCAGCGTGCCCTGCTCGTCGGTTGCGTCAATTTGCAACTCCTTCGTGCCGATCATCGACTCTTTGATTGAGCCGTCTGATCGACTGACGATGAACGTATCCGGTGTGATCTGGCCACTTACCACAGCTTCGCCTAAGCCGTAGCTCGCGTTGATCACCATTTCTGCTCGTTCGCCAGTCGCCGGATTTGCCGAAAAAAGAATGCCGGCAACCTCGGCTGGTATGAGTAACTGCACCACCACGGACATTGCCACGGATTCTTGCGCTATTCCGTTCTGATGGCGATAGTTCAATGCTTGCGGCGTCCAGAGTGACGCCCAACAGCGCTTTACTGCCGCAACGACCTCGTCTGCACCGTGGATGTTTAGGTAGGTCTCCTGCTGACCAGCAAATGAAAGATCAGGTAGATCTTCAGCATTCGCGGAAGAACGTACGGCAACTGCCGGGTTTTCCTGCTCGAATTCACGATACGCGGCTGTAACCTGATGCTCTAGTTCTGTCGAAACCGGCGCCGTATCGAACAATGCTCGGATTTCATGCGACGCTTGCTCAAATGAAGCTTGACCGTTGACGAGCGCCGGTTTTGCGCACGCCAAAATTTTTGACTGTAGGTCGTTTTCCGCCACGAAATCCTTGTACGCACTGGTTGTGACGTGAAATCCTGTTGGTACGTGAAACCCGTGGTTGACGAGGTTCGTAAGCGAGCGTCCCTTTCCTCCGAGTAGTTCAAGATCGTGATTTTCGGTCAAAAAAGGTTCTATGAAATTTACCAATAGAGTGTCCGGATTAAGAACAAGGTCCGATGAGGCGGAATGCGATTTTAGTTAGGGAACCGTATGACAACTGCACCATAGACAATTCACGCTATCCTCCAGTGGAATTAGCAGTTTCTCGTTTGTTCAACCAAGCTTTCAAGTGTCCGTAGAAACCTTCTCAGAACCGCTTTGGGGGTCGCCAACGTGAAAATCCTTGTGTTCGCGGACGTCCACGGCAACGCGACCGCACTCAAAGCCGTCTTGCAAAAAGAACGCGATTTCGACTCAGTCGTTTTCTTGGGCGACGCGGTATCACCAGGACCCCAGCCGAATGAGACGATTGAGCTGATCTCAGAGATGAAGGGGGTGTTCATTCAAGGCAACCACGAACGCACAATGCTTGATCCTGGGTCGATCATAAATTGGCCTGACGGGCACAAGGCACTCATGGAATGGATTTACGATGAATTCTCCGACTTGGGATATCAGTTTCTGAGATCATTTAGTTCGCCTGGCGAATTTGACCTAGATGGCCGTACCTTCGTATTGGCTCATGGCGATGAGAACGAATCTGTTCGCCACGTCTACCCTGACAGTCCCGCTCAGCTATTCGAAGCATTCACATATGGAAATGACGCAGCTCATGTGCTCTTTGGACACTCCCACATTCAATTTGAGCGTAATCTAAACGGTCAACTCTTCACCAACCCTGGCAGCATTGGGCAAATTCGATGCGGACATGTGGCTGCGTGCTATGGACTACTGGAGGACGGGAAATTCACCCACCACCATGTGGCCTACGATCCAACGCCCTGGCTTGATGCTTGGGATCGGATATCCTCGCTTCGTTCATTCCCCGAGCTCATTGAGAGCTTCAAACAACAGACACTGACAGGCTATTCACTCGGTGAAGTCGAACCGTGGGTAGGTTTCGCACGCAGAGGTTACCTCTGACTATTAAAGAGCAACCGCAGCCAATCTTAAACGAGATGGTCAGACGCATTGTGTCGATGTTGCTAACTTGAGGCAGCCGCTGCCGCACCTGAACTAGCTGCTATAGCCGCGAGCATTGCGGCCTGTTGTTGGGCAATGACTTGCAATGCCGCTAGCGCGCCCTGATTCGGGGTGCCCATCGTGCAGGCACCGTAACCCAATCTCGGCAGATCATTCACCCAGCGAACTTCACCGTCGCTTAGATTCAAGGCGTACACGTGACCTTTTGTAGCAGCAAATGCGGTATCGTCATCCCGAACGATACTCGTCGTATCGGATCCGCGTAAATGCGTCCGCCATAGTTCTACCCCGTCAGACTTGCGAACGCAGACGACATGACCTTTGATCCCGACTAGGAGGATGGAATCGGATTCCATCAATTCTCACTCGAGTCCGGCGTTGCCGCGATTAATACGGTCCCGCGTCCAAGTTTGGGTAATTCGTTCGTCCAAAGAATCGTACCGGTGTTAGGATCGAGTCGATACAACTCGCCGCCCGCGCTGGCATACACAGCATCGGGTTCGACCGCGAGCGTCACCAACTGAGAGGCCCGACGTGGCAGCGTGGTGCGCCACACTTCGGTGCCGTCCGTTTTCCGAATACGTACGACAGAGTTCTTAATTGCTACAAACAGATCATCCTTCGCCATAACAAACCCAACTCCAAGTGTGTGTGTTTGTCCGCTGCGTCATCGATATCCCGCAAGGCTGCTCAACCAATCGAAGCAAACACATCATTGAGCTGCTTCGGTATTAGCAAAGTCCCCTGCTCGAAAAATAGCTACTTGATCCGGTAACAAGTGTCTCCGTAGCGCGTCCTGAACCATCTCAGGAGTTAAGTCCGCAATCGCCTCCTCAATCTTCGCCGTGAATTCCATCGTCCGGTCCCAGCGCATATTCGCCTGGAGTTGATACGCCACATTTGAATCATTAGCGCGCATGTTTTGCTGGAAGTCCAAATAGCCCCTTATTGCCGCTGCTAGTTCTTCGTCCGAGACACCTTCGCTCAACAACAATTCGACTTCCTCCCGAAAAGCCTTCACCACCAAGTCTCTGTTTTCTGGTGCGAATATGGCATATGACAGGAACAACGACGTTGGGTCCGGTTCTAAGACCTGCAACTGAGCACCCACGCCATAAGAAAGGCCATCTTTCTGACGTATGCGCGTCGCTAGGCGTGAATTCAAGAATCCGCCGCCAAGAATCTCCATACCAATGCGGAATGCTGGATAGTCTTCATGAGACGGGTGCACACCCATATTCAAAACCGCGTACATCGCCGCATTGCTTTTATCTGGCGTTTCGATATCAAGTTCCACCGCGTCCTGAACGTAATGCTCGTACGCGACGTGCTCGTATTCAGCGGTCGACTTCCAATCTCCCAGCAGTTCCTCAAGCAGAGACAACATCTCGGTAGCGTCGAAATCTCCTACGACGGATATCGCACCATTGACTGGACTATAGAACGTGCTCCAAAATTCCGCAACTTCTTGAACTGAGGCTTTCGAGAGGTGCTCGATATCTTCTTCGGCAGTGTAAAAATAGAAAGGATGTCCTTTAGGAACCGAGCTAACGAGATACCGTCGATAGGCTTCGGTGGCAAGGTAGCCCGGCTCACTCATGTTCGCTTCGATCGACGCCAACGTCTCTTCGATCAATAGATTGAATTCAGATTCGTCGAACGCGGGTTCTCGCAGGATTTCAACCCCTAGTTCCAATGCCGCCGGTAAGTGCTCCCTCACTGTCGAAACGGTCACAGCCACATTCCAGTTCAGACCGCCCACGGAAAGACGAGTTTTTAGTCGGTCAAGTTCGTCCTGGATTTCCTGACGCGATCGATGTTTCGTACCACGCATCAGCATTGCATGCACTAATGTGGCGTTATGGTGTTGGTCCGTTAGCGATTCGAGCGTTCCAAATGGAAAGTTCATGCTAACAGTCACAGTATCACCACGCGTTTCCTTCGGTAGTAATGCCACCTTCAACCCGTTTGAGAGAACCGCTGTTGAGCTACGTGCCTGAATGTTTGCGGGCGAAGGATCGAAACTCTCACCCATTGAAACCGCTTCGCGTCCGACGTAGCCATCAACAAGCTCCGCCACATTCGGCGTTGGTGCTATTTCAGCACGCGGAGGAGTTTCCTCGGTAGGGTAGAACCGACCAACGGTTCGATTGGAATCCAAGAAGAACGCGTTCGCCGCTGCTTGAACGTCTGCCGGGGTGACTTTCTCCAGGTTGTCTCGGTGCAGGAACACGAGACGCCAATCGCCCATCGCGGCCCACTCGCTCAATTGCAGCGCGAGACTGCTTGTGTTGTTGAAAGATAGCTCGATGCTAGTTAGATACTCATTCTTAGCCCGATTAACTTCCTCTTCGGTCGGCGGTTTGTCGTGTTTCAACTCTTCAAATGTCGAGAACATTGCTTCTGCCGTTTGATCTAGGTCACCATCTTTTCTTACTTCTGCGAACGAAAGTAATACGCCCGGTTCCTTTAATTGAAACGCAAATGCGCTTGCGCTAGCTGCGAGTTTCTTCTCGACAAGATTCCGGTAAAGACGACCGGCTGGTTGATTGCTAAGCACATGAGAAAGTACGTCAACGGCCGCAAACTGCGGATCCGATCCTGCTGGAATGTGATGTGCCGTCGCGATGTACTGAGTATCGCCGACTCGTCGAAGCGTGACTGATCGTTCGCCGTCTTGAGCTGGCTCTGCGGTGTACGTCGGATAGAGCTGATTTGCACCACTACGGTCGGGCTTTGGTATCCGACCAAACAATTCAGAAATTAGATCTAATGCGACATCCTCATCGAAGTTGCCTGCAACAACCAAAACCGCATTGTCTGGCTGGTAGTACTTCTTATAGAAAGCTTTGAGGCGTTCGATTGGTACGTTTTCGATATCTGCTCGCGCACCAATAGTCGTCTTGCCATAGTTGTGCCACATGAAAGCGGAAGCAAGGATGCGATCCATGAGCACACTGAAGGGGCTGTTTTCTCCCATCTCCCATTCATTGCGCACAACCGACATTTCAGAGTCCAGGTCGTCTTTCGCGATGAACGAATTGACCATGCGGTCGGACTCTAGATCTAAAGCCCAGCGCAGGTTATCTTCTGTCGCAGGAAACGTCTCGAAGTAGTTTGTGCGGTCGTACCACGTCGATCCATTCGGTGACGCACCACGTTCCGTTAGCTCCGCAGGAATATCGGGATGATTCGGGGTACCTTTGAACACGAGGTGTTCAAGTAGATGCGCCATCCCGGTTTCACCATATCCTTCGTGCAACGAACCGACCAAGTACGTGATGTTCACCGTGATTTGTTCTTTGCTTGGGTCCGGGAACAGCAAAACCCGCAAACCGTTGCTGAGGCGATATTCCGTAATCCCTTCTACCGATGTGACCCGTTCAAGTTCGACAGATACTCGATCCGTACTCTCAGTCTCAACTGTTACTTGCGCGGCACAGCCTGCAAGCTGAAAGACAGCCAGACTTAGAGTCGCTAAAGTCACGAACGCGCCAAGCCGCTTCTTCACACCACGTAGCGTCACGGTTCACCACCAACATAAACGAAATAAGGCGCGAATTATGGGTGGCTCTGTGCCTCAATTTCGCCTGTTCGTCGAGGTTAACTTCGGCATTTCTCAAACAAAATGATCACGCATGAGCGAGTTCATCATGCATAGATTGACGTCTGCTGAATATGATTCAACTTTTCATTGTTTTCTAGTGAGAGATATTCATCTTGTTTAAGTTTGATATCAAGCACTTACTGACGTTACAGGCTTTGCGTGACACCAATCGCCTGACCGACGCCGCCGAGAAAATTTTCGTGACGCCTTCAGCTATTTCGCATCAACTCCGCGAACTCGAAGACCGTTTCGGATGCGTGCTCGTCTACCGGAGACAACAACCGTACTCATTCACTTCTGCTGGGTATCGGTTGCTGGAGTTAGCCGATGAAATCCTTCCCAAAATTCAGGACGCGAATGCAGAAGTCCTTCGTTTGGCGAAGGGAAACAGTGGTCGGCTTCACATCGCCATTGAGTGTCACAGTTGTTACGACTGGCTTTTGCCCACGCTCGATCAATATCAGCGATCCTGGCCCGACGTGGACGTCGACATCGCGGGTGGATTCGGTTTTCAGCCTCAGGCGGCACTTGCTAGAGGCGAGCTAGACCTCGTAATTACCGCCGATCCTATTGAAGACCAACGTTTGGCCTACGTCCCCTTGTTTAAATACGAATCTCGCTTGGCGGTTTCTACTCAACACGTACTCGCCAAACAGAAGTATGTCCAACCAGAAGATTTACTGAAAGAAATGCTCATCACCTATCCGGTGGAGCGTTCTCGATTAGATGTATTTAAGTGGTTTCTCGATGATGCAAATGTCGAACCTGAGAAGGTTCGAACCGCTGAAATCACTTCGTTGATGATTCAACGCGTGGCAAGCGGACGAGGCGTCACGTGTTTACCAGATTGGGTCTTGCGAACATACGAAGAGGATGGCTACATCGTCACCAAGCGTCTTGGTAAAAAGGGCGTCTTTCCCAGGATGCTTGCCGCCATTCGTCGGGACTACAAAGAACTTCCATTCGTCCAAGAGTTTTGCGAGACGGCGAAAAGATCGTTTCAACGCGACTTCACGACGACACGTCGAACGTAGCAACTCGACAAGAAGCAGCCAAGCACAATTTCCAGTCGTGACGAATACATTAGTACCCGGTCCAGACCTCTCGACTGATCAGCCCGAAGAGACGCAACAGTCGACGATTCTTGCTGCTTTCTGGAGTTGCCGCCATTATTTGCTTCCACAGTGGCGTCATTTCGCAGCATTCCTCGTGATGACCGTTGTGACGTTGGTGATGAGTACCGGCATCGCCATGTTTAGCGCAGACTTGCTTACAAACAAGGTTTTTCTGGGCAACCCCCTTAACACGTTCCAAGCAAATCTACTTGGCCTTGATCACCTTGAATATGTAAATGTTGAGGTGCTAAGCGAAGCAGCCCGATTCCACCTTCGGACAATATTCCTTGTATTGCTAGGAACATTGGTCGTATCCCACTTTCTGCTAAGTCAAGGTATACGCTACTACCAGACCTGGATTCTGCAGCGAGTTAACCAGCACCTGCGTGAAGCAATGATGGAGAACGCTATCCGGCTATCGCTTCGATATCACCACAAGCACCAGGTGGGCGATGCGATCTATCGAGTGTATCAAGATAGCGCGATGGTCGTATCTGTCTTGCAGACCGGTTTGATCCAACCGCTTATCCTCATCGGTTCGTTCTGTTTTGTACTGGGTGTCATCGCTGCATTTAGCTTGTATCTAGCAGGATTGTTTGCGCTGGCTATCTTGCCTTCACTCGCCCTCGCCAAGCTAATGACTCAATCGATACGTCAGCGCAGTCGGGTGTCTCGATTTGCAAACAGCGCACTCACTTCGCATATACAGGAGAGCATTCAAGGGAGCAGATTTCTTAAAGCGCTCAATGCAGAGCATGGTGCTTTTGACGCATTTGTAAGTAGCTCGCAACACGCGCTAGACCGCGCGTACGAGTTACGTAAAACCGTGGTGTTGCTTAACCTCGGCGTGTTCTTCTGCGGTGCAGTCGTTACGCTCCTCGCCGACTATCTCATGGTGCAGCTGGTTTGGAACGAGGTCGCCACGGCAGGATATGGCGTAATCGCCGTCGTAAGTTTCGCCGTATGGAATCTTGGTGCTTACCAAGCTGCACGTGAACATATTGGCGGCGCAAGCGGTTCTTTGGTCGGGATGGCTTTCACATGGAGTCTGTTGCAAGACATGGGTGTAGGACTTCAACGCGCCATGTTTCTGCTACATTTAAAACCCGAGGTCGTCGACGCTAGTAACGCGCAAGAAGTTCCTGATGGTCCACTTGCAGTGAAGTTCAACCAAGTCTCATTCCAGTACATTCCTGGAACATCGGTGCTCAACAACGTGAGTTTTACGGCGAACCCCGGCACGCTCACAGCAGTCGTCGGCGCATCGGGTGCGGGTAAAACGACGTTAATGAATCTACTTTTAAGGTTGTACGACGTAAGTGATGGGGAGATTTATGTTGGAAACGTAGACGTTCGAGGATTACAGCAAGATTCCCTGCGCCACGCGATCTCGATCGTTCTACAGGAAAACGCACTATTCCCGACTTCGATTGAAGACAACATACGATTCGCAGCGCCGGACGCACCCGACCATGTCTTGCACGAAGCCTTGAGCATCAGCTGCGTCGACGAATTTCTCAGTCAGCTTCCTAACGGTCTGAAGACGGAATTAGGAGAGCGAGGCGCTAAGCTCTCGACAGGACAAAGACAGCGAATCTCAATCGCGCGCGCGATCCTGAAGGCTTCCCCGATTCTAGTGCTCGACGAACCCACTGCCTCTCTCGACGTCAAAACTGAAAAGAAAGTGCTCGAGAACATTCGTTCGTGGGCACATGACAAGGTTGTTTTTCTAATTACGCATCGCGTTGCGACCACGCAGCAGGCTGATCAAGTGGTCTTTCTAGAGAACGGTCGCGTCGGAGAATTCGGAATGCCTTCTGAACTTATCAGTCGCCAAGACGGCAGGTATCGTACGTTTGTCGATGCGGAAACGAAGGCCGGATAACTAAGCCGCTGGTGTGTTTGGTGGCACGTAGTTTTCGATAGGGCCACGCCACCAGTCGCTCTTGGTGCCGTCTCGGTAAACATCACTGATCTGTGCCTTGAAGCGCTCAACCCGGGCTTGCTTCTCGACCTCCTTTTCAAACACTGCCTGCATTCGAACTTCGATTGTGTAACGCATTGGCGCTTGTGCAGGAGTATTAGGATCTACGACCGCACTATGAAAAACCGTGCGTAGATTTAGAGCTTCCTCCCGCGTGTCGTACTGGCGAAAGATGAGTACTTCATCTGGGGTCATATTCGGAAAGTAGTACCAGCGTTGATCGGGGGAGTACACCACTCTTTGATCGACAACCTTGTAGTACTGCTTGATATTCCCGGTTGCAGTGCCATCGCCGAATACGATGTCGTCAGGATCAACGGATCTCATGTCACAAACACCGAGCGGCGCCGTAAATACCAGTTCGTTCTTCTTGACGCTACGCCAAATGTTTAAACTCTCGAAATGACGACCGTCGGGTACGATCTTGGCAAATGCATCTTCGACGGCGGCACACATGTCCGAGTGAATTCCCATCCCATAACCACCACCGCTGCCGTTTGGCGTAGGTTTCACGCCTCGATCGCCAGATTGTCCACCGAAGCCATTCCGATACTCGTGACCGCCACCGCGCACCTCATAAGATCCCGTGATCTGCTTCACAACGTCGCGACAGTGTTCGTAATACGCTGTCGTAACGACTTCGGTATCCATCAAATCTAAATCGCAAGGTGCGCGCACTAATTGAAAACCATGAGAGTCGATCGTTGGCGCAGGATCGAGCAAGCGAGCGTTTCTAACCGTGACTAGGTGGGTTTTACCTGTCGTCTTCAAGACAGCCGGATCTTTCGCGGAGTATTGATTGGGCACACGAAATCCTCGGTGCAACCCGTTCGCAAAATGCATATTGCTCTCGAATGACTCGGGAGCCTTCATAGGTTTGAGCGGATCAAATGTCATTTGAGATAACAGCCGCATTGTTTTCGAACTAACGTCATTCTAAATTTCTAAGCCTCCAGCCGAGGTTCACGATTTGAGTTTGGCGAGCAAATAGCCGTGGTATCGTCGAAGAATCCATGCTCAATCTATGTGACGAGCACCTTCGATACGCCGAAACATTTTTGCCTCGTGTTGACTACACGATGTTATTTCGCTGTGGCCGCGACCGGTAATATCTACTCTCAACCAACCTATGTCATGGCCAGTGGGTAAACCAGCTTCTTAAGGATATTTGCAAATACGCAAAGGAGACGTCTTGTTAGTCTATGTAAGCAATTTTGATGAGTTCTCACACACTGTTAAGCACAATCGAATTAGTGAAGTTCTTACTGCGAATATTCGCGAAAAACTAGGCATCGCCGTAAGTCCCGGCGAGGTTCAATCGTGGCAGAATTCACTGACATTCATGCGAAACGCATTAGAGGTGTCGGGGTTACCCTTGCATGCAGGAATTGCCGTCGAATTCCAAATTCCTTTAACATCCAAACGCATTGATGTGTTGGTAAGTGGCATAGACGAATCTAGTAGTCCACAAGTCGTTATCGTCGAACTTAAACAGTGGTCTTCTGTAGAACAGACTGACAAACCCGGTGTCGTAAAGACGCACCTTGGAGGTTCACTAGTCGAAACCACCCATCCTTCTTATCAAGCGTGGAGCTACGCGAGTTTTATCGCCGACTACAACGAAGCTGTTCAGACCAAACAGATTCAACTTAACCCGTGTAGCTACCTTCACAACTGTGATGACGCGAAGACTCTTCGGTCACCACAATATACGTCGGACATTACCCAAGCACCGCTTTTTCTTAAACACGAAGTCGATGAACTCGGCAAGTTCATTGCTCGTTTCGTGCGTCACGGTGACAACGCGGACTCGCTCTATGAAATTGATCAAAGCCGCATTCGGCCATCTAAGCAACTAATTGAACACCTGAACTCATTGGTATCCGGCAATGATGAGTTCATTTTGCTGGACGAACAGAAGGTGGCGGCGGAAACCATCATGGCATTAGAAAAACGATCACGGGAAGGCGAACGTCAAGTACTCATCATTGAAGGTGGACCCGGAACCGGCAAGTCGGTTCTCGCGATTAACATGCTCGGGAAACTAACCTCCGAGGAACGAGTCGCACAGTACGTCACGAGAAACACCGCTCCCCGGCAGGTTTTTGAAGCTAAACTGACGAAAACGTTTAAAAAATCGAGAATCTCTAATCTGTTCAAGTCAGCTGGCAGTTACATTAACGTTTCGCCTAAGAGTATTGACGCTGTGCTCGTTGACGAAGCTCATCGATTGAGCCCTAAATCCGGACCGAGGGGGAATCTCGGGGAAAACCAAGTGAAGGAAATCGTTGAAGCTTCAAAACTGTCTGTTTTCTTCTTGGACGAACATCAGCAGGTTCTTTTAAAAGATATCGGTACTGACGCCGAAATTTCACGTTGGGGTACGCACTTTAACGCAGAGGTCTCAAGACTCAAACTCCCTTCGCAATTCAGATGTAACGGTTCGGACGGATACTTGGATTGGGTGGATGAGGTACTGCAAGTCCGCGAAGTCCCGAATTGGTCGAATGGAAATTTGGGTTACGAGATCAACGTCTTCGACTCACCAAACGAGCTTTTTAGCCAAATCGAAGCAAAAGCTGCGGCGAGTTTCAGTGCTCGCGTTGTTGCTGGTTATTGTTGGAAATGGGTAAGTAGAAAAGAAGCGGATGCATTCGATATCGAGATGCCGGAATACAGCTTCAAGAAAAGATGGAATTTGGCGAGTCATGGGAATTATTGGATTGTCGAACCTGAGTCCATTGCGGAAATCGGTTGTATTCACACCTGTCAGGGACTAGAACTCGACTATGTTGGTGTCATCATTGGCAACGATCTGGTTGTTCGTAACGACCATATTGTCACGGATGCGACTCAACGAGCACCTGATGATAAAACCATCAGAGGCTACAAGACACAAATGAAGCACGATCCGACTTCAACGTTGAAGTTACTTGATCGTATCGTAAAGAACACGTATCGCACACTAATGACCCGAGGTATGAAAGGTTGCTATCTCTTCTGTGTGGACGAAGAAACGAACGACTATTTCAAGCGGAAACTCCCTTAAAAGGAGTAAATAGAGCCTCGAATAGAGGCTACAACCTCAACAATCAGTCTATTTCCGATTCCTTCGGCTAATTACGATTGGTTTGAATCAATACAGTGAATCTATCGATATACAACCATCAAATCTCAAGCCTCGATATTAGCTAATTTGCGACGAATTCGCCATTGGTCATGTAGCCGCAATCTCGTGCCCACGAGGGCGAAACAATACCCCGTTCTGCGAACTCGCGCATCTCTTCACGAAGATGTACGGTTTCTTTGCGTTTCTCATCTTCATTGCGAAATGGGGATGGTTTGAAACCCTGCATCGGACGTTCTTGCTGGAAGTCGTAGCTCGGTTGTCCTAACGCATGCAACGTGCCTAACTCAACCAGAGAGTAAGGGTCATCCGGTTCACGTTTGAAAATCATTGGTTCCGTCAGAACCGGAGCCATGTTCGCAATAAACCGTGGACGCGTCGATGGATTGATGCTGACACGATGCAGCATATACGGATGAAGTAAGACCATATCGCCCGCTTCACCAGTCAGTTCCGTAAATTCCCGACACTGATCGACGAGTCCAGGGATTAGATATCCCGCACCTTGAACGCTGTCGGGATGCAATCCCGCGGGTGAGTCCAACAACAGCCGCGCGACTGGACCTACCGAATCTACCGCCAGATACGTACCGCCGCTCATGGGTTGAATGTCAGAATATAGAGGCACCGTAACGGTCGCCTGTTCGGGTGAATTCAGAAAGTGCCTGAAATGCCAACCGTCTTTATGCCAGCCAGGTTGCTTACCAGCAGGTGGTTGCCAACGTGGATCATCCAACATCCCTAGATTGCTTACGACCCCTTCACCCCACTTGAGATTCTCGCCATTGAACGGAAACCGATGAGCGCCACCGACAAGGTCTGCCTGTGCCTGAAACGCCCTGGGCGCAAGTGACTGAAGCTGATGTTGTTTATCCGAGCCTTTTAATCGCGCGTACCCCGACGGTCCTTGGCCCGGGCGCGGTCGAGCCCAAGTAGTAGGGTCGTTTTGATCCACGCCATGGACCTCTCCAAGTTCACGCCAAGCTTGGGCGGCAACGTGCGATGCATAGTCTCTCGAGAACGCACCCTTTATCACTACGAATCCGTTGGCTACGAAGCGCTCTGCTTCTTCGCGCGTAATGACCGAGCACTCACCGACGGTTGCTTCGAATGCTTGTTCGAATTCACTTGAGTTAAAAGTTAGCCGATCGTGAGGTTCCGCCAATGGCACGAAGTAACCTTGAACCGTAGTCTGGTTTGTGGAATGTTAATAGGGTCTGCTCGTATTCTTCGCGCACATTAGCCTGTGCTAATTCATGTCGGTCATGATTGGTACGTTTGCAGAAGCTCGAATGCCAGAACCCAATACACTGAATAGAAACGTACGTTTCGATGATCGGATCGATACGCGGACCGAGATTCGGACGAGCGACGTTTTCGTAATTCTGAAGCGCGCACTCTCATACATTTGGCCGGCACGTGGGTTATTCCTGCTCAAATTCCTCCTGATGGTAGGCAGTTTTGTTCCTGCATTTGTCGCGATCTGGCCTCTCAAGATTCTGACCGACCACGTCATCCTAGGTAAAGGGTTTGACGAATCCGCCGTCCGGTTTCCGCCGTATATACAGCCTTTTGTAGATACTGTCGCAGTACTCGACCCCTTTGGACTACTGCTAGCTACACTGGCGTTGTTAATAGTGCTTGTGGTTCTATTCGGCGCGGGTGCAGGTGGCGGCGAAGGTCAGCTCGCATTTCTCGCTCAAGGTGAAGATACGGCCTCGCAATCCGAAAACATGATCAGCGCAGGTTGGTCAATGACTGGCGGCATCTGGGGATTGGGTGACCTACTATGCAATATTCGATTGGTTCAACGCGTCACGAACTACCATCGCACCGATCTCTTCTCGCGACTGATTCGATTACCGATGACAACGTTGGACGACCAACGAATCGGTGACAGCATATATCGAACGATGTATGACGCACCGGCAATCCAGGGCGTGTGTTTCGACATCACATTGATGCCAGTGATCGCCTTACTTGGCGCCTTTACTTCCCTTGCACTGATGGAATACAGCTACGGGGATTCAATTCCTGAGCTGGTTTGGCTGGGACTTGCCACGATGCCTCTTTCGTTGCTGCTGACGATCCCACTCGCACGATACGCAAGACGCGCCAGTCAAGAAAGTCGCGGAGCTGGAACTGCTACCACAAATCGAATCGAAGAAAACATGAGCAACATCTCAGCAGTGCAAAGTCACGGCGCGCAAAGTCGTGAACAAGCGAACTTCGCTCGTGCGAGTATCGAATCCTTTAGGCGGTTTCGGCGTGTGGTATTGGTCAACATAGGGATAGAAGTCGTTACAGCGGGCGGCGCGTTAGCCTTCATGTGGCTATGGATGTTCCTGAAGGTGTCTCAGCAGATCATCCAAGGCGATCTGCTGCCGGGCGACATGCTTGTCATGACCACTTTATTTGGCACGATCGCAGGTACGTCAATCACGTTCGGGAGACTCTGGATCGATCTCCAGCACAACGTCGCTGGTGTGCGAAGGGTGTTCTTTTATCTCGATCTTCCAACCGACGACGCGTTAACCGGAGCTGAGCGTTTTCCTAAACAAATTCAATCAATCAGTTTTTCAGATGTTGGATTCTCGTATAGTGGAGACCAACCGACATTACGCAACGTAAGTTTCAACGTCCAAGCTGGTCAAACTGTCGCACTCGTAGGTCCTACAGGGTCGGGCAAGACGACGCTGGTTTACATGCTTCCACGGTTTCTGCAGCCTAACCAAGGTTCAATTGAGATCAATGGTCACTCAATCGATGAATATGACGTTGACGAGTTACGAAGAAATATCGTTCACGTTTTCCAAGAACATACGATGTTTTCACGTTCACTTCGGGAAAACGTCACGCTGGGAAATCCCAACGCGTCGCAGGAAATTGTCGAGCGCGCGCTACAGTCGAGCGGGGTCGCCGATTTCCTGCAAGATCTTCCCGATGGTCTTGATACGATGCTCGGTCAGAATGGGGCAAATCTCTCAGTTGGTCAGAAGCAACGGATTAGTATCGCTCGAGCACTGGTATGCGAGGCTCCTGTATTACTACTCGATGAACCGACCGCTGCTCTGGACCCCGCGACCGAACAAGCACTCATCCTTTCACTGGATGTCGTGAAGCGAGAACGGATCGTGTTTATCGTCGCCCATCGACTGTCCACAATTCAATCAGCCGATCTCATTTTGTTTCTTGATGACGGACAAATTGTCGAACAAGGAACTCATGCCGAGCTGTTGGAACTGAATGGCTTCTATAGTGAATATGTGGAGACACAGCGATTCGATAGATATGCCTCTTAGCCGTATTCGCTTCAATCTTTGCACACAGGTTGTCCGTCCATTACTCTGATCATCACGAAACCAATTCATTTACGCGTTGGTCTCGCGCATCTCTGCGGTCACCTTCGCACGTTCATCTTGGTACCACGATAGATACCAGCGATTCATCTGACCACGATTCGACGAGAGCGTCTGCCTTTGCGAGCTGCTCTGTAGCCGACGTTAATTCATCCAGCCCACTATAGGCGACGCTAGCGGCCAGGTGAATGAATGCTTCATCGACGGGTTCTTCGCCGTTCTCAGCAATAACCTCTAACGCAGCAAGAGCATGTTCAAGACTCAATCGATGATCACCTGAGCGGTTGTTCACGAGCGCTAAAAGATATAGTGCTCGCTCCTCATTGACCCACGTCCCACACCGCTTCCAAAACGTATGGGCAGCTTCGGCGCAGTCCAACATCAACCGAACTCCGTTTGCATCCAGTTCTAACGACTCAACAAGATCGCTCGCTAGATTGTTGTTCGCGACAGCCATACTGCGATTGGCAGCTTCCGATGCGTTGAGATCCATGGCTAAATGATTGGCTGCAACGATCACCAAGCCCGCGTCAGAGAAGCGTCTCGATCCTGCAAGCGCGCCTGCAATCAGAGATTTCACGGTGAGATACGCAGCTAGTTGATCGTCGGCCTTTTGTAGGGCATCGATTTCTGCCTGCTGTGCCAGAGCTTCGGCGCCGTCCATGAAACGAGCTACGGCCAGATTCGCACTAAACGCCTCGCCGGGTGACTGATGCTTCTGTGCAAGCCACACGGCTTCTGCAAACCGTCTTGCGCGCGGCCAGTCTGCGAGATGCTCTCCTATCGTGTGGTTTGACAACCTTAGGCATTGACCGGGCATATCGCCCGTCAACTCGTCGAAGTTCGCAGCCTCCAACTCCGTAGCGAGCCGCTCGCTTTCTGTGTCGTGGTACGCCCAACCATCACGAATCAGGTCATCGATCACATCTACTCTATGTTCCCGTCAGCATTCTCAATCTTAGAGTATCGAAACTCACTGATCTTTATCCCTACATCTTCGGCGCAGTCGTTGCAGCTAAAGCTCCGGAGGATTTCGTCAAACCTCTCTTCATTAAGCGTGCACGGGTTTTTCGAGACGAACTTAAAATCTGAAATCGAACTTCATCACTTATCAACACAATGTTTAATCGCAATCGTCAGCCGACACCATATCACGCGATTACATCGGTTAGAGGGAGAATTGCATTGAATTCGAGCTTCACGAAATACTTAGGTTTGATATCCATCGCTTTCCTTGTGACGGCTGTGAGTTCGCCTCTAGTTGCCGACAATCACGAAGAGGGCGAGGATTTCGTTCTAGAGGAAGTCACTGTAACCGCGGAGCGACAGGAGCAGTCAATATTCGAGGTTCCAATATCCGTAACCAGCTTCGATTCGGAGACGCTTGAGAAATATCAGATCACAAATCTGAAGGACCTGGAAGTTCGCGTCCCTGGTTTGCAATTTGGGCTTGACAGTCCTGCGACGATTCGCGGGATCGGCTCCCTCTATCGTGGCGTAGGAGGCGATGTTGCGGTCGCTCAGTACTCGAATGACTTGTACTTCGACGAACCCTACGGTGTGCTCAGTTCGCTTTACGACCTTGAACGCATTGAAGTCTTGCGGGGTCCACAAGGAACCCTCTACGGGCGCAACGCGATTGCTGGCGCAATCAACTACATCAACAAGCGACCAACGATGGACGGTTTTGATACCGGCGCGTAGGCAGAAATTTCCACGTTTAACGGATTCCGACTAAACGGTTTTGTGAACCAACCACTGTCCGACTCGCTAGCGCTTCGCATCACAGGAGAGTGGCAAACATCGGACGGCAACCAAGAGAACATCAGCGGTCCCGATCAAGGTGGGCGCGGAGACTACAACATCGCACCGCAGATTCGCTATACGAGCGATGCGCTCGATGTCAATCTCCGTTATGCGCGGTTTGAACAAGACTCAGCAAGTGAACTAAGAGTGCCATATCGCTACCCAAGAACAGGGTTTGAATTCCATCCCAATCCTCAAGATGGCAGTCCAAGCGAAGAACGGAATCAGTTTTACCTCTATCCGCGCCACCGTCCTCCGGCTAATGACGGTGGGGGTTTGGAAAACATCATCGACATGAACAACGGTGGGACGACTGACGTTTTACGTGACGCTGTCACGCTGCATGTCACGTACGACTTTAATGACGAAACCAGCGCTAAATACATATTGGGTGCATCCGAACTTGGTTTCGGATTGCTCGATCAAGACTGCGATGGTTCAAGCGTGACCGGTAGCGATTCAGATCCATACCTTTCATCGACCGGCATGGTTCCCTTCAATGATTGCACGATTCGCGCGAGGTTCGACGTAGGCATTACGACACACGAATTTCAACTCAATTTCAATAGCGGCATGTTCTCATCGCTACTCGGCGTATATCTCTTTGATCAAGATATTTACAACGAGTACAAGCTGTTCAATATCGCTAATCGCGCAGCGAACGTAAGCAGCAGCGACGCTGTGCCTTTGGAGTTCATCTTTGGATCCGATCCGTTTTACCCAGAAGGTCCCGGTTCGAGCGAATTTCTCTCAAGCCATGTCGCCGATGGCTCGCACCAGTTTCTCGATGTCGTCAACGAACGAACGGTCTCGTCCTATGCGTTTTATGGTCAAACCAGCGTTGAACTAAATGATCAATGGAAGCTCACCGGCGGAATTAGGTTCACAGAGGACGAGAAAGAGGTCCTCGTCGACCAGCTATGGGTGGTGGTTGACTTTGACGATGAAGACCCGACTGACGAATTCGTGATTCCGGCCCGGTTCAACCAAGTGAACCCAGGTCAGACCGAAACTTTCGATAAAGCTACTTGGAACGTCTCGCTTGACTACACACCCGATGAAAATCGGCTTCTTTACGGTCGAATCGCGACCGGATATCGAGCAGGCGGCATCTCCCCAGGCGCGCCTGAAAGCTACGAAACGTATGACGACGAGGAACTCACGTCGATTGAAATAGGTTACAAGGCAGATGTACTTGACGACCGATTGCGCCTCTTAGTTTCAGGGTTTGTTTACCGATTCTCTAATTACCAACAACCGGTTACGGTTCGATTGTTTAGTCCCTCTGTATACGATCTAACCGTCATCGAGAATCTTCCCGATACCAACCTGAACGGTATCGAGATCGAGAGCACCTGGATCGTAACTCCCAGCTTCTCACTTCGCGGTTATTACGCGCTCCAAGATTCGAGTCTAGGTGAACTATTTGCGGCGGATCCAGTGAACCCTAATCAACAGTTCGAAGAAGTGACGTATACGGATCCCATAACAGGATTTGAACGCACCGGATTTCTCGGACAGCAGTACGCGTTAGAAGGTAATGAACTGCCGAACATGCCGAAAAACAAATGGTCCGTGACCGGAGATTGGCGTCGCAGTTTGAACGAACGCGGTACGCTTACCGGGAGCCTTACTTACTCCTACACGGGTGAGAGATTCAACCGTATATTCAATATCCCGAATGACCGTCTTGAGTCATACCGTCGCTTCGATGCAAGCATAGGTTGGATCAGCGCTGACGGCAAAATGTCGCTCACGGCATTCGTTGAAAACGTACTCGACGATATTGGGATCATGGAGCTTGAATCAAACGGTTGGGGAGATGGCTACTACCAGGACGCCACCCTTACTGATCCACGCTTCGCCGGGATTGTGTGGAACTGGAATTATTAGTAGATCCCTCTTCGGTAGCACATATCAATAACCCCGATGGACGAATCTCCGATACTGCTTAAGGACGATCAAGTACGGCGTTTTGTGGCGGATGGTTTCATCGTTCTAGATAGTGATATCCCCGATCGGATCCATGCGGAGATTGCTCGAGAACTCCACTTCAGCCTAAAAAACGAGTCGAAGTGGCTAGGCGATAACCTTCTACCACGCGTACCGACCATAGACCGAGTGCTTCAAAGTAACGTGGTCCAAGGGGCGATGCAGAGTCTTCTGGGTCCCGATTTCGCCTGGGCACCTCATCGATTTCCGCATAACAGCGAGCCGTTAGAACCCGAAGCTCGACCCAGTGATTTCGATCCGTTTGAGAACCAACCTGCCATGGGGAAAGGGTCTATTTCTGGTTCAGGATGGCACCAAGACGGACATTCCAAAGCGGGTCGCAGTCGATGGCACACGTTCAAAGCCATCAACATGTTCTACTTTCCTCACGACGTGCCGTTAGAGATGGGACCTACGCGCTTGCTGGCAGGTTCTCACCTGTACGCGACACTACGTGCCGCGGTAGCTTCGCAGGTGTTTCTCGAACCGATAAAAGCGGGAACGCTGATCGTGGCGGATTTCGACTTGGGTCATGCGGGGACGCCAAACCGCTCGTCGACCTCACGCTACATGTTGAAGTTCGTCGCACTTCGGACATCGAACCCATCTAGACCTACTTGGGACCATCGAGACGAGAGTTGGCAGACGCCGGACAAATTGCTCAGTGCAACGCACATTCCTCGTGTATGGGAGACCTTGTGGCATTGGTTGCGAGGAGATGAACAGAGGGTGCACCATGACCCACTACCCACTTCTGAGATACCGAAATTAGTCTCCGAAATGGCGTCCGCCGACAATTCAGTTCGCCTATCAGCTACATACGAACTCGTACGAATTGGGGAACCGTCAGTCGGTCCATTGGTTGAACGATTGTTAACGACGAAGGGGGAGGACCGCCACGAAAGTCCGGCGCACGAGGATCCAGGGTTTTACGCGATGTCGCCAGATCCCAATCAACGACGCTTCTCGAGGCGCCAGTTCGTACCCGAAGATGCAGCGATCGCACTAGGTTTGATCGGAGCAGCGAGCATTCAACAACTGATGCCGCTTTTGCGCGACGCAGATCCTTGGATTCGCATTAATGGTGCTTACGCCCTTGGAGAAATCGGGAATGCGGTGCCGGAGGAAGTTGCTGACCAAGTCGGCATGCTGTTGGACGATGAACTTCATCAGGTGGTTCGTGCTGCAGCTGATGCACTGTGTTGGTTACCTTACAGCGACAAAACGATCGCTCGTATTTCACGTCTCTTACTGAACACCCGTGATGACTGGCAAGAAAGTGCCATGGGCGAACCTAAACTAGGTGGAAACTGGACAATTGAAAACCAGACTCGCTACTCGCTCGCGTGGGCACTTCTCGCACGAGTGAACCACGCAAAGGGACGCGACGTGTCCGGTCAGCTGGAGAAAGTAATGTACAGTGCGCTACCTTTCGAGTCCGGTTACACGCCTGCCGTACTGTGCCAAGGTCTAGAGACAATTGGCACGCCCCGTGCGCTGAGAGCCGCGATTCGGTATCTTCAACCTCGTCGCTGGGATGCTTTTTCCTTCGCACCACCAGACGAACGAGAAGCCGCGTGACCTGCAATCCTCCCTAAGACAATTCCGTAGAGTAGTTTCACTAGACAACGTCATGCAGCAGAATCTAGAGCTTGAGTGAGAACTCTGGATACCTTCGACGTCCGACGTCTTGCAGCTGATGTTTTGCGAGCGCGCGAGTTATCGCCGCCTAAGATCTTTGTTAACCAACTTGCTGATACGTCGCTAGAAAGCGCATACGCGTTACAGCACGAATTCACCAAGCTTCGCCTGCAGCGCGGCGATACCCAAATCGGTTACAAGGTTGGTTGCACGTCGAAGCAAACCCAAGCACAGCTCGGGATTCACGCGCCAGTTTTTGGGCGGTTATTCATACAGGACAAGCTAACGAGTCCTCAAACAATCGACGGTGAGAATTTCGACGGATTGGGCGTAGAAGGCGAGCTTGCCGTTCTACTAGACCGGGACCCGCGCACGCTGCCTAAATCACCAGAGCAAATCGCGTCGTGCATCACACAAATCTTCCCAGTTATCGAGCTGCACCACATGGGGTTGCCCACTACGACCCTTAATGCGTCGATCCTAGTAGGGAACAACGCGATTCACGCAGGATTTGTACACGTCCTCAAAGAAGAACGAAGAGACACGACGAGTTCCGAGAACTTAACGATTCGATTTGACGGGAAAAAGGTCGCCACGATACCGTTCAGTGAACTCGAACGTACGATTTTCGATTCTCTGATGTGGCTTCGGCAGGAGCTAGTTCTGAATGACGACACTCCTCTCCTAAATCCGCCGGTCATAGTGCTGTGTGGGACCGTTGCGCCCTTGTTCAGAATAACCGAACCAGTTGTTATCGACGTCACATACCGCCAGCATGCAGGCGTACGGTGTGAGGTGCTTTAAGGGTTCCGTGTAGGATAACCTGCCCGTAGTGAGGGCACGGTGTGAATCCATTCCTCGTTCTCGTGGTCACGACCTTCGCGATCGCATTTACGATTCCAATCGTGACCTACATTATTGGTCGCAAAACGGTCGACGCTGATAGAGACCCCGGGGACACAAGACGGTCACGTGCTCTACCGTTCATAGGCAACGGAACGATTCCACCCGAGCGAGACCGAGATGTCTCCGAGGACACACACACCTTTCCGGCTATCCTCAAACTGTTCTTCCGATCGTGGCCCTACATTCGAATCCAGTTATTTGGGCGTTGGTACTATGAAGGCAAAGGAACTTCCCAAGCGCTCGCGGATAGTGTCGAGAGCGATGGCTACCACTATACGTATGCACCTATATTAATAACCGTAATTTCAGTCGCTGGGCCTTTATTTAACTGGGTTCCAGCGTCTCTTAGCTACCCCTTACCGTTCCTCTATACAGGCATCAGCCTAATTGTTCTAGCTCAGTGGGCGCTGATCATCTTTGAACGTGATCGGCGCTTGCAGACTGCTGTGGCGATCGCACTTGCGTTTCTCGTGTTTGTCGTCAACCTGCTCGCCGTGCTCGTGGTCGAAGGCGTCGCTGACAACTTTTGGGTAGGCGCAATCACGTTGTTTGTGCTTCTTGGTTGGGTTTTTCAGATTCGACGCACCACGCCGAATCAAGCGAAGCAATCACCAACATTTCTCGGCTTCACCTGGCGTTTTCGACTACACGCGCATCTGGCGTATTTCTATCTTCTTCTCGGGATTCAAGGATTCATCGAAATCCCAATGGGTTTGTTAATGGCTGACATGCTAAACCAATCCATCCTTCTAAGCGACCCATTAATGCCTTCGGTGGCTGAGTTTTTTGGTCGAGAGGACCTCGCTCGCGGAGTGGCCGAGTCACTGAGCATCGAAGAACGCCACCTCGTCAAGTGGTGGTACGTTAGTTTGATGATCGGCATGTGGCTCGTTATGCTGCCGTTCGAGATTACCCGACCGTACTATCACGTCTGGATCATGCAACGCATCAATCAAGACTTACGCTTGGCGTTGGTTGAACGTTGGCATCAATTGTCACTGAGCTACCACAGCGACCATCGCACTGGTGATTCCATTTATCGCATATACCAGGACAGCGCGCAGGTCACAGCCGTCATAGGCCAACTGGTCACATGCTCAATTGGCGTGTGGCGATATATTCTCGCCGCCATTCTCGTTTCGTTCCTGAGCCCAACGATTGGATTGATTGCCATCACGATCATCATCCCTGCGATCCTACTCGCACGCTGGGCAATGCCGCGTATGCGCACTCGCAGCCTGGTCTACCGCGCAGCGACAAGCGACATCACCTCGCGAATCCAGGAGTCGTTCGCCGCCATTCGACTGATCAAGGCATACCGTGTAGAAGATCGCACCCAACGGGAAATGGAAGAAGACTCAGTCGTGGCTTTCAACGCCGCATTTCAGGTTCGGCTGATGATCGCGCTCGTGACCATTCTTATGTTCACCATCGCCGGTGGCATCCTGTTGACAGGAGAGTTCTTTATGGCGGTGTACGCTAATCAGGGCAATGAAGCGTTCGCCAAAGAGTTGATTGCGGTTATCGGTCTCAGCTTCACGATATGGGTACTAGGCGCATTCAATTGGGGTCGCGATCAATTTCATACGACCACGAATAACGTCCGGCACGTCATGCGACAGTGGCTTGCGTCTCAAGATATGGCAATGGGGCTTCAACGGGTTTTTGATATTTTGGATATCGAGCCAGACATCGTCGACTCACCGACTGCGAAACCGTTAGAGCGTTTCGAGCACTCGATCGAATTCAGTGAAGTCGCATTTCAATACCAGGATGACCGTCCGGTGCTCAATAGTGTCAGCTTCGTTAGTACGCCTGGTTCTATCACCGCGATCGTAGGACCAACCGGCTCCGGTAAGAGCACGATGATGGGTTTGCTACTACGTCTCTACGATCCATCCTCAGGATCGATCACCATCGACGGAAGAGATTTACGAGACTATTCGATAGAGAGTCTAAGAGCGAAGTCCGCGATTGCACTACAGGAGAATGTTCTGTTCGCGTTGTCGATTCGTGACAACATACGCTACGTCGCACCCGACGCGTCAGACCAGCAAGTCCAAACCGCGATCGAGGTTGCGTGCATGGACGACTACGTCAATAGCCTGCCTCAGGGTTTGGACACCATACTCGGCGACCGTGGAGGCAAACTGTCTACAGGTCAGCGCCAGCGATTGTCGATCGCCCGAGCCGTCGTGCGCGATACGCCAATTCTGATTTTGGACGAACCTACCGCCGCGTTAGATGCAGACACCGAGCATCGAGTCATGACCAATCTCGCACAGTGGGGCGAGAAACGCGCGATCTTCCTGATCACACATCGTATTTCAACAATACGGCGTGCCAACAACATCCTATATCTCGACGAAGGGCGAATATTCGAAAACGGTGATCACGAGACGTTAATGCGGATTCCCAATGGTCGATATCGCACCTTCGTAGAAACAGAATCCGGATTGGCGGGAGCAGCCGCGACATGAGTGAACAAGGCAACCCTGAGATTCGAAAACCGCGTGGATTCAATGTCGAAGCGGAGAGGGAACTGAGCAAGCGTGCCAGCATTCTGGATACGGATTGGGATCTTGGCTTCAAAGAAACTGTCAAGGTGATCGCTCGTGGTTGGATGATCATCAATTACGTATGGGGTCGCTTCCTCATTAAGTGGATATTGCTCCTCGGTGCACTCATGTACCCGGTCTTTGTACTGCCGTGGGGCGCGAAGATCATCGTGGATCACGTTGTCCTGAATAAACCGATTACGAGTACCGATGGTTTTCCGATCTGGTTACACCCGTTGATCAACCACTTCATGACCGTCAGCTCGATGGAAATTCTGGTCACCCTCACATTGATCTCGGTTTTCCTGATCATACTGGTCGGAGGCTATGCGCCCGGTGGGGCAAACGACACGACGGATGGTGGCATGATCGAAGGTCAAGATACTGCCACCAAGCAAGAAAATCTCACCCATGGCGGGCATAGCTTTGCCGGCGGCATTTGGGGTTACTACGAATACAAGATGAACTCCAGGCTGACGCAAACTGTTAATCACATGGTTCGCGCCAAACTGTTCGAGCGTATCAAGGCTATGCCAATGACGTTGCTCGACGATCAGCGCATTGGTGATTCCGTCTATCGCGTCATGTACGACGCGCCATCCATCAATCAGATTTTTTACGAAGTTATTAATCGCCCGACGTTATCCACCTGCGTATTCGTTGCTGCAATGTTTAACCTCGTGAGTGCGTATCAACACGTTGATGCGGTCATCTGGCTAACAGGCTCACTATTTCCCGCGTACTTTCTGATTTCGATCCCGTTCTCTCGTTTCGTTCGAAGACGACATCAGGCCAGTCGAGCCGCAGGCACGATTGTGACTAGCACAATCGAGGAAGGCATGGACAACATGCTTGCAGTGCAGAGTCTCGGCGGAAATAAGAACGAAAGGCAAAGGTTTGGTTCGGACAGTTCAGAGTCCTTCCTGCGATTCCGAGGTACGGTTCTTCTCGACATCTTCATCGGTCGAAGCAAAGAGTTCGCGTTTCAGTTTATCTTTATCACGGTGTTTGTGGTCATTACCTCAAACATCATTGAAGGCTTCTTGTCACCTGGCGACTTTGCAGCGATCTTCTTCTATTTTTGGTGGATGCGCGGCCCTGCAGACAGCTTCGCGTCACTGTGGATCCATCTTCAGAGCTTCGTTGCCGGTATGCGCCGTGTGTTCGCGATCATGGATTTACCTCAAGAGCAAAACCTAGGTAACGAGGTATTACCTCCGATAGAGCAAGGTGTCGAGCTGCGAGGCGTAGGTCTACAGTATCCTGATGGGCGTCGCGCGCTAAACGAAGTCTCGCTAACGGCATCAATCGGTCAGATCGTCGCGTTTGTAGGTCCGACTGGTGCCGGTAAAACGAGTCTTGCGTACTTATTACCGCGCTATCACGCTGCGACCGAAGGGCAAGTCCTAATCGATGGACACGATGTCAACGATCTAGAACTCGCCAGTCTGAGAGATCAGATCACTTATGTATTCCAAGAAACGCAGTTGTTCTCCTTCTCGATTCTGGACAACATCCGATACGGAAAACCAGAAGCAACATTGGACCAAGTGATTCGAGTTGCACAAATCGCCGGGATACATGACTTCATCGATGGCTTACCGGAGGGTTATGAGACCAAACTCGGCACCACCATGAGCAAGCTCTCGGTCGGTCAGAAACAGAGAATTTCGATCGCACGAGGTCTGCTCCGAGAATCAAAAATACTGATTCTCGACGAACCCACGTCTGCTTTAGATCCTGAAACGGAACAGTACCTAGTGCAATCACTACATGAAGCAGCTAAGGACCGACTCGTGGTGATCATCGCACACCGACTTTCGACGATTCGGCAAGCTGACCACATTGTGTTCTTGGACCAAGGCGAACTGCTTGAACAAGGTAGTCACGATGATCTAATGGCATTGGAAGACGGTCAATATCGTCGCTTTGTCGAACTTCAGACAGTGACGACCAACGACTAATTGATTCGACCGATTAAGGCACTAACCGCTGAATCTCCCAATCAGTCTCGCTTCGCTTGAATAGCTTGCGGTCATGCATTTGAGGGTCAGCACGAAGCTCGAGACGTTCCACTAAATCCGGTACGACAAATACACCCACGCCATTCGGCGGTCGTTTCCTCGGCGGAACCGTCGCCGCGAAGAGCGTTTCGAATGTATCGAAGTCCTCAATCACGGTGCTCTGCGGATGGCGTTCGTAAATCGAGTCCATCCGTTTTGATGCATCCGGTTTGAGTTGCCAATGTGACTCTATCACCGACCTCGAAATCTCCTCAAACCGCGCTTCGATGCGGTACTGCACTCCGATACTTGGTAGAAAGATCAAAAGGGACCCACGATTCCCGTTCGTTATCACTTCAGCATGCTTAGCGCTCGTCCTGCTATAGAAAAGCGCGAGCCGATCATCGATCTCCCTCAACACCAACGTTCGAAGGGCGACGCGCCCCTTCCGATTCACGGTCCCCAGAACACACCGATCGACCATCGGGTCATTTGACTCTCGTGCGTCAGCACGGTCGCGCATGAGTAGCTCGATAGGGTCTGTTTTCATTTCGTCTTTGAACTCGGTTTCACAATCTGCTCAAGAGAGATCGGGATTTGATCGAAAAGACTGTCCCATTTGCCATTGAACACGAGCTCAGCCATACCTAGAGTTGGGAGCATAGGCACATCTGAATGGTGACTCAGTTCGATCACCAGATCACTCACGGCACTATTGTGTCCGACGACCGCGAGACTGTGAACACCATTAAGTGAGAGATTTGCTGTCACGTTTAGGAGCGCAGAAGCTAATACGTCGCCATCAAACGTGTACATTTCTTCGATCGGTAGCACTTCTCCACGAACAAACGCGTTTAAGAAATGCGCGGTCGTGTACGTACGTTTGGCATCGCTTGTCACGAAAATCGCTGGAGGCGCTCGAACCGTCGCTAGAAACTGCCCCATCTCAACACATTGACGATATCCGCGATAAGCTAACTCCCGTTCGTGATCTATTCGATCACGTCCTCCCGCTTTCGCGTGTCGTATGAGCCAAAGATGATTCTCTGTCACAACGATGAGAAGCCCCCGAATTTCTCTCAATCTTACGCGTAGAGGACGATTTCTACGGAGCGGTGTTGCCTCTCGATACCATTACGAGAGTTGATCTACGCGCTGCATGTATTGCATCCGGGTGGCGTGACGAATGCTCGTAACTCCCACCATGCGCGCAATGCGTCCGGTATACAAAAATGAAAACCCAGCACGATCCATCCTCGTCGGCATCCGGTGAATTACCGGTAGTTCCCGAATCGAGCGAATCACTCGATCGATTGCGACAGGAAAACGCGCAACTTCGCGCCGAAATTTCGCAGCTTCGCGCCCACCAGACTGAGACCAACGATGCGGCTTGGGACTCTGCAATGCAAGAAGGGATCGCGTACGCCGATGGTGTATCGAGAACGAGTTCCTTGTCCGCCGGTCGCCTTCTGAAGCAACTCAATGGCATCGCAAAGCAACGCCAGGAAGCCGGCTTAATCCGCAACAGTGACGAGTTTGACTACTTACCAAGACCTCAGTCAGACCAAGCAGCACTTGAAGCAGACTTTGTACGATGGGGGTACTGCTTGGTCAAGGACGCCATGTCCCCGAAGCAAATCAACGCGCAAGTCGAGCGCATGGTCGAACAAGCTGAAGCAGAGCGTCAGCTCGAATCAGCCATCATGACCAGTAAGAAGTCCACAGCTCAGCTCGTCAACAACCTCGTTTTGAAAGGCCAGATTTTTCGAGACGCAGTTGAATTTAAACCATCCGCAGCACAAAACGGGGAACTGGTCGACCGTCTGCTCACCAAGATTATGGGTGAAGGCTTCGGATTAGGGTGCGCTCACGGTTCCATCGTGCATCAAGGGGGCGGATTGCAGGAGCTGCATGTGGACCAAGCCGGCTTCCCAATGCCTTACCCACCATTCCCGTTCGGTTCATTGATCATCTGGTGCTACACGGAGTTCAATCTCGAAAACGGTGCAACGTATCTAGTACCCGGGTCTCATCGAACAGCGGGCGGTGCGACGACTTTCCACGACGGCGCTGATTTAGTGCGCCTCGTTGAAGGCGAGCCGGGACTAGTAGCGGTTTGCGCACCAGCTGGCACTTGCATCTTGACTGATACACGGATATTGCATGGCGGCGGACTTCGAACGGCGTCTGGCACCCGTTACGCGATGCGGTGTCACTACAACCGATGGTTTGTGCGAGCGCTGCATGAGCAGGCCTCAGTGAACCATCACGTACCGGATAGCGTCTACGCACTGCTCTCTCCTCGCCTCAAACAGATGATGGGCATAGAGAGAAGCAATTCAACGCCGGTCGGCGAGCTGAGAAGCGAAGAAGCGAATAACGTGAACTCCTAGCGATTCCACCCAATCCGGCTCTATTCGCAGCTGTCCGAATTCTGAGCTTGGTCTAATTTGTATAGTTTGCGTCAGCACAACTGTCCAGCGCAGTTGTATCCCCTTCTTCAGTCGAGAGAATCCCTTATGACCTCGGTACTTCGTAATTCAGTGTACGCCGTCCTATCCCTTGCAATCCTTCTCGTTGCATTACCCGCAAGCGCCCAAGATCTTTGGACGGCCGCCGCGGAAGGCGATACGAAGACGATGAAGCAGCTAATAAAAGATGGTCACGACGTTAATGCGCTTGATCCGAATCTAGGCTCTACAGCCTTGACCTTCGCGGTCCTTCAAAACCAACCCAAAGCGGTTCGTTTGTTGATCAAAAATGGCGCCGACGCGACAGCCGGTGCAATGGATGGCAACACCGCTTTACACGCCGCAGTATTCCTTGGGTATGACAAGATCGTTAAGGAACTATTTCGCGCTGGCGCGGATCCTTTGAAGGCGAACAACCAAGGTCAAGTGCCCTCTGCAGTTGCCGGTACAGACTGGGCCACGACCCAAGCGATCGCCTCTATGTTGCAAGTAACAGTGAACGAAGAAGAAGTGACGACCGGTCGCGAAAAGGCAGTCGAGTTGATTGAAAAGCAGATCAACAAGCTCGCCAAATCCGATATCTGGCTCGCCGTTTACACCGGAAATGAACGATATGTGAAACGACTTGCTCGTAAGGTAGAGGATCTGAACGCAACGGACGAATCAGGGCAAACAACTCTCATAGGTGCAGCGGCAACATTTGGACATGCCGCTATCGTTGACATACTGGCTGATGCCGGTGCAGATGTCAACGTACGAGGCGGCGACGGCGGAACGCCACTGCTTGTCGCGGCCTTCTTTGGCAGAGCGGATACCGTAAAGGTACTCCTGGACCACGGCGCAGACAAATCAATCACTAACAATGACGGTACAACACCGCTCGTAGCTGCAAATGCAGACATGGCGTTGGTTGATTACATTGCTGGCTTACTAAATCTTGAGCTAGACTATAACGCCGTCATTGAAGGTAAGAAAGCCGTCGCTTCCTTACTCTCCGCTAACTAAGCCGGCCGAAAATGCCGACGGCCGACCCATAGTGCGACCGTCGGCACCAGCATGATTGCAAAGGCAACCAGTCCTGGTCCCCAGCCACCACCATTCGGAGATATCAGGTTCCAAACCAACATCGCGACCGCAATTTGAGCTACGTAAAGCGCGGCTAACGGGTGCATCCACCGACTCATCCGCCAGAAACCCCATGCTCCCGCACCATATATCAACCAATGAAAAGGCGCGGTAGCCTTTGCCCACCAACCCGTTAGTGAAAAGCCAAACCAAACTTCAACGTCTTCTGCCACTGGTTTGAAAAAAATGTCGAAGGGCATGTAGACGAAGGTCATATAGAGGCAGAACCCCCACATTAGGTTCATCCAAATCGGCCGTTTTCGCCATTCGTCGAGTAATGCACTTGCCATGCTGCGTTGATGATCCACTTTCTAAAAATCGAGCTCGTGCCGGAAATGCTATTAGTACCGCCGACGCTAAACAACGCACTTCGTACACTTCGCAGCGCAACCACATTGGAAATACGCGTTGAAGTTAGAAGGCAAAGCCGCGATTGTTGGTTATCACGAATACCCGCACATTCGTAAATACACTGGTAAGCGTAAGTTCACCCTTGGGCAGTGGGCTGACCTCACCAGACTCAGTCTTGATGATGCCGGTTTAGAAGCACGCGATATCAATGGGATCGTATGCACAGAGATACGGGAGACTGTCTCATTCACACCGGCGACAATCGTCGAATATCTCGGTCAGCCAGTCAATTTTGCAGAACGCGTCGACCTAGGTGGTGCAAGTCCTGTTGGCATGGTCTGGCGAGCCGCAGCAGCAATCGAGCTTGGACTCGCCGATGTCGTCGTGTGCGCGTTACCCGGTCAACCCATCCCTTCGAATCCGAACCCCGGACCTGTTGACCCACGACGATTTTTCCAATCATCAAGCGTGAACTGGGGGTCACCGCAGGCCGAGTTCGAGATCCCTTATGGCAACCTAGCACAAAACTGCGGTTATGCCATGATCGCCCAACGATATGCAGCAGAGTATGGCTACGACCCAACGGCGATGGCCAAGTTGGTGGTCGACCAGCGACGTAGTGGCGCACTGAATCCAAACGCAGTCTTCTACGAAAAGCCGGTCACTGTCGAGGATGTGTTAGCCAGCAAGCTGGTCGCTGATCCATTACGCATGTTAGAAATCGTGATGCCAGTCGCAGGCGGAGCGGCTGTCATCGTCGCTAGCGAAGAAATCGCGAATCGATGTAAACATCGACCCGTCTGGATCAAGGGGTTTGGAGAACACTTGACGATGAAGACCCCAACCTTCGCGGAAGATCTGTGTCGAAGTCCCGTTGGTCCTGCATCCTCTAAAGCGTTTGAAATGGCCGGTGTGACTCGAAGCGAAATAGATGCATGTGAAATCTACGACTGCTACACGATCACAGTTCTGCTTACGTTAGAGGATGCGGGATTCTGTGAGAAAGGCGAAGGCATGGAGTTCATTCGATCTCATGATCTCTCGTGCTTTGGTGACTTCCCCGTGAATTCGCATGGAGGCCAATTGGGGATGGGGCAAGGCGGTGGTGCTGGCGGCATGACACAAGTCATTGAAGGTGCCCGTCAAATCATGGGACGTGCTGAAAAACGTCAGTTAAAGCGATGCGACCACGTGTACGTTTCAGGAACCGGCGGCATCATGAGCGAACAGGCCGCTTTGATTTTGCGAGGCGATTAGCGTGGATCTGACGAAACCTTACCCAATCGCAACCCCAGAGACGGCGCCGTTCTGGGAAGGATTACGCAATGAGCAAGTTCTGTTACAACGGTGTGACGACTGCGGCACATGGATCTTTTATCCCCGTTCAAATTGCCCAAACTGCTTGAGTACGCGATTGAATTGGCATCAAGTCAGCGGCGAAGGCACACTCTACACCTTCACGGTAACGCGCCAAGCAACTGCACCACACTTTGTTGACGAAGTACCTCAGTTAATCGCGATGATCGATCTGAACGAGGGGGTACGACTAACCTCGACGTTAGTGGCACAAGAAACTGATGATCTAAAAGTTGGTGCGAAGGTGACGCCGGTGTTTGACCACGTAAGCGCCGACGTGACCTTATTGCGCTACCGCTTGGCTTAAGGCTTAATCCCAAATACCGAAAAACTCTTCGAATGCCTGGAACTGTCCGCCGGTAACCGCTGATGGTACGATGATCGGAGTCTTAATTCCCGCGTCAAACCACGCTTCGATACCGTCCCGAACTTGGCTCGCCGTCCCGAAAAGAGTTGTATCCGATAGCCATCGATCAGTTAAGAAGTGCGGAACTCGCTCCAAGTCATTCGACGCCATGCATTCCTCGACTCCTTCCATTTCTTCGACATAACCGGCTTCTTTCCAATAGTTGCGGTAGTTGGGTAGTAGTGCGTAGCTCGTTAATGTTCGTCGATTCACTGCGGCGGCGGCATTGACATCGTCGTTTACGCACGTCGGGATCATGTTCCCTATAAAAAAATGCTCATTCTTCCGGTTTTCGTCCGTTATGACACTCAGCGAATCTCCCATATGCGATCGCGAGCCATTGGCGAAAACCATTCCGTTGCCAATCTCCTGTGCAAGCTGGATCATCCTAGTACGTAGCGTGGCGAGAATGATCGGCGGGAGCTCGCCCGCTCGTGGTACGGCTTTCAGGTCGGAAACAAATTGGCGAATGTCGCTGAGTGGTTTGCCTTGCTTGATACCGAGTCTGCTCATAGCAGGTTCATGGCTTACGCCAATCCCAAATCGGAATCGACCTTCCGATACCTCATGAATAAAACTCGCAACCTGGGCGAAATCTTGCACTTGACGCGTGTAGATCGGCGTGATAGTCGTGCCGAATGTAACGGCTCTCGTCTTAAACGCTAACGCGGTGCAGAGCGCTAAGCTGTCCGACATGCTGGGACCGTAGATTCCCGCAAAACCGCTCTCTTCGATTCTTTCAACAAGCTCCAGAGTTCGTAATCGACGACCCGGTACGGCCGCAAGACTAATGGCTGGTTTACGCATAAAACTCATATCCCTTTAAGAAAAAGCACGACTAGCTAAAGCTAGATGGTACCCGACAATAGGAACGCTAACACACGTTAGTCAGCGTGTCCTGCTATGATTTGGCAACGCGAGCTTCGCGCGCAACCTCAGCGGTCTTCCTCGGCAAGACCACTCACGAGGCAAAAGGGATCTTCGTCCTTGTAGCGTCATTGTTCTCCCTGCATTAGGCAGGTTGCCGAGGGACTGTGCTTAAGCAGTAGGAGGGACTGATGACAGCTCACAAGACGCTCAAACGTCAAATCCGCGAACGTATGCGGAAGACGGGTGAAGCCTACACGGCGGCACGTCAGCACTTCCGTGTCGCAAAGGACTCACCAATGAGCGAACAAACGTTTGACTATCCAACTGCACCCGTTGCACAAGATGTGCAGCCTGATCTTTGGCCATCCTGGGTGAACCAACACCCTTGGCTGAAGACGTTCTTGCCATGCGCTGAAGCTGAGGCGCGCAATCAAGGCTACGACGAATGTGATCACTTTTGCATTCAACTCGCTTTTCTACGGCTTGGCTCACCAACTGAAGACTGGTTTCGTGAACTCCGCGTCAATGTGACGCAGTGGCGTGAAGATATTCTCGTCGCATTAGGTACGAATATCGATAAAAGTACATTCGATCGTTACTTGGAATTGGGCAAACGAATCCAACAAGCTAGGACGAGTGAAAACCCGATCGAGGACTTGCCTCTAAAGCGAATCACTTCGGAAGCTCAGCAAATGCTTGAGTTAGCGAAGAGCGAAGCTGTAAGAGATCATGTCCCGGTGGATGAAAAGCACTTCATGGTCCCCATGATGGATCTCCATCCGTTTGGTGAACCAACGATCGAGGAGCTCAGAAAGATCACTCTAAGGAAGTGATTCTCTAGCTATCAAGAACCCTGATGCAGATATTGGGTCGACCATCGGCCCAATATCTGTTTTAGATCCACTGACCGATTCGGAATAGTGCGTGCGTCACGACTCATCCCCTTAGTGTCGAAGACTCGGCACGTTTAACAATGCGATAAGCAGCGTAACCACTCTTGCCAGTTTTTCTTCTATTTTCGAGTAACTGCACGACTAATCCCCGACGAGGGCATCGAGAAAGGAGTCGTTTTGAGAAGCTGTGCCGATAGTGACTCGAAGACGATCGTGGAGTCTCGCGGTTTTAAAGTACCTAACCAGTACGTTCGCTTCGCGTAATCGTTCAAAGGTTGTGTTCATACTCTTTTTATCGTTTCGTTGCGGCAGAACGAAATTCGCTTGAGATTCGGGCAAGTTGAACCCTTTGTCCCTGAGAAACTCAATAACCCGAGTTCGCTCCTTTCGAATCAGCTCCCAAGTCTTCTGAGCATACGCGTGATCGTTCAATGCGGCTGATGCCATGACCTGCGATACGGCGTTCACGTTGTAACTATCGCGTACCTTCGAAGATAGCTCCTCAATAAACGACTCTTCACCTAGTAAATAGCCTACGCGTGCGCCAGCCAACGAGTAGCCTTTTGAAAAGGTTCGAAGTAGCAAAAGATTTCGATGTCTTGAAAGTAGCGGGACGAGGTCGTGCTCAAGATTTGGTTCAACGAAATCGACATATGCTTCGTCAATCAATAGCGGACCGCGAAATCGAGCAGCGAACGCATCGATTTCATCAACGCTCAGCAGAACCCCACTCGGAGCATTCGGGTTCGTAACACACACCAAGCGAGCTCGTTGCGCTACACATCTTCTTGCAGCTTCGGAGTCCGGTCGAAAGTCAAGGCTGAGCTCCATTGGCAGGCAACGTGCATTCAAGACCGCTGCAACAACTGGGTAAAGTGAGTACCCTGGCTCGGTAGAAACCATGACAGAATTGGGGGTTAGACATGCCGTGGCCACTAGTCGAATCGCTTCATCTCCGCCGTTCGTGACGAGTACTTGACCGCTCGTCAAACCATGCTTCGCTGCAATCTGTTTACGAAGGACTGTCGAGGTCGCGTCTGGATAACGGCGTAGCTGGTCAAGATCCAGGCTGGCGAGAGCGTCTCGAACCGCGGGACTCGGCGGGAATGGATTTTCGTTCGTGTTTAACTTGATGATGGAAGGATCACTTGGCTGCTCACCATAGGTGTACCCATCCATCGAGCGGATGTGGTCGGCTATGAAACTCATGCCGTACTAAGTTCGCTGTCCTCTACCGTATTACCAAGTAGATCACTGAGCCAACGAGTGCTTGGATTTGCCTCAGCCGCGATCTTGATCGTCATTGTGATCGGTACGGATAGCAACATCCCAACCGTACCAAACATGTAACCCCAAAAAATCAGCGAGAGGAACACAACCAATGTAGACAAACCTAGGCGCTCACCCATAAATCGAGGCTCAATGAAACTTCCAATAAGTACATTGACCCCTACGAAAAGAATGATTACTCCAAGCGCCGGACCGATGCCTAGCTGCACGAGCGCGACCAAGACCGCAGGTAATGCTGCAATGATGCTCCCAATATTCGGAATGTAATTCAGAATAAACGCCAACAATCCCCAAAGGATCGGAAAATCGACACCGAGCAGCCAAGTGCCTAAAGCAATCAATAAACCCGTACCGAGACTGTGGATGGTCTTGATGACGATGTAGTGGTGGATGTTGCTCGCAAACGAATCTAGCCATGTTCGATCCGAATCGGTTGCGCTAAGGAGTCTGCGCATTTTCTTTGTTAATGCAGCACTCTCGATCAAGATCAAGATAAACACTAGAAGGATGAGAAAACTGTTCGAAATGAGATTCCCTACACCCGTTAGCGTTTGGCTGGCTAGCGACCAAATCGTCGCAGCACTGAGTATCTCCTCAAGTTGAAGTGAGGTCGGTAACCCGAGTTGAACTAGCGTCGGCTCCAACGCTTCAAGCATCGCGTTTAGCTTGGTCACGTACTCCGGTTGCTTCGCATACAGTTGTTGGGCAGACTCAACGACAATAGCTCCGAGCGTAATCACAAGCAGGATCAGAACGATGAGCGTGAGACTAATCGCGAGCGGTGACGGTACTCGTTTCGCGACGAGCCAACCAACAGGCGCTGCAACTAGAGTAGCGATGAATATCGCAAGCAGCAAAGGCGTGACGATAACGGCCGCAAGTTTCAATCCTGCAAGGATGACGATCAAACACGCACTAGCGACCAGGAACTTCAGCCCTGGCGACAATTCAGTCAATCCCATTCGCCTCGATTCTTAAGACTCGGTAATTGGGTCCGAACACGTTCTACTTCGTTCGGATCGATTTCTGCAACCGCATAGTCATCCTTATCTTCGGTGCATTCCGCAATGACCAATCCCCACGGATCCACGATCATCGCATGTCCGTAAGACTTCCGATTGCGATGATTGTGATCACCGTACTGAGCGGGAGCGATCACATAAGACTGGCATTCGATGGCTCGCGAACGTAATAGCACATGCCAATGATCCCGCCCAGTTGTCTTCACGAACGCGGATGGGACCGCCAACGCTACTGCACCTTTATCAACTAGATCTTGATATAGGCGCGGAAAGCGTACGTCGTAGCAAACCGTTAAACCGAGTGTACCAAAGGGCGTCTCCGTCGTCACAGCGGCATCACCAGGTGACGTATTTCTCGATTCCAGCATCCGAGTCCCGTCTGGTAAGTCCACGTCAAACAGGTGTATCTTGCGGTACACACCCACGATGTCACCGTCAGGCGTGATATGGAGGCACGTGTTGTAGGCACGACCATTCGGCGCTTTCTCGGGGAACCCGCCTGCAATCAGATGTACTCGATGAGCCGTCGCGACCCGCAGGCAACTTTCCAGGATCGGTCCGCCGCTATCGAGATCCTCCAACAACGGAAGTCTTTCTCGATCCGAGCCGATGTACGCAAACGCTTCGGGTAGACAAACGACTTCGGCGCCATCTTGAACCGCATGTCCACTGAGCTCCTCGGTAGTTGCTAGGTTTTGCGATACATCGTCCGTCGCGCAGAGTTGCACGATTCCTACACGGGTCTTATCTGACATCGCGAATATCCAAGATTGCAGTCTCGAACTGAGCATTTAACAACTGCCACGCGAATCTGTTGACACGCATCGATCATTAAATCCGTTCGAAGTTTGGCGGCGTGCAGTTTACCTTGTGCCCTAACAGCTCCTCAAGTTCTGGGAGTACGAAACCATCCGACTCTGACACGAAGCTAATCGAGATACCCTCCGCGCCCGCTCGTCCCGTCCGACCGATGCGATGCACATAGTCCTCAGCGATATCAGGGAGGTCGTAGTTCACTACGTGTGTGATCCCTTCAACATGAAGTCCGCGACCGGCCACATCAGTCGCGACGATATGTCTAGTTTCACCACGCTTGAATCGATTCAGCGCAGCTGTACGTTTACGTTGCGGCATATCGCCCGATAGACCTTCGCAACGGACCTTTCGTTTCTGTAAAGATTTAAGAACTTTCTTTACCTCAGACCGACGGTTGACGAAGATCAACGTTCGGGACGGGCTGCACTTCTTCATAAATTCGTACAAGATTCGACGTTTCTCGTCTCGACCGACGATCCAAAAGCGCTGGTCGATAGAGTCCGCTGCAATGGATTCAGAGGGTATCTCAATCCGGATCGGTTCAAACATCCACTGGTCGATCAGTCGACGTACGTCGTCGTTGAACGTCGCGCTAAAGAACATGGTTTGTCGGCGACGGCGTTCAGGAGTCTGACGCACGATGCGTCGTACATCAGGAATAAACCCCATGTCCAGCATTCGGTCTGCCTCATCAATGACAAGGATTTCGACACGACTTAGATCGAGGATACTCTGTCCCATGAAGTCAAGCAAGCGCCCAGGCGTCGCGACGACAACTTCAATGCGGCGTTTAGTTAATTCGTCTCGTTGTTCCTTGACGCGCTTCCCGCCTACGACTGCCAAACTTCGGATGTTCGTGTACTTGCTAAGCGCATTCATATCCTGCTTGATCTGCATTGTTAGTTCCCGCGTAGGCGCAAGGACCAGCGCTCGCGGGAATCCAATTGGGTTTTCGCGGTCCAGTGGGAATTCAATGTGTTGCGACAGGATCGTAGTCAGGAACGCGGCTGTCTTGCCAGTTCCGGTGTTCGCTTGTGCACATACATCATGCTGCGAGAGACTAAAAGGAAGCACCTGGCTCTGCACTGCCGTACACGACGTGAATTCGAGCTCATTAATTGCGCGCTGAACACCTTCCGGCAAACCTAATTCCGTAAAAGAAAGAAGGTCCGCATTTCGGTCCGTGTCCGCTTGTTCCATTTCTCTCGACAAAGGTGTCCGTGAAGCGTTTAGATCCGAACGAAGAGTTATTCGGTTAGCGACGCGCAGCCGCTAATTGAACGCTCATACCAACGATAGATATTGCGGCTTCGACCTCTTCAAGGCTCGCAAATGTCGGTGCTATTCGGATATTTGCGTCAGCAGGATCTTTACCGTACGGATACGTAGCGCCTGCCGCTGTCAACTGGAGTCCTGCCGATCCCGCAAGCGCGATGACCTCCTTTGCCAGACCTGGCAGTACATCGAGGGAGACAAAGTAACCACCATCAGGTTGTGTCCATGTCGCGAGTTCCGTATTGCCTAAACGCTCCTGCAATCCGGTTTCAGTCGCTTCAAACAGAGGACGCACGATCGCCGCATGTTTCTTCATATGCTCGCTTAGACTCTCACGATTCGGTAAGAAACGGGCATGACGAAGCTGATTGACCTTGTCAAATCCGATGATCATTACGGACAGACGGGCTTCAAGATCGTTCAACACGCGATCTCCGCTGGCTAAGAAAGCAACACCTGCCCCAGCGTGTGTGATTTTCGACGTTGACGCGAACGCAACGATACGATCTAAAGTACCCGCTGCCACCGCGCAGTCATGAATCGAAGACAAGTGAACCGGTTTGTCGCTGAAATCATGTGCCGCATAGGCGTTATCCCACAATACGAAGAATGGACTCGTAGGTGAATCGTCGCGTAGTAACGGGAGTTTCGCGATGCGCTCAACAACGTCGTCTGAATAAGTACAGCCTGTTGGATTCGAATGTTTTGGAACACACCACAGGAGCGACGTGGTGGGATCTTCCTTCACTAAATCTTCAACTTGATCCATGTCGGGACCATCTTCGTTTAAATCAACGCAGATCATCTCAACGCCGAGGTACTCCGTTGCCGCGAAATGTCGATCGTATCCAGGTACCGGGCAGATAGCTCGACACGGGCTCCCACGCAACGCTGAAGAACCTGCCAATCCGGCGTTGACGATGGTTTCCAACACTAGGTACATAAGATGCAGACTGGAGTTTCCTGCAGCAATCACCCGCTCCGCGGGATAGTCCGTCAAGTAAGACCCTAGATTCCGACACTCAGGGATCCCGCGCAGTCCACCGTAGTTCCGTGCGTCCATCCCATCCGAGCAAATGAAGTCACCTTCAAGAATTCCGTCCAAAGAATCCGATAAGGAGACCTGAGCGCCGCTAGGTTTGCCTCGAGTCAAGTTCAGCGATAAGTTACGAGCTCTCACCGCCTCGAACTCTCGTTCAAGCATCTTTAGATTCATGCAAATACTCGCAAACCTGTTGATTCTTCGATTCCCAACATCAGGTTTAGGTTCTGAGTTGCCGCAGACGCGGCACCCTTGCCGAGATTGTCCAAGACTGCGCAAACAACCGTGTCTTCGCCGTTGGTCGAAACAAGCAGATCAACTCTATTTGTGTGGTTGCACCGTTCTGCGCTTAAAAACCCACTTTCAACGGCGTCGCCGCCTCCGATCGGCAACACGCGCACAAACGGTTCTTGTTCGTATTTCGCATTCCAAGCATCGAAGATCCTATCGGCGTCCACGTCCGTTAACGCGAACTTAACGATCATGCCACGGTAAAACGGACCTACCGAGGGCAGGAAAAATGGCGGGTGTTCCAAGCCTGAGTGACATCGCATTTCTGGAACGTGTTTGTGTTCTAGGTTTAGACCGTAAATTCTCGTGTCCATGAGTTGATCACTGTGAGAACCGTATTGCGAAATCAACTGCTTACCACCGCCGGAATATCCAGAGACCGCGTGAACTTGAAGCTTTCTCGAGCTTGGCACAATTCCATGATCGATCAATGGTCGCACCGCTACTAAGAAACCAGTTGGATAGCAACCTGGATTCGAAACGTACCGAGCTGAGGTGATTGCGTTCCGTGTCTGCAGCGCCAATTCCGGTAGTCCGTACACCCAATCTGCCGCCGTACGGTGTGCTGTGCTCGCGTCCAAAAACCTTGCGCCAGGCTCTAAATCTACCGCTTCACGCGACGCGACGTCTGGTAAACACAACACGACGACATCGGCTTCGGCGTAACGTTCGCGTTTATACGCAGGATCCTTCCTGAAGCGCTCATTTACGGGTATTAGTGAAATGTCGTCGCGGACGCTTAGATGTCCAGAGATTTCAAGCCCTGTCGTTCCTTCCTGGCCGTCAATAAATACTGTGAATCCCATTGGGCGAGTCGTTTGACTAGGTCTTGATCGAAACCGAATTGAAGAATTACTGCGACGGCGCGGCATGTCGCGTGCGACGTTAAGACGTCGTCACGCAAAAATTATGCATTCGCTAACAATCCAGTGCTACGTGGCTCTGCTGGAATCGACAGGATTGGCGCGCTCACAAGATTCTACGCCACATTGTTGATATGTAGACTATTTTGAGTTATAATAATTATAGCGGTCAGGGCATAGATCTTTGACAGCAAATAAATCACGTTGACGCGTATTGAAATTCGCAATTCTGACCCCATATCTTGCATAAGGGCAGACTCCCATAAGTGAAGATAGTTTTTTGTAGAACGTGGTGAACTTTCTCGTCAAATGCTTGTCTCATGGGCACCCAAACTTTGGATTTCGCAAAACGTGGCGCAAACCTGCATGCTTATTCAGGCTGGAGACACTTCCGGTGTCATGCCGCATTTGCGCGGGATCTGGGAGGGACGACAAGCACCAAACTGAAAGCTGCATCGAAAGATCAAGCATTGACGCGGGGACTGTAGTACGGTCAACGCGCAACCAAGTAGGCAATGTATTCACGTATGTGATGGACGACAGAGCAAAACAACGGAAAGAACGATGAGCGTTTACTACAGTAAAGAACAGATAGGTCAAGATGCAATCCCCGGCATCGATTACAAAGATTTAGTTGATGAGTTACGACTCCGGCCTGAGTCAGAAGACCTGATATCTATCCAGGACATCCTTGATTTATTCAACGGCGAGATTGCTATCGACGATCCAAGGATCGACGAACTGCTTTCACGTCTTGCCACCGACGGCTTCGCTATCGCGGAACCTGATGAGGAAATCGATGCACATCTGCAGAAGGCAGAAGCCAGCATTCGGGACAACGTGCATATCTACATGCGCGAGTTGTCGAAGCTGGACTTGCTCTCTCGTGACGAAGAGCTTGAATTAGCGCGTGCACGCAATCATGGAATGAGCGAAGTGCTTTCAGCGTTGGCGACGATTCAACCAGTTGTTGAACAAGCCGCAGAGCTTTTTGACTCGCATTTTGCGTCGGAACGCCTTGATCGATTTGTCGCGGGTTATCTTGATGTCGTCGATGAGTTACCAAAGGTCAACGTGGTTGCAAGTAATGCACCCCGTGATACGAAAGGTAAACCACCGAATCTTGATCAAGCGAAAACTCGATTTAAGCGATTTACGAAAGCACAAAAGGCGTTCTTCGCACAGCCGAAGCAGAGACGCACCACGAAGTCGCGAATGGAACTCGAAAACGCATTTGGGTACTTCAAGTTCACGATGCCGCACTACCTCGATTTCGTACAACTGTTCAGAGCGAAATTGGCACCCTTGGAAGCTGCTCGCTCTAGGTTGCGAAGAATTGTGAGAACAGCGGGCGTTTCGAGAGACGAATATGCAAGCAAGTTCGAGCCGCATATCACTGGGCGTCGCTGGATGACATCGGTTGCCTCACAACCAGAACGAGTTCGCGACGCTTTAGCGCGTCACGCAAACAAGATTTCAGAACTGAGATCGCAGGTTCGCGCAGTCGAAAAGGAACTCGGTCATAGTTCGGACGAGCTTTTGCAGATTAAAAATCGGGTTCGAAAAGGCGAGGCACGAGTGAACGCTGCAACGGAAGGACTGGCGGTCGGAAATCTTCGCCTCGTCATGTCAATTGCACAGAAATTCAAGAACCGTGGCGTCGAGGAAGAGGACCTAATCCAAGAAGGGAATGTGGGACTGATTCGGGCGATCGAGAAGTTCGACTACACCCGCGGCTTCAAGTTTTCGACGTACGCAACTTGGTGGATTCGTCAGGCGGTTACTCGCGCACTCGGTGAATACGGCCGTACGGTACGGTTACCGGCTAATGTCAATCAGGACATGAAAAAGGTTTACCGGGCTCAACGACAGCTGACGCAGGAGCTTCTGCGAGAACCAACTGCAGATGAAATCGGTGCGCGCGTTGAAAAGACGGCGAAGCAAGTGCGAGACGTCTTCAACTACACGCGCGAACTGCGCGGACTAGACACGCCGGTCGGTGATGACGACGATGGAACGACGTTTGGCAACATGATTGCCGATGAATCTGTTCGTTCTCCCGAGGACGAAGCAGTCGACGCGAGTCGCCCATCGGTTATTGCGAAAGCACTCGCCGTGCTTGACGCTCGTGAACAGATGGTGATGGCAATGAACTTTGGCATCAACCGGACTGACTCTATGACGTTTACGCAAATTGCGAATGAACTACGCATATCGCGAGAGCGCGTACGTCAGATTCACATGTCGGCTCTAAAGAAACTTCGATTGAGTCCAATGTCGAAGTCACTTGAACCGTATCTGCGCTAAGCGCTAACTTTTTAACTCCACGCCGGGTTCGTGCTCGCACGAGCCCGGCTTTTTCTGCGCCTTTCCGTTCGTTAGCTTCACTACGCGAACTTCTATCCTCTGCATTCACGAGACACTGTCTCGTCCGTGCCAAATGGTCGTTCGCTCTTTCTAAATAGCGTAGCGCACAAAGCTAGTTCGCTTGCACCGCTGAAAACGCAATTTCTTGTCCAATGCCGTGGATAGCATTGTTAGTGAAAAAAAACACCATTCTGATTGTGCGTCACAAGTTTTGTGAATACACTTTTAACATTCGCTTACACCCAGCATGTAGCGATCTACTTGTTAACGATTAGGAGGGTGGTCAAGTAACCATCCCGTTGAGCATCGAATGCCAAGTTCTGAAACCGAATCACAACTGACTACTTCTTTCGATAACAAGGACGCCGCACCTACCGAGTTAATTACCTTTCTTGAACGAGCCCGTGAGCAGGGCTTCGTAACCTATGAAGAAATAACCGACTTTATTGATGTCGGTGACGATGACAGCGACATCGGGCTCATATTTGAAGAGTTCGTGGCGGACATTAAAGACGCTGGGATACGTGTATTCGAATCACAACCAACTGAAGAAGATCTACTTCAAGGCAACGACCCATCAACAAGTGACGACGACGAACTCGAGGAAGAACAGCTCAGTGCGGCGCTCATCGCGATCGAGAAAAACGTTACCGGTCGCACAACCGATCCCCTCCGCATGTATATGCGCGAAATGGGTGCTGTTGGTCTGCTCACGCGTGATGAGGAGATTGAGATCGCACGTCGTCTTGAAGCTGGGATCAGTGATGAACTGGAAGCACTCGCATTTTTTCCGGGTGTTGTAGAGTACATCCTCAATGCGTATGACGACGTTACGAAGCGAAAAAAACTTGGGGAATTGCTTGTCGGCTACCTCGACCCGATGGAACATGTACCTCAGGCAAAGCAAATAGATGCAAATACGCCCAAAGATCCGAGCCAGTCCAATAAGCGCAAAGGACCTGATGTCGCGGAGGCGAAGAAGCGCTTTACAAAACTCCGAAGAGCTTACCGCAAGGCACAGAAAGTTGTCGCGACGCAGAAATCCTGGCGAAGTGACGAATCCGTAAAGGCGTTAGCAGCCGTTGCGCGAATTTTCAAATTCTTCAAATTCACTCAACCACACCATGATCATCTTTGCGAGATGGCGGAGTTGTCATGGCAGCGAATACGCCAACAAGAACGCGAACTACGGAAGCTGGTTAAACGCTGTCGTATGCCGTTGGAGATATTTCAAAAAGAATTCGACGGAAGGGAGTCGTCGTCCGCGTGGGTTAAACGTCACATAAAAGCAAATCATTCATACAGTAAACGACTTAGTAAGTACGAAGTCGAACTGATGCGCGCGCATCGATGTATTCGCGAAGAGGAGATTGATCAGAGATACTCCGTGAATGCAATGAAGCGAAAGACGACCATTCCCCAAGACCGACGTCTTACCACAGCTCATAACCACACCACGTACGCGTCAATCACTGAAATTCATCAGCGCGTTCGAGCTGGTCGAAAAAAACGTAGCATCGCGAAAAACAACATGGTCGAGGCAAACCTTCGCCTTGTTATGTCGATCGCTAAGAAATACACAAATCGCGGACTGCACTTTCTCGATCTCATTGAAGAAGGCAACTTAGGTCTGATGAAAGCCGTCGATAAGTTCGAATATCGTCGTGGCTTCAAATTCTCTACCTATGCAACATGGTGGATTCGCCAGGCAATCACAAGATCAATCGCTGACCACGCACGCACGATCCGTGTCCCAGTGCACATGATCGAGACGATCAATAAGCTCAATCGAGTTACGCGTCAAATGACGCAAGAACTAGGACGCGAACCTAATTCTGAGGAACTTGCCGAACGGATGGAAATCAACGACGATCGTGTACGACGCGTACAGGAAATCGGACGTGAACCAGTATCGATGGAACGACCGCTAGGTGAAGACGGCGACGCGACCGTTGGTGATTTCATCGAAGACAACAACACCAAGACGCCTATTGATGTAACCGCTTATGAGAATCTCCGCGACGTGATCGAAGTGATCCTCAACGAGCTCGATCCCCGCGAGCGGCAAGTACTTTGCATGCGATTTGGTATTGGGATGAATCAGGATCACACCCTTGAGGAAGTTGGGAAGCAGTTCGACGTTACCCGTGAACGCATTCGCCAAATTGAGGCAACCGCGATGCGGCGAATTCAAAATTCGTTGGCAGCACGGGTGCTCGCCGAGGATTTCATACACCTCACATGACCGCCCAAAGCGCATAAAATTACGCGCCCTAAAAATCTGAGTCAATAGATGCCCTCAATTAAGGTTCGAGACAGCGAATCATTCGACTTGGCGCTACGAAGATTTAAACGAGCGTGCGAGAAAGCGGGGATATTGTCAGAAGCTCGGCGCCGCGAGTACTACGAGAAACCGACAACGGTGCGTAAGCGCAAAGAAGCAGCTGCAAAGAAACGCTTACAAAAGAAAATCAGTCGCGAAGCCCGTCGGTTCGAGCGACTCCACTAGCTACTTCAGTCTCCAACCCGGACTACCATGGCGTGACCAATGCTCACGCCGTTTCGCTCATTCCCAAATAGTCTATCCATCCGATCTGCCTTAATATTTAGCAGGCAATGCCGGAATCCTCTTCCAATCAACCAGGTCAATTCGGTCCTGATTTCATTAAAGATCTAACCAGTCGCATTGATGGACCGGCATTCTTAAGTAGATTTCTCAAAGTTGAGCGAGTTGGCGACCGTCATCGCGCTCTATGCCCATTCCATAAAGACAGTAAACCCTCTCTCTATATTCGTGACGACGGCAGCTTTCATTGCTTTGGATGCCAAAAACACGGTTCCGTTTTCAACTTTATCATGGAGCACAACGGAGTTAGCTTCCCGGATGCGGTCAAGGAAGTTGCACAGTTCCTTGGAGTTCCAGTTCCGGAACGACGCGGCGGAAATCAGATAAGCGAGGAACAACGCGCACTCTTCGGGGTCCTTGAAAAAAGTACGTTGTTCTTCAGGCGTCAACTCGCACAAGCTGGCAGTCATTCACCGGTCAAACGTTATCTCGAATCACGCGGGATTGATCAAGCCGCAGTCGACCGGTTCCAGATCGGCTACGCTCCGAATTCTTGGACCAGTTTGAAAGACCACTTCAGCGACACGCAGGAACAGCTGCTAGTTGATGCAGACGTACTCGTACGCAATGTTGATCGAAATTCCGTCTACGACCGTTATAGAGATCGATTGGTTTTTCCGATTCGCAACCGACAAGGCAACGTCGTCGGATTCGGCGGCCGAGTTCTCGACGAGAAAGTCGAACCGAAATACTTGAACACAAAACAAACGAAGGTGTTCTCAAAAAGCCGTGAGCTCTACGGTCTGTTTGAGGCGTTAGACGTCAGGAGGCGTCCGGAACGACTATTACTCGTCGAGGGTTACATGGATGTTGTTGCACTAGCACAACATGGAATTCCTTACGCGGTTGCGGCGCTTGGGACGGCATCAAACGAATCGCACTTCCGAACCATGTTTTGGTTCACTAACGAAGTCATATGTTGCTTCGATGGTGACGAAGCAGGAAGAACTGCAGCGAAGAGAGCACTTGAATCAGCGCTAGCGGCGTTGACAGACGAAAAAACCGTGAAATTCATGTTTTTGCCTGAAGGGCACGATCCCGATAGCTTTGTTCGATCAAAAGGTAAATCTGCATTTGAAGACAGTATCAGCAATGCGCAGCACGTTGCGGACTATTTCGTCGATACGTTACTCGAGACTAAAGACCGCACCTTTGCAAATATTGAACAGAAAGCTCGATTCGTGGATCGAGCAAAGTCACTAATACAAGGCATTAAGCATGATTCATTTCGCGCGATCCTAGCTCAGGAAGTCGCTCGGTGCTTTCCAGACGACGTGAATATGGATCAGCTACTAACTCCAACTCTGGTGGGAAGTGAACCGTCCGCTCCGGTTCCCTTTGATGGTGATTTCGGCGAGGAAGAACCAGAGGATGTCGTCGATAACAATCTATCAGAGCGTTACTACTATGAGATAAATACGCGTAGACGTGTGAGCCAGTTACTGTGCGCTCCTGTTATTTGGGCGAGCCTAAAAGACCATCAAGCGCTTCTCCATCAACTCAACGACATGGCAGAAAATGATCCATTAGCTCGCGTTTGGCGGTCGATTGACCGCCATGGATTCACCAACATAGACGGGTTAATTTCTTCCTTCCAAGACGACGTCTGGTTCGCTCGATATCTGGACGATATTTACGATCCGTCGAACGCAAACGCCATGACAGATCCTCAGGAAACCCTTGAGCAATTTATCGACGGAGTCCAAACGTTTCTTACTGCGAAGACGAGAGATGTCGAACGCAAGGCACAGCTTGATCGCTTGAATCAACGTGATAACAACAAAGTATCAGAATGACATTACCTTTGTCGAGCGTCTTCAATCCGCTCCACGTTGACCGATTAATCCACAGTTCAAATTGGTCCGTTTCCGTAAGATAATTTGGAAATTGAGACGTACTCGCGTGTCTTACCTTAAACAAGCGCGTGAGATGTGTAAGTGGATCTCTTCACCGATGAAGACTTTCGAACAGGCAGTAGATCATCTAAGCCAATACGTGGCTGAAGACGGTCGTCTATCTATGAACGACATTTGTGCGTTCGCCCGCTTACATACAGATCTACACGACGAACAGTACACCGAGCTCGCGCATCGTCTGATTGAGATTGGTATCGATGTATTCGATTTCGAACGAGAACAAGAAGCTCAGATCGTCGAGGAGATCGAAGAGCGCGAACGCGGTTCCATCCGAGAGAACACACAAATCTACATGCGGGATGTGGGCGAATACGAACTCCTCTCTCGGGAGGATGAACTAGCCTACGCGCGGGCAATGAACGAAGCAATGAGCGAGGCACTTGCTGCGATCGCGCCCGTCAAACCCGTAAACGATCGATGTCGCAAGTTAATGACTTCGCACGTTGATAACGGCCAATTGGGCCGACTCCTTGCAGGTTTCCTTGACCACGTTGAAGTCCTTCCCGAAGTTGATCGTCCAGATACGAACGGAAATAACGGCGAACGAGAAGATCCGTTGGACCACAAAATCGCTCGCCGTCGAATTCAACGTTTTCACAAAGCCTCCGCCGAGTACTTTGCCACACGCACAAATGAACAGCAAATCGGCGTCGAGGAGTCTCTTCGGCTGTTTAAGTTTGCAACCAATCACTACACATCTCTACTCGATATCTTCAAAGATGTAGTGACTTCGATAGAGAACGTCATCGCACGCGTTAGATCGATTTGCCTCACCGCAGGAGTATCAGATGCCGAGGAGCTTGAACGCATCTGTGCCGGTCTGACAGCGGTACGACTTGCCGACGAATTCGTCGATCTTCCATCGGCGGTACAGTCGAATCTAAACGCTCATATGCACGTTATCGAACGCGCTCGCGCAAAGTTGCATGCCATTGAGACGCAATGTGATTTACCCTATGTCGAGATACTGGAACGCGATCGACGTCTAGACAACGCAATTCAACGCTTTCGCATCGCTAAAAACGGGCTGGTATCCGGTAACCTACGGTTGGTGATGCGCGTCGCTCAAAACTACAGCAATCATGGTGCGTTCTTACTAGACCTCGTCCAGGAAGGAAATCTCGGGTTGATACGCGCAGCAGAGAAATACGACTACACCCGCGGATTCAAATTCTCGACTTACGCCACCTGGTGGATTAGGCAGGCTATCACACAAGCGCTGAATGAATTCGGTCGTACAGTAAAGCTACCAGCAAGTCTTACGCAGGCGATTCGCAACGTCGGGCGCGCAAAAATGCGATTGACGCAAATACTCGCACGTGATCCGACACTAGGTGAACTCGCGGACGAAACGGGACTCAGTGTTCAGCAAGTTCGCGACGTGGTGCTATACGAACACAACGCGATTTCAATCGACGAACCTAATAACGACGAAGACGACACGACTTTGGCCGACACGCTCATTAGCGAGAGCGTACCTTCTCCCGAGCAGATGGCGCTTGAACAAGGACTGCGCGATGCGGTCGAGTTGACCTTAGCTGACCTGACGACACGAGAAACACAAATTCTGTCGCTGCGTTACGGAATCGGAAGGACTTCCGATATGTCTACTGCAGAGATTGCACAGGAACTTGGTATTTCAAGTAATCGCGTGAGGCAGATCACCGTAAAAGCGCTGCGTCGTCTGCGCCAACCACGCTATACACCTTTACTGGAACCGTATCTCTAGCAATTCCCCCAAATATTCAGCATCATCGACGTCGAAACTAGCAAGATATTTCGCTGCTGATTGCTAACATGTTAATGAAATAGCATAAATATCGATTTTCATAGAAATATTTGTTATTGAGTTGCGATCAATTGAACAAATTTCTGCACAAACGGCAATCTTTAAGCGTACTAATTCGCAATTTCTCAGAAAATTTTCATCTGTAAGCGTACCGTCGTCGCTCACCGGGTACCAGCGATACGCGGGTTCCTCGTTTCCGTGCGGGTCTTCTTGCGATAACAAGTGTGAAGCGATTTTGTTTCAAATTGGTGCAGAAAAAAGCTACCTCGCATCTTTTCATTTTGATTCTTAAAATAGCGCCTCTTCTCCGTAACCCTTTTCACGCATGGCAAAGCAAGCCCGGGCTAGTTCACTCCAAGATTCCCAGCAAGCAACAATCGAAACACGCGAAAATACAGATTCGGTTACTGACTCGATCGAGTTCTTAGCAAAAGCCCGAGAGCAAGGCTACGTAACGTACGAGGAGATCACCGACTTTATAGACGTCGGTGATGATGACAGCGACATAAGTGTCGTATTCGAGGAATTCGTCGCCGATATCAAAGACGCCGGGATCAAAGTCTTCGAACAACCTCCGACAGAAGAGGATTTACTTCAGGGCAATGAAGCATCAGCGAGCGACGACGAGTTATTAGAGGAAGAGCAACTAAACGCCGCATTAACGGCTATTGAGAAAAATCAGACGGGACGAACCACCGATCCACTTCGGATGTACATGCGAGAAATGGGCAAGGTTGGTCTATTGACGCGTGAAAAGGAAATCGAAATTGCAAAACGGCTAGAAGCCGGTATCAGCGCAGAACTAGAGGCGGTTGCAGCGTTCCCTGGCGTCGTCGATTACGTCTTGGAAGTCTATGAAGACGTAACTAAGCGTAAAAAACTAGGGGAATTATTGGTTGGGTATCTCAACCCAATGGAGGTAGTAAAACCAGCCCAACAAATTGACGCGAACACGCCAAAGGACGAGACGAAAGACAACAAGCGAAAAGGACCTGATCCTGACATAGCGAAGAAACGATTCGATGAGTTGAAACGAGCACACGCAAAGTGTCACAAGGTTCTTGCAAAACAACGTAATTGGCGTACGAAAGAAGCCGTGAAAGCGCTCGATGATATGGCGCAGATATTTAAGTACTTCAAATTTACTTTAGTCCATCATGACCATGTTTGTCAGATAGCCGAAACATCTTGGCGTCATCTAAGGGAGCAAGAGCGCGCACTCGAAAAAATCGTGCGGCGCTGTCGCATGCCGATTGAGGAGTTCAAGGAGGAATTTCGTGGGAAAGAATCCTCCGCTAGTTGGTACAAGCGACACTCAACCGATAAACCATATAGCCGCAAACTTACCGAATATGAAATAGAGATACTCCGAGCACATAGATACATACGAGAGGAAGAACTAGATCAGCGTCACTCTCGAGCCATCCTCAAACGAAGAACTGGCATCACGCCCCCCGTACCGACCCATTCCCGCAACCCTGGTCTGAAGTACTCCACCATTCGCGGAATCCATGAGCGCGTGAGACACGGTGCCAAAGAAAAGAGCTTGGCCAAAAATGACATGGTTGAAGCGAATTTGCGGTTGGTGATGTCGATCGCCAAAAAGTACACCAATCGCGGCCTCCACTTCCTCGATTTGATTGAAGAAGGCAACCTCGGTCTCATGAAAGCCGTCGATAAATTCGAATATCGGCGTGGATACAAGTTCTCGACCTATGCGACGTGGTGGATCCGGCAGGCAATCACTCGAGCGATTGCGGATCATGCTCGAACGATTCGTGTGCCCGTACACATGATTGAGACGATCAATAAACTCAATCGCATCACGCGACAAATGACACAAGAGCTCGGCCGGGAACCAACGCCAGAAGAACTGTCAGAGCGGATGGAAATCAACGAAGAGAAAGTTCGACGTGTCCAGGAAATCGGGCGCGAACCACTATCAATGGAGAAACCCGTCGGTGAAGACGGCGACGCGACGGTAGGGGATTTCATTGAGGACGCAAGCGCTCAGTCCCCGGTGGACAATACCGCTCACAAGAACCTATCCGATGCGATAAAAGAGACGCTAGACGACATGGACCCACGCGAAAGTCAGGTCCTTCGCATGCGATTCGGCATCGGCATGAACCAAGACCACACGCTTGAAGAAGTCGGAAAGCAATTCGACGTGACACGCGAACGCATTCGCCAGATCGAGGCGAATGCCATGCGGCGCATTAGCAATTCGGATCGAATTCGTTCTCTCCTGAAGGACTTCGGGTTCGATCTTCTCGCGAGTTAGCCTCTAAAAGCGCTAAAAAATCTAGTCATAAAAACGGCGATGCTAAGCATCGCCGTTTTTATTGGTGGGCCCACCAGGACTCGAACCTGGGACCAATGGATTCACGATCCGCTAAGCGGACATCCGAGTGTTTCCACTCCGCGTGGACTATCTCACCGCCCTAACTTAGGGCGCGGGACGCTCTATTGCCTGTCATTAAGAACTCTCGACCGCATCTTGCAGTCAGTTCTCAGGTAGTCTCTGCACCTTCCGAGAGTGCACTCTCGGCTTGGCTCAGGATTGCCATCGTCGACAGATGTTGACCTTAGGTTTCCCTGAATTCATCCCGTTCATCTGACGATTCACATCGCCAGCGCACCATTTTGATGAGTCCACTGCTCTAACCAACTGAGCTATAGGCCCGTGGTCGGAAGTTTAAGAGATATCGGAGGACCGACTTTGAAACAGGCTACTACTGCGTAGAAACTGCGCCGCTCAAATTGGAAGCGAGGTAGCCTGGTAAGTCCGTAATCGCTAGTCGTATCTGCTCCATTGAGTCGCGGTCTCGGACCGTTACTGTATCGTTTTCCAAAGTTTCAAAATCTATCGTCAGGCAGAAAGGAGTTCCAACTTCGTCGTGCTTTCGATAGCTCTTTCCGATGTTGCCACTGTTCTCTAAAAAGATGCGACCTAAGCCAAGCTTCTGAAGCTCGCTACGCAGCGACTGCGCTTTCGTTACGATCTCTTGATGGTTTCGCTTAAGCGGAATCACAGCAGCCTTGATCGGTGCTAGATGCGCCGGTAGACGAAGAACGGTACGCTCTTTGCCTTCATCTAATTGCTCGATGGTATACGCCTCATTCAGAACAGCGAGCACACCGCGATCAACGCCCGCCGACGGCTCGATCACGTACGGAACTACCCATTGCTTAGTTTCTCGGTCTTGCATCGCAAGTTTCGCCGTGGAATCTACATTCGGTTGTATGCTCGCGTGTATGTCGAGTTCGTCTTGTTGTTTGGTGTGCGAACCAAGGTCGAAATCGGTTCTGTTCGCGATTCCTTCAAGCTCCTCTACACCGTGAGGAAAGCGGTACATGATGTCAACGGTCGCCTTCGAATAGTGGGCTAGTTCCTCACTCGGGACGTCATAGCATGAAAGGTGGTTCGAATTCACCCCTTGTTCACGCCACCACGTAAGACGATTCTCGACCCACGTCTGATGCCAAGTTTCATCGGTGCCCGGCTGGACAAAAAACTCAAGCTCCATCTGTTCGAACTCACGCACCCGAAAAATGAAGTTTCGAGGCGTGATTTCATTTCGAAATGCCTTGCCGATCTGTGCAATGCCGAACGGCATCTGCCGAGACGTTGAATCCACGACATTCTTGAAGTTAGTGAAAATCGCCTGTGCAGTTTCAGGTCGCAGATATGCGATATCCGCACCTTCCTCAACTGGACCAATCGACGTCTTGAACATCAAATTGAAGGGACGTGGTTCTGTTAAAGACTGGGAACCGCAGTACGGACACTTACCGTCTACGATGTGATCCGCACGCGAACGCTTCTTACAATCACGACAATCCACCAGCGGGTCCGTAAAAGTCTCTTCGTGTCCCGAATAGTGCAGCACCGAACGATGGGTGAGAATCGATGCGTCTAAGCCTTCGACGTCATCGCGTTCATACACCATCGCGGACCACCACGCCGCTTTGAGGTTGTTCTTTAATTCAACACCAAGTGGACCGTAGTCGTATGCCCCCTGAAGGCCACCGTAGATTTCACTGGATTGGTAGAAGAAGCCTCGGCGCTTGCATAAAGCGACGAGCTCATCCATGTTTTTTGCGGTCACGAAAAGGCTCGAAGATCAGGGCGAACACGGGATTAACCCGTGCAAGGCGGCGGAATTGTAGACACCTCTGTGAAGGGAACCAAACTCAAGAAAATTAGGTTTGAGTTGGTCGCCGCGAAGAAACACCTTAAGATTCTGCGAGCTGTTAGAGAGGAAATCCGATGGACCCACTATATATTGTGCTGATCTTAGGCGGCTTGTTAGCGGCTGGTCTCGTTGTCTACACGATGACAACTCGTAACCAACTGGTCCGGACCTTACACGAAATGGATCAACGGCAAAAGTCAGAGGCTGAAACGCTTCGACAAGCATTGGATTCGGGTCTTAGCAAAGGTCGTGAAGAAGCTGCCGCTCGAAGTAAAGAAAACACCGAATTAATTGCAAATGTGCGCGAAAGGTTAGTCGCGATTTCTGAATTCAAGGATAGTGTTAAGCAGAGCGTAAGCGATCTGAATGAGAGCGTGACGGGTGTGAAACGGATCTTCGACAATCCGAATAAGCGAGGTTTGTTTGGCGAAAGCCAACTGAAGGATATCGTGACGACTGCCTTGCCGAATGAGCTATATGAGTTTCAACATCGGTACGACAAACTAGATGGCGGATACGTTACGTTTGACTGTTTTCTCAAACTTCCTGACCCGCCCGGTCCCATTGGGATTGATGCGAAATTCCCTAGTGAACTCTATCGAAATATCGCTGAAGCCACGACACCTGACGCTCAAAACGAGGCTCGCAAACAGTTTGAGCGGGAAATAAAACGATTGTTAGGTGACATCGCGGATAAGTACATCATCCCTGAGGTCACTTCAGAATTCGCGTTGATGTTTGTCCCCTCTGAAGCGATTTTTGCCGAGATTTATTCGTCAAGCCCAAGCGTAACTGAGGTCTCACATAAGCGGCGCGTGTACATCGTATCTCCGTCGACGCTGATGGCCGCCTTAAATACCATTCGATCCGTCGTAAATACCATGAATGTTCAACGAGCGGCCGAGCAGGTGCTCAAAGGTCTCGCCGAAGTAGCGAAAGACGCTGAAAGGCTTCAGAAACGTACCGAGGACTTTCAAAAACGACTATCGTCAGTCTTAAACAAAACGGATGAGGTTGTGACTTCCTCCCGCAAGATCAATGAAAGAGTGCAGAAGATGCAGGGCGGAAACACTGAATCGCTTACTTCCGGGGAGGAGTCGACGACGCTACTTAGTAACGGTCAAGAGTTGCCTGACCGTCTAACGTAGAGTTTTGGAACATTCTGCGAGTAGATTGGTCAGAGTGGATAATCGACGCTCACACTCAATTTCCGGAGCCTAGTACCAACCATGCGGACATGGGTTCGTATTCTGCTATACAGTGCATGCGCATGTCTAGCCCTTGCTGTCGGGGGTGCTTCGTTATTTAAGTACGGAATAACCCCATTTGAACTAAGTAGCATGTTGGTGCTACTAGGATTCGGTCTAAGCGTTCTATTCGCGGTCCTTTCTATAGGAACACTGTTCGTTTCGGTTCTGCGCAAACAACCATATGGACTCTTTACCATGTTTGTCGCATTCCTGATCTGTTTTTGTCTAGCTGGTTACGCAGCGATCCTATACAACAATGCAAGTACCCACCCAGTCACTTACAACATATCGACCGATTTAGTCAATCCGCCTGAGTTTTCTCAAGCGGTTATCGACATTCGCGGTGAGACGTCCAATCCGGTTGAATTAGATGATCGTAAAAAAGAACTTCACAAAGGTGCGTATGACGATCTTAAACCCCTCGTCCTTAGTACATCTAAAGACGACGCATACTCAACCGCACTGGAGCTAGTACGGGAGCGCGGCTGGGAGATCATCACACAAAATGAAGAGGACGGTACGATTGAGGCAACTGCGACGACGTTCTGGTTTGGGTTTAAAGACGATGTCGTGATCAGAGTTCAAGGTGACGTCAACGCGGATTCTGCGACCGTCGATTTACACTCCGTTTCACGGATGGGTCAAACCGATCTAGGTAAGAATGCAGAACGAATCCGTGACTTCCTTAACGATCTAAATAAAACTGTTGGAAACTAGAAAACCGGCTGTTAGCTAGCTATGTTTATTAGACTCGTAGGTGCTAGAACTTAAGTAGCTCGACTTCAAGATTGCGCAGGTCGACCACGCCAATCGCGTTGTAGCCAACCATTTGTCCCGCACACTCGCCAGGATTGAATATCAAGCGTTCAGCGCTCCGTTCTTCTCTTCTTAAGTGCGTATGGCCGTGCAAAACCAATTCTGAGTCCGCAAAACCTACTTGTCCGAGCGTCGCCGGGTCGTGCACAACCAAGATTGACCGTCGATCCCAACTTACCCTCAAAGGTGGTTCCTGAAATTCAAAGCCGTGGCGTGCGATTGACTCCATGAGTCCCTCCCTTTCAACGTCGTTGTTACCAAACACGCCATAGAGCGAGCAATTCAATGCACTAAACAGATCAAGTGTCGAACCCTTGGTAATGTCGCCCGTGTGGACTACACGATCAACCTTCGCATCGTTGAATAATTCAACGATGCGTGCTACGTTTTTAAGGTTGTTGTGCGTATCGCAAACAACACCAATCTTCATGCACGTTCCAGAAAAAACGCCGCTCATCCGAGGACGAGCGGCGCTATTCAAATCTCAGTCACTTAATCTCGAGACACACTAAAACCTACGCACGTCTCGATAACCTAAATGACCTGTTTCCGTCTAAGCAGCTTTCTCGAGAATGTGTATCCCACAGGCGCTACCGAGACCAATCACGTGGGTCAAGCCGATTTTTGCATCTTCCACCTGTCGGCGACCTGCCTCGCCACGTAGGTGAGTGCTGACTTCGTAGATATTCGCTATTCCTGTTGCACCGAGAGGGTGTCCCTTCGAAAGTAGACCCCCGGAAACATTCACTGGAATCCGTCCACCTAGTTCAACTTCGCCATCATCGATCAGTCGACCTGCACCGCCTTCTTCACAAAGTCCTAGATTCTCGTAGTGAAGAATCTCTGCGGTAGCGAAGCAATCATGCAATTCGACCAGATCAAGGTCCTCCGGTCCGACGCCAGCCATTTCGTATGCCGCTTTCGACGCCATCTGTGTGCACGAATTAACGTCGGGCATCACAAGATCACGCTCTTGCCAAGGATCTGACGTTAGCACGGATGCACGTACTTTGACGGCTCGATCCATCAACCCGAGTTCTCGTACCTTCTGCTCGGAAGCAACGACGGCCGCAGCCGAGCCATCTACATTCACGGAACACATGAGTTTAGTGTTCGGATAGGAGATCATCTCAGCGTTCATGACCACCTCAAGTGGCGTCTCGATCTGGTACATCGCCTTCGCGTTCATAGTCGAATGATGGTGATTCTTCACCGAGACTTTCGCAAATTGCTCGAAGGTGGTTCCATGATTTCGGGTGTGTTCTAGCCCCGCTTCGGCGAACACCGAAGGCATCGTGCCAGATCCAAGCAGACCCTCTTTCGAGATACCCTTCGACCCGCCTCCGCCTCCAAGCAAGCCTCTGCCCATCTGCTCGACGCCGACTGCAAGCACAATGTCATAGACGTCCGCTTTAACTGACATCCAAGCCTCTCGGAATGCAGTCGCACCCGTCGCGCATGCGTTCGAGACATTGACTACCGGGATACCTGTTTGCCCAATCTCTTGCAAGATACGTTGACCTACCATTCCGCTCGCTTGGTTGAGGTTTCCACAATACAATGCTTCCATGTCCTTGATGGACAAACCACAGTCGTCGAGCGCGAGCAACGCTGCTTCAGCGCCGAGTTGCGGTACTGATTTCTCGGGGAACCGACCAAATTTGATCATGTCCACGCCGACTATATATGCGTCTGCCATTACTCTCTCCTAGCTAAGCAGGTTTGAAAAAATACGAAAGGTAGCTGTTTCCGTCTGCGTCCTTCCGACCGAGCGCGTCATCGAATACGACCTCAACCGGCATGCCGAAACTGATCTTCTCCGGGTCTGCTTCGATACCGATTAGGTTTCCCTTGATCGTTCCGCCTCCATCCAGATCGACGATCGCCGAGATGTAAGGCACGTCGATACCAGGGAACGAACGATGAACGATCGAGTACGAATAGAGAGATCCGCGGTTAGACAGTTGGATAGTCGACATCGAATCACGCGCACCACACTTTGAACAGTGTTGACGCTCGCCGAGATAGACAGAACCACATTCGTCACATCGATGTCCTTCAAGGTAGGGCTCGCCCTCCTCGGGTATCTTGAGGTAACTAACAACTGGCAATGGTCCGTCCGACATCCTTCCCTCTATGCAATCGGCTACTTCTGATTTTAAGGGATACGGCTTGATGCTCTATCACGAGACGTATCAATATGTTTCCGCCCAGGCTGCTCTTGAGGCTGTACTAGTGACTGATAAACGGTTGACGAGATGGTTCCAACGGGTTCGTTCGGCGCACCTATGAGTTGCGTAAAAAACACGACTGCGAGCTCGTAATTGGGATCGACCCAAAATGACGTACCGGCAGCGCCACCCCAGTAAAAGGTATCAATGGTTTGGTTCGGATCGAACGGATCCGGGCGCTCACGAATGCCGAAGCCAAGACCGTAGCGAAACTGATTCGTCTCAGTCGCCAGCTGGTTTGTCATCATTTCCAGCATCGTGGATCTTTTCAATGGTGCGTTAATTTGGTCGGTCAAGCTATCTAAGATGGATTGAGCGAACTTCCCGAAGTCGTGAATCGACATCACCAATCCGCCACCACCGGACAGGAACGTTACGTCGCGAAACTCTGGGTCGACTCGCGGCGTGTCCTGAATTGGAAACTCTCCTTCTCGATAGGGATACTGATTCGTTCCAAAACGATTCAATTCGCTATCAGGGACATCAAAATAGGCGTCCTCGATTCCCAATGGACGCCAGAGTTCTTGAGTTAGAAAGCGGTCGAATCGCATCCCGGAAGAACGTGACACAACCTCGCTGACCACATCGGAAGCAAAACCGTAGTGAAATCGCTCACCAGGTTGAAACAACAGAGGCAACTTCCCGAGCGCAACCACGAGATCATGCGTAGTCGGTACAAGATAGTCCCAGTCGTCGATCAATCCTGCTTCTCGATAAAGGCGATCTACTTCAGTGTCGCCGTAATATCCGTACGTGAGACCCGCACTGTGCGATAACAGATGTCGTAATGTCATCGGCGAGGCTTGAACGTGATCACCGTCAACCAATACCTTTAAGTCACTAAATTCAGGCAACACGTTCGAGATGTCGTCGTCGAGTGACAGCTTGCCGCTCTCTACTAACTTCATGGCCGCTACAGCAGCGACTGGTTTCGTCATCGAGTAGATACGGTAAAGCGAATCACGCTGCACTGGAGTACCTAGCTCGAGATCCAGCGTTCCAACGTGGTGCTCGAACACATTCTCACCGCGAAACAGCACCAGTAATGCCGAGTTCGGTAACGTGTTGGAATCTATCCAGCCTTGCATAACAGGTTTAAGCGATTCAAGAATGCTCAAATCCATGCGCGCCTCGTTCTCGGCAAAACAAGGCATGCTAATCAGAACGACGAACGACCATACCAGATTTGCAACCCGTCGCCGAAGGCCGCCAATTTCGGGTCGCGTACGAACGGCGGTTAAGGCACGATCGCTAGCTGGTTTCTGAGACTCGAAAATCAGCTAACACCGAGACGTTCGTGCATGATCGGGCTAGTCGTCGTGTATTGCAGGTAGACCTTCTCATCAGGATTCGTGCGTGCTTTGATCGCGAACGCTGCGAGTGCCGCCTCGTGGAAGCCTGAGAGGATTAGTTTCTTTTTCCCTGGATAGGTTGCGATGTCACCAACGGCATAAATGCCTGGAACGTTTGTCTCGAATTTCTCGGTGTCGACCGTGATCTGCTTGCGGTCTAACTCAAGACCCCACTCAGCGATCGGTCCTAGGTTAGGTGATAGACCAAAAAAGACGAGCAAGTCATCAACGGGTATTTGCGTAATAGATTTGTCCGGATGCGTTACTGCTACTTGGCGTAGAACGTTTCTTTCCACGTGTAATCCAGTTACGTTTCCAATCTGAAATGAGACCTTTCCAGCCTGCTCAAGCGATCGCATGGTCGCAACCGAAGCGTCAGCAGCTCGAAATCGGTCGCTCCGGTGGATCAATGTGAGACTTGCCGCCCGTTCAGCCAACTCGTTCGTCCAATCAAAGGCCGAATCGCCACCGCCCAAGACGATCAGATGGCGATTCTCGAATCGCGAAGGATCTTTGACACGGTAGAAAATCTGTTGGTCGATCAGTGCTTCAACGCCGTCAACGCGTAACGGTTGTGGCTCAAACGAACCGACACCCCCTGCGACTATCACGGATTTGGTCGTAAACTCCGTACCGGCGCTTGTTGCTACAGCAAAAGACAAATCATCGATCGCTTCTACCTTGGTCACCTGCTGAGACAGGTGATACTGCGGGTCAAACGGCTTAATCTGTTCATCGAGTTTTGCGACGAGCTCTTGCGCATCGCACACAGGAATACCGGGTATGTCGTAAATTGGCTTATCTGGGTAGAGTTCGGCGCACTGCCCACCGATAACGTCCAGCGCGTCAACCACGTGGGCGTTTAGTCCTAATAACCCCAGTTCAAATACCTGAAACAAACCACAAGGACCTGCGCCAACAATTACTGAGTCGGTTTGAATACTCACCTTCTATTGGTTCCCGTTTCGTAAGATGTCAAGCATAGACAAAAGCCGGAGTCAGGACTTTAGTCGTTTTTAGAGTAAGGTCGTGATCGCGCGTCAGATTAGATCGCGCTCGAATCCGTATCTTGGTGATTACAAATCATGCCAGCGCCGACCGTCTCATTCGAGATGCGATCGATCACGATAAATGAGCCCATCGTTTTGTCATCTGCGTAATCTTCAAACACAACCGGGCGTTGCAGTTGAATCCGCACTAATCCGATTTCATTTGCATCGAGCTGGTCGCACGATTCACGTGCTTGCGTGTTGACATCCAGACGGTGAATGAATTCAGCGACCTGCCCAGTTACTTGGCGCGCTCCCATCTTAAATAGGTAGCTCTTGTTCGCAGCGAGTGCGCGATTAGCCATCCATACAACATTCGCTTGAAACGCATCACTAACACTTGGCGTATAGCTTGGCGATACCAGCGTATCTCCGCGGCTGATACTCAACTGATCACTAACGGTCAACGTAACTGATTGAGGTGCGAAACCCGCCTCTAAATCGCCATCCATCGTGACGACGCGCTCAACTCGGGTCTCATGTCCTGAAGGCAAGACTACGACGGGGTCTCCCGGGCAAATGACTCCCTTGGTGATCATGCCCGAATAGCCGCGAAAGTCCTCACTTGGATGATGAACTCGTTGAACTGTCATGCAGAACTGTTCAAGATCTGCGTCCGCCGATACTGGCGCTCGTTCTAGAAGCTCGATGATCGTTTCGCCGGCGTACCAGTCCATGTTGGTTGAGCTGTGTACGACATTCTCTCCGAACTTTGCTGCAACTGGAACAAAAGACGTCTGCGTGAACCCTAAAGATCTTGAGAATTCAAGGTACTCCGTACGAATGCGTTCGTAAGTTTCTTCATCGTAACCAACAAGATCCATCTTGTTGATCGCAACGACTACCTGACTAATACCAAGCAGATCGACGATTAGTGAGTGACGTCTAGTCTGGTCAAGTACACCGTTTTGTGCGTCGATCAGGATAACCGCAAGTTCACAATTGCTTGCACCTGTGGCCATGTTCTTCGTGTATTGGCTATGTCCAGGGCAGTCCGCGATGATGTATTTACGGGTACTCGTAGCGAAGTAGCGATACGCTACGTCAATCGTGATGCCTTGTTCTTGTTCCGCCTTCAACCCATCGGCTAGTAAAGCAAACTCAAGTTCATCGCTGCCGTGACCCAAGCGTCTACTGTCGCGGATTAGGGCGTTTAAGTGATCCTCGTAAACCTTGTTCGAGTCGTACAACAAGCGACCAATCAGCGTGCTCTTGCCGTCATCAACACTTCCGCATGTCAGAAACTTCAACAACTCCGTCTGTTCGTTCTCCGCTAAGTAGTCGTTCATGTATTCGATGTCTGACACGTCGCGCTCCAATTCCAGCGCAAGAGGTAACCTTAGTCGAGATTCTGCAAGTGCAGCTTGACCCATCATCTAAAAATACCCTTCTTGCTTCTTGGTCTCCATCGAAGCCGCAGTATCGTGATCAATTAGACGTCCTTGTCGCTCGGAAGTATCAGCGACCAACATTTCGTGAATGATCTCGGGTAGTGTTGAAGCGCTCGATTCGATGGCTCCTGAAAGCGGGTAGCAACCTAACGTTCGAAATCGAACCGTGCGTATTTCTGGTTTCTCGTCAGGTTCGAGACGCATACGGTCATCGTCGACCATGATCCAAGTCCCTCTCCGCTTCACTACAGGACGTTCTTTCGCAAAGTAAAGGGGGACGATCTCAATGCCTTCTTTATAGATGTACTGCCATATATCCAATTCGGTCCAGTTTGAAAGTGGAAATACTCGGATTTCCTCGTCTTTGCGAATATTGCTGTTGTAAATCCGCCATAGTTCCGGACGTTGATTGCTTGGGTCCCATTGGTGAAACTTATCGCGCAACGAAAACACGCGTTCTTTCGCCCGAGACTTTTCTTCGTCTCGTCGCGCGCCGCCAAACGCTGCGTCGAACTCGTATTTGTCTAAAGCCGCTTTCAGAGCGTCTGTCTTCATGATTTGCGTGTATGTGTCCGCATCGTAATCGAACGGATTGACGTCGTCCTCCCGACCCTCTTCGTTCGTATACACGATCAAGTCAAAGTCGCGTTTCTCCGCCAGGCGGTCGCGGAATGCAATCATGTCCTTGAACTTCCACGTTGTATCAACGTGAAGTAACGGAAACGGCAACTTCCCGGGGTAGAACGCTTTCTTTGCAAGATGCAGCAAAACAGACGAGTCCTTGCCGATGGAGTACATCATCACCGGATTTTCGCGCTCGGCCACGACCTCACGCATGATGTAAATGCTCTCTGCTTCTAACTGCTCAAGATGCGTCAGCTTGTATGCCGCGCTCATCGACACTTGCGCTCATCAATTGGGTGGACGAGTTATTCTAAATAACGACACGATTTATTTAACCACAAATCATATTGTTTTATGTTATATGTTTAGCAGGCGTCTTAATAGGTCATTCACCTTTTTAGGATCCGCTTTACCTTGCGATGTCTTCATTACCTGACCAACCAAGTAGCCAATGACCTTGGTAGCTCCACCACGGACTTGCTCAACCTGCTCTGGGTGCTCGTTAATAACGCTTTCGACCAATGAACGCAGTTCGTCCACATCGCTTAATTGTCGAAGCCCCCGATCTTCGATGATCTCATCGACTGACTTATCGGATGACCACATTCCTTCAAACACTTCCTTGGCTAGACTTGACGACAGTGTTTTATCTTCTATCCGTTTCATCAAATCTGCCAGCTGTTGCGGCGATACCGGTACGTCGTCGTAACCCTTCTCTTCTCGGTTAAGAGCGGCTGCGACCTCTCCCAGTAACCAATTTGCTGTTATTTGCGGATCAGCACCTAACGCAACGGTCGTCTCGTAGAACTTCGCGATGTCATGATCGCGTGTCAATCTCACTGCTACTGGTCGAACTAACGTAAAGTCTTCAACGAACCGCTCAAGTTTCTGTTGAGGTAACTCCGGCATCGTAGAACGGACGTAATCAAGAAAAGCAGTCGACAATCGCAGCGGTAAGAGATCGGGATCAGGAAAGTAACGGTAGTCGTCGGAGAGCTCTTTGCTTCGCATTGAGAAAGTCATATCCCGACCCGCATCATACTGTCGAGTCTCACGAACCACCTCACCACCATGTTCAAGGATATCGATCTGACGCTCAATCTCGTAGTTCAAAGCACGCTCTACAAAGCGAAACGAATTGATGTTCTTGATCTCGGTCCGTTCACCAAACGTTTTGTCGCCAACCGGTCGCACCGACACATTCGCGTCGCATCGCATCGATCCTTCCGCGAGATTTCCATCACAGATACCCAACCAACTAACAAGCGAGTGAAGTTGCTTAAAGCAGGCAGCCGCTTCCGCTGCGGAACGCATATCCGGCTCCGTAACGATCTCAAGCAAAGGAGTTCCCGCGCGATTGAGGTCGATCCCCGTAGACTCCGCAAATCGATCATGAACCGATTTACCCGCATCCTCCTCCAAATGCGCACGCGTGATTCCTATGTCTCGGACCGAACCATCCTCAAGAAAGACTGGTAGTTGGCCACGACCGACGATCGGAGATTCAAACTGACTAATCTGATAACCCTTTGGAAGGTCAGGATAAAAGTAGTTCTTCCTGTCAAAGACGCAAGTTTCTGCGATCTCGGCATCGATCGCCAATCCAAATTTCACAGCCATTGAGACCACTTCTTCGTTTAAAACCGGAAGTGCACCTGGCATAGCGAGATCAATTAAGTTTGCACGTGTGTTTGGTTCTGCCCCGAACTCCACTGACGTACTAGAGAATATCTTTGATCGCGTCGCTAACTGAACGTGGACTTCAATCCCGACGACCGGTTCCCAGCTACCCGTCACGGCGCGCTCGGTTCGTCAAGACTTGGATGTTGCTCATGCCAGTCCGTCTCGCGCTGAAATGCCATCCCACCCGCGAGTACATCGCCTTCCCCAAAGTGTGGCCCGATCAATTGCATGCCAACTGGCAAGCCGTCTATGAATCCGCACGGCAGCGACAGTGCCGGTAATCCTGCCAAACTCACTGGAATGGTGTAGAGATCCTGCTTATACATTTCAACCGGATCTGATCTCAATGATCCAATCTCAAATGCCGTCGTGGGAGTAACCGGCGCCAGGATCAAGTCAACTGACTCAAACGCTGCGAGAAATCCATCACGTACCAAACGACGTATTTTTTGAGCTTTGAGATAGTACGCATCAAAATACCCAACCGAGAGCGAGTAGGTACCGGTCAAGATTCGCCGTTTAACCTCAAGACCAAACCCCTCCGTGCGCGATCGGCAGTACATATCGAGTAGATCCTCAGATGTCTCCGTTCGATGACCATAACGCACACCATCGTAACGCGCGAGATTCGTTGATGCTTCCGCACTCGAAAGAACGTAATATGCCGCAACTGCAGCGTCGATGTATGGGAGCTCAATAACCTCGATTTTGTGACCTAACGCTTCGAACTGACGTCGCGCCTGTTGAATACGCTCCGCAATTCGCTCGTCCAGACCTTCCAAGAGTGACTCTGGATATCCGATCACATACCGTCGTTCGCGTGTTGGTAAAACGGTTTCCTTGACACGAGCTGACGTCGAATCCTGAGGATCATGACCTTCCATGGCCGCCAGTAGCTCGTAGACATCATCCGCACTGTGTGCTATAGGACCACCTTGATCCAAACTTGAAGCGAATGCGATCATGCCAAATCGAGACACTCGTCCATACGTCGGTTTTAGTCCGGTAACTCCGCATAAACTAGCAGGTTGTCGAATCGAACCACCGGTATCGGATCCGGTGGCCAAAGGTGTCATACCGCTCGCTACAGACGCTACGGCACCGCCAGAAGAACCACCAGGCACGCGTTTCATATTCCAAGGGTTACTAACGCCACCGAAGTAACTCGTTTCATTGGAAGAGCCCATCGCAAACTCATCCATATTCGTTTTGCCTAACGAGATAGCGCCCGCATCCGATATTTGTTTGACCACCGTCGCGTCATAAGGGGCGATGAATGATTTCAGCATGTTTGATGCACATGTTGTTCGTACGCCCGCAGTACAAAACAAATCTTTGTGTGCAATCGGAATGCCGCACAAAGGTTGGGGATGTGACGACGCCAACTGTCGATCCGCGACGGCAGCGCGTTCTAAGCATCGCTCCGTGTCTACGGTGATGAAGCAGTTAATTCGATCATTGAGATCAGCTATGCGATCTAAATAGAACTGAGTGAGTTCTACGGCGCTGTATTTCTTTGCTTGGAGATCGGTACGAAGTTCCCGCACCCCGACGAATGGCTTCAACGCTGATCCAGTACTTTCGGCACGAGATAAAAACCGTCTGCAGTCTTAGGGGCGATCGATTGGAAAACGTCCCGATCTTCGTCTACGACAGCACGATCTTCGCGCAAAGGCTGATCTAGATCTACTGCGTGTGCGAGTGGTTCAACACCTTCTGTATCGACTTGATCCATGATCTCAATGAACCCGATGATCGCATCTAAATCTCGACTTATCTTCTCCTTGGCTTCCCCATCAAGAGACAATTGGCTCAAGGTCATAAGACGTTGGATCGTTACTTCGTCCATGCTGCGAGCACATGCAAAAATTGAGGCGTCATTTTAAGAACGAACAACCATCGAAGAACACGGAATTTTATCTGTTTATATGTATAGTTTAATATCAAAAATACGATGAAAAGCTTCTACGTTGAGTCACCTTTGTAAGAGAATCAGATCAATACAGTCATAGATTTGTCGTTGCATTTGATCATTTTTGCGATCTTTAGTTAAACATGTATGTTCGTAGGTTCACTTGACGCGAATTTATTGGTCTATGCGCCGCCGAGTTTTTCTTTGCTTTGGTATTCTTACCGCCCTCCATCAAACTACTACCGAGTAATGTTGCGTTGCTAAAGACCCTCTTCGGAATGTTCTCGGAAGACTTATCTATTGATCTGGGAACTGCTAACACCCTTATCGTCGCCAAAGACCGTGGAATAGTACTAAACGAACCTACAGTAGTTGCATTAAGAAGAGAACCTCGTAGTGTTGTAGCGGTAGGCACCGACGCTAAACGTCTTCTCGGGATTAGTCCGCAGAACATTGAAGTCATTCGCCCCATGAAGGACGGGCAAGTTGCTGACTTCGAAGTTACTAACACGATGTTAGCCCACTTCATCAAGATGGCAAACGGCAACCGCGTCTTGCCATCCTATCCTCGCGTCATTATTTGCATACCCGCTCAATCCACGTCCATTGAGAAACGAGCAATTCGGGATTCTGCGAGGTCTGCGGGTGCGCGGGAGATTTACCTCATTGAGGAACCACTTGCCGCAGCAGTTGGGGCTGGCTTACCGGTGCAAGAAGCAAGTGGCAGCATGGTCGTAGACATAGGTGGCGGAACGACGGATGTCGCAATCCTCTCAGCCGGTTCGATCGCCAATTCCGAATCTTTGAAATGCGCTGGAAATGCTTTCGACAACGATATCATCACATACGTCCGTCAGAAGCACGGTTGCAGAATCGGCGAGCTAACTGCAGAAAAGATCAAGCATGAGATCGGTACAGCGATCGAACTTCCTAAAACTAAACAGCTAGAGATGACGATTCAAGGACAACACCTTGAATCAGGGATGCCTAAGCGATTCAACCTGGACAGCAACGATCTATACCTTGCTTTAAATGTATCCGTGAATCAAATCGTGGACGCTGTGCGACGATGCCTTGAAAAGAGCCAACCACAGCTAATCGTAGATATCGCAGATCGTGGTATCGTCCTAACTGGCGGCGGAGCGTTACTCTCAGGTCTCGATCAACGGATTCGCGACGCGACGGACACACCTGTAGTCATAGCAAGCGACCCGTTAAAGTGTGTAGCCGATGGGTGCGGTCGTATTCTCCAGGAAGGTAACGCGCCGGAATACCAGACATAGCAGGAATCACCAAGCGTGCGTGCCATTCTTGTGATCTGCGTGGATCCTTAAAGGTTAGCTAGTCGTGGCTCTGCGCTCTGGACAGACGATTCAGAACACACATTTATTTTTGGCGTTACTTATTAGTTCTGTTCTGTTACTTGCAGTTAGTGCTAACACGAGATACCTAACGCCGATCGAAACGGTAATCCGATGGCTTGCGCAACCGATCGTTTATGTAGCCCATTTGCCTGCCAACGCCAAAGAAGCAGCTGGGTCGTACGTCGTATCGATGGACGAACTCCACAACAGAAACGACCAATTGTTAAAGGATGTCAGTCGATTGAACGCAACGATCGCTGAATTGACCCAAGCCCAAAGAACCATCGCGGAGCTCCGCGACGCCTTAGGTTATGTCCAAGAGAACACACGAACACAAGTGCTTTCCGAAATCGTGCAAGTGAATCCCAATCGGCAAAGGTTAGAGGTGATCATCAATGTAGGTGAACAACAAGGCATCGAAGTAGACAGAGGCGTCTTGGATCCTTGGGGCGTATACGGTCGAACCGTAGAGGTCTTTCCCAATTCTGCTCGTGTTTTGCTCCTGAATGATGAGCGACACGCGACCCCTGTCCTCGTGAGCCGAACACGACAATATTTCATAGCATCTGGTAACGGACCCGATGAGCCACTCACGTTAGACAATGTGAACCTAAGCAGCGATATTCGAGTAGGTGATACAGTAGTGACGTCCGGTCTCGGTGGTGTATTCCCGGAGGGTCTCGTCGTCGGGATCGTCGAATCGGTAACGGACGTCGTTTCAGAGTCGCTCAAGCGGGTAACAGTTTCGCCTATCGCGAAGGTCAAAGCGAAGTCATACCTGCACGTTATTTCATCGGTCGAACAACGATGACCGACACTCAAGCGTGGTCTTACTTCTTGCTGACGACGGTCTTAGCCTTGATCTTGACTATCGCACCAATGCCATTCGATGTGCCGGAGTGGCTAAGAAATTTAAAACCTGATTGGATCGTACTGTGCTGGTTTTTCTGGGTCACATTTCAGCACGAACGATGCTCGTTGATCATGGCGTTCGTCGTTGGTTTGATCCTCGATGTTCTATATGATGAGCCGTTAGGCATCAACTCGCTTCTATTACTCGCCTTGGTTTTCGCGGGCCGTCTTTCACTTCGATTCATTCAATCAAGCGTCGGTCTGCGGTCATCCATCACCGTATTTATTTTGTGTTTTTTCGTTACCGCGACGAAATCGTTGTTTCTACTTGCTACGCTTGACGTTGACATTCAAGTAAGTAGCGTCGTAATGCCACCCATTGCGACACTCATATGGTGGGTCTTGTTAATTCCAATTCTTATGTCAGAGCACTCTCAATTCCGCGACTCCGTTCAGTGAATGAGCCACAAATTACTTTAGCTTCTGCTTCCCCTCGGCGAGCGGCGCTGCTCCGACAGATCGGGATTAGATTCGAGATCAAGCCGAGCAATATTCTTGAACGGCAACTTTCGCACGAATCACCCGACACCTACGTACAACGCCTCGCCCGCGAGAAAGCAGTAGCGGTACAGCACGATTGCCTACCTGCTCTCGGCGCGGACACAATCGTCGTTCTAAATGGTCAAATCCTTGAGAAGCCAAATGACCAGGACGATGCATTGAAAATGCTGCATTTGATGCAAGGAGAGCGCCACAGCGTACTAACGGGAGTGTGTATCAGCGATGGTAAGACGGAACGGTCTGTGCTCGCCACAGCAGAAGTCCAGTTCAGAAAGGCGACGAGTACGGAGTTGAGTAAATACTGGGAGAGTGACGAACCCGTTGATAAAGCGGGGGCATACGGCATACAAGGACTTGGCGCAATCTTTATCACAGGCATTTGCGGTCAACCAAGCACTGTTGCTGGTCTGCCTTTAGTCGAAACGAATCAGTTACTTTGCGATTTTGGCGTGGATGTGTGGAGACATCGTAAAGCCATGTTGCAAGAGAGTTTACAGGTCTAAAACCGTGCTCGAACTTGCGCGCAAGAGTTTCTACCTGGCGACCGTTCTAATCGTCTTATGCGCTATCACACTAACTGCCGGACGTCTTTTCTCGATGTATCCGAATTACGTTCAGCAGTTTGCGAATACAAGACTCGCGGACCAAGGCATTGAAATCTTCGGCCTCGAATCGCATTGGCTTCTTACAAACCCAATCATCGAGATCGACCGTATTCAACTACCGGAAGGGTCCGCGCGTGACGTAATAGTCGAAGTTGCGGTATTCGAGAGTCTCATTCGTAACCAGTTCGTCGCACGCCGGCTCTTCATCGACGAACTAGATCTTGACATTGAACTGACCGAGCAGGAATCAGAGTTCAACTTTTTGAAGCTCATCGATCAGATTCAAGCCAACTTCGATTGGGTAAGACATACGGATGAACTTGAGTTAAACGCGGCATTGACACTCAGGCGTGACCATGCTCGTCAACGTTTCAATTTGAGAGTTCATGCCGTAAATCAGGAAGGAGTCCATCGATATCGCGCCAAGCTTTGGCAAGATGATCGTAACGAAGACGGCACCGCAGAATTCGTTGCGGATGCCGTAGATACATTGCTTGATCTACGGACCGGCAACTACCAAATGACGCTGAAGGTGAACGGTCTAGAGGTTGATTTGCCGCTACTGACCGGCAACTCTCGACTTTCCCGATATCGCCTCAACGGCCAAGCTGAATGGGAGAAATCTAAGAGTCGTGTGCAAGGCCACCTTGATGTTGATATCCTGCACCTCGACCGCGACCCGCTAAACGCCCACATAGAAACCGCATTTGTTCAGCTTGATGATGAGCCAGCCCGTTTTAAATTGCAATCAACATGGTTTGAGGAAGACGAGCATCAAGTCCCGTTACCCGAATTGGTGTTTGCAATTGGTGATGACTCATTGTTTGGGTCGACTTACAACGTCCAATTACAGGAACTTGTACCTATCACCACGGACTTCATCACGAACGGTGAAAACCAACTGCGCTGGCCAAACGGTGTTGGGCTTCGCGGTACGTTTCAACGATATGAGTTTTTACTCGACTCAGGTGGATTTCACTGGTATGCGGAGGCTCGAGACATGGTGTCCAAGAGCTTCGAGAACCTCCCACGAATGCAACTCGAAAGCGGCGCGTTATATGGGAATTCAAAACAAATCGCGATAGACGTGAGCAACTCGCCAAGTGGACTATTTCTAGACTCTCATTTTCAATCCCCGTGGCGTTTCGGTTCTGTATCCGGCTTCGCGGTTACCGACATGCGCAATCGGCAAGTCGGGTTGCACATGCGCGACGTAACGGCACATATCGCCTCGGAGGACACGGAGAATCCAGATTCCCAACTTAACGTTTCCTCATTGCTCAGACGAGAAGATGCAGAAATACAACTCAATGAATTGATACATGAACCAGTTTCCGCAACGTTTCGCGGGAGTATTCGGCATACACAGGGTAATGCGCCAGATTACCGCGTCGCCGTGCTGATTGAGTCACTGAACACGTTGCTGCCTGCTCATCAGACCATCGAGTTCATACCGAGTAAGTTAGTAGACGATCTAACTCGTTGGCGGAAGCAGTACCTGGAAAGCGCGAGCTTTTTTGGAACTAGAGTCGCATACATGACATTTCGCGACGATGTATTCACCCAAAACGAACGAGAGATGTCGATCGAGGGACAGTTCACTAACGGAACTGTCACATATCAATCCGAATGGCCACCAATAACTAATTTAGGGGGGACTTGGCACGTCAACAACGACAGTATCGTCGTCACAGCAGATCGCGCCACGGTACAAGGCACCGAATTACAAGATGCCGTTGGTACGTTTCCTTTCGGTAGTGACAAACCGTTTCAGCTCATCTTCAAAGCAACGGCGAAGACACAAGATCTATTGGATTTCGTGCAAGCTAGTGGTTTGAAGTCCCTATTGCCAGTAATCGACGTATCCTGGCATGGTGCCGGATTGGTGTCCATCGATGCCGATCTTTCGTTTCCATTCAAAGCCGCGCAGGAGGAACGTACGAATGTCCAAGCCAATCGTGACAACTTTCAAATCAGTTTTGAAATGCACGACGCATCACTGTACATGCCTAACTTCGATATCGAGTTCCATGAACTCAACGGTACAGCCGAATGGAATTCGCCGTACGACCTCACAGCGACACTTACGCGTGGAACCTTTTTCGATGAACCGATGGAGGGTGCGATCCTATCAAAGCTTCATGATGGCCAGTCGGAGATTGAGTTCCATTTAAGCAGTCGAATCAACGCATCAAACGCGTTAACTATCTCCGGATTAGACGAGATAGAGACTGGTCGAGGAATCACGGATTTCGAAGCAACGTTGCGCGTTTCTCCTGGGAGAAATGAATCAACAAAGTTGCATATCACATCCGATTTCATGGGAATTGAATTCGATACACTCACGTCCGTAGCAGTCCAATCCGAAGTACCAAATCCAAGTAATCTAAGGTTCGAGTTCCACGAAGATCGAACTGAAATCACGGTGTTAAGCCGCGACATCAATGGTTGGATGACGTTGGCAGGAACACCTACTTCCATCAGCGAAGGAGCGATCGCATTAGGTCCAAGTACCGCTGTTCCTGATCGGATAACCGATCACTTACACCTATCAGGTGCTCTTGATTCCTGGCGATATAGCACCGATGACTCTGAGCAACTGGATGTACCCATCGTTCTCACGGACGTCGCCGTTGAACGATTCGACGCTTTTGACCTCAAATTCGGTAATGTGTTGCTCAATGGCTCCTATGGAAGCAACAACCTGAATGTGGTCGTCGAATCGGATGAGTTCAACGGAACGATCATTAAGCGACCTGATAGTTCGTCTACTGAAATCCACGCAACACGGCTTCTATGGACGCTTTCGAATGACACTGAGAGTGACGATCCGCTCGACATTTCGGTGATGTCACAGATCGAACCTACGAAAGTCAGTATCGACGATCTACTGCTTCGAACCGACGGCGAATCCTTCGAATCGTGGGGTCAATGGAATTTCACCATGTCGCCAACCGACTACGGCATAGAAATTTCCGATTTAAGTGCCGATACTCGTGGACTACGTATCGAAACTAAAACACCGATCAAGTGGATTCGCGAGACCGATTCGACCGAGTTTGATGGAAGGATATACGGCGAAAATCTAGGTTCAATCCTAGAGGCGTGGGACTTTGACGCAAGCGTAGAAAGCGAACAATTCGACCTGAATGCCAACATCCATTGGCCAGGGTCGCCTTTAGCGGTCGACATCGTGAACTCGTCAGGTCAATTTCAGGCAACTGCCACGAACGGTCGATTTATCGAAATTGATCAAGGTGGCGATGTGTTCCGCTTAATCAGTCTCCTGAATTTCTCAAAAATCCTTAATCGACTCACTCTCGACTTTCGGGATGTAGCACAACAAGGTCTTCACTATGACAGCGCATCGATGGATGTGACTCTCGACAATGGTCTCCTTTCGTTTACAGAACCATTGAAAATCGATGGACCTGGCGCTCGTCTACGTTTAGCAGGGAAAGTGGACACGCGTTCTGGTGAATTAAACAATGAACTGACGGTGAGATTTCCGCTTCACAAGGGGCTCCAAACCTACGTCGCGTATCTCGCTGCTACAAATCCCGCATCTAGTGTCGCGTATCTACTCGGAACACTGATCGTCAGCGAGCCGATTAAAGCACTATTAACTGCGAAGTACGATATCAGTGGTGATATAGACAACCCTGTCCTTACCCGCGTTGGATTAGAACCTACTCAAGCGAATCAGGTCGCAACGCCATAGCCGTGAAGGGTTTTGTCAACTGTTTAATAGTTGACGTGTGAATTAAGCGTTAAAACGAGACATGTCAGATTCCCCCGCACAGTCGCGTCAGAACTTACTTGAGCAGGCAGAACTTACCGATCAGGATCTTGCACTGAACGTCACGGGCATGATGGACAGGCAGATCGACGATGCGGAGCTGTACATCCAGCACAACCGAAGCGAAGCCTGGGCGCTAGAAGATGGCAAAGTCAAGGACGGGAGTTTTTCGGTAAGCCAAGGAGTTGGTGTTAGAGCCATCACAGGTGAAAAGACTGGATTCGCCCATACCAACGAACTAAACGAACGTGCGCTACACAAGGCTTGTGTGATGGCGTCGTCCATCGCAGATCGAGGCGGGAACCGTCGAGCTGAAACGCCCGGCGATACGCCGTTTCGACGTCTCTATCCTGGCGGAGATCCAACAGCTGGAGTGACGAATGAAGACAAGATTCGATTTCTATCTGAGCTTGACCGTTTTACGAGAGAGATAGATCCTCGGATTGTCGAAGTATCGATCAGCATTAGAGGTTCATCGGACCGCGTTCTTGTTTACGGTAGCGATGGCACAAATCAGTTCGATGATCGTCCGTTAGTGAACTGCAGGATTCACGTGATCGTCAAGGACGGAACCCGATCTGAGTCAGGCACCGATGGGTCTGGCGGGCGTTATCCCTTGGACGTGTTCTTCCAGGAGGACTTCGCAACTGCGAAACAGATGGCCCGTGAAGCGGTTCGGATGGCAATCACTAAACTCGACTCCGTTCCGGCTCCAGCCGGCGAAATGCCTGTCGTACTCGGTCCCGGATGGGCTGGTGTATTACTGCATGAGGCGGTTGGCCATGGTTTAGAAGGTGACTGCGAGAGGAAAAACACGTCATGCTTCTCAGGGAAGATTGGTGAGAAGGTAGCAAATGAACTATGTACCGTTATTGATGATGCCACGCTTGACGGTAGACGAGGGTCTCTCAGTATTGACGACGAAGGTACCCCAGGCCAGCGTACTGTGCTCATCGAAGACGGAATATTGAGAGGATTTATGTGGGACAAGCACAACGCAATCCTCACCGGGAATCAAAGCACTGGGAACGGCCGACGCGAGAGTTTTGCAAGTCTGACCATACCTCGCATGACCAATACATTCTTACTCGGTGGTGAGAGCGACCCCGAAGATATCGTTCGCAGCGTGTCCAAAGGCGTCTATTGCAGTGCGTTTTCAGGCGGTCAAGTCGATCCCTCGAGTGGCAGGTTCGTCTTCGCCACAACCGAAGCCTATCTAATTGAGGATGGAAAACTCACGAGTCCCATTCATGGTTGCATGTTGACCGGCTATCCATGGGATGTCATGAACAGCATTACGATGGTAGGCTCTGATTTTGCCTTAGACCCGGGAGTTGGTACCTGTGGCAAACAAGGTCAAGGGGTGCCTGTTGGCGTAGGACAACCAACCATAAAAGTTGAGCAGATCACGGTTGGAGGCACTTCCGCATGACGCTTGAACCCGAGACGAATGAAGCGATCGAACTCCACGATGAGAACGTTGCAGCCGAGCTGACAGAGCTTGTCGAACGACTCGTCGAGGAGGCGCAGCAGCAAGGAGCACACCAATCCTCAGCCACAGTATCCGACTCAATTTCAGTCGAAGTATCAGCACGAGAACGTGATATTGAGAATATCGCGTATGAGCAAGGTCGAGCCTTTCGTGTAACCGTTTACGTTGACCATCGAGAGGGTACCGCCGTGACTTCTGACGTTACGGATTCTGCGATTAAAGACACCGTGGCACAAGCGATGAGCATTGCTCGATTCACTGAGTCGGATCCATGCAATGGCCTGCCAGACGAAGATCGACTCGCAACCGAGTTCCCAGACCTCGAGCAGAACTTCCCGCAACCAGTGAATATCGAGCACCTTAAGGACGATGCACTTGCTGCAGATGCAGCATCACTTGACTTCGATTCTTGCATCATGCCTGCGAATGGAGCCGACGCATCCCAAACAGCAACATGTTCGGTTCGGGGAAATTCGTTGGGGTTTCTCAACGCGAACCGATACACCATCTATGGTCGATCCGCAACCGCACTCGCACGATCTGATGCGGGGATGCAAACTGATTATTGGTTTGATCAGAGCTGTCAAGCTGAACAAGTCGAGTCTGCGGAGTTTATTGGACGACAAGCCGCTCAACGGGCACTGCGGCGCTTGAATCCACGAACCGTCGCTACCGGCACGTATCCGGTCATGTATGACCGATGGACCGCACCGTCACTCTTATATCCGTTGATTGAAGGTATTAGTGGCGGCAATCTCTACCGTCAAGAGTCGTATCTACAGGATTCGCTAGCTACTCAAGTTGCCACGACGAGCTTGACGCTACGAGAGTATCCTCATCTACACAAGCGAATTCAAAGTCGGAATTGCGACGCAGATGGCGTCGCAACCACCGAACATACGATCATCGACAAAGGCGTTGTCAATACCTACCTACTTGGCACTTATTCAGCTAGGCGCTTGGAGCTCGCTAGCACCGGGCATGCTGGGGGTGTTTCAAATGTCCATGTTGAGACGGACTTCACGCCTGTTGATGAACTACTCAAAGAACTTCAACAAGGCTTGCTCGTAACGTCCCTTATCGGGTCCGGAACCAATCTAGTAACAGGAGACTATTCCTGTGGTGCAGCCGGATTTTGGATTGAAAACGGCGAAATTGCTTATCCAGTAGATAACGTAACGATCGCGTCAAATCTTGAACTGATGTACAAAGGCATCGTGGGATTCGGCGACGACATTCAAGACCGTGGTACTTTCAGAACTGGGTCTATATTGGTCGACGCGATGACAGTCGCGTCAAATTAGTTACTCGAAGTTCCGCGCTCTATTCGGACTCTTCGAACTTTGCGGCTATTAACTGCTTAATCGCATCCATCGCGACCTCTTCCTCATCTCCATCGGTTTGTAGCACAACCGTTGCACCGCGCTGTGCGGCGAGTTTCAGGACGCCCATGATGCTCTTAGCGTTCTGCAAATCGTCCTCAGTAAGACCGATTTGCACCCGACAAGGAAACGTCTTCGCTAACGCCACGAGCTTCGACGCCGAGCGCGCGTGAATTCCCAGCTTATTGACGATTGCCACTCGATCTAAAAGCAATTGATCTACTCGATACCTTCACGGTGACGTACGATTAAATCTGGATACCTCGCACGAAAATGATCCGCTAACCGCTCCACCATGTAAACCGAACGGTGCGTGCCACCAGTGCAACCGACCCCAACCGTTACGTAAATTCGTCTCTGATCCAAGAATATCGGAAGCCACTTTTCCAAGTAGCGGCAGACATCCTCATAAAAATCATCGACTACTGTGCTCTCATCTAAAAAGAGCTTGATACGTTGGTGAAGTCCATTGAATTGACGTAAATCCTCGCGCCAATAAGGGTTCGGCAAACACCGAGCATCAAATACGATGTCGGTGTCGATCGGCACGCCAAATTTGTAACCAAACGACTGGAAGAGCAACGAAATGTCGTTGCTCGAACGACCCGCGACCCGTTCCTTAGTCAAAACGTCGAGTTCATGCAACGTGCGATTAGTGGTATCTATCCGCAAATCTGCCATTTCAGCAATGGGAGTAAGAATCTGCTTCTCGTGCGCGATCGCATCCTTTAGCACGCTGAACTCGGCGTCTAACGGATGTCGGCGTCGGGTATCACTAAATCGTTTTACCAGTACGGAATCGCTCGCATCAAGGTAAATCAGCCTAGGTTCTTGTCCTTCTACCTTCAGTTGCTCGATATATGTAGGTAATGCGGCCAGCTCGTCCGGTGAATTTCGAACGTCAATGCAGACCGCCAAATCAGGCACGTCATCAACGGGACGAGCGGCTTCCCTCATCACATGCTGGACCAACAAGCTCGCAGGAAAATTGTCGATGCAATTGAAGCCAGAGTCTTCAAGTGCATGAAGAACGGTGCTCTTTCCAGACCCGGAGCGACCACTAACGATAAGACTCCTCAAGCTTCAGCCTCCGCCAAGAGTCTATCGCGAAAAATCTCAAAGACTGATTCAGGCGAACCCGCAGCTAGGATTAATTGCAGACTTCGTTCGTCGTCGATCAATCTAACGATGAGTCGTAGTACCTTCAGCGCTTCTTCCGCAGCGTCCTCCGGAAAACACATCCCGATCAATAGGCGTACATCTTGTCCACCGAAGTCCACGGTGTTGCCGTGCTGGATCTTGAGTAATGAAGCGATTGGGATCGGGCATTTCGCCATGCGGCAATGAGGAATCGCAACCGGCAAGTCGTCGAGAACCGTCGAACCTTCGCGTTCGCGCTCTTCGAGCTTGAAAAAAATGTCTCGAGACGACGAGCCAGCTCCCTGAGCCAAGTACTCGGCAAGCTGATGCAGCGCAGTCTTGCGCGACGGCAGTTCGTCAACGACAGCAACGCGATCAAGCGACAAAAATGCTTCGTAATCAATCATCAAACACAGAGCATCTGAACGAGTGAGTTAACGGTGCTACTTCCGCTTCAACCCCTGTCATATCGCTAAGGCTAGGATGCGGATTGCACCCGGTGGCTACTGATTTTCTCCTTGTACTTAACGATTTGGCGATCGAGCTTGGCGGTCAATGCATCGACTGCCGCATAAGGCTCCGGTGCCTGCGCATCGGCGAAAATCTCGGTGCCCGACGCGTGAAGCGTCGCTTCCGCACGGTAACCTTGTTTTACCTCAGAGAAGATGACATGTATATTGGAAATATGATCAAAGTGACGTTCAAGTTTCGCGAAGCGCTTTTCAACATAGTCCTTGAGTCGTTTGGAGGGATGGGTATGGTGGCCGCTTAGGCTAATCTGCATCAGTCGTTCTCCCTTTCACGTTGTATTCTCCTATCAGTTCCATTCTAACGAACATTCGGTTAAAGCACCGCATTAATTCCAGCATTTTCTACGCGACGCGACGACGCTCCTTCGAGGATGGGATTGCGAGTGATTCACGGTACTTTGTAACCGTGCGTCGTGATATTTCGATGTCACTCTCCTTTAATCGAATTGCAATCGCTTGATCAGATAGCGGTCGTCCCGGGTCCTCGTCTTGAATCAAGTTCTTGAGCACCGCACGGATCGCAACACCGGAATGTTCCTTACCAGGTTGACTACCGACTCGATTCGAGAAAAAGTACTTCAATTCATAAACACCGCGCGGAGTCTCGAGGTATTTACCAGTCGTTAGGCGTGATACCGTAGAGTTGTGGAGTCCAATTTCGTCGGCCACGTCAGCTAGTAACAGAGGCTGCATTGCGCCTTCGCCATGTTCGAAAAAAGCCTGCTGTTTGGAAACAACAACCCACAATATCCGCATGACGTTGAAGTTTCGGAAACGTAAGCTCGAAAGAAGCAATTTCGCCCGACTATGACATTCCTTCAAATACTCTCGATCTTTCGCGTCGGCTGAATTAGCATGCTCACGACTCGACTTACGTCCAACCGAACGACGATACTCACTGTACCAATCTGAAATCTTCAGCTGCGGGACGTAGTCGTCGAGCATTTCCACCTGCCACGTATCGTCAACCTTGCGCACACGAGCCTCTGGTTTGATGTATTCGATGGTTTCATCAACAAAGCTCGACGCTGGTCGGGGATTTAGATGCGTGATGAACTCTACCGCGTCGTTGAGCACTTGCGGCGTCATATCTAACGCTTCCCCGATTAGGTCGAACTGTTGGCTCGCTAACAAATCGAACGCATCACGCAGGATCCGCATGACACTCGGTATACGTTCGTCCGTACCGGCGAGTGCGCGAGTTTGAATCATCAGACACTCACGTAAGTCGCGCGCGCACACACCCAGTGGAGAAAACCCTTGCACCAGAACCATGACGTCCTCTAATTCGGCCATGGTGCATGCAACGAAGCGTTGCACCTCTTCCAGAAGTGAATCGTCAGTCAACGGCAGAAACCCGTCTTCATCGAGAAACTCGAACATGATCTCTGCGATTCGCGCTTCATTCTCTGTACACGCAGTAAGTCTCAGTTGCTCGAATAGATGATCGACTAACGTGTCGGACTTCGAACGATTCTCCAGTACTGCCGCCAGATCATTGTCATGTGTGTCCCGCGGAGACGAGAGATGCGAAAGCTGATCATCCCACTCAATCTCTCGCTCGATAGACTTATCTGAGTCAAGGCGATCGAGGTGTTGCGTTTGGTCAAACACTTCCCCGTCGTCGTACTCCGTGGACTCCGAGTCATCCAAGTCCGATCCAAGCGAATCCGATTCATCGATCGGCTCATGAAGGTTCTCCGATTCGTCGGGTGGCTCGTCGATTTCGAGTAAGGGATTGTCCGCCAATTCCTGTTCTATAGCGGATGACAACTCGAGCTTGGTCATCTGTAGCAAATGAATCGATTGACTCATGCGAGGTACGGCTCGATTGCGCAAAGCGACCGTTTGCTGAAACCCGGTCCGCATCGCACTCATAGTCTGAACTCTTCACCGAGATACACGCGACGTACTTGTTCGTTCGCCAAGATAGCGTTTGAATCGCCGTCAGCTATGATGTGCCCGTCACTTACGATGTACGCACGGTCACAAATATCCAGCGTGTCGCGGACGTTATGGTCGGTAATCAGTACACCGATACCGTAACTAACTAAACGACGGACGTTCTCTTTGATGTCATTGACTGAAATCGGATCAACGCCCGCGAATGGTTCATCTAGCAGCATAAACCGAGGCGCTGAGGCAAGTGCTCGGGCAATTTCTAGCCGTCTCCGTTCACCACCTGACAACCGCTCGCCCCGCGTATCTTGAAAACCCGTTAACTGAAATTCTTCCAGCAAACGCTCCATGGTTGCAGTTCGCCCGGTCTTATCTAAATCTCGTCGTAGTTGCAGTACCGCGATAAGGTTGTCACGTACAGTCAATCGCCTAAATACGCTCGCTTCCTGTGGCAGATACCCTAAACCCCCACGTGCTCGAACGTGCATCGGCGCTTTAGACACGTCGACTCCATTGACGGTAATCTTGCCTGAGTCCATCCTCACTAGCCCGACGATACAGTAAAAACACGTCGTTTTACCCGCCCCGTTTGGACCGAGTAATCCAACAATCTCGCCACTGTCTACAGTAAGCGAGACACCTTCAACGACTCGTTTCTTACCGTAACTCTTGGTGACGTCTGTCACCACGAGTGCATTGTCGCCGTCGCTCAATCTTCATCATCCAATACGAATTCAATCTGCTGACCATCCGTCGGGTCCGTAGAACCTGCGATCAACTCGCCTGCATCCAAGTCGTACTCAATACGCTCCCCTCGTATCTGATTGCCGTCTTGAAGGAGAATTACGTTACCTGAAAGCACGATGGTCTGCTCATCCACGCTATAGGTCATACTTGACGAGGATGCCGTTACTAGATTCGGTTCACTTTGCGTAAATTGCACAGGCTCACCGTCGGCGACGACCGCCACGATCTTCCCCGCCGTTCTCTTCACTGTCATACGGTCTGCGGTCAGTGTCATCGAACCTCGTTCTAACTGGACATCGCCATCGAACGACCAACTGCTATCACCGTCCGCTAGATTTGCCTGAACCGAATTCCCGACTACCCGAATTTGCGCGTCTTCATCGTTAGTCTGCCCCAATATAGGATGCGACGCTACGACCAGAACCGACGCTATAAAACTAAGAACCAACCGGTACCAGTAATTCGACTTGTGAATCTGTGCTTGCCGAAAATTCGATCGTTCTAGTTGCCAAATCCGCTTCAAAATGGTCGGCATGAAATTTGCTACCCCCACTCTCAACGCTAACTCTACTCATCGACTCGACGAATTGTCGACGCGGGTAAATCTTCAGTGATTCCGTTGTCACCGTTATTGCTGATTGTTGATCGCATACCGATGACAAATGCACACTGCCACTTAAAGTCAGTGATGGGTCTTCGGGATGTTCTTCATAGATTCCTTCGTTCGCCCTTAATCGCCAGTCATCTTTACCTTCCGTAAAAACGGTCATCCGAAGACCAAGTATGTCAGTTCGGTCTCGTCGATCGTAGTACGTCGCTTCGTTTGCATAAATCCGGTACAACTGGGTGCCTTCGATATCAAATTGCGTAACCTCGAAACCCGAAATCAACGCATCTGGTTCGTCGCTGAGCGCTTGCGGAAACGGATCTAAGGCAGGGGGTTCATCTGAATTAATAAGGTAGACGAAAACAACCGCCAGACCGCTTATGAGTACGACGTAAACCCATTTCATCTCAAGAAAGCGCGACATAGAGCCGATCGCATACCTCTCTCACAGCGCCTTCACCGCCGCTTCGATTCGTCACCCAATCTGCGTGTTCCTTAACACTTTCTACCGCATTCGCCACCGCTACCGAAAGACCGGCTAAACGCATCGCCGGCAGATCAGGTTCATCGTCGCCCATAAAAAGCGCTTGTTCCCCAGACAGATCGAGTTCCATCAACAGATTTGACAACGATTCTGCTTTGTTTGTGGAACCTTGTACGACATGCGGAATGTCGAGTTCACGAGCGCGAGAAGCAACAATCGGGCTGCTTCGACCGGTGATGATGCCGATCGCTACGTTCACTCGTTGTAGTTTGCGCAACCCGTATCCATCCTGCACGTTGAAAGTCTTGTATTCCGTACCACTCGAGTCGAATGTCAGATCTCCATTTGTCAGGACACCGTCAACGTCAAGCACGACGAGTCGGATTCGTCGTAAGCGGTCACGCAGTGATTCGTTAACCGACACTAGGCTTTGCCAATTCTTGTACAACCACAATCACGATATAACCAATGTAGCCTAGCAAGAGCACCGATCCTTCAAATCGGGTCACAATCTTCTTCGAGCGAATCCCGTAAGCGAAGAGTGCTAACAACATTGTGAACGCAAACATAGTACCAAGATCGCGCCAAACCTCCGTCGTCGACAATGCGTACGGCAGAATCAAAGCCGGAATCGGCAGAACCGCCAAAATGTTCAGGATGTTTGATCCAACGACATTGCCGATCGCTATTTCTGGATGTCCTTTCGTAGCCGCCGTCATCGTCGCCGCCAGTTCCGGTAAGCTCGTACCAAGCGCGACGATCGTCAATCCCACGACGCTGCTAGGCACACCAAAATAACCCGCTATGTACTTTGCACCGAAGACCACCATCTCAGCAGCACCCACAAGTAATAACGATCCAACTATTAACCAACTCCAAGCTTGCCGTTTGCTCATCTCCTCCAGGTCTTGAAGCTCTTCCTCGAGTCCATCGGGAAGTGCATGTCGTTTGCGTGCGGCGCGAAACATCTGATACATCCCCGCAGCGAGCATGACAAATAAGATCACTCCGTCGATTCTGGATAGCTCGTAGTCCCATCCGAGAATACATGCGACGAGAAGGGTGGCCAGCAGTAACCATGGCATCTCAAATTTGAGAACCGACATCGCAAACGGTAAGGGCACGACAATGGCCGTCATCCCGAGAACTAGACCAATGTTGGCGATATTCGATCCGATTGCATTGCCAAATCCGAGACCGGAATTACCTTGAAGCGCGGCAATAAGTGTGACAACAATTTCTGGAGCTGATGTGCCGACTGACACAACGGTCAAGCCGATTAAGAGCTTTGGGACGTTCATTTGCGTAGCGATCGCAACCGCGCTCGCAACGAACTTGTCCGCACTCCATATCAGTAGAACCAATCCCCCAAGCAGAATGAAAAATGAAAGAACTAGGAACATTCCGCAGGAATCGATCGACGCGTTAAGGCATAAATCGGATTGTATCCCGCCCCTTTTCGTTGCGTAGAAATTCGATGAGACTTATGTTCCGGAACGGAAGCTGAATCTCACTTACAACGGTTACGGTTCTTGCAGCACACGCTTCGCTCAATGTCCGTAGCGTTGTAGATTCACTTGCCGCTTCGAAAGTGACCATATTGAGTTAGCAAGTAACATTTCGTTTGTCGTTCGCATAGCAGCGAGGCCGTCTAAATCGGCGCTCATTCTGCACTGCACAGTAACTCTTTCCCGTCTTTGCGGTCGAACTTAAACCTCCTATTGGTCTCGTAAACTCTGTTAGAAGACACGATTCGTTCGAATCTCGAACAAGAATTTCCAGATGCCGCCATCGAAATCACAGTCGATGGAAACCGCTGTCTAATTAGCGTCATCACGGTAGATTTCGAAGGCAAGTTGCGCGTACGACGCGAGCAACGCATATACGGCTGTTTGAAAGACCTACTGGCTTCTGGGGAGCTGCATGCTGTCACCATTAATGCCAAAACCCCAATAGAAGCGAAGGCAGACTAACTGTGGAGAAACTCCGAATCCGGGGTGGTCGTCCGCTTCACGGTCATGTGCCGATTTCAGGGGCGAAAAACGCCTCTTTACCGATGCTAGCCGCCACTCTACTGACGTCCGATCCAGTACAAATTAGCAACGTACCGAGACTACGCGATGTTCATACGATGCTCGCTGTACTGCAATCGCTCGGCGCGGACGCCTCTTTTTGCGGTGAAGCCGAGGTTTCAGTCCAAGCAGACAACATCAACAACCTCAAAGCGCCGTACGATCTTGTTAAGACGATGCGCGCTTCGTTCCTGGTTCTCGGCCCGCTGCTCGCGCGTTTCCAGTTTGTCGAGGTATCCCTCCCCGGTGGCTGTGCCATCGGTACTAGACCGATCGATCAACATCTGAAAGCCCTCGCGGCACTCGGCGCCACGATTGAGCTCAAGGAAGGCTATGTAACTGCGGAGATCGATGGTCGACTAAGAGGGTCGCTCATCGATATGGATATTGCGACTGTCACTGGAACACAAAACGCGCTCATGGCCGCAACCCTAGCGGACGGGGATTCCACTATCGTGAATGCAGCCCGTGAACCAGAAATCGTCGCACTCGCGAACATGCTGAACGATATGGGAGCTGATGTCGAGGGGGCCGGTACGGACGTAATTCATGTCCGTGGGAAAGAAGCCCTTCATGGCTGCACGGTCACGTTGATGCCAGATCGGATCGAAGCAGGAACGTTTCTTATCGCTGGTGCCGCGACGCGTGGTTGTATCACCATAAATGGTGGTTGCCATGATCTGCTGGATGCGCCCATCGCAAAACTCCGTCAAACCGGTGTCGAGGTCACCGTCGACGGGGACTACATCCACCTAGACACTCACGGTGAGCAACCACGAGCGGTGGATATTCGCACAGCGACATATCCAGGGATTCCAACCGACCTTCAAGCTCAATTTCTTGCGTTGAACTGTGTTGCCAAAGGTACTAGTCGAGTTATTGAAACAATCTTTGAGAATCGGTTTATGCACGTACCGGAACTCGCGCGACTTGGCGCTACGATCGAAAGCGACGGCACGACCGCCACAACAGTAGGTGTACCCCAACTCTACGGCGCTAATATCATGGCAACCGATCTACGCGCCTCTTCATGCTTGGTGATTGGCGGACTGGTCGCGAGCGGTGAGACCGTCGTCGATCGTGTCTATCACCTCGACCGCGGTTACGAACACATAGAAGAGAAATTGACCGCCGTCGGCGCGGATATTCAGCGGATCGACGAATGATGGGGTTTTCCGTCCGACATCTCGACACGCAAAAACCAGACTTCGAGCCAAACTTTGAGGCTTTGCTCGACTGGGACAATCGTGAAAACGCCGATATTGTTAAACGTGCTCGACAGATCGTAGACGCAATTCGCAATGACGGCGACGACGCGCTTGTCCATTTCACGCGTGAATTCGACAAACGCGATGTGCGTGCGGGAACCGACCTCAACATCACGCATGCATCCATGGCTTCGGGGTGGGATCGTTTGGAAAAAAGCGATCGAGAAAACCTGCGAGCCGCGGCTCAACGTATCCGCGATTACCATCAAAGGCAGCTCCCTGAAGACTCGGATTACACCGACGAATATGGCAACAAATTAGGCAGTCGCTCAAGCCCAATTTCTCGTGTAGGCGTTTATGTGCCGAGCGGTCAAGCTGCGTATCCATCGACGGTCTTGATGACGCTCATACCTGCAAACATTGCAGGCGTCCCGGAGACCGTCGTATCAGTACCAATGCCAAACGGCAAGATCAGCGACCATATCTTAGGTGCACTGCATCTCGTCGAACCAACACATGCCTTTGGCGTCGGCGGTGCGCAAGCCATCGCAGCGATGGCTTTTGGTACAGACACCGTGCCGAAGGTCGATAAGATCGTGGGACCGGGCGGCGACTGGGTCGCCGCTGCGAAAAAACACGTCTTCGGTCCCGTCGGTATCGAATCGATCGCTGGACCGAGCGAAATATTGGTCATATCCGACGGCTCTGTCGACCCACGCTGGACAGCATGGGATTTGATGTCCCAAGCAGAACATGACGCAAGCGCTCAAGCCATCCTAGTGAGCCCATCCTCGCAATACCTTTCTGACGTCGCTTCTCAAATTGAAGCTAATCTCGATTCATCCCCGCGCGCAAACATCATTACGCAGTCCCTGAAAAAGCGTGGCGCGTTTATTCGGACTCGTTCACTCGAGGAAGCGATCGAAATCGCCAATCGGGTCGCTCCGGAACATCTGCAATTGGCCGTTGAAAACGCACGCGATCATCTAGCAAGCATTAAGCACGCGGGCGCGATTTTCTTAGGTCAATTTAGCGCTGAAGCGCTTGGTGACTATGTCGCGGGTCCAAGTCATGTCTTGCCAACTTTTGGTACCGCTCGCTACGCATCCGTCCTTAGCGTCCAAGATTTCATGAAACGCACTTCCGTCATCGATATCACCGAGTCTGGTGCCGACGCACTCGGTCGCGTAGCCAGCCAACTTGCGGAAGTTGAAGGTTTGCACGCGCATGCCGAGGCCGCCCGAATTCGCATACGGGACTACGACGGCAACCGCTAATCATGCGGTACAGTGGCTTCACTCAGTGAGTTTCGTTGAGCACTTTCAGCAACTCGTTCAACAGGACTTCGAACCTGACCCTGCTCAGCTAGAAGCCGCAAAGCTCTTCGATACGATCGCGACCAGTCTTATCCAGGTAGAGGCACAGTCGAGCGTTCGTCGCGTTCTCAGACGATTCTTCGGTCTACGAAGTTCTGGTCAATCCCCAAAAGGCTTATATCTATGGGGTGGCGTTGGCCGTGGTAAGACGCTTCTAATGGATTTGTTCTTTACGTGGGTTCCAATAGAAGCTAAGAAACGCCTCCACTTTCATCACTTCATGCAGATGGTTCACGAGAAACTTCACGAGTTCGAAGGTCGTGCAAATCCTCTAAGAGAAATCGCCCGAGTATTTCGCGAAGACACCTTACTGCTGTGTTTCGATGAGTTTTTCGTCGAGGATATCGGTGATGCGATGATCCTTGCCGAGCTTCTAGACGCGTTATTCGATGAAGGTCTGGTATTGATCACGACCTCAAATACTCATCCTGCCGACCTCTACCAGAACGGACTTCAACGGAGTCGTTTTGTTCCAGCCATTCAATTGATCCAGGCGAATACCGTCGTACACGAAGTCGGCGGCGACCATGACTACCGACTTGAGAATTTACACAAGGGTGAAATCTATCGGCTGCAATTCCCTGTCGATGTTGATGCGATCAGAGAAGACCAGCAAACACTGCTGCATCGAGAGGAATTAGAGACGCCGCCGCTTATCGTTAATGGACGCGAACTTAAACCACTGTATTTCCGTGACGGTGTCGCTGGTTTCACCTTCAACGAGTTATGTGAATCACCAAGAAACGCTTCTGATTACATCGAACTCGCACGTCAATTCAACACCGTCGTACTGTATGACGTTCCAATCCTGGACGGTTCCTCCGAAAGCGCAGCACGTAGATTTATCGCAATGATCGACGAGTTTTACGATCGAAATGTGAACGTGATTTTTTATGCACAAGCGCCGATCCAGGAGATTTACCGAGGTGATCAGTTGCAGACGTCGTTCGAGCGCACTGTTAGCCGAGTCGTCGAAATGCAGGCAGATTCCTACCTAAGTTCAGCGCATCGAGCCTAATACTGTCAATCGAAGGACATGGTCAGAACATCGCTTGATCGCGCGCTTCGTCAGCTAAAATCGTGACGCCAACACATTTTGAGTCGACCTGTGTGCGAACCCGTCGCAATCAACTACGTACATATTTGGTTGTGCACTCGGTGACTTCTCTCCTCTCTAAAGGGCGAGGTTTTACGCCGCCTTGGAGAAGTAAGTTATCCATCGTCGCAGTCTGGACAATTAGCTTTTTAGCCTCGACGATTCACGGTAAGCCGGAACTGTTCCCAAATGCGATCAAATTTGGCGCTAACGACTGCAGCTTTTGCCATCAAACGGTTGTCGGAGGAACTGCCCTCAACGAGCGTGGCGTCTGGTTAATCGATGAGCGTGCACGACGTAGCGCCCTTGAAATCGACGTCAATTGGCTAAGCGATCGGGGCGAGAAAACAGATTCGACTCGAACAGTCGAAGTTTCCAACGAATCCGCAGCGATGGTCGCGTCGCCATCGGATACCGCTCTATCGACATCGTCGACGGCGCGGCTGCCACTGGACTATTCAACCAATTGGGGTGAATGGCCTTCCTACAACGGCAATTTACAAGCTCAGAAGTACAGCCCACTGCCTTACATCGATCAAGAGTCCATTAACGATCTCGAACTCGCATGGGTTTGGGAGGCTCAGATCGACAGTGGCCCAAGCGGTGATCGAAGGAACCGTCGACGAGGTTGGGGTGGACAACCGTTTAAAGCAACGCCTCTCATGGTTGACGGCAGAGTTTTTGTGCGAACACGACTCTCGACGGTTGTTGCTATCGATGCCGCGTCTGGCGTCCAGCTGTGGGAATTCGATCCTGAAACTCGACTAAGAGCGCGACCCGCGATGTTTGGCTGGACAACTCGAGGTTTGGCATACCACAAGCTAGAGGAGTGCACGGGTGAAACAGAATGTGAACGCGTCATCCTCCTAACAAGCGATGGCTGGATGTACGCGCTCGAACCGAGCAGCGGTGAGATTATCGAATCGTTTGGGGACGATGGAGTTGTTGACCTCACCCAAGGTCTAAGACGTCCTCTCGAACGTTCGCAAGTTTCCTGGAGCCACCCGCCATTGGTATGTCAGGACACGGTCGTAGTGGGTTCGCAGACGAACGATATGTCTCAGTTCCAATTTCGTGGTCCCGATTGGCAACAGAACCTACCCGTTGGCGATGTTCGAGGATTCGATCCCCTCACAGGCAAGCAAACGTGGGTTTTTAAAACGATCCCCCAAGAAGGCGAAGTCGGTGTCGAAACCTGGGAGAATGAGTCGTGGCGATGGATGGGTAATACCAACGTTTGGTCAACTTTCAGTTGCGACCCTGAGCTAGGTCACGTGTATCTCCCGGTGACTGCGCCAACAAATCACATGTATGGTGGCGATAGACCGGGTGACAATCTCTTTGGCACATCCATAGTAGCAGTCAACATTGACGACGGTACGCGCGTCTGGCACTACCAAGTAACTCATCACGATATCTGGGACTACGACTTACCGGCACCACCAGTCGTCGCAGACATCGTCGTAGATGACGTTCCTCGAAAAGTCGTTGCCCAAGTCACGAAAGTTGGTTTTCTGTTTGTGCTAGACCGTCTTACCGGTGAGCCTATCTGGCCCATCGAAGAATTACCGGTCCCGAAAAGCAACTTGAAAGGCGAAGTCGCTTCACCTACGCAACCTCACCCAACAAAGCCGCCACCGTTCGAACTACAGGGTATTACGGTCGAGGATCTTAACGACCTTACGCCAGAACTACGGCGTCGTTCGGAGGAACTTATTGAGAATCTTGATCACGGTCCGCTATATACGCCTGTTTCGTTGCGCGGTACTGTACTCTCACCTGGTATCGGTGGTGGTGCGAACTGGCCCGGCGCTGCATTTGACCCAATCGATCGCCGTTTATATGTATCGTCACGTCGCGCACTCATGGTCGCCCGGAATATTCCTCTCCCTCAAGGTACCCCTGGGTGGGGAATACCCTACCGCGAATCGTGGCAATCTTTGTCCATTGAGGGACTACCACCTGTAAAACCACCATGGTCGAACATTACTGCGTACGATCTAGACCTAGGTGAGATTTCGTGGCAGGTAGCAAACGGGGTTGGCCCTCGGGGACATCGACTGCTAGAGACCGTAAAGGAAAAACTACCTGATTTAGGGGCATTGAACGCAAATCCGGGAATCCTAGTTTTGCCCGAGCTCCTAATCATGGGACACGGTGGAAACCCTTCGACGCTAAAAGCGCTCGACAAACGCACGGGCCAAGAAATCTGGTCAACTGAACTAATCGGCGCGTTCGATTCACCTGCGCCAATCACCTATCTCGTCGGCAATCAGCAATTCATCGCGATCGCCACGGGACATGGATTTGAACCTGCCAGAATATCTGCATTTCGCCTCATAGTAGACGAAACAGAAATCAGTAACTCAAACTAATTCAGAGAGTGCTTCGTTTCTGCGGAGTACTACTTTCGTTTCTTTACGTATAACACAAGTTCGTGGTCAACGAGATCGACCTCGTGGTTATCTGCAATTTCTCGTTGAATTTCCTCGATACGCTCATTGACGAACTCGGTCACTTCACCCGTATCAATGTCAACCATATGATCGTGATGTTCGCCTTCTGCAAGTTCGTAAACCGCATGCCCATCGTCTGCGAAATTGTGGCGTCTTACGATCTTGGCATCTTCAAACTGCATGAGGACTCGATATACCGTCGCATGGCCGATTGATTCGTCGAGAGCCAGCAACTTCTTGTAAATATCTTCGGCGGAAAGATGGTGTGGTTCAGCTTCCTCAAGGACTTGCAGCACCCTCAATCGGGGCAACGTAACACGTAGCCCGGCTTTTCGAATATCTCTTTGACTCATCGCACATCGTCTCAAATCTAAATTAAGTGTAGCACGTTCAACTCACAACTAGACGAATACTTTTGTTGTCCACTTCGTATCGTCTCTTCGCGAATCTGTTTTAGCTTCGACAATGAGCGCGAAATGGCAAGTTTTTCTACGATGCCACTAAACGACCGAAGAGGGACAGGGCATTTGAACTTACGAATATAACTATACAAATATATATTTTCTCTGACTTTTGCTTTATTTACGACTAGATTCAATTTTCCGTTTCCTTATCCTTTTAATCCCTAATTGGGTTAATCTGCCGATGTCGTGTTCGAAAATCCGTTCGATTCATTCCATAACGCTGTTGCTGAAGCGAAAGAGGAGCGAGAGCAGCTCGACAGACTGCTGACGATATCCACTCCTCGAGAACGGTCTCTCGTCGTCCTCATCAGCATAACGATCGTTGCCTTCGCAGCATGGCTCTTCTTCGGGCAGATTACGCACACTTTTGCAGTAGATGGCACGCTTACGATTCCTGAAGGAACCTCTCAAACGTCGAATGAAACGACTCAATTAGAGGTACTTGTACAAAGCGGATGGATCACGAACAAAGACACGTCGCAGATTTCTGTAGATCTTCCGGCCACGATCGAAATCAGCTTGTCAGATGGAGATAGCGCTGTGATTAGCGGCAAGGTCGCTTCGATTAATGCAGTGCATGTTATGGGAGAGTCGGAGTCATCACAAACACCAATCGCCTTATCCCTATACAAGATCGGTTTAGCGTTGAGCGCAGAAATTGATCTATCTGCTTTAAGTGACAGAAACTGCCGCGTAGTTTTCCTTGTAGGTACGAGGACCCCGATATCTCTCTTCGGAATGAGACGGTCCTAAGATGGCACCCCGCACCTCTAACGGGGGCAGCGAAAAACCCGTATCTAGGCGCGTAAAGCACAAGATCTCGACACCAATTTTGTTGCAGATGCATGCGACCGAATGCGGCGCAGCGTGCCTAGGCACGGTCCTAGGGTTCTTCGGTCTCTGGGTACCTCTCACCGAATTGCGAGAAAAATGCGAGGTGAGTCGGGATGGGAGTAGCGCCGCAAGCATTTTGCGCGCTGCAAGGCACTATGGGCTAGAGTGTGGTGGACTAAGCCTACGCGCCGAGTCCCTAAAGCTACTTCAGCTGCCATTGATTTTGTTTTGGCAATTTAGCCATTTCGTCGTGCTTGAAGGCTACGATGAACATTACTTCTATATCAACGATCCGGCCACCGGTCGCAGGAGAGTGACCATAGAGGAATTCAATAAGGCATACAGCAGTATCGCTCTCCGTCTAAGTCCTGGCGCTGATTTCAAACCCGGTGGCGAGCGACCGAGTTTGCTGGGTCAACTGAAAACGCTGCTTACCGGTTCGTGGCGCGTCCTGATTGGAGTAATCGCTTGTGGGTTGATGCTGTCGCTACTAGCGCTAGTAGTGCCAACGTCTCTGAGTTTCTTTGTAGATAGTGTTCTCGACAATCGAGGCACCGGAATCGGATTGGTAGGCGTTCTATTAGGTGCGGGTACGCTAGTCTATATCTTGGCTCTACTCAAACATAGGTTCCTAAAACGACTCGCGGTAAGGATTTCCGTGATTGGCTACGATCGGGGATTCTCTCGAATGCTACGTCTACCGGTCGAGTTCTTCTACCATCGGCTGGTAGGTGACCTCACAGATCGAGTATCGTCAATCGACCGAATCGCGAAGAACCTCACTGAGCGATTTCTTGTACTCATCATTGATTTGACGATGAGTCTTGTCTTACTAATCGCCATGTTCCTCTACGACTATACCCTCACGCTCATTGTGCTTTTATTAGCCGTCCTGCATGCGGTGCTCGCACATTTTCTTAGTAAGGTTCGAGCGGTTCGAACACAGGCAATGAGACGCGAACAAGGTCTCTTAATCGGAGTCGGCATGCAAATGTTGAGTCATGCCGACAACCTGCGTATGACAGGATCCGATGACCGGTTTTACTCTCGCTGGAGCGGTCAACAAGCTCGCGAGTTGCAGACTCGACAGCTTTATTCGGAACTCGTCTCGATCAATACAGCCATCCCGGGGCTGATCGCGATGCTACGCGCTGCAATCGTTCTCGGTATCGGAGCAAGTCTGGTCATAGCGGGTCATATGACCTTGGGAACGCTCGTCGGGTTCTATATATTGGCAGAGATGTTTCTAACTCCGATCGGCAGATTTCTTGAGTTCGCCGATGAACGTCAAACCCTCGAAACCGATTTACAGCGTCTCGACGACATATCCAAAACGCCTGAAGATCCTGTTTTTAGTCGTCGCAGTCCTGGTTCTGAGTCAATTCCGACTCTCAACGGTCGCTTACAGCTAACCGGTCACCTTGAACTTCGAGACGTCACTTTCGGATATAACCGGAATCGTCCGCCACTCATAAGCAACTTCAACCTGACCGTCAAACCGGGTCAACGGGTCGCGGTGGTCGGTCCGAGTGGCTCGGGTAAATCGACGTTGGCACGTTTGGTATCTGGAATGTACCAACCTTGGTCGGGGCAGATTCTCTTTGATGGTTACTTGCGAGACGAAGTTCCAGAAGATGTGCTGCGTCGCTCCATATCGATGGTAGATCAAGAGGTAGTTCTCTTCTCTGCTTCGCTTCGCGACAACATCACGCTTTGGAATCCAGCAGTACCGGATGAGGCAATTTTCGCGGCGACTCGAGATGCGTGCATACACGACGAAATCTTGGTAAGACATGACGGGTATGCGACGCTAGTCGAAGAAGGGGGCGCAAATTTCAGCGGCGGTCAAAGACAACGATTAGAAATCGCTCGCGCATTGGTCGGTAATCCAACACTCATCATCTTGGACGAAGCAACTAGCGCTTTGGATGCCGCTACAGAGGAAGAGGTCGACGAGGCATTACGTCGGCGAGGGGTTAGCTGTCTGATCGTAGCGCATCGCCTAAGCACAGTGCGCGATTGCGATGAGATCATCGTACTCGACAAAGGTGTTGAGGTCCAACGAGGTTCGCATGACGAGTTGATAGCGGACGAGACCGGCACTTACTACAAGCTAGTCAGGTCGGGGTGATGTCGAGTTCCCAATCGCAATTTGCTTCGATCGCTGACCTCGCAGCTCGGCTCGGAGAGCCGACCCCATGCGCAGGTAACTTACCGGTTGAACTCGATGATCCAGACAGTGTCTGGTATATCGATAGCGGTTCTGTCAATCTCTTCCTCGTCGAGTTTGAAAACGGATCAGAGCGCGCAGCGCCGCAGCATCTGCTGACTCGCGAAGCAGGCGCGATATTGCCCGGAGTCACGCCTGACGTTCAAGATGAAGATACCACGCTTAGCATCGTCGCGAAGGGTTCCCCAGGTACGCTCCTTCAGCGAATTCCGACATCCTCGTTGACAGAAATGCGTCCATCAGAAGTGGCGGAACAGATTGACTCGTGGGTGCTTGAGATCACCCATAAACTCTCTCGATATGTAAGTCGCCAACCTCGACCGACGGCACTTGCCGCGCCTGGTCAAACACGATCCTATGAACCATGCATACTCTCGGTTCGCCGCGGCGTCGTATGGGTTTCGCAACCTCCACGTGGCGCCAGTCTGTTCATGGATGTGATCGATCCAATAGAGCACCCACCGACTAAAGAATGCAGTGACGCCGCAATTCCGTTAACGCATGCAAGCTGGCTCTCACTATTAGATGAAATAACTTTTACGGAGGTTTCAACTGAAGCATTGGTAGAGCAGGAGCGACTCCTGCCGTCCCTCGATGCTTTTCACACAATCGCTTTCGCACTTGAGCGTCTAAATCGTCAGCTAGCCGTAGTCGACGATGCCAACCTCGAACGAGCGCGTACCACCAGTCGCCGCACCGCGGAAAAAGCCGCTAGGCAACGGCTCTTCAACATTTATGACCTGCCCATTGATCGGGACTCAAGCGTCGAGGACCGAGCTCTGGGAGATGCCCTCGAGCTTGTAGGAGAACATCAAGGAATCAAATTCAATATTCCGACGCGATCCGGTTCAACAGATTCTCCGGTCGGTCTCGTTGACGTTCTTGATGCGTCAGGTGTACGAGCAAGACGTGTGAAACTAAAAACTGAGGACAATTGGTGGCGTGGCGATAGCAACGCCATGCTAGCGTTCCGTCGTGAAGATAGCCGACCTGTTGCGTTGCTACCAAGTACGTTCGGTCGCTATCGGCAAGTCGATCCCGTGAACAAGCGCAGTGTTCGAATGAATGCTAGTCGAGCCGTCGAACTCCTGGACGAAGCGTGGTTGTTTTATCCACCGTTGCCTTCTGGTAACGTTGAATCATCCGATCTCTTGAAAATCGCGTTCCACGGATCGTCGGCAGACTTACTTAGGCTGGTTCTTGCAGGACTACCTGGCGGTCTGATTAAGCTACTACCTGCACTCGCTCTAGGCTTCGCGACCAATCACATCATCACGGGTGGCGCGGTCGGCGTCCTATATGTACTAGCTGTATCCCTTGGTGGATTTGGACTTCTGGCTGCGCTTTTGCACGTGTATCAAAACACGGCGATGATGAGACTAGAAGGACGTTCAGCATCGCGCCTTGAAGCTGCCTTTTGGGACCGCCTCATGCGTTTGCCTCCGAGTGTTCTGCACCGGCATCCATCCGGTGACTTGGCAATGTCGGGCATGACATTCCAGAACCTACGCGACGGGATGCAAGGTGTGGTCGCGGACAGTTTGCTATCCATCATTTTCTTGCTACCTGTATTCGCGGTAGTCTTTTTCTACGACAAGACTCTCGGCTTAGTTACGTTGAGCTTTAGCCTTGCCAGTGTAGGGGTCACATTCGTGCTTGGGTTACGTCAGATTGCACCCTACGGTCGCATGATTAGCGCAGTGCGGCGTGTATCCGGCAGATTGTTTCAGATCATAAGCGGCATCAGCAAACTTCGAGTAGAGAATGCGGAAGGTTCAGCATTCGATATCTGGGCACGCGATTACCGCGAGCAAAAACGTGCCGAACTCGAACTAAGTTTGCTCGAAGGGCACGCCCGTGCGTTCGGAACAGCGCTGCCGTTTTTTTCTGCTGGCGTCATACTCTACGCCGTCTTAACGCAAGGAGACCGAACCGTCCCGATCGGCGACTTTCTGGTCGTGTATACCGTCTTTCTTACGTTTCAACATGCGATTACCCGACTTGGAGAATCGTTCGGATCCGTTGCTGGAATGCTCCCTGCCTTTCGGCAAATGCGGCCGCTCCTCAGTGCAATTCCCGATTCGGAATCCGAAGGTGATTCAGTCGAATACTTAAGCGGCGATATCCTGTTTGACCACGTATCGTTTCGATACGATCCAGAAGGTCCATTGGTCCTAGAGAACGTGAGCATTCAAGCACACCCAGGAGAATTCGTCGCGATCGCGGGGGAATCTGGTGCTGGGAAAAGCACGTTGTTCCGCCTCGCATTGGGACTCGACCGTCCAACAGCTGGCGCTGTGTACTACGACGGGCGCGATTTAAGACACCTGAATCTGAAACAGCTGCGCAGGAAAATAGGCGCTGTACCTCAATCGGTCGGACTGCATCCTCAAGATCTGTGGGACAACCTCGTCAGTCATCATCAGGACGCTAACACTGATGAAGTGTGGCGAGCGGCTCGAATTGCAGAAATTGAAGACGAGATCAAGAACATGCCGATGGGCATGATGACGATGGTTGGAACGAGTGGGGCTGTGTTATCAGGAGGGGAAAGTCAACGGATCACAATCGCACGCTCCGTCATGGGCAGCCCCAAGATCATGCTCTTCGACGAAGCAACGAATTGGCTCGACAACGAAAATCAAGCCGAGGTCATGCGGAATCTGACGACGTTAACATCGACTAGACTCGTTATCGCTCATCGCCTGTCTACTTTGGAACAAGCAGATCGTATCTACGTGCTGCAGGGCGGAAAGGTCGTACAAAGCGGTTCATTCAACTCACTTCTGGAGGTTGATGGCGTTTTTAAAGATCTGGTAAGACGCCAGTTAGCATAGACCAAGCACCTGTACCCCTCGCGCGACATCGATCACATCAATTGAGAAGCTAGCCGCCAATCTCGGAGTTCATCTGTAACTAGAAATACCAAATGTCGACACCCAACGACCTCCAAGAGATCCTGATTGCTAAGGCGCATGAAGACAGCTCCTTTCGTGAACGTCTAGTCGCTTCACCGAAGGTCACCATCGAACAAGAATTAGGCATAAAACTCGAGAGCGATCACGAGATACGTGTCCATGACGAAACCTACTCTGTTACGCACCTGGTATTACCCCCAACTAGCAAGTACACCAAGGCAGAACGGGAAGAAGCGAAGGCGGGGGTCGGATCTCTTGAGTTTCTTCGAAAAACACTGCACGATCCCGCGCCACCTTTGCGAACCGACGATGCAGTCTCAACAGTCCGCTTTCGCGCCCAGAACCGAACGGCACTTCTCGACGCAGGAAGGCAGCGTATCCAACGAGGTCTTGCCTTCATAGAGTCAACGCTGGACGAAAACGGTGCGTGGCACTGTATTCGCTTCAATGTAGCGGATCCGGACATTCCGCGGCATTTCGAACGACCACCATTTATCTCCGCACTGTGCGTGCTTGCACTGGATTCCTCCAACGAAGAACGCGCGAAAGCCATATGTTCGCGTACGAAGGTATACCTCGTTAAGAGCATCGAATACCCAGGTTTGTGGCGCTACTACCGTCATTTACCAAACGACCTCGATAGTACGACGCTTTGTTCACTTGTCGTTGATTCGCATCCGTGGATCTTGTTGGGTAGAAACATAGCCACGATCTTGGAGAATCGCGACACGGATGGTCGCTTCATGACGTGGGTGCACGAAAAAGACGAACCGAATGTTGTCGCACCTTTCCGAATTGAAGCTGATCCTGTGGTCAATGCGAACGCAATCGCCTATCTAGGTGATCGTCCTGAAACCAAACAAGCGCAGTCGTGGCTAATCGCGTCGATTACAGACGGAACTTTTTTAGGCGCATCTAAGTGGTACCCAGATCCGCTGGCGGGGTTCTATGCGGTGTCACGAGCCATCGTTCGCACTCAAAGTGCCTTGGAAGAAATCCGACCTATTCTTGCGGATCGAATACTTGAACAGCAAGACGATCACGGCCATTTCGGTAACAGTCTCCAGACCTCTCAAGCGGTCTCTGCACTCTACAATATTGGAATGCTCGAGAAAATCGATGCAGCGCAGCAATTGGAGACAATCATTGCAATGCAGAGAGAAGACGGTAGTTGGCCAGAGCTGCTTGCGTTCGGTGACCAAACGCTCAGTTGGGGCACGATTGGCCAGATTGGTCATGGTTCCGAAGCCGTGACCTCTGCCTTCTGTATTGAAGCACTTGAAAAACTCATTGAATTCTTGAATGCGTAAATTGATTCCCGCGTAACTCGCCTTCAGTGTTCGCATGCACGTCAAGGTGAATGGGGGTTGAAACCAGTGAGAGGCTGTTATGTCGGAAGCACCAGTCACTGAAAGTGACCTAGGTTCAAACGAAACAAGAACCGCAGAATACATCGAACCGTCGATTCTCAATGCGTTGCCGCATTACCTGCCGCTAGGCATCTTCCCGTTACTCTTACTCGCATTGATCTACGGAGGTTGGTGGCTGTTACCACCATTTCTCTTTATGAGTGTCGTAGGTCCCGCAGACAGGGTATTCGGACCAGACGGTCACAACATGGATCCGAAGAGAACGCCTGAACGACGACTCCTCTGGCACAATCTTCCAGTATGGGCATGGGCTTTTCTCTGGCCGCCGACGCTCATTTTTGGAATGTGGCAAATCCTCGTAGCAAATCCATTTGCGGTCTGGGAAGAGGTCATACTCGTCTTCCTTTTGACGATGGAAGCACAGGCTGTGTTCATGGTCGGTCACGAGCTCGTCCATCGTCGCACTACCTGGGAACGTCGAATCGCCGAGTTCCTTCTCGCATCCGGGTCCTATCCTCAATATGCGACAGAACATGTATACATTCACCATGCTTTGGTCGGTACGCCAAACGACGTCGGATCCGCGCCGAAAGGCGAGAGTTTTTGGCACTACTTCCCAAAAGAAGTCGCAAGCAATCTAACGAACTCTTGGCGCACTGCGCGGGATCGTCTGGCTCGGCGACACCAGCCAGTTTGGCATTACACCAACCCGTTCTGGCGCTATGGGATCGGGCTTCTATTCTGGTACGGCTTGGCCTTTTGGATGGGGGGAATCTGGGCAGTAATCGTGTTCGCGTTTCTTGGTTTAGGCTGCGTCTTCTCGATGAAGATCATCAACTATTGCCAACACTACGGCTTACGACGAGTGCGCTTACCAAATGGTCGTTGGGAAAAAGTGATGCCACGCCATTCATGGGATGCTGATTGGAAGTTCAGTAACTGGATGTTTTTCAAAATGCAACGTCATTCAGATCACCATGCGATGGCAAGTCGTCACTATCCGTTACTTCAGGTACGGGGCGCAGATGAGTCGCCGCAGTTGCCAGGCACCTACAGCGACATGATGAACTTGGTGATTCGACCAAAGCGATGGTTTGAAAAAATGGATCCTATGGTGGATCAATGGCGTGATCATTTTTATCCCGAAATCGACGATTGGAGTGCTTACGACAGTCCGTTGGCTGCATCTCGACCTGAAGCGTTCGATGCAATCATCGAGATATTCGGTGCCGCACCGCGCCTCGCCAAGTGGATAGAAGGAAATCCAGAACTACTCGATACACTCCAAGATCGCGAATTTACAGATCTTGATCTTCCGAGAGGATTCGGACCGGATCTCGATTACGAGTCCACGGCAAGACGTGGATTAACGCGACTCTATTGGACACACGAAATGAATGTCCAAGGAATGAAAGAGCAGATCGCGGAAATACCATCCACTAACGCGAAGGAAACCGCGGAAGTTGTGCGCAATTGGTCAAACGACAAGGCTTTTCAAATCGGGATGCATGTGATTCGAAAGAATCTGACACCGTCCGAGGCTTCCACCGCACTGTCTAATCTCGCCGAAGCCGTGGTCTCATCTATCCTCTCATCCGTGGTCGCAGATGCCGCTGAGCGGGATGGACCAATTCAAGGAGGTGGAATCGCTGCGATATTTCTTGGAGATTTAGCTAGTAAGGAGGTCTATCCTGGTATTCCGGTAAATGTGATATTCATTCGAGATGAACAGGATTCACAAGATATCACCCGAATTGCTCGAGGTTTTCGAGAGTGCCTAGCCAATATGGCGAAAGAGAGTCTTCTATTTAGTCCAATTCCTCAAAGTGGGTTCTTATGTTCCACGATATCTATAGCTGATCTCCCGGAATGCTGCAAGGATTTCGATACCCATGGGGTCGATCTCCTTACCAGGGCGCAGTGTGCATTTGAATGTGGAGATTCCGAAATCGGACGAAGATTCGAGAAGACTCGTCAGGAAGTAATTGCAGAGATCAAGACGGATAGATCCGTGCTCTCCAGCTTAAATTTGGAATACGAAGTGTTTCCCGAGTCTGGGGTTGCCTCCTATGTTCAAATGCGTGGCGGATTGAATGACATCGAGAGAACCGCGCGTATCCTGCAGTTAAGTAACGGCGATGCCGAGTATGACGTGCCATCGCCGACAGCAACATCTATCTTTCAAAACGGTGGATTTGAATCACTAGCTGACGTAGCGAGAACCTGGCGGACACTTCATGGAATCCAAAATTTGGTGATCGAGGATGCAAATGACTTGCTCGAAGCCGGAACAAAGGTCAGATCGCTTGTCGCCCATGCGTGTGGGTATGACGATTTCGACGCGCTGAGAGCTATGGTTGAAGAATCAGCAGACCAAGTAATCCGTGATTCCGAGACGATCACCTCGTAAACACAGATCAGCCGTGTATTTCTGTATGGAATGCCTTAGTGCAAGAAACGGAAAACAATAACCGTCGCGGAATACTCATCAGAAGGGTACCCGAAGACGAGGGAGCGATCGATGTTCCCATCCTGACTCCACATCTGCAATTTCGCGACATTGGTGAACAGCAGACTTTGCTGGTTTCAGAGACCTTCAATACGTTATTACACGGTCAACTGACCGCTGATCTATTACCGTTACTTGATGGACAAAATCCGTTAAATGAAATAGCCGACAAACTCAAAGCCAAGTACACGGAAGACGCCATTCATAGCGCTGTTGCTTCGCTTGCAACCAAGGGTTATGTCGTATCTGCCGAATACACAATGGAACATTCGAAGGCAGCGTATTGGACAACCCTCGGCGCGTCACCTAAGGCAGTTGAAGAAACCCTACGTACAGCACGCGTTACAGTTCATGGTGATGACGGTAAACTCGCTGAACAGCTAAACGGCTCTGGCATCGAAATCACTGAAAGAAACTCACAACTCTCTGCTTACGTCTGCGCAGACTACCTAGAAGAACGATTCGAAACGGTAAATAAACGCCACTTAGATGAAGGTACGCCATGGCTCCTGGCACGCCCACGCGGAGTTCAACCCTTATTCGGACCAGTTTTCCACTCAGATGGCGAAGGACCTTGCTGGACATGCCTTGGTTATCGGCTACGGAATCACCAAGAGGTCCATAGCTTTCTGCGTAATTTCGCTGGTGATACCGGTGCATTTAGAGCTTTCGCGACAGAACCAGCGGTTCTCGAAGCGATCTATCGGTTGATAGCCGCCGAAGTCGTAAAGTGGTTGGTTCTTGGTAACGTCTCCCCTATTCATGCCCACGCGATCGCGATGAACACTCGGACGTTTGAAAGTTCACAACATTTGGTTACGCACCGACCACAGTGCCAAGCATGCGGAGACCCGGACGCGTATCGACCGGATCGAACCGCGGATCCCTTGAACCTGAGTTCGAGTCCTAAGCCTCATCGAAACAGTGGTGGCGCACGATCAGTACCGCCCCAAGTTACGTTAGCGAAGTACAGACACCTTATTAGCCCGATCAGTGGTGTGATAACCTGGTTATCACGTACGACGGATGAAACTGATCCTTGGCTTCATGTCTATTGGGCTGGTAGCAATCTCGGAATTAGAAGTCGCACACTTAGCTCGCTACGACGGAGCCTTCGTAGCAAAAGTGCCGGCAAAGGCAGTACACGCGAGCAGTCTGAAGTTAGTGCGCTGTGCGAAGCTGTGGAACGCTATTCAGGTGCATTTCACGGAGATGAAATCCGCGTACGAAATTGCTTCAGAGAGATGGCAGCAGGAGAGGAAGCAATCCATCCCAACGACGTGCAGCTTTTCAGCGATGATCAACTTGATAACGCACAAAGCATCAATTCGATGGGACACTTATATAACGTGGTTCCCCCTCGTCTCGACACGAACATTGAGATCGACTGGACGCCGGTCTGGTCACTAACACAGCGCCGACATCGATACTTGCTGACATCGATGCTTTACAGTATGCCCGCGGAACAACGAGGTCCATCTGATTTGGTAGCCGATTCCAATGGGTGTGCCGCTGGAAACACCATAGAGGAAGCAATACTTCAAGGTTTCTACGAACTGGTCGAACGCGATGCGTTCGCTATTTGGTGGTACAACCATCTGCAAGTACCGGCGGTCGACCTAACCAGTTTCGACGACGATTTCATTAATTCTGCGACGGATTACTACGCTCGCTACGACCGCGAACTATGGCTACTTGACGTTACTTCAGACTTGGGTATTCCGGCGTTCGTTGCGCTCTCCAATAGGCCTAACGCGACAACTGAGGACATTATTTATGGCGCCGGTGCTCATGCAGATCCTCGAATCGCAGCATTGCGAGCGATCTGTGAACTGAACCAGTGTCTTACTTGGCTACCGCGTCCTGAAAGCCGTGATGGACGACCAACAATCGATGATCCGTTAGCTCTGTGGTGGTGGAAAACCGCCCGACTCGATGACTGCCGATGGCTAGCTCCCGAGGAAACCGCGAAGCCTCGTCTGGCTTCAGACTTTCAAGTGATTGAGTCTGAGGATTCACGTGAAGACGTTGAGTATTGTCAAACGCTAGTTGAGAGCAAAGGTATGGAATTGCTAGTACTCGAGCAAACAAGACCAGACATCGAAATGCCCGTCGTTCGGGTGATCGTGCCGGGAATGCGACATTTCTGGGCGAGATTCGCACCCGGTCGGTTGTACGATGTACCGGTTCGCATAGGCTATCAAGAACGTCCACTCAGCGAAGATGAGTTAAATCCCGCGCCTGTTATCGCGTAGGGACGATATATGGAAATCGACGAAGCGATTAACATCACGCAAGATCACCTAGCCGATGAAGGCGGCACCATGGGTGATTTGCTTGATAAGTTCCGAGATCGTGTTTCCCCTGTTCTTATTGGGGAGGCCGAGTGGGCACAGATTCTCGCTCGCGCCGGAACACTGCCGATAACCATGGCTGCGCTCCCATTCGGTTTTGAAATACCTTTACACGACCCTTCACCAAGGGCAGACCTTGGCGTTTCATTAGCTAGCGGAACTCGAACCGCCACGTTTTTTGAAGACCGAGCGCGGAACGAACGTGCAGACGGAACGGCAAAAGCGATTATGCGACTATTCAGTCAGATTGACGCTGAAGAATCGGAACTACAAGAAATTGTTGGTCGCAAGTTAATGTTGGAATACGACATTGGATCTGCAGAGGAACGTGATTCCAACATCCCAGGAATGTTCTTACGACCGGGCGAACGCCCGATTATCGGCGCGACTAATCAAGTGAACGATGTCAATTTGGTCGTTGACGCGTTGGTTTCCGCGGTCGACTGGGAGACGAATGAAAACGAACGTATCAACGTCCAACGAACCTATTTAGCTCAGCCTGCTAACACTCGAATGGATTCATTTGGAGTTTTTCCGTCGAGGACAAGGTCCGTTCGCCTTGCGATCATGGGGTTTGAGTCTCAGCAGGAGATTTGTAAATATCTTGAAAACATCGACTGGCCAGGCGACGTAACTGCTATTGACGACACCATTTCGAGATTCCAAAAACGAGTTTCGATTGCCAGAACTGGTGCGAATATCGATGTTCAAGAAGACGGTGTTGGACCAACGCTAGGTCTCACTTTGATCGTCAAGCAAAGGTATACGAAAGATTCACGATACTGGCTCGACGGATTAACCGATTGGAATCCATTTTTAGACGCCTTGGGTCATGAAGAGCTCGTTAGCCAAGACAAACTAAAGGAACTTGCCGGTTGGGTCTCCAAACCAACGATGCTATTTGCGAAATCTGGACGTTATGTCATGTTGAGAGGTATTCACCACATAAAACTGGTCGTAGAGGAAAATCGGCTCACGAAGGCGAAGGCGTACGTATTTATGGTCCTTTCAGCCGCACTTTCGACCTAATCTAAATCAGACACTGAACTAAGTCCCAAGCTTTTACATGTAGGTGTCGACTCACTCTCGTAGTGAATCGCAGGTACGCGATTCTCTTACGGCATTCCTCGAATAACTTGCCTATCGCTCTGAAACCACTGATTACGTCGACCATGTCAGTATTACCTTCAAAGCACCCGTGGAGTGCCTCCCACTCGCGAAACACCCGCTTGGTATTCGTCAGCCGTACCGTGCGAAATTCGCTGAAAGAGCTTCTACGGGGGCGTCACAACCATACAGAAATATCGTACATTGCACCTTATATCCCCCTCCTGTGCGACAGGGCTTTACGGGGCGTGGGGTAAGCTACGATTTATTGGAATTGTCGTAAAAGCGAGTTTCCGTGAATCAATCAGAGCAACAACGCATTCTGAAAACACTAAACGAGCACCTCGCAAACGATACGACCGCAGATGCTGGCGGCATCATGCGGGCACCGATGTCGGATTTCACGTGCTCAAAACTCTTTGAACAGGAAAGAGATTTCTTCTTTCGATCTGTACCGCTCTGTATGGGGCTTTCGTCGGAACTTCCAGAACCCAATACCTATTGGTCGGACACTTCGACAGGAATCCCGATATTGATGGTTCGTGATGCAGACGGGCGATTTCAAGCTTACGCCAATGTTTGCAGACATCGAGGAAGTCAAGTCGTTCCAGAAGGGCGAGGTGAAAAGGACCGCTTTTCCTGTCCCTTTCACGCATGGACATACAAAAACGACGGTACATTACTGACCATTAACAAGAGTCATCATTTCGTCAATGCTTCGACACTGGATCTGCCTCTTATCGCATTACCGTCAGCCGAACTGCATGGCTCCCTGTGGGTCAGACCTACCCAAGGTAGTCCTATCGATGAGGACGAATGCCTCTGCGGACTTGAAGACGACCTCTTGCACTGGAACTTAGCGAATCACTCCTATGCAGGAACGCAGATCATTGATGCTCGAATGAATTGGAAACTAGTGGTCGACTCATTCGGTGAAATCTACCACCTAACCGTTCTACACGCAGACACCTTGGCGAGCGAGGTACTCGGAAATGTGCAAACGTTCGACCGATTCGACACGAACCTCCGAATGGTTTTCGCCAATCCCAAGTTCAACCTCGTGCGAATGCTCATGCCTAACTCGACTACTTGGCCTTACAAACAAATTACGACTACCGTGTATTTCTTATACCCAAACGTCATCATGTTGGTCGACGCATTTGGTGTCGATTTCATACGAATTCTCCCACTCGAAGACTCACCTTCGAAATCCCGAACCATTCACACTTGGTACATCGAGCCGAAGATGCAGAAGCGTTTCGAGCAGAACAACATGACTTATGAAGACAGATTAGCGAGATTCAGAGATTTCGTCGAGAAAGAGGATTACACAATAGGTGCCGACATCCAAGTAAATGCCGAGTGCGGAATACAGAAAGAGATCGTACTCGGACGGAACGAACCGTCTCTACAGCATTTCCACAACGTGCATCGTGCGGGTATGGGTCGTGAACAGCTACAGACGATGGATATATGACGAATTAGACGATGAAAACGACAACGTAAAAATCGAAAACCGCTAGGCTATATGCGGCTCAAAGTTCATAGCCAAGAGCAACCTTGCAACTCCATTGACGAGGCTTAGGACGACTAATTTAGCCGCCAAGTTAACGTGCGTATTCAGCGATGTATACGACTAAACCAATATCAGTTTGTCGGGCGCACCAATCCAATCACGTGAACGCCCGATTTAAAAGAATAGAAAAATAGCCGTCCCCAATGAAGGGGACAACTAGACGTGCGTTAACTGAACCCGGTAACTTGCGATCTGTGGCAATCTAGCCGACTGATCACAAAACTCGATGGTTTACCAGCAGCAACAAAGCCCCGCTGAGATGGCTTCGAGTTGCTCTTCCGTGATATTCGGATCCGGGGGAAGAGCTAGATGCACGGTCTGCATGTCGCTCTCGTGAATCTTGATCGTCATCGACTCAGGAATCGTGATACCCAATTCCTGACTGATAGTCGTTTTCGGATCGGAAAGAAGCTGCTGTCGAAAATCGGTATCCAACGCCGATTTTTCGACAATTTGCTTCAACATGTCGTCGCCACTTTGCATCTTGATCTCCTCTTTAACCACAAACCGTCCGTCCAAAGCCACTTGGTCGAACTTGCATCCTGTAGTAGCGTAAACTACCACCGAACGTAAAGTTTACACCAAATTAGGAGATTTTCTACGTTTTAACGACTCAAAAAAGTAATCGACCGAGTACCGAATTTGACGTCGCTTCGCGCCAAGACACTTTCTTATATACGACAAAACATAGAGCGCGTACACAGGAAGGAATCTCTTGGCTCAAGTTCGGAAATCAGTCTCTCTGCTGAGGAATTACGTACATAATGCACGGAGTGTCGTATAAAGTTCAGCATTGCATTTAGTCCGTCGAAAGGGCGATCGCAATTCCCACGGATTTCGCGTGACGCGCAAAATCGAATAGGGTTTACTGGAGCCACCCGTGCAAGTTTCTCAAGATGTTTCAACCAGGTAGAGCTTCTTTAGAGAGGATCGCTGTCGTTGGACGCGGGACCGCTGGATCCCTCGCTGCTGCCAGCATTGCACGCGCACTCCCAGATCACGAATACGAGCTACATCACATTTATGACTCCCGGATCCCGGTCATTGGGGTCGGTGAAGGTAGTTGGCCGAGTTTAGTTTCGCAACTCCATGAATTGACCGATTTGCCTCATGAGACGATCCAACGGCGCCTGAACGGGACTCGAAAGTACGGCGTTTCATTCGAGGATTGGGGTCGTCGCAATCAACATTTCATTCACTTTTTCACCCCGCCACAAGTGTCATATGCCTATCACCTATCGGCTGACTTACTGGCGGGCATACTCGAAGAGGCAACAAAAGCACAACACATCGATGCCAATGTACTAAGAATTAGGAGAGTTGATGACGGCGCCGTAATTGATTTCGATGGACGATCATCTGAGCGTTATGACCTAGTGTTCGACGCTCGCGGTTTTCCGAAGGAAGTCGTACCGGAACAGCATATCGATATTTCCTTCATACCTACCAATACGGCGGTCATTCGACGCTGTCCAGCGATTATCGAACCGCAACACGACGGGCCGGTAGTTGAACACACCTACACACGAGCCGTTGCCCGACCTCACGGTTGGGTATTCGTGATCCCTCTAACTGCACATACTTCCTATGGTTACATTTTCAATCGTGACATAACGAGCCTCACTGACGTTGAATCGGATTTCGATTCATTTCTTTCGGCCGATCAGGTGTCAGAGTTCGAACAGCGTGCCGTCCTTCAATTTCCTAATTTCGTACACCGCCAGATGTACGACGGCGTTATCGCACGCGTAGGGAACGCCGCAGCTTTTATGGAACCTTTAGAAGCGACCGCCATCGTATCCGCACAGATGCAGATCGGAATGGTTTTACAAATGAGGATCAATCGTTCGATCGATCTCTTGGAAAAAGACACTCCCGTGGTTAATCGATTTCTTGTTAATAACGTGCTTACCTATGGATTGTTTGTCGGATGGCACTACAGTTGCGGGTCCACGTACGACAGCGAGTTCTGGAGAAAAGCGCGTGACAACTATTGGCCGACTCACAAGGATGTAGCGAATCCAAGAAGGGTTGATTGTTCCGCTCTTGAGAAATTCGACGCCTTACTTAAGTTGCTAAAGCAGCCAGTTATCGACAAAGAAGATTGGGGTCAAAACGCACCGCTTCCACTTAGCAGCTATGCCCAGATTTCTGAAGGGCTCGGCGTTTAGTCAGCCTGCCTTAGTTCTGGAACTAAGCCACTAATATGACGAATTTCGGCGATTTGAAGCCGATTCAGGAGGTAGAACTTTCAACCTATGAGAATCGAATCTCTCGCTTGTCCAGGTTTCTCCATACCCGTTCTTCACAAATCCTTCACTCAATCCTAGACATACGCACCATCTCGGTTTCGAAGGATTCTTCAGGGTTCTGCACGATCAATCTTCCCAATGCTTCGCCAGGCAGCTTGTATGCGATACACTCGCGCATCCGCTGCAATTCCCTGTAGGGTTTAACTTCGCGATTTTCATACTCTTGTAAGGCTTTTTCCATTTCAACGTGTTCTTCGTCAGATAAGAGGTCAATCTGTCTTTCAGAAAGCAATTCACTCAAAAGCTTCGAGAACATTTCGACCTTAATCTTCCCATCGACACAATTAGCGAAATCCCGACTCGTCAATGAAGTTTCTTCATCAAAGAGTTGCGCCTCTGCGAAACGAGCGAGTCCTTGAATTTCAATCTTCCGAAATGCCACCGAATCATTCTCTTGTAACACGCGGACGAACGAATAGCCTTCGAAATTGTTGAACTTTGGTTCCTCGTCCTCGCGACTGCGTTCCTCATACGAATCCATGTCGATCTGCAGTACATGGATGCCATTCGACGCTAAGACCTCAGCGTTAAAGTACACAAATTGAGTTCGTGAGGACCTTACATTTGAGAGGTTAGAACTTGAACTATCCAGGTTAGGATCAACTTCAAGTCTAAATGCCAGCTTGTCGTTTTCAAGCAATGAGACGTCCACTTTCATCGGTGGTTCTTCCAAACCTTCACTCACGTGCCAAGACCCTTGTAGTTTTTCATGAAGCGGACTCTGTTCCCATGGGAGTGGGTGTTCAAAGTTTGAGCATCCCGCGCTCATCCCGATCGTTAAAAACACATACACGATCAATCGCGTTAGCGTCATATCCAGTTTTCTATCTACCCGCTTCATGCGGTTTCTACGTCCTCTGAAATCAATATTCGTGCTTTCAAGAGCATCCAAGCTACATCTCAAATGTTTTTGATCTTCGAATACTCTGTCCAAGAGCGGGTGTCCGTATTCTGTATAGGCGACTGCTGAACATTAGAGTTCGTTCAACACTAGTTCTGACAGCAACCGCCAGCAATCATCCTACACCTCGAGCCTTCTCGACTCGCTAAATACAACCAGTTCCTCCGAGAATGCGAGATGTCGTGGATATGCTTGCACTCGCAACGCTTGGAAGGAACCATGAAAGAAGACCACGTCGACATACAAACCAAAGACGGTGCGATGAACACCTTCATCACGAGACCTGATGAAGGCGGACCATTCCCCGCGGTCATCTTTTACATGGATGCGCCTGGAAAGCGTGAGGAATTGCATGACATGGCGCGACGAATCGCCACCGTCGGGTATTACGTCATGCTCCCCAACCTCTATTACCGTGACGTCCGCGAATTTCACCTCGGTATGCCTGATGCGACCCGCGAACGCATGATGGAGTTGATGGGCAACCTGTCCAATGCGATGGTATGCGAGGACACGCAAGTGATGTTCGATTACATGGCAAATGAACAGGACGCTAGCGATGGCCCTGTAGGTATTACCGGCTATTGCATGAGCGGTCCCTTTGTCTTCGCCGCAGCCGCCGCATTTCCTGAGCGGATCAAGGCAGCCGCATCCGTGCACGGCGTGAAGCTATACACCGAAGATGCTGACTCACCACACTTGACAGCGGAGAAAATCCAGGGCGAGATGTACTTCGCATGTGCTGAGCTCGATCAACTGGCGCCACCATCGATGATCAACCCATTAGATGAGCATTTGAAGTCAACCGGTATCAACTATCGGATTGAGTGGTATCCCGCAGCGCAACACGGCTTCGTTTTCCCGCAGCGGGATGAGATGTTTTCAAAAGAGTCCGCGGAAAGGCATTGGTCTCGACTATTTGCGATGTTCGACAGAAACCTGCACTAATGCAAAATAGCGCCTTTGGTATTCCTCGCGCACCATACTAAACTGAGTGCGCGCACGCTGCAACGAATCTTGAGGGACTATTAGGTTGGGAGCGATACTCGAAGTCGAAGATCTACGCGTCAATTTCGGCGAGAACGAAGCTGTTCGCGGTGTGTCTTTCGACATCCAGCAAGGCGAGACGGTTGCACTAGTTGGCGAATCTGGTTCCGGGAAATCAGTGACCGCACTTTCCGTGTTGCAGTTGCTGCCGTATCCACAGGCGAATCACCCAACTGGTAGTATCAAAGTTGACGGCACCGAAGTAATGGGGGCGCCGAACACGACCATGCTTGACATTCGCGGTGTCAAGGTCAGCATGATCTTTCAGGAGCCTATGACTTCACTCAATCCGCTCCACAAGATCTCGAAGCAAGTTGGCGAATCTCTCATCGTGCATCGAGGTATGACCAAGAATGACGCTCGAACTCGCACGCTTGAACTGCTGGAGCTCGTAGGACTTCAGAACCCGGAGTCGCGCCTGAACTCATACCCTCACGAACTCTCAGGTGGACAACGCCAACGGGTCATGATCGCGATGGCGCTCGCGAACGAACCACAACTTTTGATTGCCGACGAGCCTACCACCGCTCTCGATGTGACCATTCAAGCGCAGATCCTTAAGTTGCTACAGGATCTTCAAGATCAGCTAAATATGGCCATCCTGCTCATTACCCACGATCTGGGAATCGTGCGCCATACCGCCAACCGAGTCTGCGTTATGAACAACGGAGAAATCGTGGAACGTGGTCCGAACGAGGAGATTTTTGGGCGGCCTAAGCACCCCTACACACAGCACCTACTCGCTGCGGAACCATCCGGTGACCCTGTTGAGTCGAATACCAGCGCACCAGTTGTCACGGACGCCAAGCAGTTCACCGTTAAGTACGCGTTAGGAAAGGGTTGGCTAGGGAAGAGCAAGTTTTTCACAGCTGTCGACGACGTCGAGGTCGTTGTCCGCGCTGGTCAAACTGTCGGCGTGGTTGGTGAATCCGGTTCAGGGAAAACCACACTTGGACTCGCAATGCTGCGCTTGTTACCAAGTGAGGGTGGCCTTACCTTCAATGGCATCGATTTACAGGGTCTGAAACGCAAGGAACTCACGAAACTGCGACGCGATATGCAAATCGTCTTCCAAGATCCATACGGCAGTCTTTCGCCTCGCATGTCCGTTCAGAACATCATAGAGGAAGGTCTAGGCGTTCACCACCCTGACATGTCGAAGTCAGAGCGGCGCGAACGCGTTGCGGAGGTTATGACAGAAGTCGATCTCGATCCAGACATGATGATCCGCTACCCACATGAGTTTTCCGGTGGCCAACGGCAGAGGATTTCAATCGCACGCGCGATGGTTCTGAAACCTAAGTTCGTAGTTCTCGATGAGCCGACTTCTGCGTTGGACATGTCGGTCCAAGCCCAAATCGTCGACCTGCTACGAAAGTTGCAGCGCGATCACGATCTGGCTTATATGTTCGTCAGTCACGACCTAAAGGTCGTTCGTGCTCTTGCGAATTGGGTCATCGTGATGAGGGATGGTGTGATCGTCGAACAAGGGGATTCCAAGAAAATCTTCGAAGAACCGGAGACTGAATACACTCACGCATTGTTAGACGCCGCACTCGACATGAAAGCAGACGAAGTGGTTGTGCGTCAGTAGTTGACCTACTGTAGTAGGTACTAACTCGAATATTTGGCGATCATCGAGTCCGCCATCCCAGCAGCTTTCGCTGCGTCTAATAATTCTGCCCAGGTCCGATCATCGAGCGGAATGCCTTCGACCGCACGTTCTGCCAACGTTTCTCTCTCTGGTTCACCCGGGATACGTACACGATCAGCTCCTCTTGCTGGCTGTGTATCGTGCAAATAGTCCACCACCGCACTAATCTCGTGTTGAAATCGCTCCGAACCGCCAAATACCTCCGGATTCAGAATCATCATCAGCATGTTATTGATGACGGTCCCATTCCGTTCGTGTTCGGGTTGCATGGTCCATTCGCCTACGAGTGCACCGCCGAAAAGCTCACACATAAGCGCTAGACCGTAGCCCTTATACAACCCGAATGGTTGAACCGCGCCGCCTGGTTGGGAGAACATCACATTCGGATCATTGGTCGGGAGACCATCGTGGTCAACCAACGCACCATCTCGAATCGTCTTGCCCGCGTTGTACGCGACCTTTACCTTGCCGAATGCGATGAAGCTGGTTGCCATATCCAAGACGATCGGTGGTTCATTATTACGAGGTGCAACAGCACAGAACGGATTGGTTTGAAGACGACGTTCTGCACCGTTATATGGGGCGACTAACGGTTCGTGGCCAACTACATTCACGAAGTGAACCGAGACCATATTAGCTTCCGCGCACATTTCTCCGTACGAGCCGATTCGTCCAAGATGATGTGCATTTCGCAACCCAACGCACGCGATGCCGTTTTCTTGTGCTCGTTTGATGCCGACCATGGTGGCCTCTTTACCAACCACTTGCCCAAATCCAGTACAACCATCGATCAATATCACGCCGCCAGCGTCTTTCACAACCTCGATGTGAGCTTTTGGATCTAAGAAGCCACGCTTAATGTTGCCTACGTACGATGGAGCCATGACCACGCCATGTGAATCGTGTCCCTTCAGGTTTGCAAGAACAAGATGCTCCGCAGTCTGGACTGCGTCAGCTCGATCTGCACCCGCAGCTACGAATAAATCCGATGTAAAAAGCTCCAAAGTCTCGGCGGCGATTCTCATAGTAAACACTGTTCAGAACTGAGGCGGCGGAAATTATCGTGACCGATTTACGTGCTTTAAACCGCATTGAAGCCGCGCAAATTGACCTTGCGAGGGCTACTCACCCATGCTGGTAACATGACCACGTTACACATGTACGTCTCGCGAAGGGGAGTTCCTTGCGCGAAAGCACTAGAAAATCAAGTAGATATATTGTTGTTGCCCTACTAACAATTCTTGTTGGCGGGCATGCTTCCGCCGAGGAAGAAGAAGAATGGCCTGAGGAGTGGTATCAGCCATTCAAAACAGCGTCACAAATTGGCTTAACCAATTTCAGCGATAGCCCAATACTCCACTCTGGAAAAATCGAACACCCGCACTTCCAGAATCTACCGCCAGTCGAGCAACGCCTACCGAAAGACCCAATCGTCGTATACCCGCTCAAGGAAACAGGACACCATGGCGGGACCGCACGTCTAACGAATCACGATCTTTGGCAGTTTTTTAACTGGGAAGCGGCGTTCACGATTTCCGCCGACATGCGAACATTCTTCCCTAACTTAGCGGAGTGGTTCGAGCTTAGTGAAGATGGTCTAAGTCTCACCATCAAGCTTCGGGAAGGATTACGGTGGTCAGATGGCGAACCACTAACAAGCCACGATTTCGCATTCACATTCAACGATCTGTGGAATAACGATGAATATTCACCGGAAGCGTACAAGATCGTTGACGGTTCTAGGGTTGTGGTCGTTGACGACCTTCTATTTCGCTACGACTTTCCTACGCCACGGCCGTTATTTATCAATTTTGTAGCGCAGTATGGCGATTTCATGATCGACCCGTCTCACTACATGAAGCGTTTTCATCCCTACTACACCACGGAAGAAGAACTCGATCAACGGATCAAGGATTACGAAGCGCTGAATTGGACACAACTGGTCAACGATATTCGTCGTGAGGGATCAGACGACAGCGTTGAGGTGCCAACCCTACGTGCGTTCAAGTTGGTCGAACGTTCGTCCATGAAACGCAAATACATCCGCAATCCCTATTACCCGAAAGTAGATCCAGAAGGTCGTCAGCTACCGTACATCGACCAGATCAATATGGAAACGGTTGAAAACGCCGAAATCATGGCTGCCATGGCGTCTACTGCACAGGTGGACTTCGCAGCATTTGCACTCAGAACACAGGACATTCCGCTCTTGAAGCTAGGAGAACGCAATGGCGCTATCAAAGTGCACATATGGCAGCGCCTCCACTCGAGCGATGTTGCGATTCAACCAAATTACAACTACGAAGACGAGAGATACCAAGAGCTCTATTGGGATATTCGCTTTCGTGCCGCACTTTCTCATGCGATCAACCGCGACGAGCTAAACCAGATCATCTACTTCGGTCGCGGCTTCCCGCGTCAAGTCACCGTACATCCAACCAGCTCGTTCTACAAGGAAGAGTGGGAGAAAAGGTATCTCGAATATCGACCTGAATACTCAAATGAGCTACTTGATGAGATCGGTCTCATTGATGTTGACGGCGATGGCTACCGCGAGTTCGCGGACGGATCACGTCTCACTATCACGCTGGAGTTTTACGACTTCGAGACCCCCAAAGGAATTACGATGGAACTCGTTCAGGAGTATTGGCGGCAGATTGGAATTGATTTGAGACTAAAGCTAGTTGACGGTAACTTGCAGCGTGAGCGCGCCGTTGCTGGCGAGATGCAGATGACCCTCTGGCATGCGGACCGCGTAACCGATGTGCTGTTTCCATTGTTCCCAGATTGGTGGGTGGCTCGATCGATCAGTTGGGATCGTGGAATGTGGAATGACTGGTCGCGATGGTACATGAAATCAGGCGAAGCAGGGGTCGAACCACCAGCCGTCATGCGCCAACTACAAGATTGGGTCGATGAGATGTGGGTTGCGATGGATGAGGACGAGCGCCACGTCATTGGTCAGAATATCCTCGCTACCGGGTCTGAGTATCTGTGGGTTATCGGAACAATCGGTCTAGCGCCGCACCCTGTTGTAGTTTCATCGCGCCTTAAAGGTGTGCCGCTGAAAGGCATCTGGGGTTGGGATAACAGATGGACGCTGGCGAACCATCCCGCGTCGTGGTATCTCGAAGAATCTGCGCCTTAGACGCGTAGCCGACTAGCGGAAACAGGAATGCTTCATTACGTCATAAAGCGCATGGGCACTATGGTGCTGACGCTTGCATTCATTTCCGTGATTGTCTTCGTTGTTATCCAGCTCCCGCCAGGCGACATCGTAACTTCCACACTCGAACGCATGGAAGCGTCGGGCATGCAAGCGTCCGATGAATACGTACAAAACCTAAGAGCACGCTACAACCTCGACAAACCTCTCTATCTTCAGTATTTAAACTGGATTTTCAATTTCGTACAAGGTGATCTCGGCTATTCATACATCTATTCGAAACCAGTAAACGAGCTAGTCTGGGAGCGCCTCGGCTACACGCTTCTCATAACAATTTCGGCCGTGATATTCACGTGGGTAGTCGCTGTACCCTTCGGTATCTATTCGGCGGTACGGCAATACTCTATCGGCGACTACTTCGTGACCGTGGTCGCCCTTGTCGGACTCGCCACCCCTAATTTCCTCCTCGCATTGCTCGTGATGTTCTTTGCGTGGGAATGGTTTGGAATATCGATCGGTGGGTTGTACTCAATGGAATTCCGAGATCAACCGTTCTCAATTCCGAAACTCTTCGACCTACTGTCGCGGCTATGGATTCCAGGAAGCGTCGTTGGAATGGGCGGCACCGCGGTGACCATGAGAATCCTGCGCGCGAACCTTCTCGACGAACTCAATAAACCTTATGTCGTTACGGCTCGAGCGAAGGGTGTAAAACCTATCAAGCTCATCTTCAAATATCCGTTACGAATCGCGATCAACCCATTCATCAGCACATTAGGTCTGCTCCTTCCAACCTTAATTTCCGGCGAAGCGATCGTCTCGATGGTTCTCAACCTACCAACCACGGGTCGGATGCTACTGCAAGCATTGCTCGCGCAGGATATGTACCTGGCAGGTAGCTTCCTCATGTTGCTCGCGATTCTGACGGTCGTCGGAATGTTGATTTCAGATTTGATACTTGCTTGGTCTGACCCAAGGATTCGATATGAGTGAAGCAGTCCTCGAGCGACCTCAACCGATCACTACTGAGACCCAAGAAGAACTCAATTTTCTAACGCCTCGTCAGCTCGCGTGGCGTCGCTTCAAACGACACAAACTCGCTTTGATAAGTGGCATCGTCCTGATCGTCATGTATTTAGTGACCGGCTTCGCGGAGTTTTTTGCGCCCTACGCAACTACGTCTCGAAATGTTGGCGCAATCAACGCGCCGCCGATGAACGTACGCTTTTTTGAGCATGATGGGACATTTCACTTGCGGCCGTTCGTATATGGCTATGACTTACACATTAACGAAGAAACTTGGGCACGCGAGTACACAGAGAACCCAGAAAAGATCTATCCAATACGATTTTTCGCACGCGGCGAAACCTACGAGCTTTGGAATCTAATTGAAGGAGATATTCACTTCTTCATTGCCGAAAACGACGAAGGCGAAGGCTACATTCATTTCTTGGGTACTGATCAGTTAGGTCGAGACGTATATTCCCGTGTGATTTACGGCGGTCGTATTTCCCTGTCGATCGGCATGCTTGGCATTGGTCTGACGCTGTTCCTCGGTGTCCTATTCGGCGGCTTCGCGGGTTACCTCGGCGGTTGGGTCGATCGCATCGTTCAACGCATGATCGAGGTGCTGCAATCGTTACCAACGTTACCGTTGTGGATGGCGCTTACTGCGGCATTACCAGCCCATTGGAGTTCACTCCGAATCTACTTCGGCGTCACGATCATTCTTTCGCTATTCGGTTGGACCGCACTAGCGCGCCAGGTCCGGGGACGCTTTCTCGCGTTGCGAAATGAGGACTTCGTGATCGCAGCACGGCTTATTGGCAGCGGTCAGAATCGGATCATTTTTAAACACATGATGCCGAGCTTCCTAAGTCACACCATCACGACGGCAACTCTTGCGGTTCCTGGCGTAATCTTGGGGGAAACCGCACTTAGCTTCCTGGGAATCGGGATTCGACCGCCCATCGTCAGCTGGGGTGTGCTGATGGAACAAGCGCAAAACTATCAAGTGATATCGATGACGCCCTGGATTCTGTATCCAGGACTCTTTGTCGTAATCGCTGTGATGGCATTCAACATACTCGGCGATGGCTTGCGAGACGCTGCTGACCCCTACAACATAGGCGGTCAATGAAAATGGACAACATTCTTGAAATCCGCAACTTGGGTGTCCGTTTTAAAACTGATACGGGCATAACCAATGCACTGAATGACATCAATTTCGATGTCCCGCGCGGCAAGGTCACCGCGATTGTCGGTGAGTCTGGTTCTGGCAAATCCGTTACCGCGAACTGCATCATGCGTCTGCTGCAACCTCCCGGCGAGATCGTCAGTGGATCCATTCAGTTCAATCCTTCACGAGCCGAACCATTCGATGTCGTCGCCATTAAGGACCGCGACCCTCGAATCTACGATCTTCATGGTGGACTCATCAGCATGGTGTTCCAAGAACCCATGACTGCGCTCTCGCCAGTTCATCGCGTTGGAAACCAGGTCGCAGAAGCGATCCTGTGTCATCGGGATGTATCGAAAGATGCAGCGATGGCGGAAGCACACGACATGCTGAGTCGGGTGGGCATTCCTGACATTGACACGCGTATCAATATGTATCCGTTTGAGTTTTCCGGAGGGATGAGGCAGCGTGTGGTCATCGCGATGGCTCTCGTGTGCAATCCTGAAGTGCTTATTTGCGATGAACCAACCACTGCGCTGGACGTGACGATTCAGGCTGAGATCCTGACGCTCATAAAACACCTGCAGGAGGAGTTGAGCAACTCGATCATTTTCATCACTCACGACATCGGAATCGTCGCACAGATAGCGGACTATGTCGTAGTCATGTATCAGGGGCGAGTTTTAGAGATAGGCACCGTCAGACAGGTTTTGAAGGATCCTCTGCATCCATACACCAAAGGGTTGCTCGCGGCTATTCCTGGAAATGTGCCTAAGAACGTAAGACTATCAACGATCGCAACCGCCGTCGGCGATGCGGACATTACGACTCCGTACCCGCTAAAGGAAGTTGGGGACGGACGATTGGTGAGTCTACCTTGAGTGCTTGCGATCATGAATGACGACGACCTGATTCTCAAAGTCCGGCATCTCAGCAAGACTTTCGATGAGCACGTCGCTCTTCGAGATGTGTCGTTCGACCTTAAAAAAGCCGATACGCTCGGAGTTGTGGGGGAATCAGGCTCAGGGAAAACGACGCTTGCGCGATGCATTTTGCGTGCGATTGATCCAGATAGTGGCGGGACGGTAGAGTTCAACAGCGACCAAGGTGGCTGGGTTTCTCTCTCATCTTTGCGTCACAAGGAACTGGTGCCTTTGCGGAAAGAGATGCAGATGGTCTTTCAAGACCCCTACTCATCACTAAATCCGCGAATGACCGTTAGACAGATCATTGAGGAACCGTTGATCATTCATGACGAGGGGAATAGCAACGAGCGACTTGAGAGGGTTCGCGAAATGCTCGATCTCGTTCAACTAAGCCAGGATTCACTAACGCGATACCCTCATGCCTTTTCTGGCGGTCAACGACAACGCATCGGAATCGCTCGCGCGCTCATCTTGAACCCGAATCTCGTTGTATGTGATGAGACCGTTTCTGCTTTAGACGTCTCGGTTCAAGCACAAATCATCAACCTACTTGAAGATCTACAGAAGACGCTCCAGCTCACGTACATTTTTGTCGCACATGACTTGGCGGTCGTCCAACACATTTGCAACAACGTTCTCGTCATGCACAACGGGGTTGTAGTTGAGAGAGGTGATGTCGACTACGTGTTCGACCACCCGCAACGCAACTACACGAGACTCCTACTTTCTGCGATCCCCTCACCCGACCCAGATATTCGTATGACACCCGAAAATCGAGCGATCTTAGAAGAGCCTGAACCAGTAACGAACGGCTATGGACTCGTTGAGGGACCGGTCTGGCACGACGATTACGGTTTGATGTTTAGTGACGTCATTTTCGGGGGCGTGTATTCTGTCAACGACCTTAAGGAAGTTGAGCCCGTTTTTGAACACCGGCGGGGCATCGGCGGCATGGCCGTTCACGCTGAAGGTGGCTTGGTTGTAAGCGGAAAGAACATATCTCTTAAGAGATTCGGTGAATCCGAGAGCATCCTGCTATTGGACCGGGACCCCGACAACGGGAACGTTGGGTACAACGACTTAACCACGGATACAGCGGGACGCATCTACGTGGGTTCACTCGGCTCGAGTCCTGTATTCGATGATGGGCTCGAACCTCGAGCTGGGAACCTATACGTCATCGATCTCGATGGCAACAGCCGAATCGTCTCGGAAGATGTGCAACTCACTAACGGTCTTGGCTTCAGCCCAAATGGACGAGTGCTTTACCACTCTGATTCACGACGCGGGCAGATATTTCGATATGAAGTCGTACGTAACGGCGACCTAAAACAGCGAGAGGTTTTTCACGAATTCGAAGACGGTGCACCGGATGGGCTAGCGGTTGCAGAAGATGGTTCGATCTGGGTTGCAAACGCTGGTGCAGGCGGCGTTGCCGTGATAGACCCGGACGGCAGTCAGCGTTCGTTTATCTCGATACCCGTTCCGATGTGTACGAGTGTGTGTTTCGGTGGCGCCGGTTTGAGAACGTTGTATATCGTCTCAGGTTCCAATGGAGTCGACGGCGATCGACGTGGCGGCGTTTATCGATACGAAGCCGAGGTAAGCGGCATTCCGATACCGCTCGCGCAAATCACGGTACCTGCTTCTTAGTCGTTAACGGTCAAATTCTGCGTCGCAAGCCAATCGCGATCAAATAGTCGGGACTGATATTTGTTACCCGTGTCACACAACATCGTTACGACGGTGTGACCCGGCCCAAGTTTTTTTGCCACCTCAATCGCGCCACAGATATTGATGCCACTACTCGACCCCAGAAACCAACCTTCTTCCCGCAATATCCGATACACCAAATCGACCATCTCTTGATCGGGGATTTGCACCGCCCAGTCGACTCGCGCTTCCGCGAAGTTATCGGTAACTCGGCTATTGCCGATACCCTCGGTAATCGACGGTCCTTCGCTCATTACCGTCTCACCAGTCATCACGTAGCTATGCAGTGCGCTGCCCATGCAATCTGAAAGAACGATTTGAATGTCCTTGCTCTGTTCTTTAAGAAATTGCGATACGCCCGCGATCGTGCCCCCAGTACCGACTGAACAGACAAATGCTGAAACCTCGTGATCTGTATCTCGCCAAATTTCCGGACCCGTTGACTCGTAGTGAGCAAGCGTATTCGCAGTATTGTCAAACTGATTAGCCCAGATGGCGTCCTGCAGCGTTGCCGCGTAACGTCCAGCTTGTTTCTGGTAGTTGTTGTCGTCCTTGTAAGGCACGGTCGGAACGACACGTACTTCTGCGCCAAGTGTTCGCAGAATGTCCACTTTTTCAGGCGACTGGTTGTCGGGCATGTAAATAACGCATTTGTAGCCTCGTGCGTTGCAGATGTGGGCAAGGCCGATCCCGGTATTACCTGCAGTACCTTCAACTACTGTTCCACCAGGTTGGAGCTCGCCGCTTTTCTCTGCTTCTCGAATCATCCACCAAGCAGCTCGGTCTTTGACAGACCCTCCGGGGTTTAAGAACTCCGCTTTGCCATATATCTCGCATCCCGTACTTTCTGAAGCTGCTTTTAACCGAATCAAAGGTGTATTACCTATCGATTCAACGAATCCTGCCTGATGTGCCGCCACTGTATCTACGTATGAAAAATAGCGGAAAATTGTAGAGACCATCGAACGAACAGACGGATTAGCAGCTTGCTTCGAATAGCACCGACTCAGTTGCATAATGGCGCGCGTAGTTCAGACCTTTCAGGAACACTTTGTGGCTGAAAACGCCCTTCTAAACGCAGGGGTAAACCCTAAGAGACTTGACGTACTCCGGCAACGTGCGCGGAAGGAAATCGACGATGGATTGCTCCATGCCGCGCAGTATGCCGTCGCAAAAGACGGCGAAGTCATCTGGCAGGAGTCACTAGGAACCGCGCGTGACGATTCGCTTATTCCGGTGTTTTCAAGCACGAAAGCCGTCATGTCAGCAGCAGCGTGGTTGGTCATCCAAGACGGCCTATTGGATATTAATGAAACCGTGGCGGACATCATTCCAGAATTCGCAACGAACGGCAAAGAGTCGATCAAGGTCGTGCAGTTATTTCTGCATATATCCGGATTTCCGATGGCACCCTTTCGACCGATCGAGTGGGACGATAGGGAGTCACGTCTGTCCAGGTTTTCGAGTTGGCGTCTCAACTGGGATCCTGGTTCGAAATTTGAATACCACCCCACATCTAGCATGTGGGTTATCGCGGAAATTGTTGAACGAAAGACCAGCATGGACTTTCGCGAGTACATCAGAACCCGAATCGTTGAACCCCTCGGACTCGAAGACTTTTTCGTCGGGTTGCCAGCGAGCGAAAACCATCGAGTATTGACCCTAGAGCATGTTGGCGACCCACTTACGAGTGAGGACTATGCCCGTCTAGGGTTACCCGAGCCGCCTGTCACAGAAGTGACGGAAGATGCAATCCTCTCGTTTAATCAACCTGACATCCGAGCAGTCGGCGTCCCTGGAGGCGGTGGCATCATGACAGCAGCCGCGATGACTTTGTTCTATCAAGGGCTGTTGCACGGAGGCTCGCGTGACGGCGAGACTGTTTGGCAGCGTGAAACCCTTGACTTTGCGCTCAAGGTGATCAGCGGTGACTATGTCGATCCTTTAATGGGACATCGCGTGAATCGAGCGCTAGGAGTCGTCATAGCTGGAAACGAACAGCAAAATCTCAGAGGTTTCGGCCACTCTAACTCGTCAACCGCATTCGGACATGGTGGCGCTGGTGGGCAAATAGCTTGGGCTGACCCTGCTTCAGGTCTTTCCTTCTGTTACCTTACCAACGGTCATGATCGAAATCCAATGCGCATGGGTTCCCGCGGAGTCTCACTTTCAAGCAAGGCAGCTTCGCTATTGGAGAACTAAAGCACTAGTTTGAGTCTAGGAGACGTTTGAGCTGTGCTGAATTAGCGTCACACTCCTCGATTCCCGCCGCGATTCCTGCTTCGACATACAAATCACGTGCTTCTCGCCAGTAGTGAATTGCTTTCGGTGTATCACTGAGCTCGGCGTACAAGATAGCGATCGGGCGATAAGCGTTCCCCAAGGAAAGTGACGACGTCTCGGGATCCGACTTGAGAGATTCCAACGCTCGCCAATAAATGGGTTCAGCCTCATCTAGCCTGTTTTCGCGACGTAAGTGATCCGCCCAATGGCGCAATGCTTCACCTTCAAGCAGACCACTCTGTGCGCGGCGCCCAGCGTCGGCAGCTTCGCGTAATAGATTGATCGCTACTGCATGCCCGTCAAGATCGCCGCGCAAGTGAGCCAGCTTGTTGAGTGCATACGCTAAACCATAGTTGTCGTGTTCACTATTGGCTACCTTCGTCGCCTTTTCGAGCAATTCAATGCACGTAGAAGCAATGCGTGATGCTTCTTCGCCGGACTTTCGTTTTTGAATAGCGTTCGCGCGCAATCGCCAAGCTCGGTCGGCGAGTTCAATTGCTTTCGACATGATTTGCATGATTGTGTAGTCTGCGGATCAGAGCATAACCGGATAAACGAAAATTCCCAGCATGCAACGAAGACTAGCTCAGGAACATTGGACCATCCGTAAACCCGCGGTTGTCGGTCGTGGTGGAATGGTCTCCACACAACACTACATCGCATCCGAAATTGGCGCAGAGGTTCTGCGCGATGGAGGCAATGCTGTCGACGCCGCGATCGCCGCGGGTTTGGCAATCGGTGTTGTTGAACCGTGGCATAGTGGTATAGGGGGTGGCGGCTATATGACCGTTCACTTAGCCGACAGTCGAACCACCAAAGTTGTCGAATTCGGCATGCGAGCGCCATTTGCATCTACGCCCGATGACTACCCTCTCGATCCAGATCAAGGCATCACTGGTGCTGGGAGTTTCAACTGGCCCGCTGTCAAGGGTCACGTGAATGTAAGCGGACCACTATCCATCGCAGTTCCTGGATACATCCGCGGGGCAGCTCTTGCCATAGAGAGATTTGGCAGCAAATCCTGGGAAGAGATCATTGAACCCGCATGCCGACTCGCCGAAGAAGGCCTACCGATCGATTGGTACGCCACAATGCACATAACGAATTTCGCTCGTGGACTGTCGAGATTCGACGGTTCGAAATCGATATATCTACCCGATGGATACCCACCATTGGGCGCTGGTGAAGGATTCGTTAACCGTTTACCCTTAACTCAACTGGCGAGGACGTATCGCTCAATTCAAAGCGAAGGACCCAATGCGTACTACGAGGGATCGTTGGCAGAGCGCATCGTGTCGGACCTAAATGAATTAGGCAACAAAATCTCGCTTTGCGATTTGAAGGAATACCAACCGTTCGTCCGCGAGCCGATCACATCCGATTATCGAGGCGCTACCGTCCAAACACCGAGCAATATGACGGCCGGACCAAGCATGCAGCAGTCACTAGGCATCCTCAAACACCACACATTCGCCAGTGATCGACCAAGCGCCGATGACGTTATCGCGTATGTAGAAGCTTTGCGACAGACCTATGAGTATCGACTTTCGAACTTGGGCGAAGGCAAAACACAAACAGAGGAAACCCATACCTCTCACCTATCAGTAGCCGACGACTTCGGCAACATGGTTGCTCTTACCCAAACCGTCATGTCGCCATTTGGTTCACAAGTCGTGCTGCCAGAAACTGGTCTCACAATGAACAACGGCATGATGTGGTTCGACCCATTACCGGACCGTCCTAATTCTCTGGTCGGTGGCCGTCACCCGTTGTGCAACATGTGTCCGACATTGCTATTCCGTGAGGACGGAACACGCTTCGCGGTTGGCGCATGTGGCGGCAGGAAGATCTTCCCTTCCGTCCTTCAACTCACCTCGTTCGTTCTTGACTTCGGTATGACAATCGACGAGGCTGTCCATCAACCGCGGGTCGACGTCTCAGGCAATGAAAACGTGTGGGCGATGGCTCACTTTAGCGACGATATTCTCGACGCACTTCATGCTGAATACGAAACTACCAAAGTTCGAAAGAATGGGCTTGGCGGTAATCAGTTCGCCGTACCGCAGATGGTCGCTGCTCAACCAGACGGACGTTTTGAAGGAGGTTGCTACGTGCCTTCACCGCATGCTGCGGCCGTAGCGGTGACCAACTAATTCGCTGGTTCTTGTTCAAGGATCACCTCTTCCTGGTCTACCGGCACGTAGAAATACGAGCCAGGCCGGAAGTCGTAACCCAAGTCACCTAAGAGCCGCCTCTGACGCGGCGTGCACCATTCAGCGATATTTGACGTTACTTGAAAATCGTATTGGCGCATGAACAACTGGCAGTAGTTGTAAAGCAGCGTCTTTCGTGGCGAATCGGAGTCGTTTCGACACGGACCATGCCACATGGCATGCGGGAATAAAACACAATCACCCGCTTGTGCGAGTATCTGCTTTGAACCATCTGAGTACGGGTTAACTGGTTCAGTAGCGTCATATGGAATCTGCCGTTTATGGCTGCCCGGAAATATCGTGAGGTTTCCCATCTCCGGTTCCGACGTATCGGTGAGGAAATAAAGCGCCTTCATCGCTAGTGGAGGACACGAATCCGATACGCGAATGCGGCGTAGTGCTTCACCGCCATCGGTATGTGTGTATCCCGGAAACTTACTAGTCGGCGCACGAACAATCGCCTGCGACATGCTCAACGTGATGTACGGACCCATGATGTCGACCACGAGATCAAAGATATTGGGACGGTCAACCAAGTCAACGAAGTGCTTTCCATAAGGTAGCAAATCGCGTCGGTCCATGAACTCGCTGTTATCCAGACTCGCCGCATGTGGTAACCATCCGTAATGACCTATCGGAACGTTTTCACCACGAATTGGTTCGTAACCCGGGACGGTCCGAATGCGATCTATTTCTTCGCTGAAAAACGCGACTTCATCCGAGCTCAATGCACCTCGAATGATGAGATATCCATCAGTTTCCCATTGCTCACGCTGTTCTGCACTGAGTTTCTGCACTATGTCTTCCGAGCGAAAAATCCGATGTATAAGTTTAGCCTGCTGTTAAGTGGTAGCTTTTTGCCGACGAAGATCGTCCTCTTTCAATTCTCGGAATAAAGCAACCGTAATCAATGTAAATATCACCAATAGCGGCAACGACGCAATGATGGATGCGTTTTTAACCGCCGTCAGATCATCCATATACATCAGCGTTATGGGTAATACGATCAACATGAAAGCCCAAAACACGCGATGCCACCGCACTGGATGGTCGCCCGCTTTCAGTTCTCGCGTTGCCATGCCTGCGATCACATAACTTGCCGAGTCGTATGTCGTTGCGATGAAGATGAAAGCCAAAACCAGATATACAAGAATAGGTATTGGCTGCAACGGCAACGCTTCAACGTACGTGGCGATCGCTACGTCTTCATCGCCGCCTAGGATCAACTCTTTTAACGCGACGACGTCGTTCAATTCGTACCACATCGCCGTGTTGCCAATCACGATGAAGAATATGGCGCACCCGAGCGTGCCGAGGCCGATCATCCCCAGAATGACCTCCCGAAGAGTGCGCCCTCGTGAGATGCGTGAGACGAATATGCCCATGAATGGCGCGTACGCTAACCACCAGGCCCAATAGAAAACCGTCCAGTCTTCTACAAATCCCGCGTTCGCGGACGGATCAGTCCAGGTATTCATGCGCACGAAGTCTTGGACCAACAATCCGAGGCTATTGCTGCCAGTTTCCAAGATGAATACGGTTGGTCCGACCGCCAGGATGAAAAGCACGAAAACAAAGCCGACCGATAGATTGATCATGCTCAAGCGCTTGATGCCCGCATCCAAGCCAAGGTAGACGCTCAGTGCAAATAGCGACATGGCGATGAGTGCAACTGCGGCATCTAACGCCATACTGCCTTCCACCCCAAACAGCGCACTAATGCAAGCAGCGATCGCAGGCGTCGCGAGTCCCAACGAGGTGCCAGTCCCGGCAACCATCGCGATGATGAAACAGAAATCCACCAAACGCCCAACGGGGCGCGTTGCGATATCGTCTCCCGCAATGCCACAAAGCGCCGTTGACAGCCTCAGATACGGGATTTTGCGTTGGTAGTAAGGTACGGCGATCGCCACCGCCGGCAACGCATAGATCGCCCACGCTGAAAACCCCCAATGAAAGATGCCGTACGTCGCGGCTAATTCCACCGCCATATCGCTGTCCTTGCCAACGCCTAGCGGCGGCGTGTCAAGATAGAACGCCCACTCAATGGGCGTCCAGTAAAGCAATCCGGCTCCGATACCGCTACAAAACAACATGCCCATCCAAGCAAGTGTCGAGTATTCACGCGGCGTGTCGTCGCCCCCAAGTCGAACTTTCCCGTACTTTCCGAAGGCGATGATGAGGAGAACTACTAGACAACCGATTGCAGCCCACTGATACAGCAGACCAAAATCTTGCGTAAGCCAGCTATAGACATCAGATGTAACTCGAATCGCGGCATCGCGATAGAGCAACATCGGAACGCACGCTGCCAAGATCGTCCCGACCGCAATACCAAAAAGGGTCCAGTCAATCGAGGTTCGACCCGTGTCCTTAGTCAATAGTTCGACGGTGTCTTTCGGGTCGGCAATGTCAGTCATCTAGTCATTTATAGGGATAACGACGAGTTTTTTATTGTCCATCGACATTTAGTTCTGGACTTTTACTTGCTCGCCTCACGAATTAAGGCAACAATGCGCCTCCTTCAACGTCTATCGTGCCGCCGGTCATGTAACCGTTTTCTAAGCAAAACAGGATCGCCGATGCAACCTCATCAGCAGTACCAGCGCGCGGGATGAGCATTCGCTGGGTCGCTTGTGCAAGCATTTGTTGACGAGCTTCGCCCGTTTGTGCAAACATCGGCGTATCGATAACACCTGGGCAAACAACATTGATTCGGCGTGGCGCGATTTCCGGCGCGATAGCCCGTACGAATCCCTCAACCGCATTGCCAACGGTAGAGATCGCGGACGAACCTGGGTTGGATTTTCGTGCTGGAAAACCGCTAACTAGGACGATCGCGCCATCTTCCGGAAGGTACTCGGTCCCGAGACGAACGGAGTTGGTGTAGCCCCACAGTTTTCGGAATGAACCTTGAAACCCATCTAAATCCATTTGCAGAAACGGTCCAGACGCACGCGCACCACCTGTCGCGCAATTGACCAGAAAGTCGTAAGGTGCTTCCTCGCTGAACAGAGTCGCTAGGCCTTCCCGATCTAACACATCAATCTCACGGTAATTCACTCGCTCAGATGTCGTTGCCTTCGCAGTTTCAATGTGTGCGAGGTTTCGACTTCCCGCGACCACGGTAACGCCCGCTTCGTCCAACTGCTGCGTCGTAGCCAAACCGATTCCGGACGTGCCGCCCAGAACGATCGCCTTTTTTCCTTCAAGTTTCACGAGCTACTCCTTGCTCTTTGCCCTGTAGATGAGTTCATGCTGCCACGTGTCATCATTCGTCCACTTCACCTGGTTCGGATCCTCGCGATCGGATGAGTCCGCGAATTTCTTCGACCGTCGACTCTACCTCTTGCAGCTGTGTGCCCCGAACAACCAACGTGGTTCCGTAAATTCCCTCACGATGAAACGGATAACTTCCGATATCAACACTTGGCATTCGAGCTTGAAGCTCGCCGAGTTGCGTAGCAATCTCACTTTCGCCCATGAATGCTCGTACAGACCGGGATTTAACCGTATCCCCGCCACTAAATTCAATGTTTGGCAACATCGCTTGTAGTACCGCGGGGATTCCCGCCATGACATGCACGTTCGCCATCGAGAATCCTTGTGGACCACCCGTTGAGTTTTCGATCAGCGACGCTCCTTCAGGTACTCGCGCCATCAGTAATCGACTTTTCATAACGTCAGGTGGGGCTTCTCGAGCGCGTATCCTCTGTTCGATCTCCGGGTCGTTGACGAGAGGTACGCCAAACGCCTTTGCAATGCACTCAGCCGTAATGTCGTCATGGGTCGGACCGATACCTCCAGTCGTTAATACGTAGTCGTAGCTCGCTCTTGCGTAATTCACTGCGTCGACAATGACGTCGTGGTCGTCTGGAATAACCCGCGCTTCTTGAACCGTTACGCCTTGTTCCCCTAGCGTCTGTGCGATGTATTGAAGATTCAGGTCTTGAGTTCGACCCGACAGGATTTCATTGCCAATGATCAATACGCAGGCTGAAACGACGTTTGGACTATCCATAGATCGTTGAACCTAGTTTCCAGAGAAATTTGGTCGGCGTTTCTCCGCAAAAGCGTTGCGACCTTCTTTGTAATCAGATGAATCGAAGCAATCACGAACCAGCGTTCGAACCGCGCGAACTTCTTCCGCATTACCGCCATTCTCATAGGCGTTGACGGCAGCTTTTGCAGCCTTGATCGTGAGCGGCGCGTTACCTCCGATCCGCTCACAATATTCTCGTACTTCAGCGTCTATCTCGTCGCGTTCGACGACGAACTGAACAATCCCTGCGTCATAGGCTTCCTCGGTCGTCAAGAAACGCGCCGAAAACAAAATGTCTCTCGCTCGCGCAGGGCCGCAAATGCGTGAGAGTTTGGCTAATCCCTCGTAGTCGTAGCCGAGACCGAGTTTCGCCGCAGGAATTCCAAAGGTGCTATCGGGCGTAGCGAATCGCACATCGGCTTGCAGTGCAGTCGCCAATCCGCCGCCAATGCAATAGCCCGTGATCTTCGCGATGAGCGGCTTGGTCATCGTCGTTAGCGCTCGAGAACCACGTGCAGATGCTTGACCGTACGTTTCAGCTTGAGCCGCGTTTCCACGCACTTTATTGAACTCGCTGATATCGGCTCCTGACACAAATGCCTTACCACCCGCACCGCTCATGACGACCACGCGGATATCAGGATTTGCTTCAAAATGTTCGATGATGTCCGCAATGCCTGCCCACATTTCAAGTGATAGCGCATTGTGTCGCGGTGGATTGTTGAATGTCATGTAACCGATCGGACCTTCGGTATGCGCGAGCATCCGATCGGTGTTGAGTTTTAAGTTCATGCGTCTCCTATTTCTTCAGCCCGCTGAAGCAAGTCCTTCGCCTGTGAAAGGTGCGGTGCGTCCACCATCTGACCTTCAAAGCGGAATGCATTACGACCCTCACGACGGGCTTCTTCGAATGCTTCGATTAAACGATGTGCTCGTTGCACCGCAGCGGCGTCTGGCGAGAATGCTTGATTGACCACAGGAATTTGGTTGGGATGTATGGTCAATTTTCCCGTAAAGCCGATCTCACGCGAGTTTCGGCATTCCGCCTGAAGTGCGAGTTCGTCATCCAATTGCACGAAAACCGAGTCGATTGGCTGTACACCATTCGATCTTGCAGCCAACACGGTTCGATCAGCGCACGAGGCGAACAAAGGTAGATACTGCCCATTCGAATCGCGATTAGCGGATGCACCAATCGCGGCCGCAAGATCCTCAGCGCCCCATGTCAGCGCGCGGACGCGTGGTTCGCTCGCGAGAACGGGTAGATTGTCGACACCCATCGGCGTTTCGCTACCTATCAACATCAAACCGACGGTTGAGTTCACCGAAGCGTGTCTCATCTCGTGTTTCGTGATCAGAGAATCGAGTAGTTGAAGACCTGACAACCGTTCAGATTTCGGGATCATGTAAAGATGCGGTGGTGCCGCCATCGTGGCATCCAAATCGTCTAATCCCCAAGGTGTATCGAGCGCATTGAGTCGGATTGCGACTTCCTTACGACCGAAGTCAACCGTATCTAGCCAATCCGAAATGATCTTTCGAGCAGCGACCTTTTCGTCAGGGGCGACGGCATCCTCGAGATCGATGACCAGCGTATCCGCTTCGCTTTCGAGCGATTTTGTCAGCATCTTCTCATTTGGTCCCGGTACGAAGTGCACCGAGCGTCTCGCGCGATTGGGATTGGGATTTCTCACGTTTTTCGTTGCATCATGGCACCACGTTCGCAAAGGCAAACAATTTCACCTCGCTGATTGACCCCTCGATGCTCAAACGTCACGATGCCACGATCAGGTTTGGTACGACTTTCACGTTTGGTAATCACTTTCGAAGAAACCGTGATCGTATCGCCGATGAAAACTGGATTCGGGAACGTTGTCTTGTCAAACCCTAAATTTCCGAGTGTCGTGCCTAAAGTCGTGTCGCCTACGGATAAGCCCACCACCAAGCCTAGAGTAAAAATGCTGTTAACAAGGATCTGACCGTGAATCGAGTCTTTAGCAAATTCCGCGTCCAAATGCAGCGGCTGCGGATTCAACGTCAGTGCAGTGAACAACAGGTTGTCTGTTTCGGTTACGGTACGACTGGGTTCGTGCTGAAACTCCATCCCGATTTCGAGCTCCTCAAAGAACTTGCCTGACACCCAAGCGTACCCTTACCACCATTCGAATCTTCATATTTTGATCTATGGACTTTGCGCTAACCGAAGAACAAGACATGATCCGGGACGCGATTCGCCGGATATGTACTGATTTTCCCGACGAATATTGGGCTAAATGCGATGAAGAACACACGTTTCCGTGGGACTTCTATAACGCACTCGCCGCTGGCGGTTGGATCGGAATCGCAATACCAGAAGAGTACGGTGGTAGTGGCAAAGGCATCACCGAAGCATCAATCATTCTCGAAGAGGTATCAGCATCCGGTGCCGCTATGAACGGTGCAAGCGGGATACACCTTTCGATCTTTGGCATGCATCCGGTTGTCAAATACGGGTCTGAGGAGATGAAACAGAAATATCTACCTCGAGTAGCTAACGGCGACCTTCACGTTGCGTTCGGCGTCACGGAACCTGACGCCGGAACTGACACCACGTCAATCACGACCACTGCTACACTCGACGGCGATCACTATATCGTCAAAGGTCGAAAAGTCTGGACAACGAAAGCACTTGATTCAGAGCGCGTTCTACTGCTCACGAGAACGAAGAGTAAAGAAAAGGTTGAGCGTCGATCGGAGGGCATGACTCTGTTATTCGCCGAGTTGCAACGACCTGAAGTCTCAATCTCACCGATACCGAAGGTAGGTCGTAATGCAGTCGCTACTTGTGAGGTCGTGTACGACAACCTACCGGTTCATGTGACCGACCGCGTTGGCGAGGAAGGGAAAGGATTTCGACACATTCTTGATGGTCTTAACGCGGAGAGAATTCTTGTCGCATCAGAAGCTCTCGGAATCGGTCGTGCGGCTTTACGTCGCGCCGTCAACTATGCGAACGAACGCGTGGTATTCGGAAGACCTATCGGACAAAACCAGGGCGTTTCGTTCCCCCTCGGGGAGGCCAGAATGCGCTTGGACGCTGCCGAGCTGATGATTCGAAAGGCGTCGTGGTTACTCGACCAAGGTCTACCTTGTGGTGCCGAAGCCAACATGGCCAAGTGGTTAGCTGCGGATGCTTGTTTTCAGGCGGCAGACCAAGCGGTTCAGACCCACGGGGGATTTGGTTACGCGAAAGAGTTTCACGTCGAACGGTACTGGCGCGAAGCTAGATTAATGCGCATTGCGCCAATCAGTCAGGAAATGGTGCTCAATTACGTCACTGAGCACGTGCTGGATCTTCCTCGTTCCTATTAGCTACTTGTGCTCTTGACGAACGAAATACCGCAATCTTCGGCATGACTACTTTTTAATCGTCTTTTACTCAGCTAGAAGTAGCGGACGATAGGTCAGCCATGTATCGCGCCGCCTGAGCGGAGAACATCGCCGTATAGAGACCGTTTTTAGACATCAATTCAGTATGGTTGCCTGTTTCCACTACACGACCGTCGTCTAGCACCACAATGGTGTCCGCCATACGAACTGTGGAAAACCGATGTGAAATGAAAACTACCGTTCGCCCTTCTGTAGCTGATACGATCCGTTCGAACAGTTCGCTTTCTGCTAAAGCGTCTAAGGCGGAAGTTGGTTCATCAAGAACGAGCAGAGACGGCTCATTCGCGTAAGCACGAGCAATTGCCAAAGCCTGCCATTGGCCACCTGAAAGATCGGTCCCTTCATCAATGGCTTTACCTAGAGCTGTTTCGTACCCTTTATCTAGTTTTTGAATATGTGTATCAACTCCAGACGCTTCTGCCGCGCGAACAATTTGCTTTAGATCACCGTTTTGTTCTGACAACGACAGGCTAATGTTCTCCGCGACGGTCATGTCCATCTTCAGAAAGTCCTGGAACGTGACTCCCACTTTACGGCGAACATCTGAGACGTCAAACTCTCGCAGATCGATGCCGTCAATCATGATTGACCCTTCACTAGGGTCATATAACCTGCAAAGAAGCTTTACTAGCGTCGATTTACCAGCGCCGTTCTTTCCGACGACGGCTATGCGTTTCCCGGCGGGAATGTCAAACGACACATTGGTCAGCGCTAACTCCTCCGATCCTGGATACTGAAACGACGCCTGACGTAACGAAATCTCCCGGTTCAAGCTAAATCTTCTAGTCGACTTTGTTGTTTGTGTCAGTGCTCCTTCAATTGTTGACGGCTTGATTTGCAAGAAGCCAAAGAACCGGCTGACGAACAGAGAATTACCATACACATTACCCAATGCAGATATCAAATCTCGCAGTTGCCCTTGCGCTTGTTGGGAGACTTGGAAAACCAGCGCGAGATCGCCTAAGCTGATCTGAGACGTCGCAGCTTGCTGTATGCCGTACAACCATACGGCTGCGACCCCGCCGAGCGCCAATAAATCAAAGAGTATTTCGAGCTTCACGTGATACTCGAAATATCGTTTGTGCATGTTAATTAAGACGTCTGCATGGTGACGAAATCTTCTGAGTAATGGCGCGATGACAGGAAAAGCTCGGATCTCTTTTGCGCTAAACCGTGAAGTGAGCAAATCTCGAACGTAATTTGCCATTCGCTCATGCCTTATGAATCTGGCAATGTAAGTAAACTCGCGATTTGCGACGCGTCCTTCCATTAATACTCGCGGAGAAACCGTGACCAAAACGACGACGACAGCAAGAGGATGGATCGTTGCTAACAAGCCAAACGTAGCGCACATCCCTAGTATCACACAAGGGAACTGGATTGATGCAAGCGTGATGTGGCCAAGCCGCCAAAACTCTTCATTGGCTTGATGAAGCCAGTCCTGTAGTTTCGGCGAATCGAATAACGCTACATCCAAACTTGCAGTTTTCTCAGCGAGACGCTCCGCCGCTAGAAGACAGAGAGGCTCAGATAGTATGAGTTTGATCTTGTTTACAACGGATCCACAAGCGCTCTGAACAACCCACAGCCCTAGTACTGTGAGTGCGAAAGGCACCAGTTGATACCAATCCCTCCCACTACCGGACGTTTCGACAACACCGTCAACGATGAGCTTCGTCATCCAGACAATTCCAGCCGGAATTAGCGCCATCACGATGCTGAACACGATCGTGATCAACAAGATCAATGGCTTTGCGTTCCATGCAAACGCGATGACGCTTGGCACGACACTGACGGCCGTGCCCAAACGGTCCATCAAACCTACATCGATATCTTCGCTTTGAGTAGCCATAACTATCGAATCACCTTCAAGACCGGTCGTATCAAAATCTGGACGACTGCCGACACAGGGTTATTGACCACAAAGAAAGCCATGAAGGTTAGCAATCTCGATCGCATATTCCAACGATCGCGTACATCTACTAAGTCAGATCAGCTTGAATCAATGGGATCTGATATTCGATGATTGTGTTCGATACACATCGAAAGCTGCGAGGAAATTGATACGGAATTGGCACGTTGTAATGGCTATTCCGTTAAGCGGAACGACTTCCTGACTCATGTCCAATCCAAACATTTCGCCAATCAATATTTCATCTTCGGTCGCTCGATGAGGTCATTGGGCGTCTCGAACTTTAGAACAACCAATCTCTAGAGCGTATCCATCGTCGAATCCAAATACCGCCCTACAAACTCTGCGAAAGGCACAATGTTCCGCCCCACACTCGCTGCTTCGAGAGCTGCCATATACGCCTGTCTATCTTCCACGCGGATCGTTACCCAAGGATATCCACCTGATGCCAGCATCACGTTCATCAAGAAACGAGCCATTCGTCCGTTACCATCCGGATAAGGGTGTATATATCCGAACAGCCAATGACCTAACACCGCTCGAACAATCGGCTCGCGTTCCTTCGCTAATAACTCAAACAAGGTGTCCATACATTGTCCAATGAGTTCAACACGAGGAGGTACGTGTCGCGATCCTCGTATAAACACTGGCCGGTTGCGATATCCCGCAAGATCGCCTACATCGTTCAGTCCAGCCGCCACGAAAGGCTGAAACATTTCAAAGTACCACCGGCCATGGCTCGATCGGAACACGATACTCGGATCGGTACGGGTTAAGATCTCGTCTATGTCTGCCCGTACCGCTTGGAACGCCTGCCAGTAGCCTCGTGCTGCCAGTGCGTCCTGCTGTTGTCGATCATTGACCACGGACTCGGGATTCCAGACTCCAGACCGCACTTGCTCAATCAGTTCAGGCGTAACACGGTAACCTTCGATCGACAGGGAGTGATACGCGTCTTCAAGATATGCCTCCGACACGTCGTCAAGATACCGTTGCCTATCAGTGTCGTTCGACGGTAAATTCTCTGCTCCAGGAAGACGGGAGAGGACGGACACGCGCGAAAGCGACCATAGTTCCTGTAGACGACCTACGATTGGAATCTCGAACGTTCGCGAGGAAACAGTCGCGATATCCCGATCTGCTAGTTCATCCGAAAAAGGGTTCGATTCACGAAAACTGTCGTGCTCCGTATTTCTCATCGCATAGCCAATTTCGTCGGCAAAATCCACGCGTCCAATGTGTCTAAACGCGCCGGCGAGCCTCCCAGCGACCGTTGTGCGACTCTGCGCTAATAGGCGACGAACGATACCCCCTAGCTGTTTCACTCCCGTCAATACAGTTCGAGCTTCCACGGGAAAGTCTCGAAAGAACCGTGCCTGAACTTGCACTAAAGCGGCATCCACCGTATATATTTGCAGTCCTTGCCATTCGCAGATATCCTCCGATTCAACGATAGTCGTGGTTTTTAGGTCGAACAATGAAGTGTCAAAAGGCAACTGCACTACGTTATTTCGGCCGGTTTGCGCATATACGATCACCTGTGTCGGAACGCTTGTGTCTTCAGCGTGAAGCCTGAGAGAAAGACCCGGTGAGAGATACCACTGATTCCCAAACCGGTGATTACAGTAACGTGCGCAAAATTCCCAAAATGACGCATACCACGCCGTCGTATCTTGTGTCGGCGCGTCTGGATGCGCTAGCATCAGCCAGCCTTTCATCACCGACCGAAGGTAACCATTTCGTACCAGTCGCTCGCGGTGCACTCGAGGAAACTGTCCCGACCGGAAAATACGCTCTCCCCCACTTTGAAGTTTGGAGAGTACCATCAGCGAGTTCGCTAGTTTTTCGTTTGGAGACGCCATTGCAGAGCGTCCTTTCACCTGAGATTCACGTGAAGTAATCATAGATAATGTTGTTGCTACACGTAAATTATGTGTTTCTTTTACACGTAAATACTGTGTCCTGACTACACGTGAATTATGCGCGTCGATTAGACGTATTTGATGCAGAATTCCGTACGCAAAACACCATTTCCATAATCAATTCAGGGTGTATCGAGCATACGAAGAAGGACCGAAAAAAAGTGTTATTACCCAGTACCTATCGCTTTCCTCGCTTGATTCAAAACCTTGATAGAAAAACGACTAGAAAACCTCTCATTTTTAGGATGCTATACCGTCATACCGCGATAGTGAATCACGTGTGGATGTCTCCAATCTCTTCACGGCGTATCGTAGAAGACGTTGTCTGCTAGTTCGCCAATTAGTGGATTTTGCTTCGCTTACCGGTAATGTAGTCAACTAAAACGTACTCACCGAGTCTCCTCGGGTTCGTATAGAACACGCGTCCACCATTGATTTTCGTCACTTCGTCAATGAAATGGGCGAAGTATCCACCTGCATCAAGCATGAAGGTGTTTATCGCAATGTCCTTTTTCGTACACCGTTGGACCGCTCGATAGGTTGCTCGTAACGTTGCTCTAGTTGGAGGATAGTTGAATTGTGTCCGACCGTTTACAAAATGAACCGTAGGCTCACCATCCGAAATAAGGATCACTTGCTTGGTACCGCTCTTGTGTTGTGAAAGCAGCTTCTCCGACAGCAGGAGTGCATGTTCCATGTTCGTTCCGGTCATATATTCGTCCCACTGCAGATAAAGCAGTTCGTGAGGCTTCACCTCGCGTGCGAGGACATCGAATCCAATCACGTAAAACGAATCGTGTGGGTACTGCGAAGTAATCAAATGCTGTAGTGCGAGTGCAACCTTCTTCGCAGATTGAAACGCACCTCGCATAGCCATTGACGTTGAGAGGTCGAGACACATGACGGTGTGAGTCGAAGATTTGAGTTCAGACCGATGAATTTCGAAATCATCTGCATTCAAATCAACTGGTGTACCCGGGCCTTTTCTCACGATGGCGTTGTAGATCGTCTTTGGCAGATCGAGATGTAACGGATCGCCGTATTCATACGCCTTCGTCTCTGACTGACGGTCGCCGAAACGACCTTCCTCAGGCATCGAATGTGAACCAAGTCGAGCCTGTCGCAGTCTTGCGTATATCTCCGACAGTGCTTTGAAACCTAGCTTTCGAGCACCTACCGGTGTGAGCTCCCATTCGTTGTCATTGACCTGACGGATGAGTCCCGAATCTTTCAGCATGTCGCGGATCCGTTGAAGGTCAACCAGCTCTTCTTCGGCTTCGTCGCCTAATATCTCCTTGATCAGATCACGATCAATCTGTTCGAGATCACCCGAGCGTTCCGCGGTAAGGATTTGCTCCTTTAAGCGTTCATACTCATGCATCTGTTCCATGAGGCGTCGCGCAGCTTCAAGGTCGAGCTCTTCTTCTCCTCGAAATCCGAATGACTTGCCAGGCGGCAACAGATACTCGAGCTCCTTCCGTAGTTTGTTGAACTCCGAGTTAAGATCGGAATCATTGAAACGGTCATTCAGCAAGTCGGCGAGTTGATCTCGCTGTGACTTGGACATCGACCACAATAGTGATTGAGCAGCCGCCATCTGTTGTTGCATCTGTTGCAGCAACTCATCCAGTGACTCGGGTGGCTGATCGCCAAACATATCGCCAAATTCCTTCATGAATTCGTCGAATCCAGTGTCTTCGTCACCGGCGATCTTCTTGACCAGCATGTCGTTAAGCGCTTTCATCATGTCTTTCAAGCGCTGCATGTCTTCAGGTGACATGTTGTTGATGCGATCCGATAAATCCTTGAAGAACGAATCCGTTACCGCATCCCGTAATTGTTTGAGTAACTCTTGGAACTTGCGCTGCGCCTCCGGATCAAGGAAGTCGTAGTCCTTCAGTGCTTGCATTCGTCCTGCAGCATCCGGTGGCAGCTGACTCAATTCGTCTTCTTTCTTGTCCGCGATTGCACGAAGCGCATCATCCGTAAAGTCGTTTTCGTCGTCGCTCAGCTCGTCCCGCATGCGCTCAATTGCGCCACGTTCTAAATCAAGGATTTCGTCGAGCTGCCTTTCAATGTCCTTCATGACACTTGAAAGATCGAAACGACGAAGTTGCTCATTCTGGCGCTCACGAAGCGACCGCAACATATGGTTCAAACCGCGGCGTTGACCGCCATCAGGTTGTCGAATACCACGCGACATTAATCGACGCAATGCATCCGACAAGTCACCGTATTCAGCGAGATCATCAGCGAGCTGCTGCATAACCTCGTCTACGTTGAGCTTAGCTGCTCTGGTCCCGTCCCATTCAAAGTAACGGTGGCGAGATTGAATCTGTCGCATGATCGATACCTATTCGCGAGCCATGTAACGCCCTCGATGCGCGTACGACTCCTTGCTTACAAGGTCATGCAGATACATACCTTCGAGGAGAAATTCAAGCTCTGAAGCAAGTGAAGCAGATTCTGGTGCATAGTTCTTTAACGTACTTCGTAATGCTTCTGATGAGGCTACGCAGGAGGCGTAGACATCAAGCGGGACGTCAGCCCCAACTTCGACAGATTCTGTATTCTCGAAATACTCCATCATCGCCTCCATCTCATCCAAGTCGTACATACGATCCCAAACGTTTTGCACGGCGGTATTGATCAATTTCGTTACGACGGCATCTTCCTCACTCTCGTCGAAGACCTCGAACTCGAGCTTCCCGTACAGAGCCGCTAGGATGTACTGGAGATCCGAGATTCTCGGAACCACGACTTTCTCGTCGAGCTGCAACGCTCGACGAAAGGCATTCGCAAGCATCGTCTCGTAAACCGTGATCGATGTCCGCACTGAAACACCCGATCGTTGATTGATGTCAGCAGAATCCCTGGCGAGGTGTGTTATCTCAACCGCGATTCTTCCCATAAAGTCTGGTACATCGAGCGAGCGATCCTGTAAGTCCAACGGCGTCGCTTCCTGATGCACGATGCGTAATTCATCGCCCGTCGACTGGGGGTAGTGGGTGCGAACCTGAGACCCGAATCGATCTTTCAACGGCGTGATTAAGCGACCACGATTTGTATAGTCCTCCGGGTTAGCGGTAACCACAAGGAACACATCCAAAGGCAATCGAATCTTGTGTCCGCGGATTTGAACGTCTCGTTCTTCGAGGATGTTTAACAACCCGACCTGAATCCGTTCAGCGAGGTCTGGTAACTCGTTGATTGCGAAAATCCCGTGATTCACTCTCGGAATAAGCCCGTAGTGAAGGGTCGATTCATCCGCCAAGTATCTGCCTTCGGCGATTTTGACAGGGTCGATCTCACCGAGGAGGTCGGCGATCGTTATGTCAGGTGTCGCCAGTTTTTCAGCGTAACGATCTTCGCGATCCAACCAACGAATAGACGCGTCATCGCCTTGATCAGCGACGATTGCCTTCCCCAACTTAGTGATTGGTGTGAATGGTGACTCAGGAATCTCCGCGTCCGCGAGAACCGGGAGTGCATCGTCGAGTAATGACCCCAGGCTTCGAACGATCTTTGACTTTGCTTGACCCCTTTCGCCAAGCAGGATCAAGTCTTGACAGCTCAGCAAGCCGTTAACGAGTTGCGGTACAACGGACTCGTCATACCCTATCACGCCCGGAAACAGATCGTCTCCCAATCTCAGCTTGCGGATGAGATTCCGACGCATCTCCTGCTTCACTGGTTGAAACTCATATCCAGAAGCCTTTAGGTCGCCTAATGTGGTTGGTTGAGTTTCACTCACGGATAGCTCCTTGCTTCGTCGGCGCAAACTAAAACGCATCTAACAATATAGCCTATAACGTTTCAGTCACTTCTATTCTAGATAGAGCCTTGCAAATCGTCACAGCCAACTGTCGACTTCCTGAAGGCGCTAACGTCGCAATACTCTGATGGCTCCATCGAATCCCAAATCTAAACAAATTCGATATTCCTAGAATCTCTTATCTGGTCTTAATCCAAATCTCATTACCAGTGGCAGAGAATCTAGCGACAAAAGACACGACCCCGTGTGCAGAAGTGTCGGCGGCACAGAATGAACCAATGATTGGAAGTGCGCCACAAGTCGGACTGTGGATTCTCTTGGAGGTGCGAGACGTTTGGGAGCCTAAAAACCTTGAGACTAACTCACTGCCTGACGTTGCAAATTCATGGCTTGATGACGCGATGCTGCGAGGTGAGGCAGAAGGCTTGATGCCTCGCGCACAGTTCATTCGGCATAGACGAAGGGCGACAGACCCATTAACCGTGATGACTTTTCGGGACGGCGAACTCAGACGGCAGGAAATTAGCGACTATAGCGAACTCGCCGAGATCGATCCGCTCGGTAAACAAATGCCTCGAACCGAGGAAATACTCTATTTCGTATGTACTCATGCACGTCGCGACATCTGTTGCTCACGAGAAGGTTTGCCGACATGGCAGCGCCTCGATTCTCTTTCTGACGGTCGAGCGTGGCAAACCACACATCTCGGCGGTCATCGGTTTGCGCCCAACGTGCTGACGCTTCCAAGTGCTCGCAGTTATGGCCGTGTTCGCGTCGGCGAGGTCGATGCATTTTTCGCCGATATCGAATCTGGTACAGTCCCGACCAGATTTCTAAGAGGTAACTCGTCGTTACCACCGGATGCACAAGCGTGTGAACCTACCATCCTGCTGAAAGGCGGAATCTACCTAAGCCTATCGGACAGCGAAGTGACGTACGAGACTGATTCCGGCATCGAATCCACACCCATACCTAATAAATCCGAGCTCGAAATTCTGGCCGGGTGTCGTGACCGTGAGTGGAAGACAGTAGAAATCTACGAAGCAGCGAGCTAGCCGCCTACGCGCTAAACCTCCTCTGACCTGATCGAAGGTCTGTCAAGACGAAATTTCGCACGCGTTCTGTCATGTCAGTGATATCGACTTTTTGATCCAATCGGAACGGTTCGCCAACCGTGATCCTGTATGGTCTTCCTTCTTTTCTCACGATTTCTCGGAACAGCGTCATGTCCTTCAGTTCCGTGTTGATGTACCACGTAATGTAATAAAAAATCGTGTTCTCACCCTTAATGTGCATCGGAATGACTGGTACTTCATTCCGCCGAGCGAAACTCAATGCTGTCGTCTGCCAGGGGCGCTCTTTTAGACCTCGAATGGTTGGCTCAGCCAACCGACCCGACGGGAAAATCACAACCAATCGCTCGTCTTTGAACGCCTGATTAATTGCACGGACGGTTTCGCGAGTTTTTTGGGCGTTGCGCTCTTCGACTCGCCATTCAACAGGGATGATGATGTCCGCAAGACCTGCCGATGCTCTGATCGCATCCCTATTCGCAACGAAACACATATCGTCGCGAATGTGTTTAAACGCATCGAAAACCGCAATCCCATCAGCGATTCCTGCTGGATGGTTCGGGGTTACCAATGCTGGTCCGGACGCTGGAATGTGCTCACTACCACTCACGGTAACTTCAAGATGGAGCAGATCGGACATGTAATCCATGATTTCGCGCCCAGACATCCCCTGCGTCGCATCGATCATCTCGACGGCACGGTTGTAACCAAGTATCCCTTTACAGACAGATTTCAATAACGGCCACAAGTAACGATGCTGCCTAAGGTGTTCTGCGCGTTCATCGATGAGAATATCGACGATGTGTCGAGGTCGATCCTTATGAGAGGCCGCTTCAAGCGCCATGCGTCGTCCCATCCGACAGATCGTGTACAAACGCCTCTACATGCGTATTGAAGGCATCAGCCGCTTCCATGTTGACTGCATGCCCCGCAGGTAGGTCATGAACGACGAGATTCGGTAGATTCACTGCCGCATACTCTCGCAACGGTTGAAACCTGCGTTCATAGGAGCCACATATCAGCATGGATGGAACCGTCGATTGCGCTAGATCCAACCGCACAGAAGCGAATGGACTGGTCCATCGCATTGTTCCTGCAATCCCTTCGACTGTGTGGGATTCCCCGTCTTCAAGAAGCGCTTTTTTCACCGTTGCCGGTAATCGCTTCGCGTGTCGTGGATGAACCGGAATCCGCTCTACGGAGGTCATTCCACCTCGCATCAATCCTTCGTAGGACGCCGCACTGCTTGCCTGCCATTTGCGACAGGTGTCGGGGTCCGCAAAAGCCGATGAGCTGTTCGTCAAAAACTGACCAATGACACGATCCGGATGACTTATCGAGTACCGCATGGTTAACGCTCCGCCAAGCGAACATCCACCGACGAACCAACGTTCAATTCCCAAGCGTTCACGGATTGCTTCAAAGAGCTGTGTGTAGTTTGCTGGCTTATACGCTTCCGGGTCAGATGGCGAAGGTGAAAGATGGTGCCCCCATAGCTCCACTGTTACAGGTGTCGTACAGGTCGATAGCATCGGCAAATTGAGTAACCATTGCGCACGACTTGCCAACATACCGTGCACCAACAGCAACGGTGGGCCTTGTCCTTCATGGACGACGACACTTAGTTCTTCGGTCACAGTACGTCCGCAACCGCCTGCACCATCGCGGACGTTGAGGCGTTGCCACCTTGGTCAGGGGTTAGCGCTGTGCCGTCCGAATATACCTGCTCGATCGCACGTTCCAAACGCGTAGCAAATTCGCTAAAGCCCAGATATTCCATCATCATACCTACGGTCATCAGAGTAGCGGTCGGATTGATGATGTTCTTACCCGCGATATCAGGTGCCGTACCGTGCGCAGGTTCGAAATACGCATAGTCACTCCCGTAGCAACCACTTGCTGCAAGCCCCAAACTGCCCAGTAGTCCACCCGCGGCGTCAGAGAGCAAGTCACCGTAGAGGTTCGGCATAACGATTACGTCAAATCGCTGCGGCTCTCGGATCATGCGGCAGGCGAAGTCGTCAACGATGAAATGATCGAATTCGACATCTCCGTTCACTTCTGCGACTTCGTTCGCCACCTCGAGGAAGAAGCCATCGCTTTCGCGCAGCATGTTGTGTTTTACGACGCAAGTGACCTTGTTCTGTTTTGCGCGTTTCCGTGCTAGATCAAACGCAAAGCGAACGACTCGTTCCGTGCCTTCGCGTGTGATCGCCTTTATCGCATAGCGTCCCTCGCCCAGCTCTCGGATTGGTTTTCGCGTCGTACGGCCGGGTTTGTCTAAAAACTCTAACTCTGACAAGTCGCCTTCCACCGCAACGTACAGATCTTCAAGATTCTCGCGTACGATTGTGAAATCGATGCCGTCCGGTTTAAGTAGCGGACTTGCGATGCCTGGAAAATACCTACACGGACGGACATTCGCAAACGTGTTCTTGCCCCATCGCAGATACATAAGTGCCGCGCCCGATGGGCCGCTTGTCGCACCAAAGAGTGTCGCATCACTTGAGTCAATGCACTCTTTCGCTTCCGCGGGGAATGCGGTACCCGCGCTGTCGATCGCGGGCTGACCAACCTCCGGATAGACTAATGAAACCGGCAGGTTTTGGTTTTGCAATAACTGGATCACGGGACGCATGGCTTCAGGCGCTGCGTCGTCTCCTTCAATTACTGCAACCTGTTTCAACAACACCGTCCCCAGCTAAATCAACACTCTGTCACATCGCGCAGTATGCGCCAGCATAACGACGCAAGTTTATCGGATGTTTTGGAGACACCCCTCAATAAAATCCGAACCGACAATCCCTTGACACAAACGCTAGCCGCGTAGTAGTGTCTTATAGCTGTACTTGCACTCCTCATGAATACCCTCTTGTGAAGCGTACTTTCCTAACGGCAATATTCACGATCGCCTTTCTTCCGATCGTTGTCGGCGCACAGATTACGTCTGAAATCCCAGATAAGGAAGAGGAGCTGATCACTGACGCGAGTCGTGGATGTCCGATGTCACCTTACATCGATGTCATGATGCCACTCCTTGACGAGGATGATCAGAAGCTCGTTCGCGATGCTCTAAATCTTGACGGGACACACCTATTCCCTGTGTGCGCGTTTCGAGCGACCAACAATTCAAATGAGCGTGACAACTGGTTAGAACAGTACACCCCGTCAGATGAAGTGGCTGAGGATCCGAAAGACCAAGACCAAGTCGGATGGCATCTTGTGAGTGTCGAAGGACGGGAGCCGACTGAAAGGGATTTTGAAGAGTACGAACACCGTGGTGGAAGGTTGTACCCGTACTTGGAACTCTACGAGTTAGTGGACTTCGATCATCTTCAAGTCGCCGAGCGTAGTCCGAATCGGATTGTCTTTGAAACGAAACCGACTATTGCGTTTCTTGAGAAGAACGACGCAGGTATGTTGGATGACCATGTCACGACCACCTTGGTGATCGATCCTGATTCACGACGCCTTGATTTCGTTACAACCAAGCTCAACGAAGAGTTCAAACCCAATGCATTCATGCGTGTCTACGAATTCGATCAATCTTTGGACTATGAATTCATACCCGAAGTTGGGGAAGTGATTCTTACCGGACTACGGATGCAGGCAGACGTGAAATTTGTCGTTATCCGGAGGCGATTTCATCTGAACGCGGATTTATCCGATTTCAGCTGCCCGATCGTACTGCAGCCTGCGACTTGCGAAGACATACCCTCACTCGTCGCGGACTAGTTGCTCTAGTCCATCCCGCTCCAGCATGGCCCTGTTCCACGAAATGTCCGTGCGCTGCAGCGCTGATCGCGTCGCAGAGGTTGAAGCGGAATTAAACCGAGTAAATGCAATCGCCGTCTCTCTTCGAAACGGCGATGAAAACGAAAGAAATATTGATGGTGAATGGACGCTCACCATGGTCATCGCCTTGCTACCTGAACAGGCAGACTTGCACAAAACCGAAGTGGCTTTATCGAAACTCGGATGCGATAGCTTTCACGTCGAAACTCTGGATGAGTCTCAATGGAGAGAACATCTCACTCGGCCAACCCCAAAACTGACTATAGGACCTTTCCTAATCGGTGGTTCTCTTTCGAACGTTAAAACACCTCAAATACCGCTACATATCCCCGCCGGTCTCGCGTTTGGCACAGGGGAGCACGAAACTACCGCCCTGTGTCTGGATTGGCTCACCAGACAGAGCCTGAGCGAAAAACGCGTACTTGATCTCGGTTGCGGGTCAGGCATCCTCGCAATCGCTGCGATGAAATTGGGTGCGGCGTCAGCGACTGCGATCGACAACGATCCAGACGCATTGGCGGTTACTGCAACGAACGCGTCGAAGAATGAAGTCGATCTAACGATGTTGCATCAACTAGATTTAGAAAGTAATTACGACTTAATCGTCGCCAACATCTTTGCCGACACGCTGATCGAGTACGCCAAAAACGTACAGCGCGTCCTTAATCCAGGTGGCACGCTTTCACTGTCTGGAATTCTCGAAAGCCAGTCAGAGCAAGTGAAACGATCCTACTCAGATATCCAATTTGATTCGATCGAAGTACGAAACAATTGGGTATTACTCTCCGGCTATAAACAGTGAGGCAAAAAGATAATTCGCCTCGCGTTCACCTACCGGTTCAGTGAAATCCAATTCCTCAGCTAGGTGAATTGAGAACACTGCAAATTTACTACCAATTTACTCGCATCGCTCGTGCCGAAAGCTCTCATTAGCGTCACCGACAAGACAGGGGTAGTCGAACTCGCTCGTACCCTGACCAAGAATGGATACGACGTACTGAGCACGGGTGGCACAGGTCGTTTACTTCAAGACAACGACATCCCGACGACCGAGATCGCGGAGTTCACTGGATCCCCAGAAATGCTCGGCGGTCGGGTCAAGACACTACACCCTCGAGTCTTTGGCGGCATCTTGGGTCGACCGAATCTTGATGGGGATGAATTCCGAACCCATGAGTTAGAACCGATCTCAATCGTCGTGGTGAACCTGTACGAATTCGAAAAGACGATCCGCGACGCCGGCACGACCCAGGAAGAAGCGATAGAACAAATCGATATCGGAGGAGTTTCCTTAATTCGTGCCGCCGCCAAAAACCACGAACACGTACTCGTTGTCGTTGATCCGAACGACTACGACGCGGTCTGTACGCGAGTTGTTAAAGGTCAGATCGATGCTTCGTTTCGTGAACTGATGGCCGCTAGAGCTTTTCGGCATACCGCAGCCTACGATGCGGAAATTGCTCGTTATCTTTCCTCGAACGAGAAATTCCCTGAGCAGCTCACCCTTACATATCGGCGAGATGCCTTGATGAGATACGGCGAAAACCCTCATCAAGATGCGGCGCATTACCGGGATTCTGCACAGACCACTGAAATGACCCAGTTGCAGGGCAAAGCCATGTCCTACAACAACATCGCGGATACGGATGCGGCTCTACAGTGCCTACATGGTCTTACGGCTCCCGCATGTGCTATCGTCAAACATGCAAATCCCTGCGGACTCGCAGTCGGGAGTTCGCTTCAAGATGCGTATGAAAAGGCATTTCGTACCGATCCGACGTCCGCGTTCGGCGGCATCATCGCGTTCAATCAAGAACTAGACGCCGATACGCTTGCACAAATTCTTGACAATCAATTCGCTGAAGTGATCGTGGCACCTTCCATTGACGCCAATGCGCCAACAATCGCCAAACGCAGCAAATCTTTACGCCTACTGACCGTAACTGACCGAGAGGCGAGCAAATCCAAACTAAGTGTGACTACGGTTAGCAACGGCGCGTTAGTTCAAGACGTAGACACCGCCGAACTCGACGATGGCGATTGGTCCGTATTGACCGAGCGCGAGCCTACTGAGGAAGAAATAGAAGACTTGCGTTTTGCTTGGCATGTGGTTAAGCATGTGAAGTCAAACGCGATCGTATTTGTGCGTGATAGCACGACGGTTGGCATCGGTGCAGGACAACCGAATCGCGTAATGAGTGTGCGGATCGCCTCGATACGTATGAACGAAGAAGGGCTCGGCGACGCTGGCTGCGTGATGGCGTCTGATGCGTTCTTCCCGTTTCGAGATGGCGTCGATCACGCTGCCGACGCCGGTGTAACCGCAGTCATTCAACCCGCCGGCTCAATCCGCGATGACGAAGTAATCAAGGCTTGTAACGAACGCGGATTAGCAATGGTTGCTACCGGAATACGCCACTTTAGGCACTAGGTCCGTCATGAATGTGTTGGTTATCGGTTCGGGTGGTCGTGAACATGCCTTAGCCTGGGTTATCGCACGCGATGACTCGGTTGATCGCGTCTTCGTAGCGCCTGGAAACGCAGGTACTGCGTATGAATCGAAATGTACCAACGTAACGATCCCGGTTACAGATTTCGATGCGCAAATCGAACTGTGTCGCAGGGAACAAATCGACTTGACCATCGTTGGTCCAGAGGATCCTCTGGTGAGCGGTATTCGAGAACACTTCGATACAGCGGGGCTAAAGTGCTTTGCGCCTAGTCGCGAAGCTGCGCAACTCGAAGGCTCAAAGGGATTCGCGAAGGCATTTATGCATCGCCACGGTATACCCACTGCTGCGCATTTGACAACCAGCCAACTCGACGAAGCCGTCGCGCATATCGAAGCTCATGGTAGTCCGATCGTCGTCAAAGCCAATGGACTAGCGGCAGGCAAAGGCGTTGTGGTCGCGCAGACTAACTCCGAAGCAATCAAAGCCGCGACCTTGATGTTGTCGGGCGATCAATTCGGCGATGCTGGTCGCGAAATTGTGATCGAGGATTTTCTCGAAGGCGAGGAAGCAAGCTACATCGTGATGTCCGATGGCGAATCCATCTTGCCATTCGCTAGTTCGCAGGACCATAAACCGGTCTTCGATGGCGGGCGTGGTCCTAACACGGGCGGTATGGGTGCGTACTCGCCTGCACCCGTTGTTGACGAGATTGTTGAAGCCAAGATTCTGGACCAGGTCATTCGACCCACCATCGAAGGTATGGCTGCAGATGGCATTCCGTTCCGTGGATTTCTATACGCTGGGTTGATGATCTCCAAGAACAATGACGTACACGTTGTTGAGTTCAACTGTAGGTTCGGCGACCCTGAAGCACAACCTGTCTTGTATCGCTTGCGATCAAGTCTGACAAGTCTGTGTCTCGCCGCGGTGGACGGGCAATTAGGCGAACACGCGATTGAGTTCGATGACCGTGCTGCGGTGGGCGTTGTCGTTGCCTCAGGTGGGTACCCCGAACAATACGAAACCGGACACGTAATCTCAGGTCTCGATCAAATCCCAGCTGGTGTAAAGACCTTTCATGCCGGAACCCGAATTCAGGACGATGAAATTCAAACTTCTGGCGGTCGAGTCGTATGTGTCGTCGGTGCCGATTCAGATTTCATGCATGCACGTCGACTTGCTTATCAAGGTGTCGATGCCATCCGGTTTAAAGACCAACACTTTCGAACCGATATCGGTTATCGTGTCATTGAGAGATTTCGGAATTAGGCGTCAAATACACAGATGAAAGTTGATGTTGGCGTCAACAGCGATCCATTACTCATCGGTAAAGCCGTACAAGCTATGGAACGGGTTGGATACGACGGCATCCGCGTGTCCGAAACAAACCGCGATCCGTTCATACCGCTAGCAGTCGCCGCCGCAGAAACGTCCTCCATTGAGCTCGTAACCTCAGTGGTTGTCGCGTTTGCACGGAATCCAATGTCACTTGCGCTACAAGCACATGAACTGAATCGCCTAGCTCAAGGGCGTTTGGTATTAGGTATTGGCTCGCAAGTGAAGCCTCACATCGAACGTCGTTTTAGTATGCCGTGGCACAAGCCCGCACGTCAGATGCGGGAGTTCATTGACGCGATGAATGCGATTTTCGCATGTTGGTACGACGGCGTACGACTGGACTATCAAGGCGAGTACTACCAGCATACGTTGATGCCCTCAACCTTTACTCCGCCAGACATCGATCCAGCGTACAAACCTGACATTCTGTTGTCCGCAACCGGTCCGTTGATGACGAAGGTGGCAGGTGAAGTTGCAGACGGCTTAATCACGCATCCGTTTTCTACAGAGCGCTACTTGAAAGAAGTCACGGTACCAGCCGTCGAAGAGGGATTGACGAAACGCGGTAGAAGCCTTGAATCGTTTCAAGTCGACTACGCGCCGATGCTGGCGATCGGAACCACGGACGAAGAACTGGAAAAGGCGATCGCGGTTGTTAGAGACCGGATTGCGTTCTACGGTTGCACAGTGGCGTATCGACCCGTGCTTGAGCTTCACGGTTGGGGCGCATTACAGGACGAACTAATCCCACTGAATCGAGCACATCGTCGAAGCGACATGGTCAGGTTAATTGACGATGATGTCCTTCAAACGATTGCGATCATCGGGTCACCACAGGAAGTCGTAACTGAAATGAAAAGACGCTTCGCTGGCGTCGTCAGCCGCACTGGTTTTGGGGGATCCGCGATCAATCGCGAAGAATTGGCAGAATTACTGTCAGCGCTCAAGAGTTAGTAGTCGTGTTCCGAGAGTTACTTGATGAGATTGTTCTTGTCATTGACAACGGCCTTCGTACGTTGACCGATACGCACCAAGACTCCGTCGACGACTCAAAGTACCCATCACCTAAAGAACTTTCGCCTCCCAACCGTCGCACTGCCGCTTCAATCATGCGGATTAACCACTGCGGAGAAGTGTGTGCTCAAGCTCTCTACGAAGGACAAGCATTGACCGCTCGAACACCGAGTGTTCAACGTCAATTGAAGCAAGCCGCTTCCGAGGAACGAGAACACCTCGCGCTATGTCGTACACGATTGAATGAACTGGACGCAAATCCCAGTATCTTCGAACCCTTGTTCTTCGCTGCATCGGTCGGTATCGGTGCAATCGCTGGTCGATTGGGCGATCGAGTTAGTCTCGGATTTGTCGAGGCTACCGAGGACGAAGTGTGTAAACACTTGGATCGCCATATCGATGAGTTAGGCGACAGAGACGAGCGTACTAAAGCGATGCTCGAATCGATTCGAGCAGACGAAGCGCAACACCGATCAGCGGCATACGAGCAAGGTGGCCTCGTGTTTTCGAAACCGATAAAGTCGGGTATGGCGCTCGCGGCAAAGGTTATGACACGCACGACCGCCATTTTTTAGCTCGTGCTTGTCTCACTAAGAGGTGGGTGATAGATCACTTGCACCTGAACGCCGGATGGATCCACACAATAGAAACTCCGTGCACCATCGCGATGCGTACGCGGCGAAGCCGCCATTTCGACATTACGCTCTGCTAGATACTCATACCAAGCATCAACATCCATCGGTTTTGGAACGATAAACCCGATGTGATCCAGAAGCTGCGGAGTGTTGGTACTTTCTGCAACACGATGGATCGCCAAGTTGTCGGTCCCGCTTGTTAGATAGACGTTGTCATTGTCCGGCTCCCACTCAATTTCCATACCAAAAATATCGACATAAAACGCTCGCGTTGCTTCGTAGTTACTGGTGCGCAGTGCTACGTGATGTAAGCCTAAAAGCTCGGGGCGAGCGCTACTGACTGTCAAAGATCTACTACCTCGTATTCGTGCGTGACATCCACACCCGCACGCTGCATAAGAATCGAAGCGGAGCAGTATTTTTCTGCACTCAGCTCAATCGCTCGCTCCAACTTCCGCTCTGTCAATCTCTCACCCGCTACTTTAAATATCAAATGGATTGCAGTAAATACTCGCGGCTCTTCGTTAGCTCTTGTCGCATCCACCGTTACATTGCAGAGTTTCACGCTGACTCGACCTTTCGTCAGAATGTGTACGACGTCGGTCGCAGCGCAACCCGCAATACTCAGCAGCATGAGTTCCATCGGTCGCGTGCCTGCGTTCGTGCCACCAAGGTCAGGCGGTCCATCGATCTCGATTTCATGACCACTATCTGCACGAGCAGCGAAATGGACTGCCTCATGCCAATTGAGATTGACGCGCATGTCTTTCTGCACACTTAACCTAGTGATGAATCACGGACAGAACCGAATATCTCGCTCATCGCTCGACCGGGATCATTCGCTCGCATAAATGCTTCTCCTACGAGAAATGCGTTTACACCGCACTCGAGCAATCGACTCACATCCGTTCGATTATGGATGCCACTTTCTGAGACGATCTGAACCGACGGGGGGATTTGCGGGACCAGTCGTTCAGTGACCGAGAGATCGGTGTGGAATGTCTTGAGATTGCGATTGTTAATTCCGATGAGCCGAGCATCTATGGCTAATGCTTCGTCAAGTTCTCTTTCATTGTGGACCTCTACCAACACGTCCAACCCAAGTCCTAAGCCGATTTCATGAAACGATTTAAGGGTCGAATGGTCAAGAGCGGCTACGATCAACAGTAAGCAATCAGCGGGTAACACGCGCGTTTCAAAAATCTGATACTCGTCAACGATGAAATCTTTTCGGAGAACTGGCAACTGTGTTTTATCTCGCGCGGTTCGAAGCGCTTCATCATTGCCCTGAAAAAAGTACTCGTCGGTTAGTACGGATAAACACGACGCACCATGCTCTTGATAACTTAGCGCGATAGAGGATGGATCAAAATCCTCACGAATCACGCCTTTGCTCGGGGATGCCTTCTTAATCTCAGCGATTACGGCCGCGTCACGTTCGCTGAGCGCTGCACAGAACCCACGGAGCGGTGGTGAATTCCGCGCTGTTTTCAGAGAATTGAGCGAGATCCTTTGTTTGCGGGTATCTAACTCAGATTGTTTTCGGGCAATGATCTCGTCAAGGATGGTTGCGCTCATGAAGCCGAAATTGCTTTGGTGAGTGCGACGAATTCCTTGAACTTCTCCGACGCTTGTCCGGTGATGATCAAGTCTTGTGCCATTGCCACGCCGTTTGCCAAACTCCCCGCAACGTCAGCTGCGTATAAGGCCGCACCCGCGTTTATCGCAACCAAATCTGAGGCAGCCTGGTTTTCGTCGCCATTCAGTGCGGACTGGATCATCGCCAAACTTTCCTTCGGCGAGTTGCACGACAACCCACTGACATCGTGCTCATCTAGCCCGAAATCAGCGGGTTCAACTGTGTATTCCTCTATGTGCCCCTCTCGCAATTCCACGATTGAGCTAGCACCAGAAACAGTTAATTCATCCAATCCGTCAGCATGAACGACAAGCACATGTTCTGCACCTAACTGTGCCAGTACCTTAGCCAACGGGCGCTGCATGTCTGCGGCAAACACGCCGAGGACTTGGCGCTTGGCTGACGCGGGATTTGTGAGTGGGCCTAGTACATTGAAGACAGTTCTTACACCGAGTTCTTTGCGAACTGGACCAGCAAAGCGCATTGCGGGATGGTGCGACATTGCAAATAGAAAACCTACTCCTACTTCCGTAATGCAGCGTGCGACCTGCTGAGGGTTTAACTCAAGATCTACACCCGCGAGCTCAAGTACATCCGCACTACCACTCTTACTCGACGCTGCGCGGTTGCCGTGCTTAGCGACGTTTGCGCCCCCGGCTGCCGCTACAAAGGCGGCGGCGGTTGACACATTGAAGAGCTTATGGGTACCCGACCCGCCTGTGCCACACGTATCGACGAGGTTTTCAACTTCAACCTCCACTTTCACCGAAGCATCTCGCATTGCCGTTGCAGCACCTGCGATTTCTTGTACCGCTGCACCTTTCGTTTGCAACGCCATTAGCACGCCGCCGATTTGGCCTGGCGTCGCTTCACCGGTCATGACCAAGTCAAATACTGCTTTCGTTTGGTGAAATGACAGATCTTCACCGGCGGTGAGCGAGGTGAGCGCTTCCACTATGTTCACGTCGTAGGAACCTTCAAGAAATTACGCAATATGTCATGACCTGGATCAGTCTTGATCGATTCGGGATGGAATTGGACACCGAATATCGGATACTCGTTGTGTTTGATTGCCATGACTTCATCGACTTCGCCTTGAGAGGTTTCGCTCCAAGCCGTCATCGCTAGCTCGTGTGGAAGCGATTCCCTTTTTACCACGAGCGAGTGATAGCGCGTCGCCGTAAATCCATCGTCGATGCCGTCAAAAATCCCTGTGCCATTGTGATGAATAGCTGAGAGTTTACCGTGCATGACAGTGTGTGCACGATCGACCTTTCCGCCAAATGCCTGTCCGATGCATTGGTGTCCGAGACAGACGCCAAGTAGCGGTTTTGCCGTGCCAAAACGTCGTATCACATCGACTGACACTCCAGCTTCATTTGGCGTGCACGGTCCCGGTGAGAGCACGATTCGTTCTGGGTCGAGCACCTCAATTTCGTCCAGCGAAATTTCATCGTTTCGATGAACGTCGACTTCCGCGCCCAGTTCGCCTAGATACTGCACCAAGTTGTAGGTAAACGAATCGTAATTGTCGATCATCAGGATCATGGTGCAGGTTAGCTAATTCAGGAAATGGAAATGAGTTTTTTTGACTGCTGTGCGTTTAGACGAGTCGTTAACATACAACGGATTTTTCGCAATTCTATGACGAGGTAGACGGTCTATGGGTTTCGCGTTGTCTGATATGCAATTGACAAGTAGCGCATTTTCGGCTGGTGGCGCAATTCCGGCGAAGCACACTGGCGAAGGAGAAGATGTTTCGCCAGCACTCGCATGGGTGGACGCACCTGAAGGTACAAGATCGTTTGCGATCGTATGCCACGATCCAGACGCTCCTCTACTAACACCGACGGGATATGGCTTCGTACATTGGGTTTTGTATGGCATTCCCGGCGAAGTCAGAAATCTATCCGAAGGCTCAGGTGATTCCACCCAAGGTAACAACGACTTCGGTAACGGAGGCTACGGCGGTCCTATGCCGCCAGAAGGTCATGGAGTCCACAACTACTTCTTCTGGGTACTGGCACTTGACTCAGAAGTTGATTTACCCGCAGGACTGTCGATGTTGGAACTGTTCGAAAGAGTCGAGCCACACTGCATCGGAATGAATCGGCTAATTGGCACGTATCAACGCGGTTGACGTGCGTGCTCTATTCGCTGTCGGTATCCGCTATTTGTTCTGCGACGTAGCTAATCGACCAATTGTGGCCTAATCGACGATCACGATATGTCTCGGGTAGCTCGACCACGATGCTATCTGGAATTTCGACTACCATGGGGTTGTGGTCCATCCGGTTGAAAGCATTGTCGAGTTCGAATCGTGTTCGCCATTGAATGAAACGAACGTCATTCCGCTGCGTCTGAGGTAACTCTCGGGGGCACTCTTCGTTGAGATTCCCCGTTAGCGCTGTCAGTGGTGCCGCAACGGTGTGTATTGTCAAAGGTACGTCAGCGTTCCATGCATCTGCGAGTTGAGCGACCACCACGCCACCCAACGAGTGCCCAATAACGGAAACGGATGTATAACCGGGATGGGCGTCAAGCTCATGTTGGATCGATGTCTTTATCTCTTCAACAATCTCCAGTTGACATCGACGATCGTTCGTGTCCCAATTGAAAAAGTACATGTGGCGCGCATCGTTATTAATGGTCTGCAATGGATACACCCATTCGTATCCCTCCGAGCGCCAACCATGCACGCCAACGAATAACTCGCGAGCGTCTACTTCATCAATCTCGAGCTCATGTAACCCAAATTGCAATCCGACCAATCTTGATCCAGACTCCTTGACGCCTTCGCCCGCGTCCAGGGAATTCAACCAAGGAAACGTTTCTTCTGCGGCGATTACGCAGCAAAACAGAAGTAGGAGACAGTTGGGGATCAGACACTTCATTGTTTAGTCTGGCAGTCCAAGCACACGCTTCGCGATGATGTTAAGTTGCACCTCGTTACTCCCTCCGGCGATCGATCGAGCCTTTCCTGCGAGCCAAGTTCGCGTCATGGTGAGTTCCGATGATGAATACGGTCCGGACTCGTTACCTAACCCTTGTGTTCCCATTAAAGAAATCTGGAGCTCAGACCTCTCTTTTGCGAGCGTCGCCCCGTAGTACTTAAAGATCGACGTCGCCGGACCCGGCGTATTGCCTTCCGATTCTTCAACGGTCCGCCGTTGAGTGAGATTCATGCACTCAGTGTCAATTAGGTTCTTAAGAATGCGCTGCTGCAGGGCTGGATCCGCGTTTTCCGCATACAACGATCTGAGTTGAGGTAAGTCGATACCAGCTTCTCTATTGCCTCCCGAAGCGAGCGAGAGCATTCCAGAGCGTTCGTGCTGAAGTAATCGTTTTGCGACTGTCCAACCCTCGTTCTCGTTGCTGACCAAGTCATCACGGTCTGCAATCGCGTTATCGAAAAATGTCTCGCAAAACGGAGACGCTCCTGAAATCAAGCGAATCGGACGTACCGTAACGCCAGGTTGATTCATACTGAAAAGGACAAAACTGATGCCTTCGTGTTTCGGAACGTCCGGATTTGTCCGTACAAGACAGAAGATCCAATCCGCGAAATTAGCACCTGATGTCCAGATTTTTTGACCGTTTATCACATAGTGATCGCCTTGATTTTCCGCACGGGTCTGCAAGGAAGCGAGATCCGAACCTGACCCAGGCTCGGAATAACCTTGACACCACCAGACCTCACCTCTTGCAATACGAGGTAAATGTCTTAGCTTTTGCTCCTCGGTTCCAAACTCAAGCAGCGTTGGACCTAGCATGGAAATACCCATCCCAGAAACCGGCGATCGAACGTGTAGATCGCGCATTTCTTCGAGCATGATCACCCATTGGTCTTTTGAAAATCCCGCACCGCCATACTTTGTTTCCCAGTTCGGTACGGTCAATCCTTCAGCCGCGCAACGATCAAGCCATAAACGTTGCTCGTCTGTCATCGCTGCCTTTGTTCCACCCCCTGGCACATCGCCTGGACCACGGCAGCTGTCTGGACAGTTTGAATCCAACCATTCCCTGATTTCAGTTCGAAAGGACACGAATAACCTCTTACACAACTTTCGGAAGTGTTTGGAGAATTATTGTCTCCAGCGGAATCACGATTTACGAGACGGTCAGACTATCCAATCTAACTAAAGAATCATTCTTTACCTGTGGCTGCGAATGTCGTCTCCCGGCCGGGCATGTTCTAGCACTAAAGTAACGCTTTAAACACCGTGTTCGCATCAACGATCTTGGCATTAGGTTCATTGGAAGTGTCCGGAGTGAATGTGAGGGGGAGAACAGGAGCATTACCGATTGGTAATGAACCTAAACGAATACTTGGGTTGCCCTCACGTCTATTTGAAATTCGCCATTTGGCTTCACCGAGTAGTATGTCTGAACCGGTAAGTGATTGAGCGACGATATCCAATTCGCGATCGTCGCGATACCAGTAACGCTGCGCGATACCGAATGGACCTTTATCTGCGATTATGGGTACAAGAGCATGCAGTTGTGGAACTGCCATTCGACATAACTCTTCCCAAGCATGCGCCTCCAGACTGACACGATGCTTTTCCCAACATAGTCGCCGGGTCGTAACTGGTGCATCCGCGAGTAATGAACGATTCGGGGCCACCACGCGGAACCAAAACCGCAAAAACGGATCTGCAATCTGGTACAGACTCCGTTTACCCGACTTTGGATCGCTCCCAAACGGTGTTTCCCGACGAATCATTTCCATTTCCATCAGTGTCGCTAATGACGCGGACAAGCCAGATGCTTGCCGACCAAGGCGTCCAGCGATCTCACTCAATCTATGTGCACCGTTACCGATTACGTCAAGAATCGGTCGTAGCGGCATCGCCGTTGGTGTTTCCATTTCCAGTATTCGGTCAGGTTCGCGATGCAATGGCGCTTTCGGGTCGAGAATCAGATCGTCCACCGCATCTTCTAAGTTTCCGCCATGCTCCGAAGCGAGTTCTAGATAGCGTGGCATACCTCCGAAAACGGCGTATATGGAAACTAACTCTCGAGGTGAGATTGACGGAAAAGCGTCCGCTAGATAACCCGGGCGCAATGGATTCAATGGAAACGCTTCGGTAGCTCGCCCGTACAACGGCGAACTTTGATTCAGAATCGCATTTTTCATCATACGAATGCTTGATCCGCTCACCACGACGGCGATCTGACGTGAAGGAGAATCCAACCAGTTCTGCAAAGTTGCTGAAATCTCTCGCTCTGCAGCTACTAGATACGGGAATTCATCAATGATTAATGGTCCTCGCCAACCAACTCTTGCGGCTTCTCGATCAAGTCTTCTGAACATCATCCCCCAGTTGGGGTATTCCGCTTCTTCAAAACCGGCAAAGCGTGTTCCCACAGCGGACGAAAAATATCGGCGCTGAATGCGTGCCGAGGATTGGTCCGCAACAACATAGAGCCCTTTTTCGCGACGTGCCCATTCAATCAGCATGCGAGACTTCCCCACCCGCCGTCGTCCCCATATCACGACGAAACTACGTGGACGATGCAGCGCCGCATCGAGACGACGTATTTCCTGTTTCCTATCTAAGAACTCCATTTCAAAGATTATTTAGACTAACATTATTTTGTAGAAATTAATTATAGATCTTATCGACTCATTAGATCGACTCTGTTGCTGTTGTTTTATAGTATTGGACGAGTTCCTTTCACCGGTCAATACCCGCAATCGAATTTGACGACGATGTTAAGCACGCTTCGCCCGACAGAAGATCAGATCTCATCTAGTGTTAACTAACTTCAAATTAAGGCAACGGTTCGAACTTAGGCAAACTAGCGGTACCCTTCGAAGGCCAGATTTCCGTAAGATCGTCTCCACGTCTAATGACGCCGTTTCGAATCACTAGTTCAATGTCATTACTGGATCGAATATCTTCATAAGGGTTCGAATTTAAGACAACCATATCCGCGAGTTTGCCAACCTCAAGCGAGCCCAAGTCCTCGCCAATACCCAACATTTCCGCGCCATGACGTGTCGCCGCACGGAGTGCTTCAAAGTTGCTAAACCCGCCAGCGCTCAGTGCCCAAAGTTCCCAATGAAACCCCAACCCGTTTAGCTGACCATGGGAACCGACACCAACTCGACCACCAGCTTGAACGATCACGTGAGCACGTTCCGCGTGGCGAGCAAAGACATGAGCATCCTGATGAAACCATGGTCTTCGCAGTAACCTCGCTTCTAACACGGAAGGAGGCGTAAAACGCGCTAATTTGGGATCGTCACGTGGATTCTCATGAATGAAGAAATGGTTCTCACCGAACGGACCGCCGTACGAAACCAGCAATGTCGGTGTATAGGCCATTCGTGTACTCGCCATCAGCTTGACTACGTCGTCATATATGCCAACGACTGGGAGACTGTGCTCAAGACCAGTAAATCCATCGATCGCATGGGTAAGCGCCAATTTCAGGTCCAATGCGCCTTCGGTGGTTGGATTCAGTTCGAGTTCGTGTGCCGCCGACACGATCCATTGACGTTGTTCGCGGTTGCCTGGTAAATAAGACTTGAGATTACGGACACCGTAGTGCTCCTTGTATCGCCGAAGGACATTCACGGCTTCGCGCTTTGACTTGAACGCCGTATCGCTAAATATGCCTGGTCCTGTCGACATAGTGCGCGGTCCAACCATGCGTCCTGCGTCAACTAAGTTCTGGTATTCGATTACGTCAACCGTGCTTGGTTGAACATCAATGGCAGTGGTCACTCCGTAGGCCAGATTTGCAAGTAAAGCCCAAGATTCACCACTGACGACGCCTCGATAGATCGGGAAATGGGCGTGCGTGTCGATATATCCAGGGACAATGAACTTACCACCGTAATCGAATTCGTCAGTTCCCTTGGGAACGATCAGATCCTTTCCGATTGCAGCGATGCGATCACCATCGATCAGTATGTCGGAATCGAGCAGCATCTCCGCGTTATCCGATGAGACCGTCAACAGAGTGGCGTTCCGAAGTACAACTGCATTGTCAGGTTCTTTGCGAGCGATGTAGACCTCAATGAGATGCGTCGATACGAATTCATGCTCCTCCGCTAATGGCTTCTCTGCTTTCTCCTCGTCGTCCTCCTGACCCTCTTCACTCTTTTCATCTGAGAAGACCGTCTCAATCGATCTCCGATGAATCGTATGACCGATCGACCAAAGAGCATGTGTTCCCGTAGCATCCCACGCAAAATCGTCAACACCAACGTCTGTTAGACGTTCGCACGGCAGCGAGCAGCTAGTTACTCTAGTTTTCACAGGAGCTGCACGTGTGCCGAACAGCTTCACCACATATAGCTGGTTCGCTTGCTTCACCATGGCATGGCGTCCGTCAGGCGCGATGCGAATGCGGAAAGCTGGAAGACCGTCCTTGGAGTTGTAGATCCCCGGTCCTGATACATCAAGGTGTTTTCGACGATCTGTACCATCGAATCTCATCGAGTGAAGACCTGCGGCACCTGCAGCAAACATGCCTGGCCACTCGTAGAGGTACAGGCGTTCGGATTCAGGTCCGTAGTGGGGATCGTAGAAGTGAGGCGCGTGTGTTATCAGCTCAAGCTCACCGTTGTCAATCTGCACCTGTATCAGGTCGGTGCCTACGCCTTCGCCAAAATCGGATGCTCTGGTAGCACGTTCGAAGGCCGAGGCACGCAATGCAATCACTGTCTGGCCGTCATTTCGCCACAATGGATCAAAATAAAAACCCGGTGCGTTCGTCACGCGGACCGGCTTGGCATTCGCTCTAGTCCGTACTCGCCAAATGTGACCCCCTTCTTGCGACCAATCAACAAACGCGACCTGGCGACCATTCGGTGCCCAAGTCGGTTGTGCCGCAAACATCGAAGGTGGCGTTAACTCGAGAAGATCTCCTGATTCAACGTCGTAGACATATATCTGCGCAAGCGCGGAGAATGCCACCTTTGACCCGTCCGGTGAAGGTTCAAGACCTCGTATGAGCTGGGCTTTTACCGGGCCAAGCCCAACCCTATAAGGAAATTCAAGGCGTTCGTTTCGCTTGAGTTTCAAAGGAATTTCGAAAGGTACATTGAAGGATGTGCCGGATTCAAGCTCAATGCCGTGAATTTCACCGTTCGTCGTGAAATAGAGCACATCGCCGTCGGGGGAAAACACGGGTTTTGGTAAGAGATCCCGAGTGAAACGCGATTCCTGTTCATCGCGTTGGACCGGGTAGACGAGCCAGTTGTCGTCCCCGGACTGTAGATCCCGAATACGGAGCCCTGTTTTAGTGTCAAACCGCGTCCCATACACCAGTTTCGAACCGTCTGGCGAAAGGACTGGTCGAAATGCGCTTCCTACCGCAGCAGTCAGTTCAACGTGTTCATTCGTCGAAAGCTCAAGTCGGCGTATCTGCCACAGCGGCAGCTGCTGGTTGTACCCGAATCCGCCTTCTTTGAACGCATGGTAGATGTAACGACCATCGGTACTGTAAATCGCGCCTGTAAAGTTCTGTGAGTCTGTCGCAGAGCCGGAGCGTCGCGGGGCTAGCCGGACACCTTTACCACCTGCTAAGTGATACGCCCAGACACGATAGACCCGATTTTTCCAACCCCCAACTGACACAATCACATGCGATCCGTCCGACGCCCACGAAGGCGACATCAATTCCGAGTCCTTTGACGTATCCGAGAGTTCGCGCGCCCCAGTACCGTCGGAGCGCATTACCCACAGGTTTTCGTGCCCTGACCTGTCAGAGATAAACGCGATGTGAGAACCATCTGGTGAATAGACTGGTTGAGAATCGAACGCCATCCCCGTCGATAGTGGTTCTGCGGTCCCGCCATCAACCGGAAGTGTGTATAGCTCACCGAGGACCTCAAGCACAAAAGTCTGCCCATCCGGCGAGAGATCGAAAGAGAGCCAAGTAACCGTTGACACGGTGTGTTCAAGTGTTGCACTGCTTTTTAGAGAAAGTTCTGCTGCAGCACAGAGACTCAGAATCGAAGCGAGAGCCGCAATGGCGCGTTTCACAACTGGTTTGGGCCGTGACCGGAGAACAAGACTGAACCCTCTAATTCGTCAGCTAGTCGATTTTTCCGCACCGACCTGGCTCTCCAATCGATTAAGTGCTTCCCGAATCTCGTGGATTTCCAAGAGCAATGCATCGGTTCTTGACTGTTCGCCTAAGTTCTCGCGAAGTTTTTCGTACTGCTCGTGTAAACCTTCTTGCGTTGCGCGATCATGATTTGATATGACAACCGCAATGATCAAGTTAAACACCACAAACGTGCCGACCAACACCAATGACACGAAGTACATCCATGCCCACCAATACGCAGTCATCGCCGCATACATGATGTCGGTCCAATCCTCGAGAGTGACGATGCGGAACAACGAGAGTAACGAAATACCAAGCGAGCGCCAATGTGTCGGATCGACCTCTGCAAATAAGTAATGACCAGCAACACCGTAGACATAAAAGATGACGACCGTCAAGGCGACGATATTCAACATTCCGGGCAACGATCGCACCAATACCGTGACGAGTACCCGTAACGACGGGATCACGGATAGTACGCGTAGCAACCGCAATACGCGAGCCAACATCGGTATGTAACCTGAACCCGGGATTAGACACAGAACGACCACGATGAAATCGAAGACGTTCCACCCATCTTTGAAGTAATCCTGCATGCGAGGATGATGCGCGACGATCTTGATGATCGCTTCAACAACAAAGATGCCAACTGCGATCTGGTTAAACAGGTGGAACCAAAAACCAAACGCATCATTAATCGTGTCAACCGTCTCGAATCCGATGACCACGCCATTGACCAGGATCACGGTCGTAATGGCATTCAAGAACCAAGACGAGTCGGCAATCTGTTTCGCTAGGTGAACGATCTGAGTCTTCATGGAATGCCTTGCTGTGCCAAACTCGCAGCTTGAAACAGTGAACGTGCCTTATTCATACACTCCTTCCACTCCAGTTCAGGAATTGAATCAGCGACAATCCCCGCGCCCGTTTCGATATACAGACAATGATCCTTGATCACTGCAGTTCGGATCGCGATCGCCATGTCGAGGTTGCCGTTCCACGCAAGATAACCAACGGCTCCTGCGTAGACACCTCGTTTTACCGGCTCAAGTTCGTCGATGATCTCCATTGCGCGAATCTTCGGTGCGCCACTCAGTGTTCCGACTGGCAAGGTAGCACGGAGCACGTCAATCGCGGATTTATCGTCAGCTAGCTCACCTTCCACATGCGATGCTATGTGAAACACGTGCGCATAACGCTCTATTTTGAATTCCTCGGTAACGCGCACGCTGCCGATCTTGCAAACTCGTCCGAGATCATTGCGACCGAGATCAACGAGCATGAGGTGTTCTGCGATCTCCTTCGGATCATCCATGAGCTCCTGCGCCATCGCACGGTCTTCTTCTTCATCCCTTCCACGTCGGCGCGTCCCCGCTAAAGGTCGATTGACGACTCTCCCGTTTTCGACCTGCGCCAGAATTTCAGGAGACGATCCAACGATATGGAAATCGTCAAGACGCATAAAGTACATGTAAGGCGACGGATTCAAACTGCGCAACGCGCGATATAGTTGAATCGACGGAATCTCAAACGGGATCGTCATCCGTTGTGCAAGAACGACTTGCATGACATCACCCGCGCGAATGTACTCACGCGTACGTTCTACCGCATCCATAAACGCCTCACGGCCAAAACCGGAAACGAATGCCTCCTCCGGAATAGGTCCCGTACTTGATGGTGACGGTAGGGCATCCACTGTGGCCGACATGCCACGAGAGATTTCTTCCAGTCGCTCGTACCCTCGGGCCCGTGCGTCAGTTCGAGACGGATCGACCATCACAATGATCGTGACATGGCTTGTCAGGTTATCGAAAACCACAACTTCGTCCGACACCATCAACAAGATGTCAGGGGTATGCACATCATCTGGAGGCGTTGAGTCTCGCAGTCGTTTCTCGATAAACCGAACTGTGTCGTATCCGAAATAACCCACGAGACCACCGAAGAACCTTGGCATGTCTTCGATTTCCGGCACTCGAAATTGTCGTTGGAACGTGTCGATGTATTCCAACGGGTCATCGCATTCGATTCGCTCGGTCACGACCCCGTTCACCTCGTGTGTGATGGAGCGACCGACAACACGTAGAACTTGCGCTGCAGGTAAACCAATGATCGAGTAGCGAGACCATCGATCGCCACTGCTGGCCGCAGATTCAAGTAGATAGCTAAATGGTTCATCCGCCAATTTACGATAGACGGACAACGGCGTATCCATGTCGCCGAAAACGGTTAAAGTGAGCGGAATACGGTTGTATCCCTGCTCAGCCAGTGCCTGAAATTCATCTTGATTCATAAGTTTCTCGAGCAATCGAAGCGCGACCAATACGGTCGACAGTAGTTGGGTGAAGGATTAGCGAATCCAGCGCCAACGAGGGCGCGGTCGTACGTAATTCACAGCAACTGACAAAATGAATCGATGACGTGATCAGCACCTAGTTCGGTAGCTGGTGTGTTGTGGTTGTATCCGTCTCGCATGCACACCACGGGACAACCCGCAGCTCTCGCGGCTTTCACATCCGTCGTTGAGTCGCCCACAAAAAGCGTCTCAGACGGTACGGAAACCAGCTCATTACACGCGTACAAAATAGGTTGCGGTTCAGGTTTGCGGACTTGAAGCGTATCACCGCCTACCACAATATTGAAGTACTTATATAGATCGAGCTCGCGCAGGAGTTGCATAGATAGACCTTGGAGTTTGTTCGTAACAACACCTAACTTGCGAGTGCGCGAGGCTAATGCGATCAATGAATCGACCACACCAGGATACGGCACACTGTCAACAGCGATTCGTTCACCGTAACGCTCGAGAAAAAACGCGAAATATTCCTCAAGCTGATCATCACTTAACTTCGACTTACCTTGGTGAACAACCGCTTCCGCAAGCATGACTTTCGCGCCATGCCCTACCCAAAGCCGAGTTAAATCAAGCCCCACCTCAGCGTAGCCGGCATGAACGAGCGTGGCATTGAGCGCATACATCAAATCGGGCGCTGTATCGACGAGCGTCCCGTCTAAATCAAATAGGTACGCATCGTAAGATTGAATTCCGTTCGTCGTCATGCGGCTAATGCGCGTAATTCCGCAATGGTAGAAGCGTAGTCGTCGCTATTGAATATCGCCGAACCGGCGACAAATATCTCCGCACCTGCCTGCGCAGCAGCGCCAATGGTCGAACGGCTAATGCCACCATCAATTTCAATATCAATATCGCGCTCATCACGCCTGATGCTGTCTCTAATACGTGCAAGTTTCGGTAGCACCTCGGGCATGAAGGACTGACCTCCGAATCCAGGCTTTACCGACATGACTAAAACGTAATTTAGCTGGTCCCAATAAGACGCCAACACAGACTCGGAGGTTTCTGGATTGAGTACGGCGCCGACTTTCGCGCCACCCGATTCGATTCGATCCAACACTTCCCCAACGTCCTGGCAAGTTTCAGGATGCACGGAGATCATGGAAGCGCCGACATCGAGAAATTCATCTACAAGTCGTTCTACCGGATCGACCATGAGATGCACGTCGAACTCGACGTCTGGAAATCTTTTTCGGAGCGCAGCTAACACCGTTGGTCCAACTGTGAGATTAGGTACGAAATGGTTGTCCATGACGTCAAAATGGATCAAATCTGCGCCACTCGCTAGTACAGCTTCGACCTCGTCGCCAAGCTGAGCGAAATCTGCCGCCAGAATCGACGGTGCAATCTTGGGATTCACGGCGGGAATCTTAGACACACGCTTAAAGCATCAAGCGACGTACGCGCTTGAGTTGCTCGTGTGTTCCGATGTCGTACCAAATACCTTCGTGTGTCTCACCAGTCACACGATTCGCAGCTATCTCACGAAACAAGATCTCACGTAACGAAAAAGGTCGTACCGTCTCTTCCTTAAAGATGTCAGGCTTTACGAAAGCTATGCCACTGTAGACCCAACGATTCGAGTCTCGGTGCGCATGACGCATTACACGTGTACCTTCCAAACTCACGTCCCCATGTTCGCGCTCATCAGGCTTCGGCACGAGAATCAAGTGCATCGTAGCTTCTGGGTCCAGCACCTTACGCGTGAATCGATAGCTGGTCCAAACATCCCCATTGAGCAGCACGAACTCTTCCGACCCCAATAGTGGCAGCGCTTTGACGATCCCGCCCCCGGTTTCCAAGAGGACGTCTTCGTTGCTATAGCTGATGTTGACACCAAACTGCCGACCGCTACCAAGGTGCTCGCTGATTTGATCACCTAAGTGGTGCAGATTCACCACAACATCAACGATCCCCGCTCGTTTTAACCACCGCAGCTGGTGCACGATCAACGGCTCGCTCGAGATTGGAATCATGGGCTTTGGCAGTTTTTCGGTGAGCGGCGCAAGTCGGGTTCCTTTCCCCGCTGCCAAGATCATCGCTTTCACAATTTCAATCGTTCAAGCGAAGCTCGTAGTTTCGGTCTGACCTGGGAGTCAAGCCATGAACTAAATTCTGATAGTTCGTTTCGGTGAGCGATCTTGATAACTCGACTCAGAACGGGCAGCACATAGGGTAAGTGTGTCTGCTTTTGCTGAGTAAACCACAAACGGCAAAAGATGCCGACGGCTTTCAGCATGCGCTGGATGGCTGTTACTTCCATTGCTCGTACGAATGCTTCCCTCGGCTGAATACAAGGTAGACCTGATCGCTCCGCCAGCAACCGAAATTGATCAATCCAGTTCTCGATTTCATCGTGGGCATGTTCAAAATAGCAGTCGTACATCAAAGACGCCAGATCGTATACGCTGGAACCGATAAGCGCATCCTGAAAATCTACAATGCCGAGTCGTTCTCCGTCCAACAGGAGATTGCGGCTGTGATAGTCACGATGAACCGTGACCTTAGGATGACGGTCTATCTCTGTTGTAAGGGGTTCGGCAATGATGCCTAACGGTTTTGCACTCTGTCCTAGCATCTTGTCACAACACCATTCCTCAAAAATGTTCAATTCATCAAGTAGGCGCTGGCGGGTATAGGGTGGCACGTGTGCATCTTGAGTGCGCTGGATCGCCACTAATGCGTCGAGTGCCAGTCCCATCGCTGAACCACGTAGCGTCGGATTCTCGTATACCTCAAGAAACTCAAGGGAACCGAAATCGTCAACAAGAAAGAACCCTCGTCTCATGTTTCGTGCGTGAATTTGAGGTACAGGCACTTGGTGTTGGCGAAAAACCTGAGCCAATGCGACAAACTGTTCATTGTTTTCAGTCGAAGGAGGCGCATGAATCGCCATCCGCGATTGCCCGAGATTGGATTCAACTCGATAGAAGCGTCTGGTGCTCGCCTCTGGTACGAGCGGATGTAACGTGAATTGGTCTGTTCCTAACGTCCTCACAAGCCAGTTTCTCAAGGCCGGAGGGGGATCGTTAGACATGGTGCGGTATCTCCATCGCGAGGTCGCACGACGTCGATGGTGGGTCGGCGCAATACTGTTCGTAGCGATTAACGGGAGCCACAGCACAGCCGCCTCGGATTTTACGGCAGACTATTGGCCTGCGAGCCAAGAACATGAAGTCTGCCCGACAGTATTTACTCCTCTGCCCGCGCCTCGATTCGTACCTAAATCCGAGCACAAAGAAAAATCCGTTGTGCGGAGTGACGAATTTCGCGAAACCAACACTGGAAGTCGCTACTTTACGGGCAACGTCAAGGTCCAAAGTGCCGATTTGCTTCTGACCGCAGAAGAACTGGAGTGGCTAAAAGAAGGTCCGTTGGACTTCGAGCATGGCTTAGCCCTATACCACGAGCAGGCAGCGATGGCGATCGATGAAGCCATCTTGGATATTGAAGCGGACAACCAAATGGCGCGCTTCGGCAATCTGTCGTTTGTCATGTTTGATTTTCCGCTTCAGGGCTCACTTAAATCGTTGAAAGCGGACGAAACTCGAGTCGAAGCAGCCGATTTACGTTTTAGTGGGTGCGACCCGCGTGCGGAGAGATGGGGATTCCGGATTAAGCACATCGGGATTAACCGAGAAACGACTCGCGTAAGTTTGCGAGGCATTGGTTTCTACATTGGCAAATTGCCGGTTTTCTATGTTCCGTATTTCACTTTCCGCCCGCAATCTGACCGCAACGGATTTGCCACAACACATTTCAGATACCGCTCCGATAACGGTGTGATCATTGAGCAACCTATTCGCGTCTTCGGAAAACACGGTGACTTCGAACTCGCACCAAGATACCTAGAAAAAAACGGAATTCAATTTGGCGCAGATCTTGACCTGTTCGGGTTTCGTTCGACGTTGGATTGGATTCCGAACGACAAGAAACTTGATCATATTGAAGATGGTTTCATCGATCCCTCACGATGGCGCGTAAAGGCTAACTACAGTAAGGCATGGGGTGCGGTCGAATCCCTCATCGACTTTACACAACCAAGCGATTTCGCGTATCAACACGACTTTGAGTTCGACTCCCTCACCCAACCAGTCTTCTCGACGAATAACACCGCAGCGCTGACCTATAGCTCTCGTGATTGGGACATTGGCCTACTCGCGCAACGGATCAACTCGACTTCTGAAGAACTTTTATTGGGCGAACGCTATCCGGAATTTGATGTGAATTGGCAACCTTGGTGGGGAGTCATAAGCGCAAGTTCTCGTATCAATGGTGCTAGTTATCGAGACTTTCAACTACGTTCACATCGCGGCCACGTTGAACAAGCCATTCATGCGGGTTTCACTCGTACTTGGGGTGAGATGAGTTTGAGCGCCGCGAAATCCATGACACGATTCTCGATTGACGCTTCTGAGGTATCCAGGACGCATACAAGATACAACGATAGTCTTCAGTTAGGCGTTGGGGTGTTCTACGACAAGCATCTGGCCGACAAGGTCTATACCATCGAACCAAGGTTGCATTACGTCGATCGAACGTTCACAGAATCGCCTCTAGGAATTCCGATCGACCAACCGCGATCAATGCTGAACACAGCGCAGATCTTCGGTGAGACCCGAACGAGCGGGCTCGACCATATACCCGGTGAACATCGCTTAGCGGCGGGATTTCGATTTCATGTGCTGCCACACACAAATACCCAAAACGTCGTACAAGCGGAAATTGCCCACATGACGCATCTTGACGGAGCGGATGGGAGGTCGTCCTCATTCGGTGGCTGGGGCGCTTCATTCGGCATTCGAAACAACAACGGCTTTGCGTTAGAACATCGACAGTATCGGAGTCGTCACAATCCAAGTGCGAACGAATTCGCTACATTGCTGGTCTATGAACCAACCTTAACGAAATCTCTGTACACATCAATTGGCAGGCGACCTCGCGACAACATTCACCAATTCGAAATCGGTTTCAGGTGGCCTCTCACCTCTCGCTGGGAAGCTATCGGTGCGTATGGTTTCGACATCGAAAGTGATCGCGTCACCGATACGCATTTGGGAATCGCATTTACAGGGTGTTGTTATCGCACGCTTTTGTTCATTCAACGTGCCACCGATTGGGACTTCGTCGAGGGTCGGTATCGCGTGGACCTAGAAAATCGAGTAATGCTCCGTTTTGATCTGATCGGACTAGGCAAGATTGGTCGCAATCGCATAGAATCGCTAATCGACCGCAAACGCTTCGGTTTTCGTTAAGCTATCCATTCCTCATCCGGTTAAAAGTATGAATTTGTCAATTCACGGTCGATGCCATCGATGGTTATCCCTCTCTCTATTGTTTCTGACAACGGCAGCTTTCGCTGAGGTCGAGAAGCTCGACAGCATCGCTGCGGTCGTTAATGACGATGTCGTTTTGCTGTCGGAACTGAACGAACGCTTCAACAGTTTCAAAGCTCAGCTGACGCCTGCACAAATGCGTCAAGTACCGGACGAAAACGTCATTCTTAGTCAAATACTGGAGCGACTGATCGTCGAGTCTATTCAATTACAAGAAGCGGAAATGCGTGGTATTGTCATTGATGACGAGGAGATCAATGTAACAGCGCAAAACTATGCCGCAGAACAGAGCATGTCGGTCGAGCAGCTGCAAGAAGCCCTCCGATCTGAAGGTGTCACGTATGAGATGTTTCTCGCCGAAATTCGACGCCAAATGACCCTCGCTCGGGTACAGCAGATCATGGTCAATCGTCGCTTGTATGTGTCTCAGCGCGATATTGAGGACTTCCGGAAGTCGCCTTACTTCGAGCAGCTGGCATCCGAAGAGTACCGCATTGGCCACATTCTGCTTGCAATCGACGACAAAGCGGGTCCCGACGCAGAAGCAAGGGCTAGAGAGACTGCGACATACTTAATTGAAGAACTCCGAGATGGTACGCCTCTCTCCGGACTCGCAGTGAATTACTCCGCTTCGAACACTGCACTGGAGGGTGGAGACCTCGGTTGGCGCAAAGCATCACAGATTCCCAGTTTATTTAGTGATCAGATACTCGAGATGGACGTTAGTGAGGTTGCGGAACCGATCCAGAACTCGCTCGGTATTCACATCGTCCAACTCCTGGAGAAACGGGGAGCATCCACAACCACCGGCGAAAGTTCACTCGTGCGTCATATTCTGGTGTCCCCTTCTGCGATTCGCTCCGAAGAGGAAACGGCTGACCTCGTGCGAGAACTGAAGCAGCGCATTGCGGACGGAGAGGAGTTCGCAGTACTCGCCGAAGAGTATTCCGACGATCCGTCATCCGCGTTAGCAGGAGGTGATCTGGGTTGGAATAACGGAGAGAACTTCGTCCCTGAATTTCAAGCCGCGATGGCGGAAGCTGAAATCGGTGTCGTAACCGAACCGTTTGAAACAGAATACGGTTGGCACATTCTTGAGGTACAAGATCGACGGGTAGAAGACCTTAGTGAAGACGCTCTTAATGAACTTGCGCTACGAGCGATCTATGAGCGACGGTTTGACGAATTACTTCAAGGCTGGATCAAGGAAGTACGCGATGAAGCTTTCGTCCAGATACTGGCAGGAACCGCATCATCAGAGCAAGAAAACGCTTCGGACAGCATTTTTTAACTGATCAAGGCGTCATCGCGCGAATTCACGACGCGCTAGCGATTCAGCCAAACGAATGCGTGATTGAGATCGGTCCCGGCCGTGGTGCGTTAACGAACGATCTCGTCGAAGCAACCTCACATCTCACCTTGATCGAGCTGGATCGCGATTTTGCGGAAGACCTGCAGTCACGATTTCCCGTCGCTGAGCTACGCAGTGTTGACGTCCTTGACGAGCCTCTCGATTCCTTCATTGGACATCGCATTGTCGGGAATCTGCCGTACAACATTTCAACGCCCCTTCTTATTCGCCTATTACAGGAACCCAGAATCGTTGATATGCACTTCATGCTGCAACGAGAAGTTGCACTACGGTTAGCTGCGTCACCTGGAGAGAAAGCATGGGGGCGCTTGTCCGTAATGGCGCAATACCGGTGTCATGTAGAACCTCTTTTTACCGTATCCGCCGATGCTTTCCGACCTACACCTAAGGTTGAATCGATGTTCGTACGCTTTACGCCCGTTACCCCGAAACATGAGGTCTACGATTTTCAGACGTACTCAAACGTCGTCAGAACGGCGTTTTCGCAACGACGTAAAACCCTCGCCAATAGCCTATCGAGTTTCCAGATCACATGGGAAAAGTTGGGGGTGGATTCACGTATGCGTGCAGACCATGTCAGCGTGAACGATTACGTATCAATCTCAAACTACATTGATTCACGATGAGTGCTACCTTCGCGATTGGTGACGTACAAGGGTGCTACGAACCTTTGCGCAAACTTATTGCAGCGTTACCGTTTGAACCTGAAACGGATCGTCTTTGGTTCGTAGGTGATTTAGTAAATCGCGGCCCACAAAACCTCGAGACTCTCCAGTACGTGAGAGATCTCGGACCGCAAGCTACTCTCGTATTGGGAAATCACGATCTTCACCTACTAGCCATCGTTTTTGGCGGTAAAACCCCACAGAATAGCGACACGTTTCAGGACGTCTTGGCCTCTGCACACTGCGAGGAACTCTCCCATTGGTTACGAACTCTGCCACTGATACACCAAGATCGGGAATGGGTCTTGGTCCATGCGGGTATTCCACATATCTGGACCGTGAACGATGCATGTAAGTTCGGGCGGGAAGTTGAGAGCAAGATCAGCGGACCCGAGTACGTTAGTTTTTTTGAAAACATGTACGGGAAATACCCCGATATTTGGGATAAGACACTGAACGGTATGGATCGCCTGCGGATCATCACGAATTACCTGACGCGCATGCGCTTTATCGATGAAGATGGACGTCTCGAGTTCGCTCACAAGACCACACTCGACACGGCGCCAGCTGGTTTTAGAGGATGGTTTGAATATGAACGTGAACGAGCAAAGACGATCGTGTTTGGTCATTGGGCTGCGTTGGATGGCCAAGTACCTACAGATCGAGTCATTGCAACCGACACAGGCTGTGTATGGGGTCGAGGTCTGACCGCTGTTCGACTCGAAGATGGAAAGCGCTTTCACTGGCAGGACGGTGTCGTTTCATGCCAGATTTGAGAATACCCGGCACTCGTTATCTAGTCGGTGGTGCTGTTCGCGACGAGCTACTTGGAGTAACGCCAAGAGAAAGGGATTGGGTCATCGTTGGCGCAGATCCTGAGACCATGATCGAGGCTGGATTTATCCCTGTCGGGAAGGCATACCCCGTGTTCCTGCATCCAAAGACGTTTGAGGAACACGCATTGGCACGAACTGAAACCAAGATCGGACCCGGTCACGGTGGTTTCAGTTTTAAAAACGATGCCGACGTTACCTTAGAACAAGATCTGCTGCGTCGTGACCTAACGATCAACGCGATGGCTAAATCTGCCTCGGGCGAACTGATCGATCCCTACGGCGGTCAGAACGACTTACATGCAAAAAAACTCAAGCACGTCTCCACTGCCTTTGCAGAAGACCCATTGCGCTGTTTTCGAGTCGCTCGGTTTGCCGCCAAGTTGCCTAGGTTTGAGATAACCACCGCGACGCTGGATCTGATACGAAGTATGGGCGACCAGCTGAACGAGCTCTCTGCGGAAAGGGTTTGGAACGAATGGGTCAAGGCACTTGAAGAGATTGCACCATTTCGTTTCTACGAAGTACTGAGAAATGCCCAAATTACGGCGCCGTGGTTCAGCGAACTAGCGCTTGATGAACTGGCAGTCGGCCACCGAGACCGCGTTCTGCCGCTGCAAGGCGCGTTCGCACTTATCGGCTGGCTTCACTCTGAACAGCAACTTAACTCTCTCTTTGATCGATTGATGGCACCAAAGAAAGCGAAATCCCTCGCACTGGAGATTTGCCGTTCTGGTCGACTGTTTGAGCAATTCGATCAATTAGACGATGAGCGCGCCATCGATTTGCTGGATCAAGCAGGTGCGTTTCACGGCGATGCTCGATTCGAAACGTTTCTAACCGCCCTGAGCAATGTGGTTGACGTCGATAAGAAACAGTTTCTGAAGCTTCAGAAATCGCTTCGAAGAGTCACCACGACTGGCGAGCAAGGTCCGAAATACGGTCAATCCCTTCGACATAATCGAATCAAGCAGCTCAATGCAATTCGTGGTGGTGAAGGAACGTTATAGATGGACGCCCAGGCCGCTTTGAACCGACAGACTACCGATCGTTCATAAAAATGCCGTATCACTCGACCAATCAGGAAGCAGACCACGCGGATCGGATCTTTAACGAAGACTGCGTCCTAGGTATGCAGCGTTTACCGCCAAATATCGTCGACCTAGTGATTACGGACCCGCCATTTGGTATTGATTTCAGAGCGAAGCGTCCTAACTACAACCGTGTGCCACATCGTGTGCTTGACGGATATTCAGAAGTTGCGCCAAAGGACTACTTCGAGTTCACAAAATCTTGGTTAACTGAGGTCCATCGAGTACTTAAACCATCCGGGTCGGCATTCATATTTTCTGGTTGGAACAACCTTAAGGACATGCTTAACGCGCTGAGTGACATCGGGCTTGAAACGATCAATCACATCATCTGGAAGTATCAGTTCGGTGTGGCCACAAAACGCAAATTTGTGACCTCTCATTACCACTGCCTTTTTGTCGCAAAAGATGACAAACAACGCTCATTCCACCCGGACTCGCGATTTACACAAGAAGACCGCACTGAGAACGGCAAGAGCGCACGCTATCGTGATATGGAGGATGTGTGGGTCATAAAGCGAGAATACTGGACCGGCGACATCAAGACGCCGACGAAATTGCCTCGCCAGCTTGTTGAGAAGATACTCGATTACGCGTCGAGAGAAGGAGATTTGGTATTGGATCCCTTCCTAGGCTCGGGTCAAGTACCCGTCGTAGCACAAGAAAACCATCGTCGATTTCTTGGGTACGAGATTGTGCCCGAGTACTTCGAGTTCGCCTCCAAACGCCTTGAGACGCGAAGCTATCGCATTCCAGATCTAAGCAAAACGTAGCCGCTTAACTGCACCTAGTCTGGCAGAAGGTAACCCGACATTCCACAATGGTTTTGCGGTAAGAGTCCTGCTCCTTCAAAGCAACAGCGCTTTCAAGCCGCAATCTAAACTCGTGCTTAGGCATTCTAGAATTGCACGTAATTACATGGCGTCCGTCAGATTAGCCAATGCCTCGTACCAACTCAGCGCTGAGAATAGCAGTCCCTTACGACGAAATCAGGGTATTTTGCGAAAAGTGGGGACTTACGAAGATGGAAGTGTTCGGTTCCGCAATTCGGGATGATTTCGACCCCGAGACCAGTGACGTGGACCTGCTAATTAGCAATCCCGAGAATCCGACAGTAGGAATTTCGTTGTTTGACGAAGTACACATGTGCGACGAACTAGCAGAGATTTTTCAGCGCAAAGTAGACCTCGTATGGCGGATAGCGATCGAATCTCACTATAACGAGCGCCGGAAGAAGTCGATTTTGGAGCGTACCGAGACTATTTATGTCTCGGCGTGATGACGCCACCTGGGTCGCTGACATGCTTGAAATAGTCTGACGGGTTCTAGACGAAGTCAAAGCCATTTCATACGACGAGTACTTAAGGAACTCTCGATTACAGAGAGCGATCCTCTATGAACTCACTGTTTTAGGCGAAGCGAGTGGACAGGTCTCTGATAAATTCAAGCAAAGGCATGACCATGTCCCGTGACGCGACATGAAGGAATTAAGAAACCGCGTGATTCATGTTTATTTCAGTGTTCGGCATGGGATTGTATGGAGAGTTCTAACAGTCGAATTCCCTGCACTTTTGCCTCAAATCGTCGCACTCAATGCGAATCTAGATTGACATCCTCCTCTCCCGAAAGGAAGAGGATTTCTAAAGCGCTCAAGCATGGTATTGAGCCGTCGCTTGAGTCGCCTCAAGGTTTCTGCTGCTGACGACTACGGTGGTTCACTTCACAGGCGAACCGGGCATGCCCTGCCCTTATTACGTTGATCACGCCGACTACGTGGGTATCGTTAAGTTCGTGAATCGCACACTCTCCTTTGATAAGTCTGCAGCTCGCATATTCCTTTCGTCGCGAGATCAACCAACGCGTTTAGTTCGTCGCGACCAAACGAAGCACCTTCCGCAGTGCCTTGAATCTCAACAAAGGCGTCAGAATTCAGCATTACGACATTCATGTCTGTATCCGCGTTCGAATCTTCCACGTACTCTAAGTCGAGACATGCTACACCATCTACGATACCTACGGATATCGCACCTACGAAGCCCTCGAATGCACTGTCTCTACCAATCGCCGAGAGCGCATCAAATACTGCAACCGCCCCACCAGTAATCGCCGCCGTTCTCGTCCCGCCGTCCGCTTGGATGACATCACAATCAACATAGATCGTCGTCCCATCCAGCCGGTGCAAGTCAACACAACGTCGCAACGAACGCCCAATCAATCGTTGAATTTCGATCGTCCGACCAGACTGTTTACCTCTAGCAGCTTCCCGATCAAACCGCTCCGTCGTGGCTCCCGGCAACATACCGTACTCTGCCGTCAGCCATCCCTGACCCGATCCCCGTAAAAATCTAGGTACATCGTTTTCAATTGTCGCGGTACAGATCACTTTGGTCTCACCGACGCTAATTAATACTGATCCTGCCGCATTTTTCGTGAAGCTCCTTTCGATAGAAACATTACGTAATTCATCAAAATTTCGACCATTTGGACGCATATGTTCTTAATCACCTATTTATTCGTACATGGAAATCGGCATTATAGGAGCATATAAAATTTTGAGATGGTTGCCAGTATGACGGCGTTTGCGCGCGCCGAGACCGACATCTGGGTCTGGGAAGTACGCAGCGTCAACCATCGTTTCCTTGATCTTAGTTTCAACTTGCCATCTGCTGCTCAAGTACTGGAACCAGATCTTCGCGCGCACGCAAAAGACGTATTGAATCGGGGTCGAATTGAAGCGTCACTTTCATGCGCATCAACAAGCTCGGAAACAAAACCTTCAATTAACGCTCAAACACTGCGTTCGCTGCTGGTCAACGCACGATTTGTTCAGAACGTGATGGCAGAATTTCAAGATTCTGAAGACGCGTCAAACGAATTGCGCGATCAACTTGACGTAATTGATGTCATGCGATGGCCAGGAGTCATCGATGAGCAGATTGACGTATCGCCGGACATGCACAAAGAAATATGTCGATCCTTTGCGCAAGCCTTAGTCATGTTAGTCGACAGTCGGAACGTGGAAGGAGATTCCCTATGCCGTTTGTTCCAGTCTCGACTCGCTTCAATCAAAGAAATTCTCGAAAAATTGGAGTCATTGGCTGGGTCGCAGGTTGAGTTTGTTCGCGAGAAACTAGATCAGCGTCTCAAGAAACTCGGTGCAAATGTTGAGCCGAATCGACTAGCACAAGAAGTCGCATTACTCGCTCAACGCGCTGACGTGCAGGAGGAGATCGATCGATTGCGCGTACACATATCCGAATTCGAGAGCTGTCTGGATCGTCACGAACCTCAGGGCAGACGTCTGGGTTTTCTCGTACAGGAAATGGCTCGTGAATCGAACACGCTCGCGGCGAAGCTCGCACCTCCCAACGCGGTTAATCTCACCGTTGATCTCAAGGTGCTCGTTGATCAAATGCGCGAGCAGGTTCAAAACGTAGAGTGACGCGCGAAATCTCGTCACACGCTAATTTATTCGTACTCTCTGGTCCGTCCGGTGTCGGCAAAACCACCTTAGCACAAGCAGTCTTCGACAGCCACGCAGACCTTCAACGAGCGATAACCCACACATCACGTGCACCACGGAGCGGTGAAGTCGATGGACTTCACTATCACTTTGTCAGCGAAGCGCGTTTTCTTGAAATGAAGTCAAACCAAGAATTTCTCGAAACCGTTCATATTTTTGGTAGCTATTACGGTACGAGCCAAGCAGCAGTGCAACGCAGCCTTGATCAAGACGTTGACACCATGCTCATCATCGACTTCCAAGGCGCTCAAAACGTACGTCGTCTCATGCAACGAGTAACTAGCATCTTTTTGCTACCGCCGTCAATCGCGGCGTTGCAGGAACGGCTCTTAAATCGCGCGGAAGTTAATGATGAATCGATACAGTCAAGAATTGAAAAGGCAAGATATGAGATGTCTCAATATGCGGATTACGACTTTGTGATCGTCAATGATTCCTTTGATCGGACGGTTGAACAGCTGCACGAAATAGTTGAATGTGTAAGGTCAAATCAGAAATACGTCATCGGACCAACCGAGGCGGAAATTCAGTCTATATTGTCAACAGACTGAGGTGGAATCCAGTCACTTCACAACCTCGTTCGCAATAATGCAGCGTTTCTAGATTAGACCTCCAGAGGACCTCCTATGTCCGACGCGCCTTTACCCATCGGCGATCCAGTTGAACTTGGCTTTGATCCAGAGCGTCTCGCTCAGATCGGTCCGGCCATGCAACATTTCGTTGACAGTAAAAGAGTTCCGAATCTGGTAACGCTACTTGCGAGGAAGGGCCAAATCGTGCACTACGAAGCTCGCGGTGTACTCGATTTAGAACAAGGCAATCCTGTAGGCAAGGATTCGTTGTTTCGCATGTTTTCAAATACGAAACCGATCGCTGGCGTCGCGACCTTGATCCTATTTGAAAGAGGAATCCTCACCCCGGACGATCCGGTCGCGCGTTTCCTACCTGAATGGGGAGATCTTCAGGTCGTTAATCGGAATGAATTGATGATCACCGAGCCTGCGAAGCGACCGTTGACGATTCGTCATTGTTTAACGAATACAACGGGGCTGATGAATCCTCAAGCGATGCCGAGTATCTATCGGCAGCGACTGCGCGACGAACTAGCTTCGCTTGGTTACGAAGACGACGACGGTTTCAATTCCGACATACCTAATCGGGACCGAGTTCGAGCGATGGCCAAGCTGCCATTAGGTTTCCATCCAGGTGATAGGTTCGTGTACCACATTGGCTATCCAATCCTTTCGGCAGTGCTCGAAGAAGCGTGCGGCCAAACACTCGACGTCTTCTTTCAAGAGAACATATTCGGGCCGCTAAAAATGGATAGCACCGATTTCTATCTTAAACCCGGCACGCAAGACCGTTTCGGTACAAACTACGTTCCCCGTGAAGTTGAAGGCGAAGTTAAGTTACACCCAGTAGAAACTGCCACCGCTAGTGAGAAGAATGGTCCGAGAAAACACTTCGGTGGTGGCGGAGATGCAGGTGGAGTCCTCTCAACCGCTGGTGATTACGCGCGTTTTGGTCAGATGCTTTTGAACGGTGGCGAACTCGACGGCGCGCGAATACTCGGTCGGAAGACCGTAGACCTTATGGTCGGTAACCACACCGGCGACATGACAATCCCAATGACGGGTCCAGGATTCCATTGGGGCCTAGGGGTTGCAACGTACCATGGACACGGCGCGAACCCGCTTATCCGTTCAGTAGGAACATACGGTTGGGGTGGAGCAGCGGGGACGACCTATTTCGGTGACCCACAAGAGGAACTGCTCGCGGTTTGCTTAACACAGGTCTTAAATCACGGAGCAATGCCTGGCAACAACTACCAAGAGACGTTCCAGCGCATGAGTTATCAAGCTTTGATTTGAATCGAGCTGCTTCTCGGGTGTGCAGGTTTCTAGTCAGGAATCCCGCGTTTTCGCAGCTCTCGCCACTCAAGCTTTAGCCAGGGCGTGTAGTCAGGAGCGTCTTCACTAATCACCTTGTCGAGTTCATCGACGGAAACCCAGCGCCATGCCTGGATCTCCGTTGTGTTCACGTTCGGGTCGGTGCTCACCGCGCCAACAAACACTGAACAGAGCTCATGCTCACAGTACTCTGGTGACCATTCCGCATGGTATTCAAACTTGTAGACGAACTCCAGTTCGACATCAAGACCGAGCTCTTCGCCTACACGTCGCTTTGCCGCGTTGACTGGCTCTTCACCGAAAAATGGATGCGTGCAGCAACTATTCGACCAACAACCTCCCCATAACGGTTTGTCATCGTGTCGTTGCTGGAGTAAAAGTCGTTGCTTTTCGTCGAACACGAAAACAGACACCGCACGGTGCAGGATGCCGCGTCCTTCATGGCAACTTCGCTTATCGCGTAGACCAATTGCCTGATCATCGCTGTCGACGAGCACGAGCAGATCAGTCTCGCGTGAAACAATGGTTTTCAAGTTTCTCTATGAATCCTTAAGTCAGCGGCAACCACAGCCACTTAACTATAGGTCTTTGCAAAGATCACGCAATTGACCCGACCACAACGCGTCAAGAAACATACGCCAAGGCAACACAACGAAGTCTCCGTCAACAATCCTCATTCGATCCACCATCGAGACGAGGAAATAGTGCGAAAGCAAACCCTCTTCTCGCAATGCGCGCAGCCCTCGCAAATCGTGCGAGCCAATGTTTGACGAAGCTTTGACCTCAATAGCTATGCCATCAAACACGAAATCCACTTCGAAATTGGAACGACTACGCCAGTACATCGGCGCTTCAATATCGTGATTGTCACAATACACGATGAGTTCGTGGTGAATAAAGCTCTCAAATGCTTGACCGTATTCTGGAGTCCGCTTCGCAAGACCACTCCGTCCCTGAATTTGTCGTGCGACACCGATGTCGAAAAGAAAGTACTTTGATGTGTTGAGAGCCTTCCGGATCCTTGTTTCGGTATATGACCTGACCTCATGTACTAAAAAACTGTCTTTCAGGATCTGGTAGTAATTGCGAACAGTAGATGCTGGTACTTGAGATTCGTTCGCTATCCTCTCGAAATTAATCATCTGACCATGCGATAGACCAACAACGTCTAAAAACCTAGCGAATGCAGACAAGTTCCGTGTTTGGCCTTCCGCCGCGATCTCTTCGGAAAGATAACTCTCAACGTATGCCTTTAGGTCTTCACTTGGTGCATCGGAAAAGTAAACGGACGGTAGTAGACCGAACTCTAGTACTCGATCGAGATCGAAGCTATCACCCAGTTCTTTTGAAACGAAAGGATGTAATCGACGGGTCCGAGCTCGCCCACCCAAAAGGTTCACTCCTCTTCTCCTCAAGCTTCTCGCGCTTGAACCGCTCAAGACAAAATGGACACCATACTCCTCTATCATCAGATGCACTTCATTTAGTAACTCCGGTAGACGCTGTATTTCGTCGATGACTACGATGCTAGCTTCTTTAACGTTTATTTCCTCTCGGATCAATCGAGGATTACGCAGCAGTTCGTTGTAAAGGGTGTTATCAAGCAGGTTGTAGGTCGGGCTATCTGGGAACTGCGCCCGAAGTAATGTAGATTTCCCTGTTTGTCGAGGACCAAAAAGAAAGTGTGATCGCCACTCAAGCAAAGGTGGCAGAATTAAGAGACGAGGGATTGATTCTTCGATCATCCAGTTAATTATCCATGAAATTCCACAACTCTGTCGCTGTATTTCATGAAATCCCGCAGCTATATTGTGGAAACAAAGCTAACGGCGTCATTTCCAGCCTTCGTGCCTAGCTTCGAGTAACAAACCAGTAGTCGTTCGCCTTCTCTAGTTGCTGAAGTCAATATACACGAAATGGCACGCTCGTGACTGTGCGCCTAATAATTAGCGCGCCCTCACTCGGTTCCCATCATTGACCCGCACGCCAACAGAACACCGCATCACACTTCAAGACTCTGACCTTTGTTATTTCGTATGGGACGGAGGTCAAGAATCAACGATATTGCTCCTACACGCAACCGGGTTCCACTCAAGATGTTGGGACAAAACCGTAGCAGAGCTACCGAAATCGCACCGGGTCATTGCTGTGGATCTACGCGGACATGGTCGTTCCTCCAAATCGGGACCTTTCGGATGGTTTGACATCGGCAAGGACATCGTCGACCTTGTCGATGCATTGGACCTACACAACATTGTGGTCGCCGGGCACTCGATGGGAGGGCACTGCGCACTATTTACGAGCAGTAATCGGGTTTCTCGCTTCAAAGCGTTGGTTTTAGTAGATCCGGTTGTACTAGCGCCTGAACAGTACACGGAACACGCCGCAAACATCGCCGAGATTGGAAATGACGACCATCCGATCGCACGCCGACGAGACCAATGGAAGTCACCGTCGGAAATGTTCGAGAATTTCAGCAAACGCCACCCATTTAATCTTTGGCAACCCAATGTGCTGCGCGACTATTGCGAGTTTGGTCTGTTACCCCATCAAGATGGCTACGAGCTCGCTTGTCCTCCCAAGATTGAGGCCCAGATTTACATGGGTACCAGCCAGCGCGATCTAAAGTGTTTGCTACCGAAGGTCACACAACCCACAGTTGTCATGCGTGCGAAACAACGAATCGGCCCCCGAGAAACCATGGACTTCTCCAACTCGCCGACCTGGCCCGGATTAGCGGACGCCTTGCCTAATGCACGGGATATCTATCTTCCCGAGTTATCGCATTTCATTCCAATGCAGCGACCCGATCTCGTCGCAAAGGAGATTCGCGAGCAGCTAACGAACTGATGGAGATGCAAATTCCCAATATCCTGACCAGTAACGCCCATATAGGTATAGCCCTACGGAGATCACCACGCCAGGGAGCAGTGCATTTAACGCACCTAGACTTTCTACTAGATGTCCTAGGAAATACGCCGCAAGAATTGAGCTGAGCGTGAAGGTGAATAGGTGAAATGCGAGCACCTTTGAACGATGTGCAGCAGGCGCCATCTCCTGCAGTGTGCTGCGTACTAACGTGGTAGTTACCCCCATATTGATACCCCACAAAGCGACAAACAACATAAAAAGCCACGTAGAGGGCTGAAACCAAATCCCAAATATCACGAACACTCTAAATAACTGCAGCGAAATGTAGATCTTGCCCGGGTTCCTTATCGGCATCAACCAGTACAGGACGATGGTTGATCCGGTACTCCCGATCGTGAACGCGATGAACATAGCGGTCATTAACGTTCCGTCGTCGATCGGTAATGAACCACCCGCGTAGTGTTCCATCAAGATATACGGCATGACCACCATATAACCGCCGGCGTTGAAGATCGCTGATACGAAGTTCATGCCAAACAGATTTCGAATGATGGGCACCGACAGTACATTGCGAAGTCCTTCTACTACATCAATTCGTTCTTTTCTGATCGGTGGTAGTTCTGGTAATCCCAGCACTGCGAATGCCGATAACGCATAAAGCCCCGCCAATACCAGCAGGACGGGTACAAGGCCAAGCGCCTCAAGTAGCACTCCCAGACTCATTGCGGCAATCCCGACAAGGGACGGAACAATCGTGACCAACGCGATCGAACGTTGCATATCTAAATGTGAAACACGATTGATCACGGCTTGTTTTGCAGGATCGGCTAACGATGTGAGTAACGTGATCCCAGCGCCGAACGCAATGACCATCCACAGTTTCAGGTTGACCATCCCTAGAGTCAACAACACTGGGACGATAGCCGTCAGCAGTGAGAGTCCAAACAACAAGCGCCGGGCGTCGAATCGATCCCCTGCAAAACCACCAACGAGCAGAATGACCAACGGCACAGTGTTAATCAAAGCTCGACTTTCACCGTAGACACTTGCCGACTCATCGAGTACACCGACAAGAATCCACGTGATCAGTAGACCTTGCAGGCTCATCGCGGCCATCGACAAGCTGTTACTGGTTAAATACCAGAAAAACGCCGCGCGAGGCGGCGTTTCAAGTCCCCGCGACTGTTCCAACTCAGTCCGTGTTGAGTGAGTTAATCGGCGTTGACTCAGCTAGTGAACAGCGTCGAAATAGGTTTGCGCCGACGCTAAATGTTCCTCTACCGAACGATTGCCAGCATTGTGCGTTGCCACGGCTATGTGCGTACAACCGAGTGCTTCCCATCGTTCAAAGTGGGAACGCCAACGATCAGGATCGCCGCCTCGGGACTGAGCCTGCGCCTGAATACCAAAAGAATCCCAAGATAGACCAGCCGCTTCGCGTTCCGTTTTCATGACCTCGATCATCGCAGCTGACGCTTCGTTAGGTGTTCCCAGCGGAATCCAACCATCGCCCAGTCTTGCACAACGCTTTAACAGCGCGGGCACGCCTCCGCCAAACCAAATTGGGATCTTCTGCGAAGGTCTTGGCAAGATGCTCGCCTGAGTCACCGTGTTGAATCGTCCTTCATAGGTAAACGCATCGTCCGCCCACAACTTACGCATGAGTTCTACCTGTTCAGCTTGCCGACTCCCTCTAGCTTCAAAGGGAACATCAAGCGCTTCGTACTCAACCGCATTCCAACCTGTACCAATCCCCAATCGAAATCGATTGTTCGACAAGATAGCTAGCTCAGCTGCTTGCTTGGCTACCAAAGCCGTTTGTCTTTGCGGCAAAATCAACACCGCCGTGCTGAACTCGATGGTTTCCGTCACTGCTGCCATGAACGCGAACGTCGTAAATGGCTCGTGGAACGCCACATCCTTGTCGTACGGTCCTGACCAACCACCGGGGCGATTGGGATCCGCACCTAACACGTGATCGTATATGAGCATGTGATCGGCCCCCATGGCTTCCGCGCCCTGCGCGTACGCCTTAATCGCACCGGGATCGGTGCCGATCTCGTGGTGTGGAAAAACTATCCCGACTTTCATCTAAAAACTCCAAAAGAAACGCACGGATTGATGAACGTAAACGTCCCTTCTCCGCATACCAGAAAGGCTCTAAGACGTTGCGCAACCCTATAATTTTGCGGCGAAAATCCGCCTTTTCAGGCGGATTTGTTTATATCTAACGCCAGTTTTCTGCTCTCATGTCCGATTCTACGAACCGTCACGAACCATTCTCGTTCCCAGAGATGGAACGGGATATTCTGGCTTTTTGGACGGAGCACGAGACCTTTCAAAAATCACTCGATCAAACGAGAGATTCTGATCCTTATACCTTCTATGACGGACCACCGTTCGCAACCGGACTACCCCATCACGGCAATTTACTAGCTTCGATCATCAAGGATGTAGTTCCGCGCTATTGGACTATGAAAGATCGATATGTATCTCGCCGATTTGGTTGGGACTGCCACGGATTGCCCATCGAACACGAAATCGATAAAAAACTCGGCATGTCAGCGCACGAAGCGCTTCAGTCGCTAGGCGTTGCCGGTTACAACGATGAGTGTCGGGCGATCGTCGATCGTTATACGACTGAATGGCGGTCGATCATTTCCCGAATCGGTCGATGGGTTGATTTCGATAACCAATACAAGACCATGGACGTATGGTTCATGGAATCCGTCTGGTGGGTAGTCAAGCAACTATGGGATAAGGGCTTAATCTACCGCGGTGGCAAGGTTATGCCTGTTTCTACGGCTCTCGAGACACCTCTTTCTAATTTCGAAGCGACAAGCAACTACAAAGACGTTCAAGATCCGGCCATCACGGTACTCTTCAAGCTCAAAGATGAAGACGCGTACATATCTGCATGGACGACCACTCCTTGGACGCTACCTTCCAACTTAGCACTTTGCGTAGGGAACGGCATTCAATATGTACTCGTACGTGAGAGAGAATCAGAGAAACTGTTCTATCTCGCCGAGGATCGCTTAGAGACTTACCTTGAATCGCACCATCTCGAAGTGGAGTCACGGGTAAAAGGTCATGAGCTTGTCGGTCGAACATATGAACCACTATTTCCCTATTTCGCGGCACATGCCGACGATGGCGCATTTGTCGTATTAGCCGATGATTACGTCGCTACGGACGAAGGGACCGGCATCGTCCATCAAGCACCGGCATTTGGCGAAGACGACCAACGTATAGCGCTCGAATACGGCGTGCCTACGGGTGTCTGTCCCGTGACCATGAGCGGAAATTTCACTTCTGAAGTAGTTGATTTCGCTGGCCAGCATGTCAAGGAAGCGGATCGTGACATCATCCGTTGGTTGCGAGATCGAGACGCGTTACTCGACCATACCACCATCCAACACAACTATCCGTACTGTTATCGTTCGGATACGCCACTGATCTACCGCGCCGTACCGTCCTGGTTTGTGAAGGTCGGCGAGTTTAAAGATCGGCTTATCGCTGCAAATCAAAACGTTCAATGGGTACCAGAGCACATTCAAGAAGGTCGCTTCGGCAATTGGCTTGAGAATGCTCGGGATTGGGCCATTTCGCGCAATCGAGTTTGGGGGACACCATTACCCATCTGGGAAAACACAACAACCGGCAACTTTGTTTGCATCGGATCACGCGGCGAACTACGCGAATACACTGGCGCTTCTCCTGACGATCTGCACCGCGAACACGTTGATGACCTTTCTTTTACGATCGAGGGTGAGAAAGGTGAGTATCGACGCGTCAGCGAAGTCTTGGACTGCTGGTTTGAATCAGGGTCCATGCCGTACGCACAACAGCACTACCCATTTGAGAATCCTGATGCATTCGAGCAAGTCTTTCCCGCGGACTTTATTGCAGAGGGCCTAGACCAGACCCGAGGCTGGTTCTACACACTCATGGCGCTATCCAGCGCCATATTCGATCAACCAGCATTTAAAAACGTGATCGTAAACGGGATGGTGCTTGCGGAAGATGGACGCAAGATGTCCAAGAGTTTAAAAAACTACACCGACCCCGTCCAGCTAATGGATCACTACGGTGCCGATGCGTTAAGGCTCTACTTAATCAACTCTGGATTAATGCGCGCAGAGGAACAGAGATTCGTGGACACGGGTGTAGAAGCCATCGTGCGTCGTGCGCTGCTTCCCTGGTACAACGCCTTCTCGTTCTTCAAGCTGTACGCTGAAATTGACGGTTGGACTTATGAACAACGCGTCGACCAATTTGACAATATCCTTGATCGGTGGCTGCTATCCAAACTTCAGACCCTGAAAGCGACGATCAGTCGTGAAATGGAAGCCTACCGTCTCTATGGCGTCGTGCCACGCTTGTTCGAGTTTATTGAAGATCTAAACAACGGATACATCCGCTTAAATCGTTCGCGATTCTGGGCGGATGGACTTGAGGCAGACAAATGCGCCGCCAATTCTGCCTTGTATCAGGCTTTGGTGGAACTCACCCAAGCCATGGCACCTTGTGCACCGTTTCTATCGGAGTACCTGTTCCGAGAACTCAGAAAGTTTGGAGACGTGGCACTTGCAGAATCGGTTCACTTGTGTCGATATCCTGTTGCGGATGAGTCTCTAGTAGATTCGGAACTTGAGAGTGCCGTTGGGCTCATGCAGCAAGTAATTCTCTTAGGGCGCCGTCAGCGTGAGGATCGAAAAGTCAACCTGCGTGTACCGCTGTCCCAACTAACCGTCATCCATCATGACGACGAAGTACTGAGCAACTTCCGTGCGCTTGAATCGTACATCGTGACGGAACTCAACGTGAAGAACGTCGAATACGAGAGCGATGAATCTGGATTCATCAAGCAGTACGCAAAACCTAACTTCCCAGTGCTCGGCAAACGCCTAGGCAAACGAATGAAAGCGTTTCAGCAGAGCATCGCAAGCCTGAGCATCGTCGAGCTTGAGACGCTCCGAACCGAGGGATCACTAGAAATAGATGGTGAGACATTCACCACAGATGAGATTGAAGTATTTCGTGAGGCAATCGAGGGCACCAATGTCATTACAGATCGCTTGATTTCTATCGAGCTCAACACGGAAATCAATGACGAACTGGCGCTTGAGGGATTGGCTCGCGAGTTAGTACATCGAATTCAGCTGGCTCGAAAAGCCAAGCAATTTGAAGTCACCGATCGCATAGAGTTGTACGTCGATGGTTCAAAACGTGTCCTACAAGCGCTTGATCGACATCGCGATTACATCGTAAAAGAAACACTAACCACAAACGTCAACGCACAACCGACGGACGCTTTCGTTGAAAACCTCGATGGCGAAGAATTTCGTTTCGATCTTGAGCGAAGAGAAGCTGCTTAATTCCCTGTAAACGTCGGTTTAGTCTTCGCTAAATAGGATCGAATGGCCTCCTGGCGGTCTTCCGTCGACGCCGAAAATAGGTTCTGATCCACATCCATGTGCATGACTGCTGTATCCAGCGCCGAAGCGATCGCGTTCACACTTTGCTTAATCATTTGCTGCGGGATGGGCGATAGACTCGCATAACGCTCTGCCCAACTCATAGCGGTCGATAGCAAGTCGCTACGTGGAACAAGGGCGTCCAAGATCCCCCACGAAAGGAGTTCATCGGCAAAAATCCGTTCGCCGCCAGCTACAAGGCGTTTCGCTTTCGCGGGACCAGCCAGGTGCGTGAGAAGGGGAAGGCTCTTCCACATCAAGTTCACGCCAATCTCTATCTCTGGATACTGCATGAAGCAATCGTCTGCACCAATTCGGAAATCCATTGCGGTCGTCAAACATGCGCCACCTCCCAGCGCACCGCCATTCCATGCGGCGATCGTTATCTGATCCATGCCATAGATCGCATGAATCGCTCGTTCACCTACTCGCGCTCGACGACGTCGTAACGCAAGGTTCGCGCTCGCGTCAATAGGTTGGACCTCCGGGGAGAGATCAGCGCCACTAGAGAAGTGTTTACCGGTACCCGTGAAGATCACAACGCGAGTTTCAGGGTCATCGCGAAACTCATGTGCAACCGCTTCAATTTCCTCGAGGTGAGACGTATCCAGCGCGTTCATCTTGTGTGGTCTATTGAAGGTCACCGTCGCGATGAAGCCTTCCCTCTCACAGATTAGGTTTTTGTAATCCGACATATCGATGCATTCATTAAAGTTGGGCAAAAGGCGTGTTTCCGCCTACGCGAAGGATATAGCCCAAGCGTGAAGGAAATGGTCGAACTGATAATTGCGCGCTGACTTTCTATCGCGACCACCTATGAACAGTAACGACCTAGTCGCCGACATTCTCAAATCTGAAGGCGTGGAATGGGTTTCTTGTTACCCATCTAATCCATTGATTGAAACCGTTGCCAAGGTCGGCATTCGACCCGTCGCTTTCCGACACGAACGTGGCGCGGTCATGGCCGCAGATGGGTTTTCACGATGTTCGGACCGTCAGCGATTTGGTGTGGTCGTAATGCAATCACAGGCTGGGGCAGAAAACTCAGTAGGTGGATTAGCTCAAGCCCACGCAGACGCGGTCCCGATCCTTGCGCTCCCCGGCGGTAATCCGTTAAGCATGTTGTTCGTACGTCCGAACACGGTAGCGGCAAATACGTGGGACACCGTGGTCAAACACATCGAGTTTGTCACCAGTCCACGGCAAACATCTACGGTCATGCGACGCGCGTTTCACGCGCTCCGAACCGGTCGACCAGGACCAGTCGTTGTGGAGCTCCCAGGCGATGTTTGCGGTGTTGAAGTTCCAGAAAACGCACCGCCATATCGCGCACCAAGCGAAGCTAAATTTGTTCCTTCATCCGGAGCCATTCAAGATGCCGCTCAAAAACTAACCGAAGCGAGCAATCCCATATTGTGGGTCGGGGCAGGCGTAATGAGCGCAGGTGCAACCGCAGAACTTCAAGAACTCGCAGAGCTGCTGGATATCGCGGTGTTTACCACAATGCCAGGTAAGTCAGCTTTCAATGAGCACCATCCGCTCTCTGTCGGTGCCGGTGGTTCAACCGTTACCGGTCCTGCAGCACAATGGCTTCGCGAATGTGACCTGATATTCGCGGTCGGTGCTTCGCTAACTACGTCACCCTATGCCCAGCGAGTCCGTCAGGGGACGTTCCTAATCCATAACGTAATTGACGACAACGAAGTCAATAAAGACACCCACGCAGACATTGGTTTGGTCGGTGACTCAAAGTTGACATTAGAAGCGCTCATTGACGCCGTTAAGGGATTAATCGGCGAAGAACCGCGCGATACAGGTGTCAAGGAGAGGATTAAGACAGCCAAAGACGCATGGCGCGCACAGTGGCAACCCTATCTAACGAACGACGACGGTCCGCTTTCTCCGTATCGCGTCATTCACGAGATGAACATCAATCTCGACAAGGCCAACAGCATCGTTACGCACGACGCTGGCGCACCGCGAGATCAGATCGTGCCTTTTTATGATGCCACTACACCTCACGGCTACATAGGGTGGGGAAAGTCGACCCATCTCGGATTTTCAATCCCGCTCATGATTGGCGCAAAAATGGCAATGCCTGAACGCATGTGCGTGAACCTGATGGGAGACGGCGCATTCGGGATGTCCGGACTCGATATCGAAACTTCCGCTCGCGCAGGAATCCCGATAACGACGATCGTGCTCAACAATGGAATCATGGCAACCTATCCAGGCGGTTTTCCAACCGCCCGTGAAGAATTCGGCGTGTCGTACATGCAGGGAAATTACGCCCAACTTGCACAAGCTCTCGGAGCCGAAGGCATCGAAGTCAAGGAAGCCGCCGAAATGGGACCAGCGCTCCTGCGTGCAAAACAACTGAACGAAGAAGGCAAAACCGTCTTGCTCGATGTACACACACGAGCTGAAGACTCAAGAGCGCCGGATCGCTTCGCATCGAGTGGCTAAAGCGACCCTCGAGAATCTTCGACCACTTCGCTGATAACGATCTTCGTCAGTAGTCGACAAGCGCTACCGGCTGGAGACACGTGAGGCGCATTTGATGGCGTCGATTACGCTGACCACCATCTCATCGATCGCAATGCGAATGAACGATTTGAAAGCGCTTGTTTTGGTTCTTCTGAAGTAGGTTGCAGCGGAAAAGCAATCAGCAATCACAGATACGCGTAGGATTTTTCGATATCATCGTCTGTCCACGTCAAAAATTCGGGTACAGGAGGGTGTGATGGCAGCAGAGATAAGAGATTTTCATTGTCCAAAATGTAACGGAACGTCGTACGAAGTTGGAGAGATTCGAGTGGCTGCCGGATTCTGGTCAAAGATTTTCGATGTGCAAGGAAAAAGACTGACAACTGTAACTTGCCAGACATGCCATTACACCGAGCTGTATGCGGCGGATACGTCGATGCTAGGCAATATCTTCGATCTATTTACCAACTAGCACTATTCGAAACTCCACGAACTAGCTTCGAAAGGATCGGTGTCTTTAGTTCGTTCATTGCGGTGTCGCTGGGATATACGGCAAACATTTGATCGCGTGATCTCGCCTGCGCATACAACACGCCATATCACGCAGAAATGAATCGAGCGTAACACCTTGAAAGATGAGAATGTCGAAAACTATTCAAAAGTGCTGTTATCGTGCAACGTCAGAAGAATCTCTTAGAGCGCAGTCTGATAGCATGACGAGTTATTCTCCCGGAAACTGACTAATTGGATTAGCCATGGCTCAATCTGATGCTCAAGACATCCGTTTTGAGCCAAACGAAGCACCACCAACAGCATTGTCAGTTGGACTGGCGTTTCAACTCGTCGTGCTGACCATTAGCGGCGTCGTGCTGACGCCGGTTATCGTAGTACAAGCCGCAAATATCGGCGAACCGTACCTATCTTGGTCGATTTTCTGTGTCCTACTGATCGCCGGGTCGACGACTGTTCTTCAGGCGGTCCGGGTTTGGCGATTCGGTAGTGGGCACGTCCTACTTATGGGTACATCAGGTGCTTTCATTGCTGTCTGTATCACAGCCCTGATTAATGGCGGCCCGGCACTAATGTGTTCGCTAATCATTGTTTCTTCCATCATTCAGTTCATCATCGCTTTCAAGCTTTCAGTTCTTCGCCGAGTGATTACCCCAACCGTCGCGGGCATAGTGATCATGCTAATCCCAGTCACGGTCTTTCCGATTATTTTCGATCTGTTAGTCGACGTTCCAGAGGAACACCTAAATTTCAACGCACCTGTCGTTGCGGCAATCACCATCCTAATTTCTGTGGTTCTTGCTATGCGTGCAACAGGATTTCTACGGTTGTGGACGCCGTTGATTGGACTCGTCGTCGGAACGATTGCGGCGTCGTTTTTGGGATTGTTCGATGCTACGCCAATTAGAGAAGCGTCGTGGGTAGGTATACCTGAGTGGGGATGGCCTGGTATCGATCTCTCGTTCGGTCCAAAATTCTGGGCACTCGTACCTGCGTTCGTGCTTGTTACGATCGTGGGCCTTGTTGAGACCATCGGGGACAGTGTTGCAATTCAGCGAGTCTCGCAACGTCAACCTAAAGCACCAGACTATCGTGTTGTACAAGGAGCAGTAGGAACGGACGGTATCGGAAACCTCTTATCCGGTTTCCTCGGTACAGTCCCAAATACAACGTACTCATCAAGTATCGCGGTCACTGAACTAACAGGAGTCGCGTCGCGACGAGTCGGAATCTATATTGGGGTGATATTCCTCATTCTCGCGTTCATGCCAAAGCTCAAAGCGGTGATCATTGCACTGCCAAATCCTGTCGCTGGGGCTTATCTAACTGTCATCTTGGCGATGCTGTTTATCGTCGGAATGAAGCTTGTCTTCCGAGATGGGCTCGACTTCCGAAAATCGATCATCACTGGCGTATCAATATGGGTAGGTATCGGATTCCAGTTCGAGTTGATTTTTCCCGAGCTACTCGTAGGAACTGGTTTCTGGGGAACACTACTCCGAAATGGCATGACCGTCGGAGGTTTGGTCGCTATCGCATTGACGCTGATGTGGGAAGTTCTTGGTTCTCGACGTCGTCGTATACAAACCAAACTAACAATCGAGAGCCTTCCGGAACTGACCGAGTTCCTCTCTACCGCGGCGAAACGATGGAGTTGGAATGAGCAGTCTGTGATTCGTCTTCAGCAAGTCAACGAAGAACTGCTCCTTACCCTAATCGAGAACAATAACGAAGTCAAAGCTGAGGAACGTAGTCTGCAAGTGTCTGTTCGGCACGATGCTGGCCAGCTTGCACTTGAATACGTTGCTGCCGCCGACGAGGAGAATATCGAGGATCGAGCGATGTTCGTTCATGACGCAGCTAATGACGATGCCAGCACGGATCTGTCGATAAAGCTACTGCACTTCCTGGCCGCGGAAATCAGACACCAGAAGTATTTCGACATGGACATAGTCAACATTCGAGTCGATCCTGTCACGTAAAACACATGACTTCGCCTAACCCGAATCAAACGCGGCCATCGTCGCACAGTTATTTCTCGCATCGGTTGCGCCTGCATTTCCTGGATTGGGGAAACGAAACGGCTTCACCATTGCTTCTCATCCATGGCATTCATGATCATTGTCGATCGTGGGATTGGTTCGTTGAGTCGTTTCGATCCAATTTCCATGTTGTCGTACCCGACCTACGCGGTCATGGCGACTCAGACTGGGCCGTGGGAAGTAGCTACATGCTCGTCGATTACGTCTATGACATTGCACAACTCATCGAACAGCAAAACTTAGCGCCTTTGCGAATCGTTTCACATTCTCTCGGCGGTACGATCGCGACGATGTATGGCGGGCTGTATCCAGATCACGTGAAGGATCTCGTGGTCATCGAAGGCGTTGGTCTGTACCCTGGGTTCCATTCATCAAATCGTGGCTTAGGGATTAGGCGTTGGATTGATTCTGGACGCAATCTGGCAGCGCGAACCGTCCGTAAGTACCCAACGATTGAAGCAGCGTACGAGCGCATGCATGAAATGAATCCACACCTGACAACTGAGCAGGCGCGCCACCTTTCAATGCATGCGAGCAATCAGAACGAGGACGGTACGTATTCCTGGAAGTTTGACAACTACACAAGAAACTCTTCGCCATATGACATGCCTGCAGACGACTTGATCTCGTTGTGGCAAGCCATTGAAGCTCGTGTACTCATCATCAATTCAACGGCCGGGTATCCGCACCGAATCGGTCAAGATGGAACGGATTCGTACTTCAAGAAACTAAACATGGTCAGCATTGACAACGCAGGGCATTGGACGCACCATGATCGTCTTAATGAAGTTGTCGCCACCGTTAGCGAGTTTTTAGACGAGCAACATGACTGAATCAATCGTCAATTACGAACAGATTAACCACGTCGCGATCATTACAACGAATCGACCAGAGCAATACAACGCGCAAAGTCGCAAGTTGCTTGAGGAACTCGATCGGCTGTTCATGGAAGCTGGGGCGGACCCGGAAGTACGAGTTATCGCACTATTCGGAGAAGGCAAACATTTCTCTGCAGGGCACGACCTTGGCAGCTCTGCGGAATTACAAGATCGAGAAGAACGACCGATGCAGGAGGGCGTTCGCGGTCGGTTCGATCACTCACGCGAACAGTTCGTTGAGAAATCCATGCGCTGGCGAAACGTTCCAAAACCAACGATCGTCGGCGTTCAGGGCTATTGCATTTTCGGCGGCTGGATTCTCGCAAGCGCGATGGACATCATCTATGCAGCCGAATCAGCAATGTTCCTTGCTTCAAATTTCCAGTTCTTTACCGTCCCATGGGATCTTCATCCTCGTAAGGCGAAGGAGCTTCTGTACGAGAGTCGTTTTATCGACGCAAATGAAGCGCTTGAACTGGATCTCGTTAATCAGGTCGTGCCAGACGAAGACTTACGAAGCAAAGTTCTGGATTACGCGGAGCGTATCGCACAAAACGATCCCTTCCAACTTCGAATGATGAAGATGGCCGTAAATCAGATGCAAGACACCCAAGGTTATCACGCTCACATCTCATCAGCACACCTTATGCACATGTTGTCTGCCGTCGGCGAGAGAGATCCAGACTACGCCTTAAAGGTCCCAGATACGAAACGGCGTCCCATGGTCGAACGCGCATTCGAGAACTATCGCAACAAAAAAGACGTCTAGCAGGTCGGGTTGGACTTTAGCAAGCGACACGATCAACGGGTTGGTAGCCCCTAAACGTGTTCCCGACTTTATAATCCGCGCCGCCTAAACGTGCCAATTTCGCTTCCCATGCAGTTTCTTAAGCTGTCCTTTCTCTTTACTCTTGTGTGTACGACTCTAATCGTGATTGGGCAAGACGAAACCAAGGAGACGGTTGAAGACCGTCTTCAACCATTCGGCAATCTATGTATGCAAGGGGAAGACTGCGGCACTGTGGCACCAGTTACTCTTTCGGTGAGTCGCAGTGGCATCGAGGTGTACAACGCGCACTGCTTTGCGTGCCACGCAACCGGCGTCTCCGAAGCACCACTAGTAGGTGCCGAGGAATGGTTAACTCGGCTGAACGAGAAAGGCGCCGAAACGTTACTTGCGAATACGAAAGCAGGATTTAACGTCGTTATGCCAGCGATGGGCACGTGCATGAATTGCACAGACGCTGAGCTTCAAGCCGCGATTGACTATCTAATTTACGGCGAATAGTTCCCTCGATTACGCGAAGCAACCTCTACGCATTCGCTTAAACAGGAACATCTCCCTTCACAACAATGCGATGCATCGTACGAAGCTCGTTGTAATCACCTATGGCGTAGTGCATCACTGACCGATTGTCCCAAAGCACAAGGTCATTTATCTCCCACCGGTGTCGATACGTAAATTCGGGTCGGGTCGCGTGAGCGAATAACTTAAACAGTAACTTTTCACTATCGTCGTCCGGCATGTCACAGATGTACTTCGTGAAGTTGCCGTTCACATATAGAGCCTTTCGACCGCTCTCATTGTGCGTACGTACGACAGGATGGATCGAGTCCTCAACATCCGGACCGAAAACTTTCCCAGTATGGAACGCCTTTAGGTCCGCAATCTCCTCCTTCGTCGCATCATCTAGAGTTTCATATGCCAGGTGTTGATTTGCGAATGCGGTGTCTCCACCCATCGCTGGGAGTTGCTGAGCGTGCAATCCGGTGATATGAGGAGGCGTGGCATGCCAAGTCATATCTGAATGCCATCCACCGCCAAATGGGTGGACACCAACTGTGAACTTAAACATGCGCGCCCGACCCCCGATAAACTGCACATACGGAGTGTCGCGATGTTTCGTCGCTGGGTGGGTGAGTAAATCACCCCATTCTCGGCCAAAAGCCTCTAATTCAAGCGCGCTGAGATGTTGGTCAGGAAGTACAAGAAGGTGATGTTCTAGCATCAAATCACGTAGTTCGCGAATCGTGTACTCGCTGTATCCAGCAGCTAGGTTAATGCCTTCGACACGAGCGCCCAGAGAAACACCAACACGGGTTACATCGTTCTTAATTGCTGGTTCAGCCATGGTTCCCTAATTGCAATCATTTTTAATGTGTTTCGTAGTATAGGCAACGCACGCAGAAACTTGACAAACAGTTTCGGTTGCACAATTTCTTGATAAAGAACAACCTCAGCTTCGACTTCACCCATGAGCAACGAAATACTGTATGAAAAGCGCGGCAATGTCGCGCTCATAACCCTCAATCGACCGGAAAAACTAAACGCGATTACAGACGAGATGCTCGCAGACTTCATTAATGTCACAAACGAGACGATGATGGACGATACAGTTCGCGCGGTTGTCCTCACCGGCGAAGGCCGGGCATTTTGCGCGGGTACCGATGTCAGCGCAGGTATTGCGCGTGACCACGCGGCCGCCGCCGTCGAGCGAAACAAACGGATAAACCCGGTTGAGCTTCCTGAGTCAACGCTCCCAGGACTTTGGACTCTAACACGCATTCCGAAGCCGACGATCGTCGCGGTGAACGGTCCTGCGGTTGGCGTGGGTGTCGAGTGGACGGTTCAATGCGATTTCCGAATTGCGTCGCACGAAGCGAAGTTCGGCTGGGTGTTCGCGCTTCGCGCGATCACACCTGATACAGGAGCCGGTCCTTATTTGTTACCCTACATTGTCGGATTGCCGAAAGCGCTCGAACTGATGTATTCAGGGCGCATCATTGGCGCCGAAGAAGCGCTCGAAATCGGGTTAGTAAGTAACGTGGTTGCTAAAGAGAACCTCGTCGAAGATGCTATTTCGTTCGCAGAGCAGCTGACCGTAGGCGCTCCTCTCGCGGTTAAAGGAATTAAGGAATTGACATATGGATCCCTTGAGTGGCCGCCGAGCGTGTTCGATAAACACAAGACTTCAATGTTGCAAGCGACCAGTAACTCAGAAGACGCGCAAGAGGGGGTCGATTCGTTTTTGCAAAAACGCGCACCTCACTGGCGTGGTCGTTAGACTCCGCAAGCCCACAATAGACCAAACGAACGTATAGGAACTCGTACTGATGCCAAACGATACCGTGGACGTCCTGATTATTGGCGCAGGTGCGTCGGGTGCCGCTGTTGCGTGGAGTCTTGCCGAGACCCGAATGCGCATCGTTTGCCTCGAGCAGGGCGATTGGATGAATCCTGCCTCTTATCCAAGCAACTTCCAGGATTGGGAGGTACACCAAGGCGAGACATCCGCGATCAGCCCTAATTACCGTAACAGAGACGCAGACTATCCGATTAACGACTCTGAGTCTCCGATCGCTATTGTCAATTTCAACGCTGTCGGCGGAAGCACGATACTTTATTCGGCACATTTTCCGCGTTTTCATCCATCAGATTTTCGAGTTCGATCACTCGATGGTGTTGCCGACGATTGGCCGATCGACTACTTCACACTTGAACCATTTTTTGCAGAAAACGACCGAAACATGGGTGTCTCTGGTCTTCATGGGGATCCGGCGATTCCTGCTCACCAACCGCCTCTGCCGCATATCCCCATGGGAAAGATGGGTGAAACCATCGGCCGTGGGTTTAACAAACTTGGTTGGCATTGGTGGCCATCCGACAGTGCCATCATCACCGAGCCCTACGAAGGCCGCGGTCAGTGTTTGAACCTAGGCCCCTGTAACACCGGTTGCTCACAAGGCGCAAAGAGTAGCGTGGACATCGCTTATTGGCCCGTCGCCCAACGCATGGGCGTTGAAGTCCGAACAAACTGCCGAGTAAATCAAATCACGGTCGATTCAAATGACATGGCAACAGGTGTTGAATATTGGAACGCAGACGGTGAACTCGAACATCAACAAGCAGAGGTTGTCATTGTGGCTTGTAACGGCGTTGGTACACCTCGCCTACTACTTCACTCCAAATCGGCGCGATTCCCGAACGGCATCGCTAACCGTTCTGGATTAGTCGGTAAAAACCTGATGCTTCATCCTTGGGGTGGTGCGTCCGGTTTGTTTGCAGAACCACTTGAGTCACATTTCGGACCGCAAGGGTGTTGCATCCTTAGTCAAGAGTTCTACGAAACCGATGAATCTCGCGGCTATGTACGGGGATACAACCTACAAGTCACTCGCGGTAGTCCGCCCATCGCTACGGCACGATATGGTGTTGCTTCCGGCGCTATTCCGTGGGGTCCAGACCACCACGATGCATTCGAGAAACGTTACGATCGAGGTGTCCATATCGGCGTCTGTGCTGAGGATCTACCCGAAGAACACAACCAAGTTGTACTTGACGACGAGTTGACTGACTCGAACGGCATCCCAGCTCCGCGAATCTTGTATACCGCCAGCGAGAATTCGATGCGAATGCTTGCTCACGGCACAGCCCGTGCAGTCGAAGCACTTGAGGCGGCAGGCGCAATAGAAACAAATGTCGCGCCCTATCCAATACGGATGGCGGGATGGCACCTTCTTGGTACAGCGCGAATGGGAACCGACCCGGAACGATCGGTCGTCAACGAGTGGGGTCGCAGCCACGACGTTAAAAACCTATTCATCGTCGACGGAAGCGTGTTTGTCACTTCAGGCGGAGTAAATCCGACCACCACCATTCAGGCCGTCGCACTTTACATCGCTGATGCGATGAAGCAACGACTCGCCACACTATTCGATTAAGCGCTATGACTCAACCTATCGTCTCAGACAAATTACTCTCGGCAGATCAACGTGCCATTCTTGACATCGTGCTGGATCAGATCATTCCACCGGACCCGGCACGCGAAAAACCCAGCGCCGCCGATGTTGGTGTGTTTGAGTACATCGCTGAGCGCAACCCTACGTCCTACGAGGAAATTGGCCGTCAACTCGATGAACTGGACGAACGAGCAACTTCAACCTACGATCAGCGATACGTTGAACTCACTCGTGAATTACAAGACAGTGCATTGAACAGTCTGCGCGAACAAGACCCACGATTCCTCTTCGGTCTTTCACTACAAGCGGTCGAGTGTTATTACCTCGACGGTCGTGTCATGACGGCAATTGGTTTACCCCCTCGTGCACCATATCCTGACGGGTACTCGGTTCATCGAGGCGATTTGACGTTGCTTGACCCTGTGCGCGAGCGTGGTGAAATCTGGAGACGCACATAAATTGAGCAATTAATTCAACACATGTTCAATTTTCTACCAATTTAGACCTTGCACTGCGCAGATTTCGCCATATAGTTAGCTAACAACCTTGTTTCCGAGTTGGCACGAAATTTGCTTTAACTAGGAAACGATTAGACCGCTTGACTCAGGAGGAATCAGTCATGCGCATCAAACACGGTTTCATTGGCTTAGCCGCAGCTATGCTCCTATGCATACCCGCTCTCGCCGATGACGATGAAGGGGGATTCTCCGGGAACGTCACCATTGCGTCCGACTACTCATTCCGCGGTGTATCTCAAACGGGTCTACGCCCTGCCATTCAGGGTGGATTCGACTATGAACTCGACAACGGCTTTTCGTTTGGTACTTGGGCGTCAAACGTTAACTATGGCGATGGAGCAACAAGCCAAGAACTGGATTTGTACGTCGGTTTTAGTCAATCATTGAATGACACCACGTCGCTGAGCTTCTCATTGATTCAGCTCGAATACCCCGGTGACGGCGATAACGCGGACTATCAAGAACTCGCAGCAAGTTTAGACATCAGTTCGATCAGTCTCGGATTCGTCTATTCGCCGAGCTATATAGGGGTGAACGATTGGCAGTTCACTTACTTTTCCGTCGGCTACGGTACAACACTCGGCGAGAATGTGGACTTCAGTGCGAGCCTTGGTATCAACTCTGCGGACGATATTGGTGGCGCAGGCGAAGACACCTACATGGACTACGCGATCGGTATTAGTGTACCGCTTAAAGGTATCGATCTTGGCTTCCAGGTCGTCGGTACCAACATCGATCACGAAGACTATGGCGAGGAAGCTGAAGGGCGTCTCGTCTTTTCAATGAGCAAATCGCTCTAAAACAACCCCTCCCTTAAAACGCTAAACGTTCTCACCGGTGCAGCTCTTCGCTGCACCGGACGGGACCTCTGCGTCCTGCAAAACCAACTTTCATTCGAGGAGCATCGATATGAAGATGATCACGGCCATCATCAAGCCTTTCAAACTTGATGACGTACGCACTGCCCTGTCCGATATCGGCGTAACAGGCATGACGGTCACTGAAGTCAAAGGCTTTGGCCGCCAAAAAGGACATACCGAGCTGTATCGCGGCGCTGAATACAAAGTCGACTTTCTACCGAAGGTAAAGATCGAAGTCGCGATCAATGACGACTTACTCGACCGTTGTATTGATGTGATCACAGCATCAGCAAATAGTGACAAAGTCGGCGACGGCAAAGTGTTCGTGTCTTCGCTTGAAGAAGTCATCCGCATTCGGACGCGAGAAACCGGCGCCAGCGCGATCTAGTCGCGGTCTGAACAAACTAAAGGAGACTAAAACGTGGAAACTCTGTTAGAAACTAACTATGCGTTAGACACGCTCTACATGCTCATGACCGCAGTGTTGGTCATGTTCATGGCTTGTGGATTTTCGATGCTCGAATCAGGTATGGTACGAGCAAAAAATACAGCGGAAATCCTTACTAAGAACGTCGCACTGTACTCGATCGCTTGCATCATGTATCTGTTCGTCGGCTACCACATCATGTATGTTGGCGGTGCGGACGGCGGCGGTGTTTTACCCTCATTTGGCCTGTTAATTGGAGAAGAGAACAGTGCCGTTGGAGATAGCACCTATTCCCTCCGTGCCGACTACTTCTTCCAAGTTGTCTTCGTCGCTACCGCTATGTCGATCGTGTCAGGTGCAGTAGCTGAACGTATGAAACTCTGGGCGTTCCTGATTTTTGCTGTCGTACTGACCGGATTCATCTACCCGATTCAAGGTATGTGGAAATGGGGCGGCGGCTTCTTGGACGAATATGGCTTTCTGGATTTTGCCGGTTCCGGCGTCGTTCATCTGTGTGGTGCAGTCGCCGCGCTTACCGGTGTTCTGTTTCTCGGCGCACGTCGAGGCAAGTACGGGCCAAGTGGTGAAGTACACGCACTGCCAGGCTGCAACATGCCTTTGGCCACGCTGGGTATGTTCATCCTCTGGTTTGGCTGGTTCGGATTCAACGGCGGCTCAGAACTGATCATCTCGAACTTCGAAGAAGCTAACGTCGTCGCGCAGATATTTGTAAACACCAATATCGCAGCGTGTGGTGGATTAATTGTTGCGTTGATCCTTGCTCGGGCAGTTTTCGGTAAAGCAGATCTAACGATGGCACTCAACGGTGCACTCGCCGGATTGGTATCGATTACCGCCGAACCGGCAGCGGGTTCTGCGAGTCTTGCATTGTTTACTGGAGCAGTAGGTGGTGCTATCGTATTTGGCTCCATCATCGTGATGGATAGGTACCTCAAGATCGATGACCCTGTTGGCGCGATTAGCGTGCACGGTGTCTGCGGTATCTGGGGGCTTCTCGCTGTTTGCTACACGAATCCCGACGCAACGATCGATGCGCAATTACTAGGCATCGTCTCAATCATCGGGTTTGTTGGGATCGCAACAGCGATCGTATGGGCTATCCTCAAATACACGATGGGAATTCGAGTATCAGAAGAAGACGAGGAGTCGGGCGTCGATTACGCTGAAGTTGGTATCGAAGCCTATCCTGAGTTTGTCAACGCTCCCTAGTCTAACTACTGCAAGCGACACAACATAATCGTCGCTGCACAGTCGGAGAACGCGCGGTTTTAACCGCGCGTTTTTCTTTCCGTAGGCTGTGACTCGCTCTCGCTCAACCAGCTGCCAACGTCAACCATGTTTTCCTTCGACTATTTGCGAAGTAGAATTTCGAAATTACTCCCGGACTCGGCCCAATGAAACTCGTTACCGCGATCATAAAGCCTCACAAAGTAGACGAAACTCGTCAAGCACTCAACGACGTTGGTGTCACTGGAATGACGGTTACGGAAGTGAAAGGTTTTGGGCGACAAAAAGGTCATACCGAAATGTATCGAGGTGCGGAATACGTCGTGGACTTCCTTCCGAAAGCGAAGCTCGAAATAGCACTTGATGACGATAAAGTCGACGCATGTATCGACGCACTTCGCAAAGCCGCCAACACGGGAAAGGTCGGTGATGGCAAGATATTCATTACGAGTCTTGAGGATGTTGTCCGTGTCCGCGATGGTGAGAGAGGCCCTAGCGCGCTTTAAACCCGTCCTACTCCAGCATTGTCACGATGCGTGACAACTGATCGACGACACACTCGACTGCGACACGTCGCGCGTTCATACACACCATGCAATATGTATCCACACGAGGTGGCGTTCAACCCGTCAATTTCGAGCAGGTTTTGCTTGAAGGCCAAGCAGAGGATGGCGGTCTCTTTCTCCCCGAGCAATATCCCCTGCTGACGGACCGCTGGGACTCGCTTAAGGAACTGTCTTTTCGCGAGCTCGCGTACGAAATCGTCTCGCTTTATGCCACCGACATAGACCCCAATGCGCTTCGCGAAATACTTCGTGATGCGTTCAACTCCTTCGACGAAGCCGACGTTGCGCCTCTAGTTCAAATCAACGACTTGCACGTCCTCGAACTATTTCATGGTCCAACCCTAGCATTTAAAGATGTCGCATTACAGGTGCTCGGGCGACTGTTTGAACATGTACTTAGAAATCGGAACCAAGTACTGAACATTCTTGGTGCTACTAGTGGCGACACGGGAAGCGCTGCAATTGCCGGTGTGCAAGGTCGTGACGGAATCGGGATCTTCATCATGTTCCCCGATGGCCGCACAAGTCCGTTACAAGAATTACAGATGACGACCGTTCGAGAAGAGAACGTTCATTGCCTAGCGATTGATGGCAGCTTCGACGACTGCCAACGAATCTTGAAGTCCATCTTTAACGACATCGAGTTCAAGCGCCGCGCCAGTCTAGGTGCCGTTAACTCGATTAACTGGGCGCGGATCATGGTGCAGATCGTCTACTACGTGTACGCAACCCTTCGCTATAACGAGCCGGTCACCTTCAGTGTGCCCACAGGGAATTTCGGCAATATCCTCTCCGCCATCCTCGCCATGCGAATGGGCGCGCCTATTCGTCGCTTGATACTCGGTACGAACGAAAATGACATCCTTGCAAGGTTTTTCGCCAGCGGTGAATACAAGCGCGGCAAAGTTCAGCAAACACTTAGTCCATCCATGGACATTCAGGTCGCTAGTAATTTAGAGAGATTCATTTATCTTTATTTGGACGGCGACGCGGAGAAACTCATCAGGTTTATGGAGGAGTTCGCCAAGCGTGACCATGCTGTGTTACATCAAAACGGAGAAGTTGACGCTACCATCAACGCACAACGCGTGAACACTGATGAAACGATCGCAACCATCCGAAAAACCTGGGAGCGCTTCGGCTACCTTGTCGATCCACATACGGCAGTGGGTGTTGCCGCCGCGACACAAGCGCATTTGGAAGGACCGGTAGTTTGCCTAGCTACCGCGCATCCAGCCAAGTTCCCCAATGCAGTCGATCAGGCGATCGGTCGGACAGTAGCAAGTCATCCTCGTCTTGATGAACTCCAGGAGCGTAATGCTCGAAAAATAAGGCTACCGGCTGACCAAAACAAAGTTCGAGATTACCTTGAGGAGCACGTTATTTCGTAGTCGACTCGTGTTCGCGCTCGATCCGCTCCCATCAATGCGGTGTATCGATCCTTTGAATCGCTTCGCGAACATCGACCAATCGGTGCACGACGGCCGTCGCGTCGTTCTCAATCAGTTCGCGCTCGTGATTCAACCAAACAGTCTTCATCCCTGCGTTTGTTGCGCCTTGAACGTCGTCCCGCAAACTATCACCCACGTGTATCGCACGCGAAGGTTCAGATATGCCACCTAGCTCAAGCGCGACGTGAAAAATCTTGATTGAGGGCTTTGCAGCTCCCGCATTTTCAGCGCTAACGTTAAACGTAAAGAACTGACTTATGGAAGTTTGCGATACGTCCGAATTGCCGTTTGTTATCGACGCGAGCTGATAAGAGTCACTTAGTTCTGCTAAAAGGCGCTCGGCTTCCGGATACGGCGCAACTTGACAACGCCAATGAATAAAAACTGCGAACGCTTCACGCGCAAGACGTTGAGCTTCCAAAACCGTTCGACCAACCTCTTTAAAACAACGCGCCATAAAAGCAATTCGAAAAGCGCTCACATCGTGGGCGATTTGCGGACTCTCACGTCTAACCGTATCGCTTAGTTCTCTAAGGCGCTCGGTGTTCAGCGATGAGTGCTCTGGAACGTGCTCCTCTATCCATGCGTTTGTTTTTTCGGTCGCACGAAGAAGGACCTCGTGGGACTCCCATAGCGTGTTGTCAAGATCGAACGTAATAAGCTCGATATTCACGGTTGGCGCTTTGCCCGTGGGTGAGCTCGCTCGTAGACTTTTGCTAGATAACCCGAATCGAGGTGCGTGTAGACCTGCGTCGTACTTATGTTCTCATGACCTAACAATTCTTGAACAGCACGCAAATCGCCACTACTTTCCAAGAGATGTGTAGCGAAGCTGTGACGCAGCATGTGGGGATGTAGACTGCTTGATCCAAGCTCCTTGACACCATAACGCTTTAACCTCGTCTGCACCGAGCGCGGTGACAAACGTTTTCCTTTCAAGGTTGTAAAGAGTGGATCGCTCATTTCAAACGGACCACGTGTAGCGAGCCAGTCATGGATCGCCTTATTCGCAGCCCTTCCAATTGGTGCAAAACGCGCCTTGTTTCCCTTTCCGATAACGTGTACTAACCCTTCGTTCAAATCAACATCCTTAATGTCGATTCCCACCAATTCCTGCAATCTAGTCCCACTTGAATACATAACTTCAAACATTGCACGATCCCGTTTCTCCAGCGGGGTCTTCGGTTCTACATCCAACAAGTAGTTGACTTGATCGACATCCAGCGTTTTCGGTAAACGCGACTTACCTTTTGGATTACGAATTACTGCTGCTGGATTTACCGTACACCATCCTTCACGTATAGCGTAGCGATAGAACGAACGCAAACACGATAAAACACGACTGATAGAACTCGCTGCCAGTCCTTTCTGATTTAGTCGGGCGATAAATCTCTTGACACTATTAGGAGTAGCAGAAAGTATGTCGTCTTGCTCGGCACAAAAAAGTCTCAAATCCCGCTCGTAAGCCGAGAGCGTGGCGACCGAATATCCCTTTTCAATTCTTAAGTACGTCAGGAATTCATCGCCGACTTTTGGCAATATAACGCTCTTCATGATGCAGTTTTGAGCGAACTCGGATTTAGCGAATTGGTGTTCGACGCGGTCAAGATTCGATGTGCCGAACACGCCAATGTCGCACCGAGAAAGTCCAGGTAAAGCGTTCCCACGTCATTAGAGAAGAAATCCGGGTCTACTGCGCCAATCACCAGAACGCCCCTTAGGGAACGATGAGACACAGGAATTTGTGCGATGGAGGCTGGGTCGCCTACTTCGACATTGAGGATATCTCGGTAAGTCTCTGCACGGCACGCTTCACACTTGGTAGATGACAACCCTGCTAGTGTCTCACTTAAAGACACCTCCAGCGTACTAAGATCGCAAATGTGCTTTAAACCGATTAACGTGTGTTCGGGTTGTACAACATAGAAACGTGCGTGATCAGCAGATCTCTCGATCATCGCGCCACCTACCGCCCGGTCGAGATCATCAACCGTTTCACACTCTTGAAGCGCCAATGAGATATCTGCGATGATTTTGAAGCTCTGCTCGTTTTCGTTGAATATCTCCGTTACATTCTGCAAGCGCTCTCGCAGATCGGCGATTTCTGCGCGCAGCTCTGGTAACCGCACGTCCGTTAGCGAAACAACGTTGCGTTCTCGTTTAGTCAAACTGTATCTCTCCGTCAAATACCCGTGTGGTTGAGGCTGTCAATGAGATTGGTTGATCTACTTCGGGCCAGTCGACTGACACAGTACCACCTACCTGATGAACTGAAACCCCACTATCAACTTGTCCGGCAAGTCTCGCTGCGGCCACTGCTGCACAGGCACCTGTCCCACATGCCATTGTCTCACCAACCCCGCGTTCAAATACACGGAGGCGAACAAGCCCACGATCAAGTATGTGTACGAATTCCACGTTTACGGAATCTGGGAATCGTTCATGAGTCTGAATCGCATCCGAGACAGCTTGGAAGTCGACCTCACAAGCCTCTGAGATGAATACGACAGCGTGGGGGTTTCCCATTCCTACAGGAATGATTCGAATCGTTGGCGTTGAATCAATTCCTAGGTGAATTTCATATTCGAGTTGAGGAGACTCAGCAACAAATGGCACAACGGACGGTTCGGTTGTTGGTATCCCGAGTTCCGCTCTCACCTTCGTACCGCCATCGGCGTCAGCGCTCTGAACCGTTGCTTTAACCAGACCCCCAAGTGTCTTGAATGCAATCGTCGAATCTGAACTTAGTTTCTGTTCCCTAACATATCGTGCTACGCACAGTGTGCCGTTTCCGCACTGTTTAGCCGAATTACCGTCGCTGTTGTAAATCGCCAATTCGAAGTCTGCACTGTCATCATTGCTGGTTTTGATATGTAGTAGCTGGTCGAACCCGATCCCTCTATGGCGATCCCCAGCGAAACGAACCCATTCGCTTTCTAGCTCGATTTCTTGTGATATCCCATCGATAACCAGGAAATCATTCCCCAACGCGTGCATCTTCGTGAACTTCACGTGAGAAAACTCAACCTAACTCGAGATTTAGTAAGTCAGCCATTGATTCACGACGACGGGATACTTCCCAAACATCGCCTTCCACGATGACCTCTGCAGGTCTCAAACGCGAGTTGTAATTCGAACTCATCACGAAACCATACGCTCCGACATCGCGGATTGCCAACAGGTCACCTTCTTGGAGCGCCAACGACCGAACTTTTGCAAGAAAATCCCCGGTTTCACATATGGGTCCGACAATATTCCATTCGCGTTCTTCGCCTTCAGTCTCCGTGACTTTCTCAACGTCATGAAACGCTTCATATAACGCAGGTCTAATCAAATCGTTCATCGCTGCATCGACGATGCAAAAATCGGGATAACCCGGTTTGGCTGCTGGCTTTAGATACTCCACGCGTGTCAATAGAACGCCCGAAGATCCAATCAAGGAACGCCCCGGTTCAACGTCCAATTCAATCTCCTGAAGGGGGCGCTGTGCGAGCAACTCTCCTAATTCGGCAAAAGAAAACGGTTCCTCTTCGCGGTACCTTATCCCGAAGCCACCGCCTATATCGATCACTGAGCAACCTACCTCCGCTTCGAGAAGTCGAGATCGAAGTTCAAGTACGGCGTCGAGCGAGTCAGCGTAGGGTTCAAGTTCGGTCAGCTGTGATCCGATGTGGTAGGCGAGACCTTTGAAGTGCAAATGCGACATGTCACGACCAATCGCGACCGCTAGTGCGAATGCATCGTCTTCCGGCATGCCGAATTTATTCTCACGCATACCTGTAGCGATGTATGGGTGCGTATCAACATCGATATCAGGATTTACACGTACGGCGACGGGTGCCGTTAGCCCTAATCGTTCGGCAATCTCTTCGATGCGATGAGCTTCCGCGACGCTTTCAACATTGAAACAACCAATACCCGTCTTCAATGCAAAACTCACTTCCTGACGTGTTTTGCCGACCCCCGAAAATACGACATCAGAAGGATTAGCCCCTGCTCGAATAACACGCTCTAGCTCTCCTCCAGATACGATATCGAACCCAGCACCAAGTTCGACCATGCGTCTCAACACCTCGAGATTCGAATTTGCCTTCACTGCATAGCGGATTCGAGCATTGATCGATCCAAGTGCACGCTCAAGTTCTCGATATCGAGCTGTGACGTCGGACCAGGTGTATACGTAGCAAGGGGTTCCTACCTGTGTCGCGATAGCGCTTAAGGGGATATCGTCAGCGCATAACACGCCTTCTTTACGCAGGTAAGGCAAGTTCAAGTCCCTTTGTCATGCCTTGGCGGGGAAAACCGCAAATGCAAGTATAAGAGCCTTGTGGAGATCACCCCACCACTAGCTCAGACACAAGTATCCCAACGGATTGATAACCTACTCAAAAATGAAGCAACGCTTTGGAACCGCAACCGCCTTCGCCATCGTTGTTGGCAGCATGGTTGGAACAGGTGTATTTACAAGTTTAGGGTTCCAGCTCGCCGAATTCGAATCAGGATTTGCCCTCATGTTTCTGTGGGTACTAGGTGGAATATGTGCATTCTGTGGCGCGGTATGCTATTGCGAATTAGCTGCCGCGATCCCGCGCTCAGGTGGGGAATACACATTCCTCGGCGAAGCATTTCACCCCTCTGTCGGATTCATCGCTGGATGGATTTCATTCACCATCGGATTCTCGGCTCCAGCCGCTCTGGTCGCAATGACGTTTGGCGCATACTTGGAAGCCAGTATGAGCTGGATCGATTCAACGTTAGCGGGTATCGGCTTAATACTCGTTGTTACGCTGCTTCACGCTTATAGCCACCAATCGAGTGGTGGCTTTCAAACTTCGTTTACTTTCGCAAAAATCGCGCTCATCTTACTGTTCTGTGGTGCTGCCGCCGTATTCGTCGCAGAACCGCAGCAAGTCTCATTTCTACCCCAATGGAGCGATTTCGGCATTGTTGCAAGCGGCGGATTCGCGGTGTCGCTTATATACGTCAATTACGCGTACGCCGGATGGAATGCGACCACCTATGTGATCGAAGAGTTCAATCAACCCACCCGCGCCATCAATCGTGCGCTTATGGCTGGTACCGGCACAGTGCTGGTGTTGTATCTGCTCTTAAATGGCACCTTCCTCACGCTCGCACCAGCGGACGCGATGAAAGGAAAAGAAGAGGTCGGGTTTGTCGCGGCTAAATTCGCGTTCGGGGACATCGGTGCGCAACTCATGTCACTCATGCTTGCCATCATCCTCGTGTCAACACTCAGTGCAATGATTCTCGCCGGTCCAAGGGTGTTATCTCGAATCGGGAACGACTACCCGGCACTTGAATGGTTAGCGCGAACCAACCGACATGAGGTTCCTGCCATCGCGATAACCATTCAATCAACGCTTGCGATCATCTTTATCTTGACAGGGACATTTGATTCCATACTTGTTTTCGCAGGGCTTTTACTTGGTGTTAGCGCGTTCAGTACCGTGACCGCGTCAATGTGGATGCGCATACAACGCGGCAAACCTACGGCGTATCGCATGCCTTTCTACCCATTCCCGCCGCTCGCGTTCCTGCTAGTCACAGGTTGGGCGATCGCATATACGTTTGTGGAACGTGCCATTGAAGGCGTCTTTGCTGCCGGTATGATCGTCATAGGATTGAGCCTTTATGGCTTAGTCACATTCTTTAATAAACGTAAGTTCGGTGATGGTGAAAATGCGTCCAAACTCGATCGATAGCTTACATCTCACAGTGTGTCTAATTGCCAAAGGCTCTTATATATTTAACTGTGTATTTTGCTAACAGTTTGCTAAGATTCCAGCCAACTTATTGATTTAGAAAGCGTTTAGCGTCAACGAGTCAATCTTCGCCCCGACGATTCGTCATGCGCGAAGACGCGTCTCTACTTA